>NZ_JBDPZC010000013.1:0-57867 GCF_039872765.1 Roseateles flavus | reverse complement strand
GAGTGCTCGGCAAAGCCGGCACTCGCCCCGCACGACAGCCGCGGATCCGGCTTCGCCGGGCCGTCCTCGTTCTTGCGAGGCCGATGCGCAGGAAATGGGGCCAAGCGACGCTGCCGCATAGTCGAAGAGTGCTCGGCAAAGCCGGCACTCGCCCCGCACGACAGCCGCGGATCCGGCTTCGCCGGGCCGTCGGCTGTGCCCCCTTGAGGGGGCGCGCGAAGCGCGTAGGGGGTGGGCCCGTTTGTGCGATTACATCGCTTCAGCCCACGCCCGGCCTTGCGACCAGGCGTAGTTCAGGGCCTGTCGGTGCCCGCTGAAGCGCGGGGCGAAGCGCACCACGCGATCGTGATTGGCCGAGCCCTGGCCGGAGCGGATGGAGACGCTGGCGTAGAAGCCGCCGTCATCGGAAGTCTTGATGAAAGGTGAGACAAGGAATCGCCCCACCTCGATGCTTTTCTTTTGCATGGTTATCTCGAGGTGTGCGCCTTGAAGGAGCCGTCCCTGCTCGGAGGTCCAGAGAGCCGTCTTGGCGCGGATGGTGATGAAGGTCGAGGGCAGGCGCAGGGCCTGGCTCGGGAGTGGGCGCCCCGTGAGAGGGGGCGCCCGAAGCAGTGATCTGCGGAGATCACTGCCGTCTGGAGTGGGGTGTCCACACGGACGCCCCAGGCCTTCCCAGGCCCGGATGAAGTGCTTTACAGGGGCTTGATGTTCGAAGCCTGCAGACCCTTGGGGCCTTGCTTGACTTCGAATTCGACCTGCTGGCCTTCAGCCAGGCTGCGGAAGCCGCCACCGTTGCGGATTTCGCTGTGGTGGGCGAAGAGGTCCTTGCTGCCGTCGGCGGGGGTGATGAAACCGAAGCCCTTGCCGTCGTCGAACCACTTGACGATGCCGTTCTGAATGCTGCTCATGGTGTTTTCTTTCCGAAAATATGTGGAAACCGTGTGCGCGAGCGGCGACACACGGGGGACGTACAAACACGCAAGAGAGATCAAGCCGGTGATTGAAGCCACCCAGCGGATCGCTTGGGGGCGGGCGCTTCGGGCGGGGCCCGGATACGGAATCGGCGGATCCCGAGTGATGGCGCTGGAGGCTGATGGGCGGGCCGGCATCGTGTGAGATCTGATGCCGGAGACCACTGCAAAGACCTTGAAGAAACGGTCTTGAGCGAATGTATGGGAATGGATTGTAGCACCATGGCCGTCATCGCGCCCATGCGTGGCGCCGGGACTTGTCCTTGAGCAAGCGCCCATGCCCGTCAGGGCGGCAAGATCTCTCCCCATGCCGGACCCTGACATGCCTGAACGCCGCAGCAGCGCCGCCGCGCCGGCACGGCAGCCCCACCGCCCCTTCTTTCAGCTGGGCCTGCTGATGCTGGCCCTGTCGGGCCTGTGGTGGTGCCTGGTCCTGCTGGCCCGCTGGAGGGCCTGGGCGCTGCCCTGGGCGGTGTCGCCGGGGCTGGCGCATGGCCTGCTGTTCGGGCTGGGCGCGATGCCGCAGTTCATTGCCGGCTTCTTCTTCACCGCCGGGCCGCGCTGGTTGCGCGTGCCGGGCCCGGCCGGGCGAACCTTGTGGCCTTCGCTGTGGCTGGCCGGCCTGGGCTGGGCACTGGCCCTGCCGGGCGTGCATGTCGACGCGCAGCTGACCGGACTGGGCCTGATGCTGGTGGCGCTGTCCTGGGGCCTCTCCTGGTGGCAGGCCGGGCGCCTGCTGGCCGCCAGCGAGGTGCCGGACCGGTTGCACCTGCGCGGCGTGCAAGGGGCCTGGCTGCTGGGCCTGTGCGGCATGGCCGCCATGGGTGCGGGCCTGATGGCGGGGCATGAGGAGGTGGCCCGCCACGCCCTGCAGTCGGTGCTGTGGTGGGGGCTGCTGCCGGTGTTCCTGATCGCCCTGCATCGCATGGTGCCCATGTTTGCCGAACCCGCGGTCTGGCTGCAGGTGGCCGGGCGCCTGCCGGCGCCCGAGCGCGCCCTGCTGTGGGCCGGGCTGGCGGGCTGTGCCTGGGGGGGCGCCTGGCAGGTGCTGGCGCCCGCGGCCCTGCCCGCATGGGCCTGGGCGCTGCGAGCGGGGTTCGAGGGCTGTGTCGCTCTCCTGCTCCTGAGGCAGTCCTGGCATTGGCGGCGCATGGCTCGGTTGCCCCTGATGGCGATGATGCTGGCCGGCGGCCTGTGGCTGGCTGCGGGGGCCGGGCTGTCGGCCCTGTCCTCGGGGCTGCTGGCGCTTGGACGTGCCGGGCTTGGGCTGGCGCCGCTGCACGCCGTGCTGGCAGGGGGCCTGGGCAGCCTGATGATGGCCCAGGTCAGCCGTGTCAGCAGCGTGCATGCGGGCCGGCCTCTGGCGGCGGACCGCCCCTTGCTGACGCTCTTTCTTCTGTTGCAGACGGCCGTGATCCTGCGGCTGTGGGCCGCCCTGGGACAGACGGACCCGGCGGTGACGCTGGTCCTGGCGGCCCTCCTGTGGGCCCTGTGCATGGGCGGCTGGGCGCTGCGCCTGCTGGGCTGGCTGCGGGGGCAAAGCGGTGTCCGGGCTTCAGGCAATGCCCGATCCGTGGACATCGGCGCCCCCCGGGCTGTGTGCCAATCAGACAGCGTGCGCAGGCCCCGACGCCCCTGAGCGGCCGCTAGACGCTCGAACATCCCCCGATGCCGGCCTGACAGGCCGCCGAGGACCCGGCCTGCGCGCGCCGCTCTCATGGTTTGCACGTAGAAGGCGGGTCTGGCGCGCCCACGGGCATGGCACTTGCACTCCCTTGGGGCGACGTCCGCGTCGACACCTCAAAGAATCACGGAGACAACGCATGACCCTGACACCCATTGCCGCCGCCCATCCTGGCGCGGCCCTGCGCCGTACGCCCCTGACCCTGGCCCTGCTGTCCGCCCTGGCCGCCGGAGCGCCCGCCTGGGCCGAGCCCGGCCCGGCGCCGGCCGAGGAGCCCGCGCCCGCGGCCGACACGCAGAAGCTCGAAGCCGTGACGGTGACCGCCCGCCGTCGCGAGGAATCGCTGAAGGATGTGCCGGTCGCGGTCACGGCCTTCGGTGCGGGCGCGCTCGAAAGCCTCAACGTCAAGAATCTGGGCGACCTGCAGTCGCAGGTGCCCAACCTGACCATCTACGCCGCCCGCGGCAGCAACTCCACCATCACCACCTTCATCCGCGGCGTGGGCCAGGCCGACCCGTTGTGGGGTGTGGACCCGGGCGTGGGCATCTACCTGGATGACGTCTATGTGGCGCGGCCCCAGGGCGCGCTGCTGGACGTGTTCGACACCCAGCGCATCGAGGTGCTGCGGGGGCCGCAGGGCACGCTCTACGGCAAGAACACGATCGGTGGCGCGGTCAAGTATGTGTCTCGCCCCCTGGGCACCCGGACCGAGGGCAGCGCCAGCCTGACCTTTGGCAGCTATGGCCAGATGGACGCCAAGGGCTCGGTCGGCGGGGCCAGCAGCGACGGCCAGTTCCGTGCCCGCCTGGCCCTGGCCACGCTGAACCGCGATGGCTACGGCAAGAACCTCACCGATGGCAGCGAGGTCAGCAACCAGAAGACCAAGGCCGGCCGGCTGAGCCTGGGGTTCTATCCCAGCGGCCAGCCCTTCAACGTGCAGTTCACGACGGACAAGACCTATGACGAATCCAATATGCGCGGCTTCCAGCGCCTGGACGTCAACAAGTTCGACCCCGCCAAGACGCCACCCGGCGAGAGCCGCTACGACATCGCCAGCGGCATGCCCAACCAGAACCGCACCGAGACCGGCGGCAGCTCGCTGAGCCTCAACTGGAACGTGGACTCGCAGTGGACGGCCAAGTTCATCGCCGCCCACCGCAGCAACGACACCAGCACGGGCATCGACTTCGACGGCCTGCCCAACAAGATCGCGGACGTGCTGGCCCTCTACCAGGACACCCAGAGCAGCGCCGAGGCCCAGCTGGCCTTCGATGGCGCCGGCTCCTCGGGCGTGATGGGTGTCTACTTCTTCAATGGCGAGGCGGGCGGCAAGGTCTCCAACAACTTCTTCAACCTCTCCTTCGGCACGACCAACGGCACGGTCCACACGCGCGGCAAGGCGGCCTATGCCGACTGGAGCTGGCGCCTGGCGCAGGGCTTCAGTCTCAGCGCCGGCCTGCGCTACACCAAGGAGAGCAAGCGCGCCGTGGTGCTGAACCAGGCCTTCAGCGATGCCACCTTCAGCAAGCCCATCGCCACGCTGGCCGACTTCGACAAGACCCGCGAGGTCAGCAACACCTCGCCCAAGGTCTCGCTGGACTACAAGCTTTCCAGCGCCACCTCGCTGTACGCCAGCGCCTCGCGCGGCTTCAAGTCAGGCGGCTTCAACATCCGCGCCAACACCGCGGCGGTGCCCATCTCCAGCAAGCCCTTCGAGGACGAGGTGCTCGATTCCATCGAGGGTGGCGCCAAGATGGTGCTGGACGGCGGGCGTCTGGAGCTCAACACCGCCGTCTTCCACAACAAGTACAAGAACGTGCAGCTCTCGGTGTTCACCTCCTACACCCAGGCCAATGGCACGCCCGGATTCTTCGGTGACTTCACCAACGCCGGCCGTGCCACCGTGGACGGTGCCGAGCTGGAATTCGTCTGGCGCCCCAACAGCAGCTGGACCTTCAGCGGCAACGTCTCCGCCCTGCATGCGCGCTACGACGAGTACCTGGACAAGGGCGTGAACGTGGCGGACCAGAAGAAGTTCACCAACGCGCCCAAGTTCCAGGCCGCCTTCAATCTGGAGAACCGCACGGCGTTGGGCCGCGGCACGCTGCGCTCGCGGGTGGGGGTGAGCTACCGCACCAAGGTCTATCCGACGACGGACCTCAGCGAAGCCATCGCCCAGGACGCCTACGCTCTGCTCAACGCTGGCCTGATCTGGGAGCGCGACGAGCACCTGAGCTTCTCCCTGCAGGGCAGCAACCTCACCAACAAGGCCTACCGCACCGATGGCTACAACATCGCCGCCCTGGGCGTGCTGACCGGCTTCTACGGCGCACCGCGGACCCTGAGCGTGGGGGTCAGCTACAAGTTCTGAGGACTGATCTTCTCCTCCCCGGCGCATGCCTCCGAACGCCGGCCTTGCGACCGGCACTCCCTGCGGAGTGGCCGGTCTCTTTTTGCTCAGGCAGGCAGGGCGCTCAGGGTCACGGGTTGACCCGAGAGCACGGCGTTGCCGGACTGTGGATCTCGCAGCCGCTCATCCAGCAGGGCATTGAGGTTGGCGCCCGGGCGCAGCTGGGCCACGCTCAAGCGGGTGCCCGGCAGGTCATGGCCCCAGCCGTGCGGCAGGCTGGCCACGCCGGGCATCATCTCGTCCGAGCATTGCAGCAGCACCTCCAGGCTGGTGCCCGCCGCATTGCGCAGCAGGGCGCGGTCGCCATCGCGCAGGCCGCGCTGGTGGGCATCGTCCGGGTGGACGATCAGCGCGCTGCGGTCAGGCCCCTTGGCCAGTACGGGCAGGTTGTGCATCCAGCTGTTGCCCGAGCGCGTGTCGCGCCGGCCGATCAGCAGGAGCTCGTCCGGCCCGCAGGAGGGAGGCGCGTCGCCGGCCAGTGCGCCGAGCGCCGCCATGAAGGGCGCCGGAGCCAGCTCGATGCAACCCGAGGGCGTGCGCAGCAGCTCGGGCACCCGGGGCTGCAGCTCGCCGAGGTCGATGCCATGGGGCGCGGCCTGCACGCGGTCCAGCGTGAGCCCGTCCGGCTTGCGGCCGAACTGGTCGCCATAAGGGCCGCTGCGCAGGGCCAGGTCGATCAGGCGCTGCGGCCCCACCCGCGGCGCGAGGGCAGCGAGCAGCGCCTCGCTCTGCGTGCCCTCGCTGTCCTTGAGCTGATGGCGCAGCTCCTGGCGCAGGGCCGCGGTGTCGAGCTGGTCCACGGGCTGGCGCCAGTCCGCGCCAGCGGCCAGGGCGGCGAGCCGGGTCAGGGTCTCCCATTCCTCGGGCATGTCGGCCGGGCGCTCGAAGACCGGGGCGCTGTAGCGCGCATGGTTGCGCCAGGAGAGCTGGCCGAAGGCGATGTCGTAGTGCAGGTCCTCCAGGGGCGAGGGGGCGGGCAGGATGAGGTCGGCGTGGCGCGTGGTCTCGTTGAGGTAGATGTCCAGGCTGAGCATGAAGTCGAGGCCGTCCAGCGCTTGCGCGAGGCGAGGGCCGTTGGGCGCCGAAAGCACCGGGTTGCTGGCCACCGTGATCAGGGCCCGCACCTGGCCTTCGCCCGGGGTCTCGATCTCTTCGGCCAGGCAGACCATGGGCAGCTCACCGAAGACCTCCGGCGCACCGCTGACCCGGCTCTTGCGCCGGCCCAGGCTCACGCCGCGCCCGCTGCCCGGCCGCCCCTGGGTGTTGACGGCGAAGGCCGCGGCCTTGGGGAACATGGCGCCGCCGGGCTGGTCCAGCTGACCGCACAGGATGTTGACGACGTCGACCAGCCAGCTGTTGAGCGTGCCGTGGCGCTGCGTGCAGCTGCCGATGCGCGCATAGAGCGAGGCCCGCGGCGTGGTGGCCAGCAGTCGGGCGATCCGGCGCTGCTCGGGCGCCGGGATGCCGCAGTGCAGGGCTGTTGACTCAGGCGGGTAGGCGGTGACCGCCGAGCGGATCTCCTCAAGTCCCTGCACCCAGGCGTCCAGCGGGCTGCTGCGCACCAGGCCTTCGTCGAACAGGGTGTGGACCAGGCCCAGCAACAGCCAGACGTCGCTGCCGGGGCGGATGAAGAGGTGCTCGTCCGCCGCCGCCGCGGTTTCGGTGCGCCGAGGGTCGATGACGATCAGCCGGCCGCCACGCTCGCGCAGGGCCCGGGCCTTGCCGCGGAAGTCCGGCACCGTCCAGAGGCTGCCGTTGCTGACCATGGGGTTGGCGCCCAGCACCACCAGCAGGTCCGTGCGCGGCAGGTCCGGCACGGGGATGCTGAGCCAGTGGCCGTACATCAGCGCGCTGGACAGCTGCTTGGGCATCTGGTCCAGGGTGGAGGCCGAGAAGACATTGCGCGTGCCCAGGGCCCGGGCCAGGCGCGGCGTGTAGGCCAGCAGGCCCACCTTGTGCGCGGCCGGGTTGCCGAAGCTGAGGGCCACGGCGTCCGGTCCATGGGCCTCGATCAGCGGGCGCAGGCGGCGCTCGATCTCCTCGAAGGCCTGCTCCCAGCTGACGGGCTCGTGGCGGCCATTGCGCTTGAGCAGTGGCTGGCGCAGGCGGTCGGGGTCCTCGTGGAGGTCTTTCAGCGAGATGCCCTTGGGGCACAGGAATCCCTCGCTGAACGGGTCGTCCTGGGCGCCGCGGATGCCTGTGACACGGCCGCCGGCCGTCTGCACCTGTAAACCGCAGCAGGCTTCGCACAGCGGGCAGATGCGGTAGTGTCCGCGCGGTGCGTTCGTTTCACGCGTGTTCATCGGGGTTTCCTCTGGGGCAGTCATCCGGATGGGGCCTGGACGCATTGTGGTCAGCGAAGGCCGCGCGAGCGTCATCCAGGCGACAGCAGCGGCTCAGGATCAACCATGAGAGGCTGGGGTTGGGAGTGCAAGCAGATGTAAGTGCGGTGCAGAGGGCGCCGGATGTCGTCGAACTTGCATAGACTCCCGCCCCCGGAGAAGTAGGAGAAGCATGAGAATCGAGATTGAGCCCGGTGTCCATCTGTTCGTGGATATCGAGGGAGAAGGCCTGGTGCCCGATGGCGCCTGGATGCGGGAGAAGCCCACGCTGATCCTGTTGCATGGCGGGCCCGGCTTTGACCACAGTGCCTTCAAGCCGGCCTTCAGTGCCCTGGCCGATGTGGCGCAGATCGTCTACTACGACCACCGCGGCCATGGCCGCAGCGACCCCCGCCCCAGCAGCGAATGGACCCTGGACACCTGGGCCGACGACGTCGTCCGGCTCTGCGAGGCCCTGGGCATCGTCAAGCCCATCGTGCTGGGTCAGAGTTTCGGCGGCTTCGTGGCCCAGCGCTACATCGAGCGTCATCCGGAGCATCCGGGCAAGGTGATCCTGTCCAGCACCTCGCACCACATGGGCCTGGACCGCAAGGTCGAGGGCTTTGTGCGCCGCGGGGGCGAGGGCGTGCGCGACAAGGTGCGCGGTCTCTGGACCGAGCCCACGCCGCTGACCTTTGCGGCCTACTGGGAGGCCTGCCGTGACCTCTACACCGCGACCCCGCAGACCGACCCCATGGCCGCGCAGCGCACGCTGCTGAAGCTGGACATCCTGCTGCACTTCATCCGCGGCGAGATGCAGGACATGCAGCTGCTGCCCGGCCTGAGCCGTGCCCGCTGCCCCGTGCTCGTGGTGGCCGGCGAGGAAGACCCGGTCTGTCCGCTGCAGGATGCGCTGGAGATCGCGGAGGCCCTGCCTTCGCGTTGCATGCAGCTGGCCCGCTTCCCGGCCTGTGGCCATGGGGTGTGGCGCGATGAACCCGCCGCCGCCTTCGAGCGGCTGCGGCGCTTCATCCTGGAGTGAGCGCGGCGCTCAGCCCTCCGCGCCTGGGGTGGCAGGCCAGAAGTCCGGAGGCGGAAAGGCCTCGAAGCGGGGCAGGCCGTCCTCGGGCAGCGCGTACCAGGGGGCCTTGGAAGCGCAGTGGATGTGTACGAGCGGCCTGAGCCCCGGGTCGTCGTCGAGGCTGCCTGCCGGCACGATGGCGTGGCGGCCCTCGTCCTCCAGCACGGGCATCAGGCTGCCGCAGCGCGTGCAGAAGGCGCGCCAGTTGCCGGGCGAGGACTCGTAGCTGCGCACCAGGGCCTGACCCTCCAGCCAGCGAAAGCCCAGGCCATCGGCATGTAGAAAGCTGCCGAAGGCACTGCCGCTGAGCTTGCGGCACAGGCTGCAATGGCAGAGGTTGATGAAGAGGGGCGGGCTGTCCAGCGCGAAGCGCACGCCCCGGCACAGGCAGGAACCGTGGAGCGTGGCGGCCATGGCCTGCCGCGCGCTCAGGTGGCCAGCAGGGCCTTGAGCTCGCGCTCCAGCAGATGGGCCTCGCCCAGGTTGACCTCGATGAGGCGGCGCAGATGGGTGACGCTCTCGATGTCGATGCTGCGAAGGATGAGGCCGGCCCGGTCGCCTTCGAGGTGGGCGACCTCGGCACCCATCACGATGCGCTGGTCGCCGCCGTCCAGGCGCACGCACAGGAGGCAGGGCTCGCCCATGCCGACGAGGTCGGTGCCCGAGAGCTTCAGCAGCGCGCCCTTGAGCGAGAGGTCCAGCACGCCCACGCTGAGCCGGGCGTCGACGGTGACCAGCTCGGCCGGCGCGTCGAAGCTGACACGGGCGAAATGGCGGCGTTCCTGGGGCTTGTTCATGGCGGTCTCCGACCGTGGCACTTCAATCAGACCATGCTAGCAGGGGCCTGGGCCCGTGCGCCTTGAGCCCGGCTCAATCCGGCGCGTAGATCGTGCTCATTTCAATGGCTTCCTCGAGTCGGTCGGGGGCGACCGCCTCAAGGCCCAGGGATTCCAGGGTGTACCAGCAGGCGCGCAGCAGGGCGCTGGTCTCCTGGCGAGCCTCGCTGTCCAGCAGGGCCCCCAGCTCGCTCACGCGGTCCAGCGAGGGCTGGCGGTTGCGCGAGCTGAGGTGGCTGCGCGGCAGCTCCACCGGGGCCTCGTGGCTCAGCGCCACCTCGGTGAGCAGGTGCTGGACCTCCTCCTTGGCCGGCATGGACATCACCAGACGCCCCAGGTCACCCAGCAGCTTCTCCGCCGCACCCGCCAGCAGGCGCGCCGCGTGGTCGCTGCCGCCGTCGATGTAGAGGCCGGCCGCGATGTCTGCATATTCAAGCGCCAGGGCCAGCTTGGGCATGTCAGCGTTCATGGTGCGTGCGCGCGGTGGGGTGGCAAATGGGATGGGCGACGGTGCAGCACTTCGCGTGGCTGACGGTCGCTCGGCAAGCAGTATCCCTCCGGACATCTTGTGCCCTCTCTCCTGTACTTTTGTGCCCGGCAGTGTAGGTCTGCCCCTTGCCCGGCCGCGAGTGCCGGGGCTGGTGCTTTGTCACGGTTTGTGTGTGGCACGGCTGGTGGTTTTCCCGGCGCCAAAGTCTGCGCTATTGTTGCGCAATCCAATTTGCCGAGGAGGCCTAGATGAGCGGAAACCGACACCCCGCATCCCTGCAAACCTTGCCAGACCCGGCGCGTCGCGAGGCCCTGCAGGGCTTGGGCACGCTGGGGGCCGGCCTGCTGCTGCCGGGCCTGGCCCTGGCCGCCGACAAGAAGGAAGACACCTATGACGAGGATTCCATCCTGACGGCCGCCACCGAGTTCTTTGGCAGCACCACCGAGGGCCTGGCCAAGGTCATCGAGAAGGCCTTCAAGGAGCAGGGGCGGCCCAATGCCTACATCAAGGGCGAGGAAGCCGGGGCCGCGGTGACCGTGGGTCTGCGCTACGGCGACGGCCAGCTGATCATGAAGGGCGGCGGCGGTGCCCGTGTCTACTGGGCCGGGCCGTCCATCGGCTTCGACTTCGGCGCGAATGCATCCAAGGTCTTCACGCTGTGCTACCACCTGCCCAATACCGCGGCCATCTTCCAGCGCTTCCCCGGCGTCGAAGGCAGTCTGTACTACATCGGCGGCGCCGGCATCAACTACCAGCGGCTCAACGGGGTCACCCTGGCCCCCATCCGCCTGGGGGTGGGCCTGCGCACCGGGGCCAGCGTGGGCTACATCCACTACCGGCGCGAGAAGTCCTACAACCCCTTCTGAGTCGAGAGCGAACCGCCGCCGATCTGCGGCCGGGCGCTTTCGGCTGTTTTCAGGGGATCCCCCGTGCTTTCGGGCGATGCTGCGCATGCGCGGCCGCCGCCTTTGCAGGCCTGGAGCGGCTGCATGCCGGGTATGGTGGGCCGGTATATCAACCTCTGTGCCTGCCCCTGCAGCCCTCACCCCTGCGGGGGTGTCCGTCAAGCCCCGGGCTCTCGGGGTTTTCGATGAGCTCCGGGTGGACAATGCACCCAGCGCGAGTGGCCACTCACAAGCATTTTTGGGGGCTTGCCCGGGGCGGTGCCCGGATGCATGCTCAGTGATCAGGGTCAAAACCCGCGGCAGCCCCTGCGACGAGCATTCGCTGCCATATTCGAACGATCACCGATCAGAAATCCGGAGAGATTCCATGCCCCCGCCCAACCAGGCCTCCCTCGACTTGCCCACCACCTCCCTCGTGCCCCTGGCTGCCGCGGCGTCGCTGCCCGCCCAGGACATCAGCGCCGAGGTGCTGCTGGAGAAATACGCCAAGGGCGACGAGCAGACCCTGGACGAACTCCGCGCCCGCGTGGCCCGTGCCCTGGCCCAGGCAGAGGCACCCGAGGCCCGCGCCCAGTGGGAAGCCAAGTTCCTCGAAGCCCAGCGCCGAGGCTTTGTGCCGGCCGGCCGCATCAATTCCGCCGCCGGCACCGAGCTCAGCGCCACGCTGATCAATTGCTTCGTGCAGCCGGTGGGCGATTCCATCGCCCTGGCCGATGACGGTGTGCCCGGCATCTACACCGCGCTGACCGAAGCCGCCGAGACCATGCGTCGCGGCGGTGGCGTGGGCTATGACTTCTCCCGCATCCGCCCCAAGGGCGCCTGGGTGGGCTCCACCCAGAGCAGTGCCTCCGGTCCGGTGAGCTACATGCGCGTGTTCGACCGCAGCTGCGAGACCGTGGAATCCGCCGGCGCCCGCCGTGGCGCCCAGATGGGCGTGCTGCGATGCGACCATCCAGACATCGAGGAGTTCATTCACGCCAAGGACCAGGGCGACCTGCGCAACTTCAACATCTCCATCGGCGTGACTGACGCCTTCATGGAGGCTGTGGAAGCTGACGCCGAGGTGGAGCTCACCCACAAGGCCGAGCCCGGCAAGAAGCTCAAGAAGGCCGGTGCCTACCAGCGCGGTGACGGCCTGTGGGTCTACCGCAAGCTGCGCGCCCGCGAGCTGTGGGACCAGGTCATGCAGTCCACTTATGACCACGCCGAGCCGGGCGTGCTCTTCCTGGACCGCATCAACAACGACAACAACCTCTACTACTGCGAGCGCATCGACGCCACCAACCCCTGCGCCGAGCAGCCCCTGCCGCCCTATGGCTGCTGCTGCCTGGGCTCGGTGAACCTCACGCTCTTCGTGCAGGACGCCTTCGGCCCCGATGCCCGCTTCGACGAGGAAGGTTTTGCCGAGGTCTGCCGCACGGCCACGCGCATGCTGGACAACGTGCTGGACGTGACCCCCTGGCCCCTGCCCGCGCAGGCCCACGAGGCCAGCAACAAGCGCCGTGTGGGCCTGGGCTTCACGGGCCTGGGTGACACCCTCGTCATGCTGAATCTGCGCTATGACACCGAGGCCGCCCGCGAGATGGCCCGCCGCATCAGCGAGGTCATGCGCAATGCTGCCTACGATGCCAGCGCCGACCTGGCCTTGGAGCGCGGTGCCTTCCCGCTGTTCAACGCCGACCTGTACCTCTCCGGCGGCAACTTCGCCTCGCGCCTGCCGCAGGGCCTGAAGGACAAGATCCGTGCCCAGGGTCTGCGCAATTCGCACCTGCTGTCGATCGCGCCCACCGGCACCATCAGCCTGGCCTTCGCGGACAACGCCTCCAACGGCATCGAGCCCGCCTTCAGCTGGAGCTACACCCGCAAGAAGCGCATGCCCGATGGCAGCTTCAAGGAATACGCCGTCGAGGACCACGCCTGGCGCCTGTACCGGCACCTCTTCGGCAAGGACGCGCCGCTGTCTGACGCCTTCGTGACCGCGCTGGAGCTCTCCGCCTCGGACCATGCCTCCATGGTCGCCGCGGTGGCGCCCTATGTGGACACGGCTATCTCCAAGACGGTGAACGTGCCGGCCGACTATCCCTATGCCGACTTCCAGGACCTCTACACCCAGGCCTGGAAGAGCGGGCTCAAGGGCCTGGCCACCTACCGCCCCAACAGCGTGCTCGGTTCCGTGCTGAGCGTGGAGCCCACGGCCACGCCGGAGCCGCTCAAGCCGGTGTCCGAGGAGGACGGCACCAATCGCCGCCTGCGCCTGGAACGCCTGCCCAATGCCGTGCTGGCCTCGCTGCGCTGGCCCAGCCGGCCCGAGCTGCCCAACGGCAACCCGGCCTGGAGCTACATGATCCGCCACCCGCATGGCGACTTCGCGCTCTTCGTGGGCGAGCTGCCCGCCGAAGGCCCGGATGCCGGCCTCTTCGGCAAGAACCTGCCCTTCGAGGTGTGGGTCAACGGCGCCGAGCAGCCGCGCGGCTTGTCTGCCGTGGCCAAGACCCTGTCCATGGACCTGCGCACCAATGACGCGGCCTGGCTGCGTCTCAAGCTGGACGCGCTGGCCACCGTGGCCGAGGAGCGCTCCTTCGAGATGCCCGTGCCGCCGGGCGGCGAGCGCCGCCTCTTCCCCGGCGTGGTCGCTGCCACCGCGGCCGTGATCCGCTGGCGCTGCGAGCAGCTGGGGGCCCTGCAGGAAGGCGGCCCCACGCCCGTGCTGGATGCCATGTTCAGCCGCGAGGAACCCCGCACCAGCACGATGGGCACCCTGGCCTGGGCCGTGGACGTCGAGAACCCCGCCACCGGCGAGCAGTTCACCCTCACGCTGAAGGAGGTGACCCTGCCCACGCCAGACGGCGGCCACATCACCCGCCCCTGCGCCATGGGCTTCTCGGGCAACTATCCCAAGGCCCTGGACGGCATGGCGCGCCTGCTGTCCCTGGACATGCGCGTGATGGATCCGGCCTGGATCGGCATGAAGCTGCGCAAGCTGCTCAATGTGGGTGAGCCCCTGGGCCACTTCATGGCGCCGGTGCCTACCCTCAGCGGTGAGCGTCGCCAGCAGATCTGGCCCTCCACCGTGGCCTATGTGGCTCGCCTGGTGATCCACCGCTACGCCATGCTGGGCATCCTGGACGAGCATGGCATGCCCCTGGTCGAGATGGGCCTGCTGCAGGCGCCTGCCCCCAAGCTCAGCGGCGGCGGCGCCACCATCCCCGCCATGGCCGGCAAGCCCTGTCCGGAATGCGGCAATGCCACCATGATCCACAAGGACGGCTGCGATTTCTGCACGGCCTGCGGGTATGTGGGGCAGTGCGGCTGACAACCCGCCCTGAAAGCCCCGGCCTCCGGGGCTTTCTTCTTAGGAGTCCCGGCGCCCGCCCGGCCTGGCATTTCCTGGGCGATTCGTCCGGGCCCGTGCTCAGGCGCCGTGCTCAAGCGCCATACCCTGGTGCCGTACTCAGTGCGGGCCGCTCACGGCCTGGGGTGCGGTGCCGAGCAGCGCTTCGTAGATCGCCAGATCCGCCGCAGAGAAGCAGCAGAAGGTAATGTCCAGCGGCCCATCCTTGACGCTCAAGCACTGCCGAACGCAGGCCACGGCAATCTGGGCTGCCTGGTGGATGGGGTAGCCATAGGCTCCCGTGCTGAGGCTCGGGAAGGCCAGCGAACGCAAGCGCTTCTCACGGGCGATGTGCAGGCAGCTGAGGTAGCAACGCTCGAGCAAGGCCGCCTCTCCTTGGTGACCCCCTTGCCAGACCGGGCCCACCGTGTGGATCACGTACGACGCCGGCAGCCTGAATCCGGGCGTGATCTTGGCCTGCCCCGTCTTGCAGCCGGCCAGCGCCCGGCAGGCCTCCAGCAGCTTCGGTCCTGCGGCACGATGGATGGCGCCGTCGACACCACCCCCACCTAGCAGCGATGAGTTGGCCGCGTTGACGATGGCATCCACGGCTAGGGTGGTGATGTCGGCGCGAAGGGCTCGCAGCGAACTCATGAGCAACTCCTTGAGGACTTGAGGTCAGGCATGAGACGCATGCCGGGCTCAGCTCCCCTGGCGCGGGCTGAAGGTGCGCGGGAAGATGACCGGCGCGGACCGGTCCTTCAGCCGATAGCCCATCGGCGGCCGGTTGGACTCGCTCTCGATGTGCCCCACCTCTTCCAGGAAGTCCGCGGCCAGCATGCGCGTGCGAAAGCCACTCTTGTCGACCGGGCGGCCGAGCACGACCTCATACGTTCGCTGCAGCTGCGGCAGGGTGAAGGGCTCCGGCAGCAGGAAGGCGGGCAGCGAGGTGTACTCGACCTTGCTGCGCAAGCGCTCCACCGCCGCCTGCAGGATCTCGCCATGGTCAAAGGCCAGCTCAGGCGCGCGCAGCACCTCGTCCACCTTGAACCAGGCGACGTCCGCCGCATTGGCCCCTTTGGCGAGGGCCAGGTCTTGCGCCGGGATGAGCGCGAAGTAGGCATGCGTGGCGGACCAGCCGCGAGGGTCGCGTGAGGCGCCACCCCAGCTGCCCAGCTGCTCCAGATAGGGCGAGGCCACGCCGGTCTTCTCCAGCAGCTTGCGGCGCGCACAGGCCAGCAGGCTGTCGTCGAGGCTCACGTTGACGAAGCCGCCGGGCAAGGCCCAGTGCCCGGGGAAAGGGTCGGTGGCGTCCGAGGGGCGCTGCACCAGCAGCACCTGCAGGGCGTCGTTCAGCACGGTGAAGATCACCACGTCCACCGTGGTGTAGGGCCGAGGGAAGTCATTGGCGGCTGTAGCGCCTGCTGACTTGATGGCGGGGCTGCCTGGAATCTTGCGTGTCATTTCTGCCTTGGCCTCTTGACGCTCCGGAATTCAGGTTGTACTGTACACCTTATACAAGATGTACTGAGCAACTTATAGGAAAAGGAGCTTCCTCATGTTCGGCATTCGCTTCATCAAGTCCCAACCCACCACGCACCTGATGCAGTTCCGCGGCGGCAAGCTGGCACGCCAGGGCGCGGGTCTGTCCTTCTACTACTACGCGCCGACGACGACGCTGGTGGCCGTGCCGGTCGCAAGCCATGACCGCCCCTTCATGCTGGACCTGGTGACCTCGGACTTCCAGAGCGTCACGGTGCAGGGGCAGGTGACCTACCGCATCAGCGAGCCGCAGCGCACCGCGGCCTTGATGGACTTCTCGCTGCGGCCCGATGGCAAGACCTACGCGTCCGAAGACCCGGCCCGACTGGCGGACCGCGTGGCGCAGCAGGCCGAGGTCATCGTGCAGCAGGCCGTGCAGGCGCTGGATCTGAAGCAGGCGCTGCGTTCCTCGGCGCTGATCGCACGCACCGCGCAGCGTGAGCTGGGCGTGCAGCCCGAGATCCAGGCGCTGGGGCTGGAGATCCTGGGCGTGTCCATCCTCAGCGTGAAGCCCACGCCCGACATCGCCCGTGCGCTGGAGGCCGAGGCGCGCGAGTCCAATCTGCGGGCGGCCGACGATGCCGTCTACACGCGGCGCATGTCTGCCGTCGAGAAGGAACGCGCCATCCGCCAGAACGAGCTGGACACCGAGATCGCCGTCGAGCACAAGCGCCGTGAGATCAGCGAGACCAAGCTGGAGGCCAAGGCCGCGCTCATGCGCAAGGACAACGGCCTGCGCGCCGAGCAGATGACGGCAGACATCGAGCTGGAAGAAAGCCGCAAGGCCTTTGTCTCCGGTCAGGCCGCCAACAGCCGCACGCTGGCCGAGGCCGAAGCGCATCGCGTCGCCAGCGTGATGAGCGCGCTGAGCCAGGCCGACACGCGCGTCGTGCAGGCGCTGGCCGCGGTGGGCATGCAGCCGGCCCAGCTGATCGCGCAGGCCTTCGGCGGCATCGCCGAGAACGCCGAGCGCATCGGCCAGTTCAACATGGCGCCCGAGCTGCTGCAGGCCTTGCTGGGGCACACGACCATGGAGCCGCAAGGGGGCCCGCGTGAACGCGCCCGCTGACCGCAAGGTGGTGCTGGTGACCCGCAAGACCCGGCTCGAAGAGCTGGTCGCCAAGTACCACACGCTGCAGCAGGCCCGCTTCTACATCGAGCACCTGGGCGCGGACTTCACCGACTACGTGCAGGAGAACCTGGCCTATGCACAGAGCCTGCAGCAGGTCAGCACCGTCCTGCGGGACTGGGGGCGGCACCAGGTGCTGGATCGTGCGCTGCTGCCCAACTTCCTCTTTGCGCCGGACGACATCGTGATCGCCCTGGGTCCGGACGGCCTGGTGGCCAACACGATGAAGTACCTGGAGGGGCAGCCGCTGATCGGTGTGAATCCCGAGCCCTCGCGCTGGGACGGCGTGCTGCTGCCCTTCGAGCCCGTGCATCTCGACGCCCTGCTGCGCGATGTCTCGCGCGAGCGGCGCCCGACCAAGACCATCACCATGGCTGAAGCCCGCCTCTCCGATGGGCAGACGCTGAGGGCCGTCAACGACCTGTTCATCGGGCCGCGCAGCCACACCTCGGCGCTCTACGACATCGCGCAGGGAGACCGTCAGGAGCAGCAGTCGTCGTCGGGCGTCATCGTGTCGACGGGGTTGGGCTCCACGGCCTGGCTCAAGAGCGTGATGACCGGCTGCATGGCCCTGGCCTCAGCTGCAGGGGTGCAGGGGGCGGGCGCCTACACGCCCATGCGCTGGGACACCGATCACCTCACCTTTGCCGTGCGCGAGCCTTTCCCGACGCAGCGCACACAGACCACGATGGTCTACGGTCAGGTCACGAAGACGGCGCCGCTGACGCTGCGGTCCAGAATGCCGGAGCACGGCGTCATCTTCTCGGATGGCATGGAGGCCGACTTCCTCCGCTTCACGGCAGGTGTGGAGGTGACGGTCAGCGTGGCGCAGGCGCAAGGAAAGCTGGTGGTCTGAGTTCACGCTGGCCGCAGCCCATCCCGATGCCGCCGTGCCTGCACGCTGGCAAGGGCTGAACCTGCGGGGCTTTGCACTGATGGAGGTCCGGTGCCGATGGCGGGGCGGATGAGCGCCGAGTGGCTGCTGCCGGCGCTTCATGGACGTGGGGCCTATTCAGTGGACGTACTCGTACCAGTGCTCGCCAATCGGGTGAGCCTGGCCGTGCGGAGAGCGGCAACTGGCTGGCGATGAAGCCGGCACAGAGCGGCGAATGATGTGTCTGACGGGAAAGCCGCTGCCCCACACGAAGTCCGCGACGGTGCCGCACAGGGCGTCGTCCTGCACATGAATGGCATGCGCGAGATCCTGGAATTCCGTGGGCAGTTGCAGGAGCGCGGCGCTGCCGCCATTCGCCTTCGACACGGCCCACTGGGCGGCTTGTGAGTACTTCGGCTGATCCAGTGAAAACGCCCAGGCCCGCCATGCCCGGCCCAGTCCGATGCCGGCAGGGATGGCGCAGACTGCCAAGAGGGGGACGACAAGCGCGGCAACACGGCGGGCCTTCCACGACCTGAACGCTTGCCAGCTGCCCCTGAAGAAGATCACGGCCAGCAGGATGAATGCGACCAGGACGAACAGCTGCTTGAGGGACGTCGGCCTTGCGGCAAAGGCGGCGAGGCTTGCCGTGCATGCGGCAAGGATGACGGCTGTTTGGCTGCTGCGGTTCACAGGGTTCTGATGAGGGGGGCGCGGGTCCGGCAGGAGCGCAAGCGCCGGTCCAGGAGGCCGTCCGCCCTGCAGTGTAGCAACGCTGTGCGGCCGGACCCGCGATGTCGGGCCAGGCGCCTTGCCCCCGTGAAGCCGGCGCCGGCCCCCTGTGCGCAGGCTTCAGCGGAGCCGGGCCGTTCGCGGGGCCGGGCTCCCAGGCGTTTCTCAGCATTCTGCTGATGGTTGCGGGCAGGCGATGTCGATACGCTCGCGCTTGGTGGCGGCTGGATGCCGACCTCGGGAGACGCGAGATGAAGATTCCCCAAACGCCAGGTCGGCATCGGCGCGGCCAGCCCGCCGCCACGGCCGGCGAGCGCGACGCCGCGAGGCCCGATGCCGCCGTCGCAGATGGACGGCTCGCCCAGCTGCAGGCCTCCATCGCGCAGTCGCCGCAGATGCAGGCGCAGCGGCGCGTCGTGCAGGGCTATGCAACGCCCCAGGTGCCCGCACAGCGCCAGGCCGATGGCAGCGAGGCGGCGCCGGCCCAGGCCGCGCCGGACGTCAATCGCACGGGCCTGCCGGACTCGCTCAAGGCGGGCATCGAGTCGCTGTCCGGCCTGGACATGTCCGGCGTCCGCGTGCATCGGGCCTCGAGCAAGCCAGCCCAGCTCAACGCGTCGGCCTATGCGCAGGGCAAGGACATCCACCTGGGACCCGGGCAGGAGCGGCACCTGCCGCACGAGGCCTGGCATCTGGTGCAGCAGCGCCAGGGACGGGTGAAGGCCACCACGCAGGTAGCCGGCACGGCGGTCAACGACAACGCCGGTCTCGAGCGGGAGGCTGACGTGATGGGGGCCAAGGCGGCCGCCGGACCGGCGCAGCGCAAGGCGGCGACGGCGTCGACCACGACGAGCACGACGAGCACGACGAGCACCCCAGGCAGCGGCGGCACGATGCCGGCCCAGCTCGGGCGGGACGACGTCAACAGCAAGGAGTTCGGCTACTACGGTCGCGACGGGACGCGCAAGAACCGGCGCGTGATCGACATGGAGGCCTTCGGCGACCGCAACCGCCTTCATCGCCTCGACCCCAACAAGCTGCGGGAGTTCGTGGAGGGCGAGGACGATGCGCAACGCATGGGCATCGACCTCAGCGAGACGACGGACAAGGACGGCAAGAAGGGCAGGGCGGACATCAGCAAGGACGTCGGGATCTGGCGTCCGTCCAGGCGCGAGGGCTCGGCGCGGCCGGAGGACCCGCCGCTCTACCAGCCCTTCCGCAAGGCCTTCCACGAGGCGCACAACATCAAGCTGGCGCTGGAGCGGGACTGGCCGGGCTTCGCGCAGTTCAATGCCGAGCACCACTACGACGACCGGCTGCTGAACTATGCCGGCGAGGTGAAGACCCATTCGCTGGCCTACAAGAAGCAGGTGCGGAGCTTCGATGTGGCCGACGAGGTCAGCGCCTTGCAGGACGTGTACTTCGGCCAGCTCAGGGGAGTGACCGAGAAGGTGGAGGCTCTGAGCGACGAAATGCTCAAGCACTCGGCCCCGAGCGGTGGCGGCGCGCTCGCCGCCCTGGCGCAGGGGCACGTCCAGGGGGCTCGCAGCGAGCAGGGCGAGGCGATCTGGCGCGATCGCTGGTGGGCCTCGGTCCAGGCCGTCAACGAGCGTCTGGGCAGTTTGTGGAGCACCTACAGGCCCCAGATCGAGACATGGATGACGGGCAAGCGCAACGAGGGGCTGAGCTACATGAACCCCAGGATGCTGGGGGACCTCGACTACATCGGCAGCCTGGCCAAGGGCTACAAGAGCGCGCCGAAGCAGTACATCCGCTTCATGCCCGAGAAGTTCGACATCGACGCCAACCTCGACGCGCCGCCTCTGGCCGTGTATGCCATCAGCGCTGGGGCGGCGGTCGACCGCGGCAGCGTGAAGAGCGAGAAGATCCCCCCGCTTCGCTCCTTCGAGGCTGCCGTGAACAACGCCATGGCGGGCCTGCTGCCCGATGAGCAAGGGGCCAAGGCCTCCGGCGAAGGCGAGATTGCGGGGGTGGACAAGTCGGACCCCTTCGAGGTCTTCATCCGCGCTACCAATGTGTCCGACGTCGATATCGGCAGTCACGGCGACGTCACCGAGGCCCGTCGAAAGGTCGGGCTCGGCGACCGTCTCCAGAAGGTCCAGGACAGGATCTGGTGGTTGCGAAGCAGGAACAAGGTCCTGTCGAACAAGCTGGGCGGCCTTCTGCGCGACGAGGGCTACCTCACCGACGCGGGCACCCTCAAGGAAGCCGCGGCCGAGGGCGTCGAGCCTGCCGCGCACCAGCGGCACTATGCCGACCGCGACCTGATCGTGCTCGAAGCCGCATTGACCCACTTCGAGAAGGAGGACGAAGCGGCGAGACAGCTGATCGGAGGCGGCAAGGAAGGCCCGCCCGAGGGGGGGAAAGAGAAGAAGGCCCGGGAGGGGAAGCGCAAGGCGTCCGGCGAAAAGGAACGCAAGCGCAGCCCTGGCAAGGAGCGCAAGGCCGAGGGGCGGGGGAGTGGCGAGCGCCCGCTGAAGAGCGCCGAGAAGCGGGTCCGGAAGGACGCCGCGAAGGAAAAGAAGGTCGTGAAAGACACAGAGGTCAAGGATAAGAAGCGCCGGACCAAGAAGGTCGAGGACAAATGACCGGGCGCCCGGGAGCCGGCCTGCTTCCAGCGAGAGGGCGGCCGCCGCTGCGCATCTCCCTGCCCCCGGCAGTGCCTGGCCGGCAGGTCCCACAATGGCAGGCAGCCCTCGACGGGCCGCAAGTCATCCCCGGTGGGTGGAGAGGGCGCAGGCCCGCTGCCCCAGGCTTGACTGGCAATCTGGAGGTTTCGTGCACCATGGACGTCTTGTCGCACTCCGAATACCTGGCAGGCTTTGCCGACGCGGCAGCCCTGAAGCGCTGGTCCCCCGAGGACCGCAGGACCCTTCTGGAGCGGCTGCTCGCGGTGCCTGCCTCCAGGGCGGCCTGGGGCGCCTGGCTGGAGCTGCTTTTCCACTGGCCCACGGGCGAGTCCATCGAGCCCGTTGTGGCTCGTGCCGCCGCACCGCTGGGGCAGTGGGACTGGCGCATCCGCCGGCTGGACCACAATGCCGCCGTGCTGGCGCGTGACCGGGGCGTGGCACTGGCCCTCGTGGGGATGCTGGTCCTGCACCGCATGGAAGACCTGCACGGATTCACCGTTCGCGCCCTGTGCGAGCACCCCTACATCGCTGGCCTGCGCGGCCTGCGCCTGCACAGGGTCGAGACCTTTGCGCAAGGCCTGGCCCCGCTCACGCGCAGCGAGTCGCTGGGCCGGCTGGAGTCGCTCGAGCTGTCCGGCATCCGCCTCGCCGGCGGCGTGAGCGAGGCCTTGGGCGGCGCCGGCCTGGTGGCGCTGAAGTCACTGCAGCTGAACTCGGCCGATCTGGCCGCCGCTGATCTGGTGGCGCTGGCGGCCTGTCCCCTGGCCCGCGTGGTCGAGGCGCTGGACCTCTCCAGCAATCCGTTCACGGCCCAGGCGCTCGACGTCCTGCTCACCGCCGAGGCCTTCCCCAGGCTGAAGCGGCTGGACCTCAGTCATACGGGCCTGCCTGCCGACGGCCTGGCCGAGGTCTTGCCGCGACTGCGCCTGCCGTCGCTCGAATCCCTGCGCCTGGCGGGCACCGAGGCCGCCGATCGTTTTGGCGAGGTGCTGAGCCTGAAGTAAGGGCGCTGCGCGGGCGGGGCCGGACGAGGGGGCCGGCGGCCGACGCGAGTGTCGCGTCCCCCCATCAGCAGCCCGTCGCCGGTGCACGGCTCGCGGCGGCAGCGGCACAATCCAGCATCCAGAAACGCAGCTGGTCACGGCATGACCGGGCGTCTTGGGTGTCATCCATGCTGCTCCACTTCCTGCTCCCGCGCCCACGTCACCTGGCTCTGGTCTGCCTGCTGGCCGCTGCCGTGCCAGCCTCCGCCCAGGTGTTCAAATGCACCGACAGCAGCGGCAAGACGGCCTATCAGTCCCAGCCCTGCCCGGAGTCGACCAAGAGCGCGGAGCTGGATCTGCGCTGGACCTCATCGGCCCTGCCCAGCCTGACCGGTTCGGCGAACTTCTCCCCCACCGTGACGCCGGGCGAGATGCGCCAGGCCCTGGTGTCCGCCTGTGCCAGCAGCGTGAACACCCGGGGGGACGCCACCCTGCGCCGCCTGGCTGCCAGCCAGCCCGGCAAGTTCCGCGACTTCTGCGAATGCGTGGCCGACAACTCGCTCAGCGACTTCGAGCGGGTCAAGAGCATGGCCCTGCGCAACGACCGCGCCGGCCTGGAGCAGCTGGGTCTGCGCGCCGGCCTGAGCTGCGCGCCGCGGCTGCGCTGAGCGGCCGGCGCACCAGCCCCTCAAGACCTGACCCTCTGCTGGCGCTCTGAAAACGGCTCAGCCGCCGAGTCCGCGCAGGCAGGTCAGCACCAGCCAGTCGACGATCTGCTCGTCGGTATAGGAGCCCGTGGCGCGCATGACGGGCAGGACGGGGTCGCAGGCGCGGGCAAAGACGGTGTAGAGCACCAGCTCGGGCGGCAGGCTGGCATCCAGCTGCCCCGACTTCTGGGCCTCGACGATCCATTCCCCCAGCAGCTCCGACAGGCTGTTCAGCCGGTCCATGTAGGCCGAGTCGACCATCAGGGCGGCTCGCAGGCTCGAGTTCTGCGCGGGGAGGGCCGGCATGCGGCCGCCCAGTTGCTCGCCATAGGTCCACTGCATGAGCGCCTTCAGCCGGGCTTTGCTGTCCAGCGGCAGGGCCTGCAGACGCCGGCATTCCTCGAGGGCCCGGTCCAACACGCGCACCATGGCCGCCGCTGCCAGGTCTTCCTTTGACGTGAAGTGCTTGTAGAGGCTCGCCTTCGCGATGCCCACCTCGGCCACGACCTCGTCGACTGTCATGGCCTCGAAGCCTTTCTCGGCCAGCAGCCGGTTGACGGAGGCCACGATGGCGTCCTCCCGGGCCTGAAGCACTTGATCGCGAAACCGTGGACGTTGCATGCCGCGGATTCTATGACCCTGATGCCAGCGAAGACTTGACTGTATGCAAATGAACCAATTGGTTCGTGAAAGAACTGACGTGTTGACAAAATGAACTGAGCAGTTCAAATTTCGGCCTGACCAGTCTTTCACCCCTCGGCGGATCCGTCCGGGGGGGGCTGACCGGCACCTTCCGTCCCGTCGGACATTCAGGATCAAGGAGAAGACGATGCGTAAAACCAGTTGGTGGCGGTGGCTCGCCGCGCTGTGCGTTGCCGGCCTGCTCAGCGCCTGCGGCAGTGGCAGTGACGATTCGGAGCCCACGGTGGTGGGCGTTGCCCAGAGCGATCCGCGTTTCAGCGTGCTCACCGAGGCCGTCGTGGCGGCCGACCTGGCCGGCACGCTGTCCGCGACCGGCCCGTTCACGGTGTTCGCACCGACGGACGACGCCTTCACGGCCCTGCTGGCCGAGCTGGGCATGACGAAGCAGCAGCTGCTCGCCGACAAGGCACTCCTGCGCACAGTGCTGCAGTACCACGTGCTGGGCGCCCAGGTGCCCAAGGCCAGCGTGCCCGTGGGCAAGGCCATCACGACCCTTCAGGGCGGCATCTTCAAGATCGACAGCACGGCCAGCGGCCTGGTCCTGACCGATGGACGCAACCGCCAGGCCAAGATCGTCGCCACGGATGTCATGGCCTCCAACGGCGTGGTGCATGTCGTCGACAAGGTCCTGCTGCCGGCCAACAAGACCCTGGTGGCCACGGCGCAGTCCCTGCCGGACTTCAGCATCCTGGTCGAGGCCGTGGTGGCGGCGGGCCTGGTGGACACGCTGAACGGCAGCGGCCCCTTCACCGTGTTCGCTCCGACGAACGCCGCCTTTGCCAAGCTGCTGGCTGAGCTGGGCGTGAGCAAGGAGCAACTGCTGGCCAACAAGGCGCTGCTGACCCAGGTGCTGACCTATCACGTGCTGCCGACCCGGGTGCTGAAGGCCGAGGTGCCCGTTGGCGCAGCCATTTCCACGGTGCAGGGGCAGACCTTCACGATCGACAGCAGCCTTGCCATCACCGACGGCCGCGGCCGCAAGGCCGGCATCACCGCCACCG
This sequence comes from Roseateles flavus, assembly GCF_039872765.1. Taxonomy (NCBI): domain Bacteria; kingdom Pseudomonadati; phylum Pseudomonadota; class Betaproteobacteria; order Burkholderiales; family Sphaerotilaceae; genus Roseateles; species Roseateles flavus. The sequence continues at coordinate 33,517 of NZ_JBDPZC010000013.1, read as the reverse complement.
ACGTGCTGGCCAGCAATGGCGTGATCCACGTGCTGGACACCGTCATTCTGCCCAAGCCCTGAGGGGCCGAGCGCTCCGCGGCCGCGCTGCCAGGCGCTGGTCCGGCCCCGCGCGCATCCCGGCTGACACCGGTGGGCGCGCGGGGCATGGCATGCGCCGGTTGGCGGGCCCAGGCGCCGATCCTGCGCTGTCCTGGCGCCCGCCCTGTGCTGGAGGTCGTATGCTTGGCGCCCGAGGCCCTGTCATGACCCCGCTTCCCTGCTTCCCCTCCATCGCCATCGCTTGCCGTGCTGCGTGCCGCCGGCAGCGGGCAGCGTGCCGACCCTGCCGGGCCCAGCCCCATGCCTGACGAGTTGGAGCGGAGCGCCCCGATGGCCCCTCCGGACAGCAGCGCAGCGCCCGGCTCCGGCGGCTCTGGCGGCAGGCGGCCGCCATGGCGCAAGCTGTGGAACTGGGGCCTGCCCGCTCTGTTGCTGCCGCTTGCCCTGCTGCTCAATCCGGACGAGGCGCGCCACCGCGAGGCCCTGCGCCAGGCCATCGACGCGCAGCATCCGGTGGCGGCGGGCTTCGGCGCACAGGAGCTGGTGGATCTGCCGGTGAGCTATCACAGCGTCGGGCTGCTGTCCTGGACGCGGCACGACCGGGATCTCACCACCGTGGGGGCCTTCGGGCAGGTGGTGGCCGTGGGCAAGAGAGGGCGCACGGCGGCGTCACCTGGGCGTTAGTGAGCCCAGCTGCCGTGCCCCTGATCACGCCTGGGCCGCGGCCTCAGCGCACGAAGCGCCCGTCCGCCCCGATGATGGCCAGGTCCGCGAAGTCCAGCCCGCTGTGGTCGCCCGGGCCGTAGCTGATCTCCAGGCCGCCCAGGTCGAACTTGCGCAGCCCTTCCAGGGCCGCCAGCACCTTCTCTCGCGTGAACTGCGGCGCGGCCTGGCGCAGGGCCTCGGCCAGCACCTTGGCGGCGGCAAAGCCCTCCAGCATGGCGGGCGTGAGCTCGTCGTAGCCCTTGGCCCTGGCCAGTCGCTGGGCTTCCTGCACGAACGGATACTTGACCGCGCGCTCCCCCGGGAAGACCTGGCTCACGATGACGCCCCGGCTCGCGTCGCCCAGCTGCTTCACGAAGCCGGCCGAGGCGTTGTTGGACAGCGTGACCACCTGCGCGCTGGAACCGGCCGCGCGCAGGGCCTTGACGCCGCCGGCCACCACCTGGCTGGAGCCCACCCACAGCACCGCCTGGGTCTCGGCCTTCACCAGCGCGGGCACCAGGCTGTCAAAGGCCGGCTTCTCGCGATCGGCCTTGAGCACGGCCACCGGCTGCAGCCGGGTCTTGGCAAAACCCTTGGAGGCGCCTTCCATGGCATCGCGCCCGAAGGAGTCGTCCACATGGACCACCGCAATGCGGGTGATGCCCGTGGAGTGCAGATGTTCGATGGCCTTCTCGGCCTCGCGCTGATAGGGCGCGCGCACATTGAAGACGTAGCGCTGCACCGGGTTGTGCAGCAGCATGGCGCCGGTGGAGGGGGCGACCAGCGCGATGCCATGCTGCTGCAGCAGGGGCAGGATGGCCTCGGTGTGCGGCGTGCCGCGGTTCATGAACAGCACCACGGCCTTCTTCTGCTCGATGAGCACGCGCGCGTTGGCTGCAGCCTTCTGCACGTCGAACTCGTCGTCCAGCGTCAGCAGCTGGATCTTCTCGCCCTTGATGCCGCCCTGGGCGTTGATGTGCTCGATCCACAGCTGGGCGCCGTTGAGCGCCTCCTTGACCGTGGCAGCCGCCTGGCCGGTGACGCCGATGGTCTGCCCGACCACGATGTCGGCGCGGACGGGCGCGCAGGCCAGGGCCGTGGCCAGCAGGAAGGTCGATGCAAGGGCTTGAAGCCGGGGGCGGCGGGTCAGTGTCATGAGTCGTCTCCGTCGGGGCGCCGCGCCGGGCGCGAAGGGCTGGCGTGGCGGTGATCTGTAGGGGCGCGGCGGCGCTGCCGCGGCACTCGCCGGGCATCCTAGCTCGCCCCTGGCCCGCTGAGGACATGCAGCAGCCCTCCCGGGTGATTGCCAGCGAAAACTGCGATGGAATCCGCTGAATGGGCCACCGTCACCTACTGTTACTTGCGGCGGCAGGATGCGCCGCCACGCCCAGCTCGTCAAGCCGCCGGCGCACCAGCTGGATGCCGTGCAGCAGCTCGAAGAACAGGTCGGAGTGGCGGATGGGCACCTGCAGCAGGCGCACGGCCCGGTGCAGGGCGTCCAGCTCCTGGCGCAGGGTCTGCTGCGCCGCGGGGCCGGGCAGGGCGTCCAGCTGCGCCTCCAGGCCGCGCAGGCGCTTGTAGAGGCCCCGCATGCGCTCGCGCAGGTACCAGCGATACAGGCGAGGCCCCTGGCTCAGCAGGGGCAGCAAGGCCGCGCTGGCGGCCAGCAGGGCCAGCAGGCGCTCGGCATGGGCGGTGAGCCAGTAGGGCAGCAGGCGTTGCAGCAGGCTGGGGCCCTGGCGGTAGTAGCGCAGCGCAGCGCCAGACATCGGGTACTCGGGGTCGCTGGCCTTGGGGAACTCGCCGGGACGGTCCAGCCAGCTGGGCTGCCCGTGCTCGCGGCGCAGCACCTCCACCAGCTCCTGGACCAGGTCCTCATGCAGGTCCTCGTGCACCAGCACGGCGTTGCTGGTGGACAGCAGCTCGATGTCCTGCTTCGGCAGCGAGCGCGCCAGGTCGACCACGCCCTGCGGCAGGGTCACGCGCTCCAGGAAGGGCAGGCGGCGGCTGATGGCCTCGGCCTGGGGCACGCTCATCAGTGCGATGTCGGGCCGGTGCAGCAGGCGCTGGACCACCGGCGCGTCGGCCGCGAAAGCCATGAAGACCACGTCCACGCGACCGTCGACCAGGGCCTGCGCCGCCTCGTCACCGGCCAGGGGAAGCAGGCGCGTGCGCTGGTCGTCGAGGTCGTACAGCGACAGCAGCCGTTCGGCCAGCATGCGGGTGCCGCTGCCCGAGGGCCCCAGGGCCAGGCGCAGGCCGGCGAGGTCCTGCAGTCGCTGCAGCTGCAGGCCGGGGCGCTGAAAGATCCACAGCACCTGGCGGTTGACGCGGCCCAGCGAGACCAGGCCCGGATAGGCCGCGGCATCGCCGACGCCGCCCTGCACGAAGGCCGCCTGCACGGGGTGGTCGGCGCGGCTCAGCAGGGCCAGGTTCTCCAGCGTGCCCTGCGTCGGACGCAGCGTGGCCCGCACCTTGGAGGCGGCGAGGGCCTGGGCATAGCGCTGGCCGAAGTGCTCGTAGGCGCCCCCCTTGAAACCCGTGGCGATGGTGAGCTGCGTCGGCGGGGAAGGGATGGCCCAGACCAGCAGGCCCGCGACCGCTGCCACCACCGCCAGCAGCAGGGCCGTGCGGCGGCCCGCGCGCCGCCAGAAGGACGGCGGTGTCAGGGCGGAAGAGGCATCGGCAGAGGGGGGCACCGCGGGCATGGACAGGGAGGCTCGGATTCGGGAGCGCGCAGTGTAGGTGTCTGCACCGGGCCTGCCGGAGGTGACGCCTCCCGGGACTTCGCCGAGGGCCGCGCGACCCTCCCGCCGCCTCGCCCGCCAGTCACTCAGTCCCGCCAGAGCACGTGCATGCAGGTGAGGCCGGCCTCCATCTTCATGAACTCGCCGATGTCGATCGACTGCACGGCATGACCGCGGGCGCGCAGGGTCTCGGCTGTGCGCGGGCTGGCCGCATTCATGAACAGCCGCGGGCCGATCTTCAGCACATTGGCTGCCCAGGGCTCGCCGGGCTCGGCGTGCAGCACCGTCAGGCCGGGCATGGCGGACAGGTCCACCCAGTCCGGCTGGGCCAGCACGGTGCGCTCGTCCAGGGCCGTGACGCCGGTCTTGAGATGCAGGCAGCCCATCACCGGCACGGCCTGCACGGTGTAGTCCAGCGGGGCGAGCCAGTCCCGCAGCTGGGCGACGCCCGCGGCGTTGGTCCGCGAGGACAGGCCGACATAGAGCGTGCGCCCCAGGCGCAGCACGTCGCCGCCCTCCAGGGTGGCAGGCGCCTGCAGCACGTGGACGGGGCGCCCGTCGAACAGGCCGTGGTGGGCCAGGTCGGCCGCGAAGAGCGCGACCTCGGCCTGGCGCGAGGCGGCGCCGGGGCGGGTCAGGACCACGCACTCCGGCAGGGCGAGCACCACATCCTCGACGAAGAGGCTGTCCGGCAGGCCGGGCTGGGCGGGCAGGGCGATCACGTCGATGCCGCTGCTGGCCAGCGTGTCGCGATAGGCCTGGTGCTGGCGGGCGGCGGCGTCGATGTGGATGGACTGGGCGGCGACGAAGGTGGTTTCGTAGCCCTGCAGATCCTGGGCTGGCTCACGGGTGATGAGCATTGTCATGGGCTGGCTCCTGCCCCCGAGGGTGAGGGGGCGTGGGCGTGCATCGTATTCAATCCGCATGCCACAGCGATGGTCCGGCCCGTTTGGGTCCTGGTGCGGCACCCTGGGCGCCGTGGCGCTGCTGGGGGCGCTGCTTGGGGGCCGGGCGCCCGGCCCAGGCGGACGCGGCCACGCCGGAGCCCCGGGTCCAGGAGCGGCTCGAGTACTGCCCCCGGGCGGGCGTCGAACCCCTGCACCTGGACCTGGCCTTGCCCGGGACGCCAGCCCCGCCGGGCGGGCGCCCCATGATTCTGCTGGTGCACGGCGGCGGCTGGGTGGCCGGCTCCCGCCAGGACTATGCGCCGCTGATCCGCAGCCTGGCCCGCTGGGGCCTGGTGGCGGCCAGCCTGGACTACCGGCTGGCCCCGCAGGCGCACTGGCCCGCCCAGGGCGAGGACATCCGCTGCGCCCTGCGCTGGATGCGCCACCATGCGGCGCAGTGGAGCGGTCGCGGCCATCGTCTCGCCCTGCTGGGCGGCTCGGCCGGGGCCCATCTGGCGGCGCTGGTGGCGCTGCAGCCGCGAACGCCCCCGAGCGCCGATGCGCCCTGGGCCGGGGAGGACGAGTCCGTGCAGGCCCTGATCCTGCACGGGGGGCGGTGATGAGCTGCGGGAACCGCCCGGGGCCCCGTCGGCCGTCAGCCAGGGGCAGCACGACAAGCTGCGAGCCCTGCTGGGGCGGGCCCCGGATGCGGCGCAGCAGTCCGCGCTCAGCCCGCTGCGCTGGCTGCGGGCGGATGCGCCGCCCCTGTTTCTCGTGCACGGGCAGCGCGATGCCGTGGTCCCGGTGGCGCAGTCCCGCCAACTGCATGTCGAGGCCCGGCGCCTGGGCGTTCCCGCCGAGCTGTGGGTGATTCCGGACGCCGGGCATGCCGACTTCGGCAGCGCCGCCGACCTCGTGGGCGCGCGCCTGCGGGACTTCCTGAGCCGCCATCTGACCCGGTGAACGGGAGCGTCGGCAAAGAGACCCCGGGGGCCCGGCCTGTCCGCAGCCCCGCCGCCGCTCGCTCGCCGCTCTGCGAAGATGCGCGGCTCGACCCTTGCGCAGCTTCTGCCCCTCCGCCCATGTCCCGCACCCTCAGCCTTGCCAACACCTTGCTGTCCCTGCGCGGCCGCATGGCCATCACCGATGAAGCGGGGAGCCTTGCCTACGAGGCCCGCGGCGAGTTCGCCCTGTGGTCGCCGACCTGGCGCATCGAGGCGGCCGGTCGGGAGGTCGCCCAGGTGCGGCGTCGGCTGCTCAGCTGGCGGCCGACCTGGGAGGTGGACGGCGAGCTGGGGCCCTTCCTCATCCAGCGCAAGCTGCTGTCCTGGACGCGCCAGTACCGTGTGCTGGGCGGCCCGGCCGATGGCGCGGCGCTCAAGGGCAGCTTCTTCGACTACAGCTTCGAGCTCGCGCAGCACGGCCGGCTGCTGGCCCGGGCGCAGGGTCAGGTCTTGACGCTGCGCGACCGGCACACCATCGAGGTGCTGGCGGGCGATGAGCGCCTGGTCGTGATCGCCATGGTGGTGCTGCAGCTGGACCGGCGCGACGCCTCCTCCTCGCGGGCCGGCGACGACGACTGAGCCGCGCTCAGGTGGACAGGGCGCCCCGCCAGTACTCTGCCAGCGCGGCCCGCAGCTCCTGGCGGAAGTCGGGGCGGATGGGCGCGAAGACCGGTTCGCTGAGCAGCGAGCGCAGCTGAGGCGGGTAGTCCAGGGTCTGCCACAGGCCGCGGGTGAGGGCGTAGCTGCGCATCAGCAAGCTCACGCCGCGCCCGGCGGGCAGCTGCAGCGCCGCCTCCAGGGTGGCTCCCACGCGGGTCAGGCCCTGCACCAGGTCCATCTTGAACTGGCGCAGCTGCGCGTCGCTGAGGTTCTGCTCCAGCACGCTGTAGGCCATGGCGTCCAGGCGCAGCAGCTCGGGCCGCGCGTCAAGGTAGGCCACGAAGCCGTCGACGAAATGCGCCAGGGCGAGGGCCGGCGAGGCTGGCGCGGCAAAGGCCTCCTGCACGGCCTGCAGCAGGCCGGCGAAGTCCTCGGCCAGGAGGGCGACGAAGATCTCCTCCTTGGTCTTGAAGTACAGGTAGACCGTGCCCTTGGCCAGGCCCGCCGCCTGCGCGATCTGGGCGGCGGAGGGCAGCTGGCGGCTGTCGGTGATGAACAGGGCGCGGGCGGCGGCCAGGATGTCGGCGCGGCGGACGGCCTTGTCCTCGCCATCCAGGGCGCGCGCCTTCTGCAGGCGGGCCGGAGCGGCGGGCGGCGGTGGAGTCTGGGTCTTGCTCATGGCTGCAGCGCCTCCGAGGGGATGAGGTGCAGCCCGGGGCGGCCCTCACGGACGGCGGCATAGAGGGCCTGCGCCACGCGCGCCGTGCGGACCGGCCGCCAGCGGCGCGGCAGCAGGGGCATGAGGCCGCGGCTGAGGGCCAGGGCGAGGGCCTCGCCGGTGCGCTTGTCCGGCCGCGGACCGCCGTCCAGCAAGGAGGGGCGGATGCAGCTGAGCGATTCGAAGCCCAGGGCCTGGAGGTCGCGTTCCGTCTCGCCCTTGACGCGCAGGTAGAGGCCGCGGCTGTGCGCATCGGCGCCCAGCGAGGACACGAAGCCGCAGCGCGGCGTGCCGGCCCGGCGGGCCAGGCGGCAGGCGGCCAGGACGTAGTCGTGGTCCACGCGCCGGAAGGCCTCGGGCGAGCCGGCCAGGCGCAGGGTGGTGCCCAGGGCGCAGAGCACGGCGTCGGCCCGCCACCAGGGGGCGTCGGCGGGCAGCTGGTCGAAATCGACCTGCGGGTTGAGCAGCCGCTCCTGCGCAGGCAGGGGCCGGCGCGTGGGTGCCACGACCTGGCGCACGGCGGGATCGGCCAGGGCCAGGGCCAGCAGCTGCTGGCCGACCAGGCCGGTGCTGCCGAGGAGGAGGAGGGTGCTCATGGCCGGGATGCTGCTGCAGGGGAGGCGGGACGGTGGGGGAGGTCCGATGGTAGCCGGGCGCTCGGCCTCAGTTCGCCATCAGGCGCTGGGCCATCCAGGTCTGCATGCGGCGCGGCACCAGGCGGGCGCTCCAGACCGTCAGCTTGTTGCCCAGGCCTGGCACCACGCTGGGCGTGCCCGCCTTCAGCGCCCGCAGGCCGGTGGCCGCCACGGGGCGGGACTTCATCATCAGCAGGCGCTGGTAGAGCGTCGGCCGCTGGCCGGATACCGCCAGGAAGTTCGTGGCGGTAATGCCGGGCGAGAGCACGCTCACCTTCACGCCCTGGGGCGCCAGCTCGGCATTGAGCGCCTCACCGAAGAGCAGCACATAGGCCTTGCTGGCCGAATAGGCTGCATAGGTGGGCGTGGCCTGGTAGCCGCCGATGCTGGCCACCAGCAGGATGTGGCCGTGGCCGCGGCGCGCCATGTCGGCGCCGAAGACGTGGGTCAGCTCGGTGAGGCTGGCCGTGTTGAGCTGCAGCATGTCCAGGGTGCGGTCCAGGGGCTGAGCCAGCAAGGGGCCATAGAGACCGTAGCCGGCGTTGTTGACCAGGATGTCGATGGGGAGGCCATGCCCGTCCAGGCGCCGTTTCAGCGCGCTGCCGGCGCCCGGCTGGGCCAGGTCCACGCCTTCCACCACCACCTCGACGCCATGCCGGGCCCGCAATTCGGCGGCCAGGGCCTCCATGGGCTCGGTGCGACGCGCCGCCAGCACCAGGTTCACGCCCTGTTCGGCCAGCAGGGTGGCGAAATCCACGCCGAAGCCGCTGGAGGCGCCCGTCACCAGGGCCCATTGGCCGGACCACTCGCTCTTCTTGCTCATTGCTTGCTCCATCTGTAAATGACCAATGGTCAGTTGATGGATGAATTTGAAATGACCGGCGGTCAGTTGTCAAGCAAAGGGGGGCAGCGCCGGGCCGGTGTCCGCGTGAAAGCCGTCACGGGAGACGCCCGCCTGGCACCGGCTCGCCGCAGGAGGAGGCCTGGGCGCACGCTGGCGGCCTGCGGGAGGGAAGGGCAGCGCCGCCAAAGGGGCGCTGGCCAGGCGGGGCTGCCGACAGGAAGGCAGCCCTTGGCGACCGCCTTCACAGGGTCAGATCAGGGCAGGCGCAGCGTGTCGCGCTCCTCCACGCGCACTTCCTGCGCGGGGCCGTTGCCGAAGCTGTAGCTGACGATGAGGATCTTGCGCTGGCCGGGGTAGGGGTCGCCCCCGCCCAGCTGGTTGTCCACGTAGACCTCGAGGCTCTGGCTGTTGCGGACCAGCTTGCGCAGGCGGTCGGTGATGTCCCAGTCGCGACCGCTGGCGCCGTAGGTGGCGCGCAGGATGCGCAGGTTGCCGCGCTCCTCGCGGCCATGCCAGCCGCCGCGCCAGTTGCTGTCACCCCAGTTGCCACCGGCCCAGCCGGTGAACTGATTGCCGTCGATATGGCTGAACTCCTCGTACTCGAAGGTCCGGTCGTCGCCGCCGCGGCCGTGGGCATAGATGCGCAGGGTCTTGCGGTGACCGGGGGCGGGATCGGCGCCGAAGAGATCGTTGGTGATGCGCACGCGGGCGTCTCTGCGCGCCAGCTCCTTGAGCCGCTGCGTGACGTCCATATTGCGCTCGGCGGTGCCGTAGCGGGCCTGGAGGATCTGGTAGTCGCCGTCGTCGCCGTTGCGGCGGGGCACCTCGGGATCGCGGCGGTCGCCGTTCCAGCCGCCATTCCAGTTGTCCTGCCCCCAGTTGCCGCGGCCCCAGCCGATGAACTGGTTGCCGTCGACGTGGCTGAACTCCTCGTAGTCGAAGGTCCGCGTGCGGCCGTCCGGGCCCTGGGCGAAGATGCGCAGGGTCTTGCGATGGCCCGGTGCGGGGTCGACACCGAAGAGGTCGTTGGTGATGCGCACCCGGCGGTCCTCGCGGGCCAGTTCGCGCAGGCGGGGCGTGACGTCCACATTGCGATCGTCCGTGCCGTAGCGGGCCTGCAGGATCCTGTAGTCGCCGTCGTCGCGGTCGGCCCGGGCCGGGCGGGCGAAGGGGCCCAGCAGGGCGGTGGCGAGGCTGGCCTGCAGCAGCTGTCTTCTGTAGTTCATGGTTTTTCTCCGGGGCTGGGGCTCATGGGGGCGGCCCGCATGCCCAGCCCTCAACGGGGCGGGGCCGGGTTTGGTGGACGCGGGCCGCGAGTCCGGGCAGTATCGCGCCAGCGCGACAGGCTGCCGCCGGCTTCGTGGGCCGCCTGCGTCGATCGCCAAGCACCCCATCTCCATGAATGATGCCCCCCGTGTGCGCCGCCAGCTGACGCTCTTCGTCCCGCCCCCCGAGGGGCCGGCGCTCGATGCGCTGCGCGCGCGGCTCGATCCAGTCCAGGCCGGCCTGATCGCGGCCCATGTCACCCTGTGCCGTGAGGACGAGCTCCAGGCGCTGGGCTGGCCGCAGCTGCAGGAGCGGCTGGACTGCTGGCCCTTCGGTGCCCTGGCCCTGGTGTTCGGCCCGGCCGAGCGCTTCCAGGGCCATGGCCTGCTGCGGCCCTGCACGGCGGGCGCGGACGGCTTCCAGGCCCTGCGCCGCTGGGTGCTGCGCAACGAGTCGGTGCGCGTGCATCCGGCCCACCTGACACTGGCCCATCCCCGCAACCCGGTCGCCGCGGGGAACGACGAGCCGGCCTTCGCCGCCTGCGCGAAGGCCCCGCCCCTGCGGCTCACCCTGGCCACCGCCACCCTCATCGAGCAAGCCGGTGCCTCGGCCTGGCGGCGCCTGCACCAGCGGGCGCTGGGCCTTGGCGACGCGGCAGACCCATCAGGCAAGACCTGACCCCCGGAGCGTCCCCCATGTCCATCGATCCTGAACAGCTCTACGCACTTCTGCAGGCCGGAGGCGCCATCGAGGCCATGCCCGGTGGCGCGGCCTTCTGGTCCCGGCTCCCGCAGGAGCTGGACGCGCTGGGCCGGGCCTGGCTGGTCTCCGAGTTCTGCTGCAACGAGGACTGGTCCAGCTGGGAGCGCCATCCCGGCGGCGATGAGTTCGTCTACCTGCTGGACGGCGAGGTGGAGATGCTCATCGAGCAGGCCGGCGGGCTGCAGCGCACGCGCCTCAGCGGGCGGGGCGCCGTGATCGTGCCGCGCGGCTGCTGGCATACCGCCAAGGTCGCCGCGCCCAGCCGCCTGCTCTTCATCACCTGGGGCGAGGGCACGGAGCATCGCCCCGCCTGAGCGTCGGGGCAAGGCCTTCCGCTACCATGCAGTCCATACAAGAGACGGCTGCTGCAGACAGCGGCCAGGAGAGGGCAGGGCATGATCACCACCACCACGACGGGCATTGATGGCGCCGTCATTACCCGCTACCTGGGCATCGTCACCGGCGAGGTGGTGCTGGGTACGAACCTGTTCGAGGACATGGTGGCCGATTTCCGGGACCGCTACGGCGGCCGCGCGGGAGGCTACGAGCGCAAGCTCGCGCAGGCCCGCAGCCAGGCCCTGCGGCAGATGCAGACCCAGGCCATGGAACTGGGCGGCAATGCCGTCGTCGGCGTGAAGCTGGACCACGAGACCGTGGGGCCGCAAGGCGGTCTGCTGATGGTCACGGCCTGCGGCACCGCGGTGGTGGCCGAGCGCATGGTGCCCACACCATCGGGGGCCGGCGGCTGATGTATCTCCTGCTGATGGCGCTCCTGCTTGCGGGCCTGGCCTGGCTGGGCTGGCGGCTCTGGCATTCGCGCTACCGCCGTGCAGCGATGGGCGGCCTGGCCGCCGGCGTCGTGCTGGTCCTGCTGCTGCCCTTCGTCTACGGCTTCCTGTTCGGCTTCACCTTCCTGCACGGCTCCGCCAGGCCAGGCTTCGAGGCCGGCTTCTATTGCGCCGTGCTGGCCGTCTGGTTCCTGGCGCCCATCGTGCTGCCCCTGGCCATGCTGGCAGGCGTGGGCTGGCAGCGGCTGCGCCGACGCAGCCCCTCCACCGAGGCGGCCCCGCCGGCCCCCTGAAGACAAGCAAGAGGGAGAAGCAAATGGATGCAACACCATCGACCCAGCAAGGCGCCGCGCCCACGCCCGCCCGCCCGCCCAGGCTCTGGAACCCCAACGCCGCGGCCGCCTGGAGCCTGTTCTTCAGCCCCGTCTTCGGTGCCCTCCTGCACATGAAGAACTGGGAGGCGATGGGCGAGCACGCCCGGGCCGCGCAGTCCCGCCAGTGGGCCGTGGGCATGGCCGTGGCGATAGGCCTGCTGATGCTGGTGAGCCTGTTCGCGGTGGGGAACCGAGGCATGGAGCTGCTGTGCAATCTGACCAGCGTGACGCTGCTGGTGGCCTGGTACTACGGTTCGGGCAAGGCGCAGACCACCCGCGTGCTGGCACGTTTCGGGCGGGGCTATCCGCGCAGGGGGTGGGTGGAGCCGGTCCTGATTGCTGTCGCCGTGCTGCTGGCCCTCACCGCCTTGGCGAGCGGGGTGAGTGTCCTGCTGGCCTTGCTCGACACCCGCCACTGACGGCCGGACCGCCGCAGGGCCGTGCCCCAACCGTCGCGCCTCTCACAGGAACTCACATGCCACAGCAGATTCTGGATTTCTGGTTCCACGAGATCGAACCCCGCCAGTGGTGGGCCGTCGACCCCGCCTTCGATGCGCAGCTGCGCGAGCGCTTCCTGCCTCTGCTGGAGCGGGCCGCGCAGGCGGAGCTGCAGGACTGGCGCAGCACGGCGCAGGGGCGCCTCGCCGAGGTGATCGTGCTGGACCAGTTCTCGCGCAACGTCTTCCGCGGCACGCCGCGCGCCTTCGCCCAGGACCCGCTGGCCCTGGCGCTGTCGCAGGAGGCGGTGGCTGCGGGCGCGCTTCATGCGCTGTCGCCGGACGAGCGCAACTTCCTGCTGATGCCCTTCATGCACAGCGAGTCGCGCCGGATCCATGAGACCGCCGAGCGCCTCTTCGAGCAATGGGCGCCCGAAAGCAATCTCGACTTCGAGCGGCGCCACAAGGCCATCATCGACCGCTTCGGCCGCTACCCGCATCGCAATGCCATCCTCGGGCGCCCATCGACGCCAGAGGAGCTGGCCTTCCTGCAGCAGCCGGGGTCCAGCTTCTGATGCGGCCCTTGCAGACCTTCACGGCGGCATTCGCCTTGCCGGGCCGGATAGGCTGGGGCTGTGCGGACGGCTGGCCGGGTCTGCGGCCCGCGCTTCATGGCTTCGTTGTGCAAGGTTATGGCGCTGATGATGAAGGTTGTTGATGGGCGCAGGAGCCGGGCATGAGCCACTCCAATGATCGGCACCCCGCGCGGCCGTCCGCCGCATGGTCGCCATGAAGCTCAGACAAGAATGATGGCCTCTCCTCGACATGTGACCTCTGTGCGCCCCGCTTCTGCACTGCTGCTGCTGCTGCTGCTGCTGCTGGCGGCCCTCCTGGCCGGCTGCGCCTCGCCGAACACCCTGCGCCCCTTCACCACCGACGGCTGCAGCCTCTACCCCGACCGCTCCGCGAGCACGGGCAAGGACTGGTGCGCCTGCTGCGTGGCCCATGACCGGGCCTACTGGCGCGGCGGCACCGAGGCCGAACGCCTGAAGGCCGACGAGGCCCTGCGCGCCTGCGTGCATGAGCGCACGGACGACCCTGCCCGTGCCGCGACGATGTTCCAAGGCGTGCGCATGGGTGGCAGCGCCCTGTGGCCCACCGGCTTCCGCTGGGGCTACGGCTGGGCCTACGGGCGCTACTATCGTCCCCTGGATCCGGCGGAGGCCGCCGAGGCCGACCGTCTGGAGGCCCAGTACGAGGCCGAGGTCGGCTTCGACCAATGCCCGGGCCGGCCCCAGCCGCGGCGCACGCCGCTGCCGATGTCCTCCCCGTCCAAGCCCTGACGCCCGACTGCAGGAGTGCCCTCGCCATGCTGATCCACGGCAGCTGCCATTGCCAGAACCTGCGCTTTCGCCTGAAGTGGCCCGACGAGGCCCTGCCCATCCCCGCGCGCGCCTGCGGCTGCAGCTTCTGCCGCAAGCACGGCGGGGTGTGGACGGCCCATCCGGGCGCGCAGCTGGACCTGCAGGTCCAACACCCGCAAGACCTGACCCTCTATGCCTTCGAGACCCGCACGGCGGACTTCCACCTCTGCACGCGCTGCGGCGTCGCGCCCTGGGTGGTCAGCGAGATCGAGGGGCGCCGCTATGCCGTGGTCAGCGTCAACGCCTTTGATGGTGTCGACCCCGCCCTGCTGCAGCGCGCGGAGGTGAGCTTCGACGGCGAGGCCCTGGACGAGCGCCTGCGCCGCCGCGCCACACGATGGATCCCGCTATGAGCTCAGCCCCGATGCCCCTGCCCAACGCCCGCTGCCCCCTGTGCGGCGGCAGCAACGAGTGCACGCCGGCCCGCACGGGCAGCTTCGAAGGCGACTGCTGGTGCCGCACCGCGCCCATCAGCCCTGAGGCCCTGGCACGCGTGCCGCCCGAGCTGCGCATGCAGGCCTGCCTGTGCCCGCGCTGCGCGCAGGGGCTGGCGCCGCTGCCCTTGCCTGAGTCCTGAGGCCTGAGGCTTGAGGCTTGAGGCTTGAGACCCCCCGCCTGCCTGCTGGGGAGCGCTGCCCAGCCCATCGGGCGACAGACCCGCTACCATGCCGGCCGCAGCGTGGCCGCCATGGCATGGGCAGGCCTCGCCATCCACAGCACATGCCCCGGATTGCCTGAGGAGGGTCCCCTTGAAGAAACTGTTTTGGCCGCTGTTCCTGCTCGCGGCCTGGTTCGTGCATGGCCAGCAGCTGTTTGCGCAGTCCCGGCTGATTCCCTGGGTCATGCGTCACCAGATGCAGATCTATGCCGGTGACTCCACCGCCTGTGATGCCTACACCGACGACGTCGAGGTCACGCTGTGGGCGGAGCAGCGCAAGGGCCATTGGGAAGTCGAGGGCGGCAAGGCGGAGCTCTGCGACTACTACCGCCACGCGTCGGCCGCCTACGTGCTGCTGGGCGCTTCGGTGCACACCGAGTTTGCCGATTTCTCCGTCCAGCGCGGCGGCTTCCCCTGGACCGAGGCGAAGCTGCGCTACACCGCCAACATCACCCTGACCGCGCCCAACCTGCCGGAGATGCACATCCAGGCGCAGGACGAGCTCAAGCTGGTGCGCTCCCTCCTGGGGGTGAAGATCAAGGGCCTGGAGTCACGCACGGATGAGCGCTGAAGGCTGGCGCGTGCCGGTCCTGGAGCTCTGGCACTTCACCCGCAAGGAAGCCCAGGCCTGTGTCTTCGCCGGGCTCTTCTTCCTCGCCGTCTTCCTGGTGCCCCGTGGCGGCGTGCTGGGCATGCCGCGCTACGACCTGCTGCTGCTCATCGCCCTGGGCCTGCAATGGATCCTGTGGCGCCTGGGCCTGGAGACGCTGGACGAGATCAAGGCCATCGCGGCCTTCCACCTGCTGGGCCTGGCGCTGGAGCTGTTCAAGACCTCCTCGGCCATCGGGTCCTGGAGCTATCCGGAAGCGGCCTACACCAAGCTCTTCGGCGTGCCCCTGTTCTCCGGCTTCATGTATGCCGCGGTGGGCAGCTACCTCATCCAGGCCTGGCGGCTCTTCGACCTGCGCATCCTGCACCACCCGCCCTACTGGATGGCCGGCACGATGGCGGGCGCGCTGTACCTGAACTTCTTCACCCAGCACTTCATCGGTGACTGGCGCTGGTACCTTGCGGCCGGCGCGCTGGGCCTCTATGCGCGCTCGACCGTGGTCTTCCGCCCCTGGCAGCGCGACCTGCGCATGCCGCTGCCGCTGGCGCTCGTGCTGATCGGCTTCTTCATCTGGCTGGCCGAGAACCTGGGCACTTTCCTGGGCCTGTGGCGCTACCCCAACCAGCTGGGCGCCTGGGCCACGGTGCATGTGAGCAAGTGGAGCGCCTGGAGCCTGCTGGTCCTGATGAGCTTCACCCTGGTGGCCCAGCTCAAGCACATCAAGGTGCGCATCCACGTGCCCGGGGACCCGGCCCCCGGCTGGCTGCGAACGTCGCGGGAGTGAGCCGGCGCTTCAGCGCTGCTGCGCCCGCCAGGCCGCGGGCGAGGCGCCGAACCACAGCTTGAAGGCGTGGTTGAAATTGCTCTGCTCGCTGAAGCCCAGCAGGAAGGCGACGTCGGTCAGAGAGAGCTCGGGCTGGCGCAGGTAGCGCTGGGCCAGCTCCTTGCGGACCTCGTCCAGCAGCTGGCTGAAGCTGTGGCCCGATTCCGCCAGGCGCCGCTGCAGGCTGCGCGCGGAGAGCTGGCGGCTCTCGGCCAGCAAGGCCAGGGTGGCGCGACCCTGCATCAGCTGGGCGGCGATGTCCTGGCGCAGGGCCTGGACCAGGGCGGGCTCCTGGGTCTCGCGCAGGCGGGCCGAGAGCCGCGCCTCGGCGGCCTGGGTGAGGGCGGGGAACATGCTGGCATCGGCATTGGCCAGCGGCAGGTCCAGCAGGGCGGCGGGGAAGCGGGCCTCGGTGACCGCGGCGCCGAACTCGACCGGCACGCCCAGCAGCTGGCCGTACCACGCGGCCGTGTCCGCCTCGGCAGGCACATGGGCGAAGCGCAGCTGGCTCAGGGGCAGCTGGCGGCCCACCAGCCAGTGGCCGAAGCTGTAGATGCCCATCATGACGCTCTCCACGAGCTGGTCAGCGCCGGGGCGGTCCAGCCAGGGGCTGTGCCAGCGGTAGACGGCCGTGTCGCCCTCCACGCTCAGCTCGCTGCGGCCCAGGTCATGGGCCAGGCCCTCGAAGCGCTGGGTCTGCAGCAGGGCGGCGCGCACGTCCGGGCAGGCGCACAGCACCAGGCCGTAGCTGGCAAAGGTCGAGAGCTGCATGCGCCGCCCCACCTCCAGGCCGAAGCGGCGGTGGCCCAGCTGGCGCGCGGCCTCGTGCAGGAAGGCGATGTAGCGGTCCACGGGCAGCGCCTCGGGCAGCTGCAGGGGTTGGGTCGCGAGGGCCGGCCAGTCGCAGGCCTGGGCGAGGGCGGTCAGGTTCACGCCCAGCGACTGGGCCGTCTCCACCGCGGTGCGTGCGTAGGCCCCCACCACGCGGGCGTGGGCGGCGCCAGGCAGGCGTTGCAGCGGGTGGGACTCCGCGGAGGCGAGGGCCGGATGGTCGGGCATGGGCCGAAGTGTGCCGCAAGCGCGGCGGCCCTTCGCCCGGTCCGGCTTCAGCGCGGGTGGAGGATGTCCTGCAGCTCGGCGTACAAGGGCCGCAGCGGCTCGTACATGCGCTTGTAGACGCGCTGGTAGAGCGCCTCGTAGCGCTCGGCGTGCGCGGGCACGGGCTCGAAGGTCTGCCCCAGGCGCGTCATGGCGGCGACGGCGCTGGCGTGGTCGCGGTGCAGGCCCAGGCCCACGGCGCCGGCGATGGCGGCCCCGAGGCCCGAGGTCTCGTAGGTGTGCGGGCGCGAGGTGGGGAGGTTGAAGATGTCGGCCGTCAGCTGCAGCGCGGCGTCGGACTGCGAGCCCCCACCCGAGACCCGCAGGCTGGTGATGGCGGTCTTGCCGCGACGCTGGATGCGCTCGGCACCCTCGCGCAGCGCATAGGCCAGGCCCTCGAGGATGGCGCGGTAGAGGTGGGCGCGGGTGTGCACATCGGAGAAGCCGATCACCGCCCCGCGCGCATCCGGCCCCGGGTGGCGGATGCCCGGCGTCCAGTAAGGCTGCAGCATCAGGCCCTCGCTGCCGGGCGGCACGGCGCGCACCAGCTGGTCGAAGAGCACCTCGGGCATCACGCCCTGCTCGCCGGCCGCCACGCACTCGGGGTGGCCGAACTGCTCCTTGAACCAGCTGACCATCCAGTAGCCGCGGAAGATCTGCACCTCGGTGTTGTACTGGCCCGGCAGCAGGGCCGGGTAGGGCGGGATGAAGGGCAGGGCCTCGACATAGCGCGGCGTCGTGATGTCGATGGTGGCCGTGGTGCCATAGCTCAGCGCGCCGATGTCCGGCGTGATGGCGCCGGCACCGACGATCTCGCAGGCCTTGTCCGCGGCGCCGGCGATCACCGGCAGGCCCTCGGGCAGGCCGCAGGCGGCGGCGGCCTCGCGCGTCAGGCCGCCGATGGTGGAGCCCACCGGCAGCAGCTCGGGCATCTGCTCGGGTGTGGTGGCCAGGGCCTGCCATTTCCAGTCCCAGCCGGCCGCCCAGTCCTGGCGCTTGAAGTCGAAGGGCAGATAGCCCACCTGGCAGGCCACGGAGTCGGCGAAGCGGCCGGTCAGCTTGTAGTGGAACCAGCCCGAGAGCAGCAGCAGCTTGTGCGTGCGGCGCGCGACTTCGGGCTCGTGCTCGGCGATCCAGTTGATCTCGGCCTCGCGGCTGAAGTAGTCGATGGTGCCATCGACCCGCGCGGCCTTGAAGGCCAGGCGCCACCACGGCGCCATGGGGCGCGCGCGGCTGGCGCGGCGCTGGTCCAGCCAGATGATGAAGGGGCGCAAGGCCTGACCCCCGGCATCCACCGGCACCAGGCTGCCCCGCTGCGTGGTGACCACCAGGCCCTTCACCGCGGCCTTCAGCTGTGGGTGCGTCTGCCACAGGCCGCGGCAGACACCGGACGCGGCCTGCCAGAAGGCCTCGGCGTCGTGCTCCAGCCAGCCTTCCTGCAGGCTCACGTAATCGTCCAGCGACTGCTGGCACTTGGCCAGCAGCCGGCCCTGCAGGTCGAAGAGCAGGGCGCGCACACTCTGCGTGCCGCAGTCCAGGCTGAGGATCAGTTCATCCGGGCGGACGGGGGTAGTCTCGGCAGTCATGGGCGCCATTCTGTGGGAATGCCGTAGCAGCGCAACACGCGGTCGCGGTAGCGGTGGCACTCGTCGTCCCAGCGCTCGTCGTTCCAGCCCAGTGTCTCCTGCACCAGGGGCCTCAGCGTGTGCAGCAGGGCCGCGCCGCCGTCACGCAGCAGCAGACCGATGCGGCTGCGGCGCAGCAGCAGGTCGTCCAGATGCAGCACGGCCTCGTGGCGGCAGGCGTAGCGCAGCTCGGCCAGGCAGCACTGGGCATGCGGGATGTCCTGCAGCTCGCCCGGCCGGGCCTCGGTCAGCAGGGTGGCGGTGGCGTCGCCATAGCGGGCCAGCAGGCGCTCGCGCAGGGCCGGCGGCAGCGCACGCGCGGCCTGCAGGCTGGCGATGCCGGGCGTGCGCAGCAGGGGCGCATCGGGGCGCAGGCGCTGCAGGGCGGGCACCCGGCCCTGTACGCGGCGCAGCGCCTGGATGGCGCTGGCGCGGAAGGTGGTGAGCTTGCCGCCGCTGACGGTCAGCAGGCCGCGCTCGGCAAGGATCAGGTGCTCGCGCGCCTCCTTGGACGGGTCACGCCGGTCCCCGGAGTCCAGCACCGGCCGCACGCCGGAGAAGGTCGAGACCACGTCTTCCAGGCCCAGGTCGAGGCTGGGGAAGGCGGCACGCACCGCCTGCATCAGGTAGTCGAATTCCGCGGCGCTGATGCCGGGCTCGCGGTCCAGCGGGTCCCGGTGGTCCAGGTCCGTGGTGCCCAGCAGGGTGCGCCCCTCCCAGGGCAGGGCGAACACGGGCCGGCCATCCCTGGGATGGAAGAAGGCCAGGGCCTGGGCCACGGGCAGGCGCCAGGCCTCGAAGACGAGGTGGCTGCCGCGCAGGGGGCGCAGCTTGGGGCCCTCGCCCAGGTTCTGGCGCAGGCGATCGGCCCAGGCGCCGGTGGCGTTGACGACCACGCGGGCCTGCACCACGCGGGTCTCGCCGCTGGCCGCATCGCGCAGGCAGGCGCCCTGCACGCGGCCCTCGGCCTCGATGAGGCTCTCGGCGGCCACGTGGTTGAGCGTCAGCGCGCCGTGCAGCCGGGCCTCGGCGAGCACGCGCAGCACGAGGCGGGCGTCATCGGTCTGCGCGTCGAGGTAGGACCAGCCGCCCGCGAGGTCCTGCTCCTGCAGATGCGGCGCCTGCGCCAGCACCGCGGCGGGCGCGTGCCACTGGCGCGTGCGGCGGCCGGCGAAGAAGTCGTACATCGCGAGACCCAGGCCCAGGATGCGCCGGCCCTTGCGATCCCCGCGGCGCACCGGCAGCAGGAAGCGCAGGGGCGTCACCAGGCCCGGCATGTCGCGCAGCAGGGCCTTGCGTTCGCGCACGGATTCGCGGGTCAGGCCGACCTGCCCCTGAGCCAGGTAGCGCAGGCCGCCGTGCACGAGCTTGGACGACTTGGACGAGGTGCCGCCCGCGAAGTCCCGCGCCTCGACCAGGGCCACGCGGGCGCCGCAGCGCGCGGCCTCCAGCGCCACGCCGGCCCCGGCGATGCCGCCGCCGATGACCAGCAGGTCCAGCGGCTCGGTCTCGTGCAGGCGCAGCGCGGCCCAGCTGTCGGCGCGCTTCATGGCTGGGCGCGGGCCGTCGAGGGCCGCAGATTGCCGGAGTCCAGCAGGCCGCCCGGATCCGCCTCTCGGATCAGGCCGTCGATCAGGCGCAGGCCCGTCGCGCCCTTCTCGGCGCCGAGGTAGGGCGCGTGGTCCTTGCCCACGCCGTGTTGATGGCTGATGGTGCCGCCCTCGCGCACGATGGCCTCGCTGACCGCCGCCTTGAGCGATTGCCAGCGCGCCCAGGCGCCGTCGAAGTCCGGCCCGATGCGAAAGACGAAGGTGCTGTAGACGCTGGAGCCCTGCGGGTAGACGTGCGAGAGATGCGTGTAGGCATGGCAGCGCTCGCCATGGCCCGCCAGCGCGCTGCGGCCGGCATGCTCCATGGCCTGCATCATGGGCGTGACGCGCGGCCAGTCGCAGGCCGTCTCCATGGTGTCGACCGCATAGCCGGCCTCCCACAGCGCATTGCGCAGGTAGACACCGCGGAAGCGCTTGGCGGCCCACTTGCGGCCCAGCAGGGTGCCGGTGGAGACGCCGCCCTGCGCGCGCAGCAGCGGCTTCGCCAGCGCCTGCATGGCGCGCACCTGCGCGGCCCCGCCGGTGAATCCCAGCATCAGCAGGACCTTGCCCTCGGCGCAGCCGCGCAGCGCAAGGTAGCGCTCCAGCCAGGCGATGGCGCCGGCGTGGCCGGCCAGCTTCAGCGTGGTGAGGGTCTCGGTGGCATTGGCCAGGCGCATCATCGAGAGGCCCAGTCGGGCCTGCGCCAGGGCTTGAACGGCGGCCTGGCCGCGCTCCCAGCTGGGCAGGAACCAGGCGACGAAGTCCTCGCGCTCGGGCACGCGGCTGATGCGCACGCTGGCCTCGGTGATCACGCCCAGGCGGCCTTCCGAGCCCAGCACCCATTCACGCAGGTCCGGGCCGGCGGCGGTGGCGGGCAGGGTGGGGATGTCCAGCGTGGACGTTGGCAGCTCCACGCGGCCGCCGGCAAAGAGCGCCTCGATGCGACCGTAGCGGGCCGATTGC
Source organism: Roseateles flavus (assembly GCF_039872765.1). NCBI lineage: Bacteria > Pseudomonadati > Pseudomonadota > Betaproteobacteria > Burkholderiales > Sphaerotilaceae > Roseateles > Roseateles flavus. Next base: position 12,916 of record NZ_JBDPZC010000013.1, on the reverse strand, counting down.
TGGCCCGAGGAGCGGGTGGCGATCCAGCCGCCCAGGGAGGCGTACTCGAAGCTCTGCGGATAGTGCCCCAGCATCCAGCCCTCGGCGCGCAGCTGCGCCTCCAGGTCCGGGCCGAGCACGCCGGCCTCGAAGCGGGCCAGCTGCGAGGATGCATCCAGGCTCAGCAGGCGGCGCAGACGCTGCATCGACAGCATCAGCACGGGCCGTTCGCCGGCCGGCGGCGTGAGGTGGCCAACGACGCTGGTGGCGCCGCCCACGGGGATCACCACCAGCCCCTGCTGGCGGGCCCAGTCCAGCAGCGGGCGGACCTGCTCGACGGCGTCCGGCGAGGCCACGGCGTCGCAGACCGGGCCGATCTGGCCGAAGCGCAGGCGCAGCCAGTCGCCCAGGCTCTGGCCGAAGCTGGCGCGCAGGCGGTCCTCGGCCTCGATGCTCAGGGGCACGGGGGCGCCGTGCAGCTGTGCGGCGCTCAGGCGCGAGGCCGGCAGCCGTGCCAGCGCCGCCGCGAGACTCGCGTCCTGCGGCAGCGTGCCCGACCCCAGGGCCTCCTCCAGAAAGCCCCGGGCGCCCTCGTCAATGGTCGCGTGGATGGATTCTTCGCCCCAGCCGTTCCAGCGTCGCATCGCGTCTTCCCCTCATGATCAGATGGGCTTGAAGCTTAAGGAGCGGCGCGCCGTCTGGCTTGGTCTTTGGCGACGCGGGGCTTGTGATTTGGCGTCAGGCGGCGCCTGGGAGGCTCAGGTCCCGGCCGCCCAGCTCGCGGGCCAGGCCCACCGTCAAGCGCGTGGCCAGGCCGTAGATGGACAGCTGCGGATTCGCGCCGATGCTGGTCGGGAAGAGGGAGCCGTCATGCACCGAGAGATTGCGCAGCTGCCAGTGCCGGCCGTCCGGGCGCACCACGCCGCGCGAGGCGTCGGCCGCCATGCCGCAGCCGCCCATGACGTGGGCGCTGACCAGGCGCAGCTGCTGCGCGCCCAGGGGCAGGGCCTGGATCTGCGCCCGGGCCTCGGCCCAGCTCTTCACGAAGCGGCCCTGCTCGTGCAGGGGCATCACGGTGCGGGCGCCGGCCGCGAACTGCAGCTCGGCCATCGCCAGCAGGGCGCGGCGGGCGCCGTCCAGCAGGGTCTCGTTGATGGGATAGTCCAGCACCGGGCTGCCGTCGCCGCGCAGCTGCACGCGGCCGCCGGGTGACTCCGGATGGAAGCCGTCGCGCAACAGGGCCAGCACCGCCTGGGCATGCGGGAACTGCTTGAGCGTCTGCACATAGCCCTCGCCCAGGCCCACCAGGGTGGAGGCCATCAGGGCCGGGTGCAGAGGCGGCACCTCCAGCTTGAAGCCCAGGGGGCCGTCGATGGGGTCGGTGTGCAGGTAGTGGTCGGTGTAGACGCTCTGCGGCGCGCCGGCCCAGCCCTCGATGGGTTCGTCGAACATCGCCGCCGAGATCACCACCGGATGCAGGAAGGTGCGGCGACCCAGGCGCTGGTGGGGGTCGGGCGCCTGTGAGCGCAGCAGCAGGGCGGGCGAGTTGATCGCGCCGCCGGCCACGAGGTAGTGCCGGGCCCGCACGCGCAGCTCGGGGCCGGCGGGGGCGTCGTTGAGCGCCACGGGGCGGCAGACGATGGCCTGCACCGTGTCGCCCGACCATTCCAGGCGCTCGGCGCGGGTCTGCACCAGCAGCGAGGCGCCGCCGGCCAGGGCCGCAGGAATCGTCGTCAGCAGCATGGACTGCTTGGCGTTGGTGGGGCAGCCCAGGCCGCAGGAGCCCAGGTTCCAGCAGCCCTTCACATTGCGCGGGATGCGCTTGGCCTCCAGCTTCAGCACCTGCAGGCCGCGCTCCAGGGCGCTGTTGTTGGCATTGGGGGTGCCTTCCCAGTCGTGCACGTTGAGCCGGGCCTCGGCCCGGGCGAACCAGGGCGCCATGGCGGCCTCGCCGAGGTCCGTGAGGCCGAACTCGCGGCCCCAGAAGGCCAGGGTGTCGGCCGGGGTGCGGAAGCTGCTGGTCCAGTTGACCGTGGTGGAGCCGCCCACGCAGCGACCCTGCAGGATGTTGAAGGCCTTGTCGGCGGTCTTGCGGGCGGCGCCTTCCTGGTAGAGCGTGGTGTAGGCATCGGCCTCGCGCTGCTTGAAGTCGCTGCTGGAGCGCAGCGGGCCGGCCTCGATGATCACGACCTTCAGCCCGGCCTGGACCAGCAGCTCGGCGCTGATGCCGGCGCCCGCACCGCTGCCCACGATGGCGACGTCGCAGTCGAGCTGCGCGGGCAGGGGCGCGTGGCCGCCGCCCAGCACACGCCAGCCCTGGGCCAGGCCCTCGCGGATGGGGTCTTGGAACATGCTCATGGGCGCGGCCTCATTCGAAGGACTTCGGGCCGGGATAGCCCATCAGGGACCAGTGCTGCGGGGCACTGAAGAAGACGGCGCAGTGCAGGTCGCGCAGGGCCTGGTAGGCCTGCTCGCGCAGACTGAGGCTCGAGTCGCGCATCGACTGCAGGGCGGCCTGCACGGCGGGGATCTCGGCCTCGCTCCAGTCGCTGGCCAGGCCCGCCAGGCCACGGCGGCCGGCGGCACTGCTGAGCACCGTCAGCAGCTGACCCAGCTCGGCCTGCATGGCCGGCGGGAAGCCGGCGATGGCGCCATCCACCAGGTCCAGATGGGCCTGCAGGGCTCGGCTGCGCTGCGTGGCATCGGCAGGCCAGGCGCTGTCCAGCACGGCCAGGGCGATGGCGCCCATCAGCGCGCGGCTGCGGGGGCTCTGGCGGACGGGGCCGTCGGCCGGCGTCTGGAGGCCGGGCTCGATGCCGCGCAGGCCGAGGCCGGCCAGGGTCAGCAGGAGTCCGCTGCCCAGGCCCAGCTTCATGAGGGTTCGACGTTGCATGGCGGTCGGCGAGGGCCCGCGGCGCACCGGTCTGGCGCGCCGGCACGGGCCGTGTGTGTCCAAGTTGGGCGCAGCCTAGTCGCAAGAGGCCGGGCACACCAAGAGGGTGCACGCGTAGATAGAGTCTCCCGCCTAAATCCACGCCAGGCCTCGGGCCTGGGCCGGAGACGCCACAATGGCCCCATGAACACCCTGCCTGCCCTGCCGGAGGCCCACCGGGCCTGGTCGGATGCCCTGCTGGAGCTGGTGGCGCGCAAGCCCGCGTCGGACGAGGCGCAGCGCCCGCTGGCCGAGCGCGAGGCCCGGGCCCGCGCGCTGACCGAGGCCGCGGCGCGCAAGGCCGCCGCCACCGCGGCCGGCCTGGCCCTGCCGCCCGGGCCCCTGGGCTGGCTGACGGTCCTGCCCGAGCTGCTGGCCGTCTGGCGCATCCAGTCCCAGCTGGTGGCCGACGTGGCCGCCCTGCACGGACACAGCGCCGAACTCGGCCGGGACCAGATGCTCTATTGCCTCTTCCGCCACACCGCCGCGCAGGCCGTGCGCGACCTGGCCGTGCGGGCCGGCGAGCGTGCGGGCCAGGCGGTGCTGCAGCGGGTGCTGCAGGCCATCGGCGTCAAGCTGGGCGAGCGCAGCCTGGGCAGCGCCGTGGCGCGCTGGGTGCCCCTGGCGGGTGCGGCCGGTGTGGGGGCCTATGCCTGGTGGGACACCCGCCAGGTCGGGCGCAGCGCGCAGGCGCTGTTCGCCTCGCTGCCGGACTGACTCAGCGCTCGGCGGCCAGCGCCGCGGTCTGCGTCTGCGTCTGCGTCTGCCCCGCGCGCTGCGGGGCCTGGTCCCAGCCGAAGAAGGCCAGCACGCGCTCCTTCTGGGCCAGCGTGTCCTGCTCCCCCAGGGCCATCAGGGCCTGGGTGTAGGGGGCCTCGAAGAGCAGGTAGCTGGCCAGGGCCGCGCCCTGTCCCTGGCCCTGCTGCACGCCCACGGCCCGCAGCAGCAGGCGGATGGGCTTGGGCAGGTCCTCCACATGCTTCGCGGCGAGGTCGTCCAGGCGCTGGCTGGGCGAGATCACCAGGCATTCGATGGGCTGCAGGGGGCTGTACTTGCGGCTCTCGGCGGGCATCAGAGAGAGCGTGCGGTTGATGCGCTGCATGCGTTCGATGTCCACCGCCAGCGCGTCCAGGAAGATGCTGGACAACGCATGGCCCGCGATCTGGGCCAGGCTGGGATAACCCTGGTCGGGCGTCCGGCGGCCCTGCGGCTCGTGCATGCGCCCGGCGCCGATCACCAGCAGGCGCTTGGCGCCCAGGTGGATGGCGGGGGACAGCGGCGCGCTCTGGCGCATGGAGCCGTCGCCGAACCAGCCGCGGTCGGTCTCGCTGCCCAGCTGCTTGGCCGGGAAGATGAAGGGGATGGCCGAGCTCGCCAGCAGGTGCTGGTGGTTCAGCTGCGCCGGCACGGCCAGACGCTGCGATCGCACCCAGGGCTCGATGGGCCGTGCACTCTGATAGAAGGTCACGTGCTCCCCGCTGCTGTAGCTGGACGCGGTGACGGCCAGCGCATGCAGGTGGCGCCGCCCCAGGATGGCAGGCAGGCGGTCCATGGGCACGAGCTCGCGCAGCAGGTCCTGCAGCGGGTCGTTGTTGAGCAGGGACTGCGGCCGCAGCCGCGCCAGGGCCCAGCCGAAGGACATCATGGTCAGCCAGCGCGCGCCGCTGCCCGCCACGCCCAGCGAATCGCTGCGGTAGACCTGCTCGGCGCGGAAGTGGCGCCAGACATGCGCCAGGCGCTCCACCGCCCCGTCGAACTGGTCCGCCCCGCAGGCCAGGGCCGTGCCGTTGATGGCACCGGCCGAGGTGCCCACGATCACGCCGAAGGGGTTGCTGCGGCCGCTGCCCTCGCCCTGGGTCTCGCGCCGCAGCCGCATGAGGGTCTGCAGCACGCCGACCTGGTAGGCCGCACGGGCGCCGCCTCCGCTGAGGACCAGTCCGGTCAGGGGAAAGTCGTGCATGGTCTTGCCGGGCCTGCCTGAGCCCTTGCTGGGAAAAGGCCATTGGACACCGCCGCGCCACAGCCGGGGCTCCTGGCTTGCCCCGAGCGCCCCCGGATCCGGTGACTCCACACGCTGTGCGCGCCCGGCAGGCGGCCTACACTGCGCCCATCCCTCCTGCCCACCCGCCCATGCAGCTGCCCACCGTGCTCGACGTGGAAGCCTCCGGCTTCGGCCGTGGCAGCTATCCCATCGAGATCGGTTTCGTGGAGCCCGCCGGCGCCCTGTTCTGCACCCTGGTCCGGCCCGCGCCCGGCTGGGTGCACTGGGACCCTGCCGCCGAGACCCTTCACGGCATCAGCCGCGAGCTGCTGCAGCGCCATGGCCGGCCGGTGGACTGGGTGGCCGCGGAACTGAACCGCCGCCTGGCCGGCCAGATCGTCTACTGCGACGGCTGGGCCCATGACTACCCCTGGGTTGCCCGGCTCTTTGACGAGGCTGAGCTGAACCCGGCCTTCCGCCTGGAGGACGTGCGCACCCTGCTCAGCGAGCGGGAACTGGGCGGCTGGGACCACAGCCTGCGCGCCCTGCGCGAGGAGCTGCGCCCTGATCGCCACCGCGCCAGCAGTGATGCCCGTCTGCTGCAGCTGTGCGTGCAGCGCGTGCGCTCGGCACCGCAGCCGGGCCGGGCTTGAGCTGAATCAATCGAAGCGGGCATGCGGCCCTGGCCTGCTTGGGCGCGAGCCGCGGCAGGGCTAAGCTCGGCCTGACACGTGCCAGCTGCCGCCGGCACCCCGAACCCTCTGCACAGACCCAGGAGCTCCCCATGTTCCAGCGCATCCTCTTCCCGACCGACGGTTCCTCCACCGCCCTCAAGGCCTGCGGCGTGGCCGTGGACATGGCGCGCCGCTACGGCGCCACCCTGCAGGTCGTCAGCGTCATCGACCCGGTGCCCTTCGTGGCCTTCCCGGAAGGCGGCGGCGAGGCCCTGGCCTACTACCTGGAGGCCGCGGAGCAGGCAGCGAACGAGGGCATCGCCCTGGCCCGCCAGCAGGCCGAGGCGGCCGGCGTGCCCTTCGAGAGCCTGATCCTGCGCGAGCACGGCCCGGCGGTGGCGGTGGTGGAGCAGGCGCGGGCCAGCGGGGCGGACCTCATCATCATGGGCTCGCATGGCCGCCGCGGGCTCGATGCGGTGATCCTGGGCAGCGTGGCGCAGAAGGTGCTGACGCTGTCGCCGGTGGCGGTGCTGATCGTCAAATGAAAAAGCCGGGCACCAGGCCCGGCTTTCAAATCAGCGACGCTGATTCAGGCGATCAGAACTTGAAGTCCACGCCCACGGTCAGGGCGCTGGCGTCGGAGGCCAGCTTCTGGAATTCGGCGCGGATGTTGGCTTCCTTGCTCACGGCGTAGCGGACGCCGAAGCCCACCAGGGCCTTGGACTCGCTGCTGCTGTCGCTGTTGCCGTTGTAGCTGGCCTTGGCCTTGAAGGAGCTCACGCCCAGACGGCCGAAGACGCTGAAGTCATTGCCCACGGGCAGCGAAGCCAGCATCGAAGCCTGAATGGCAGAGCCCTTCACTTCAACGGACTTGCTGGCCACGGAGACCGTGTTCTTGCCCATGCTGCGATAGCCCAGTTCGAACGAGAGGGTCTCGTTGAGCTGGTAGCCGCCGAAGATGGAATAGGTCGTGTCCTTCCAGTCGGACATGGTGACGGACGTGCCGCCGATGACTTCGTTGCCGCCGTCGATCTTGCCGCGGCCGATGTCGGCGCCAGCGTAGAAGTCACCCGCGAAGGCGGGAGCGGCGAATGCGGCGGCCATGGCCAGGGCCATCAGTTTCTTCATGAGTATTCCCTCTTGAGTTGAATGCTTGTCTTGCCGGCGGGCGGTGCCGCCGGCAAGTCTTGGCATGCCGCCCCGGGGCGGGGCCGAATGCAAAGTGCGCGCATTCTAGGCATGCCCGGGAGAGGCATGACTGAAGTCATCGGCGTCGGCGCCACACCCCATCGGGGGATCAGGCGGAGGCGGGCAGGACGGGCCAGGCGCCGGTGATGCGCTGGCCATCGAAGACCAGCAGGTCCCCGAACTGCAGCAGCAGGGCCTCGCTCTGGCGGGGCCGCCAGAAGACCAGCTGGTCGGCCTGCAGCTCCACCGAGTCGCTGGCCACCATCACCTGCTGGTTGGAGCTGGGGCCGTAGAGCCCGCTGGCCTGCAGGCCGGGCGGGGAGACCGGGTCGGCCAGCCAGTGGCCGCCGTGGATGGCATAGCCGCGTGCCTGGTTGCGGTCCCAGGCCTGGGCCGTGCGGCTCAGCCAGGTCGCGCCCTCGGGCAGGCGAAAGCGCGGCCAGGCCTTGAGCACGGGCGTGGCGATGAAGAGGGCGGGCTGCAGGTCGGACAGCAAGGGCCTGTCGAAATCCGAGGGCAGCACGGCGGCGGAGCCCACCGAGACCTCGTTGGGCACGCCCTGGCCGTCATGCAGGCGGAAGGTGGGCGAGCCTGCGGTGTTGAGGGTCAGGTCTTGCCTGCGCTGCGGGCCCAGCAGCTGCTGCGCCAGCGCCCAGGCGCGCTCGTAGCGCTGGCGGGCCGTCGCCCAGGCTGTGCTGCGCATGCCCGCCACGTCCGGCAGGGCGGCCACGTGGGCGTCATAGCCCATGAAGCCGCGCCACTGCAGGCCGGGAGAGGACTTGAAACTTGCCAGGGCGCGTCCCAGGCTGGCCTCGTCCTCGAAGCCGCCGCGGTGCAGGCCCACGTCGATCTCGAGGTTGATGCGCAAGACCTGACCCCGGTCCTGCGCGAGCTGGCGGTATTGGGCCAGTCGCGCCTCGGTGTCGACCAGCCATTCGATGGCGGCGATGCGCGGCGGCGGCAGCTGGTCCAGCAGCTGCGCGGCGGCGGCCACGGGGAAGGGCTTGCCCAGCAGCACCTGGGCGTCCGGGCGGGCCTGCAGCAGGGCGGCGGTCTGGGCAGCGTTGAAGGCCATGACCTTGCGGCTGCCCCAGGCGCTGGCGACCTCATCCATCAGGGGCAGGCAGGGCAGGGACTTCAGCACGGCGCGCAGGGCCATGCCGGTCTTCTGCTGATGGGCGCCGATGCGAGCGAGGTTGGCGCGCAGCCGGGGCAGGTCCACCACCAGCCGGGCCTGGGCCAGGCCCTCGGCCTGCAGGGCATGGGACAGGCCCTGGAAGTAGGGCTCGGCTGGGCCGCCGCGATCGGCAGGGCGGGCCAGCCAGGCGCTCCCGGCGGCCAGCAGGGCGCCGGCGCCCAGCCAGCGGCGGCGGTTCCAGCGTTGGGGCGGGGGCGTCTCAGGCACGGGGGGCTCCTGCGAAGATCTGCTGCAGATGGCTGTTGAGCAGTCGGCCGCGCGGGTCCAGCTGCTCGCGCAGCTGCTGGAAGTCCTTGAAGCGCGGATACAGCGCGGCGAGCTCGCGCGCGCCCAGCGTGTGCAGCTTGCCCCAGTGCGGGCGGCCGCCGTGGCGCTGGAAGATCGGGCCGATCTCTCCAAGCAGGTAGTCATGGGCCTCGCCGGCCTTGGCATGCACGGCCACCGAGCAGCTGTCGCGCTCGAAGAAGGGGCTCAGCCAGGCGTGGTCGGCCCGCACCCAGCGGAACTCCAGCGGGAAGAAGACCTCGTTGCGCTTCTCGAGCTGCGCCACCACGGCCCGCAGGCAGGGCAGGCCCTGCTCGCGCGGCAGGTGGTACTCCGTCTCGTTGAAGCGCGTGGGGCGCGCGGTGGACAGCAGCTTGTGGGACCAGTCCAGCGCGTGCTCGGTCTGCGCCGGGTCGATGAGCTTGGCGGCGGCCCAGCGCCGCAGCTGCGGCCAGCGGCCCAGCCAGTCGCGCAGCTTCTGCAGGTCGGCCAGCACGTTCTCGTCGGCGCTGTGCGGGCGCTCGGGCGCGCCTGGCGGCGCCTCGATGTGGGTGATGCCGGCCGCGTAGCCGGTGAAGGGCAGCACATAGAGCTCGAAATGCCGGCTCTCGCGGGCCAGGGTCGGCGCGCGCTCCAGCAGGGATTCGGTGCGCTCCAGCCAGACCTTGCGGCGCAGCATGTAGCGGGGCCGCACGCGCAGGGTGTACTCGGTGATCACGCCCAGCGCGCCGAGCGAGACGCGGGCGGCATCGAAGAGCTCGGGCTCCTTGAGCCGGCTGGCCTCCTTCAGCTCGCCCTGGGGCGTGAGCAGGCGCAGGGCCTGGACCTCGGCATGCAGGGCCGGCAGGGTGAGGCCGGTGCCATGGGTGCCGGTGGACAGCGCGCCGGCCAGGGTCTGCACGTCGATGTCCGGCTGGTTGTGCAGGGCCAGGCCTTGCGCGTCCAGCTCGCGGGCCAGCGTGCCCAGCCGGGTGCCGGCCTTCACGCGCACGGTCATCGCGGCCTTGTCCACCTCGACGATGCCGCTGAGGCGGTCCAGGGAGATCAGCGTGCCCGGCGTGGGCACCAGGGCGGTGAAGCTGTGGCCGGCGCCCACGCAGCGAATCGGGCCCTGGAGCGCAGGCAGGCTGGCGGCCAGCTGCTCCTCGGACGTGGGCAGCAGCCAGGCCGCCTCGCAGCGCTGCAGGCCGGACCAGTTCTGCCAGGCGCGCGCAGGCTGGGCGCCCAGCGGCGGGACGGCCGGCGCGGCGGCGGCCGCCGTGCCGGCCGCCGGCACGGCCGGGCGCTGGGGCGCACGGGGGCGGGGCGCAGCAGCGGCGCTGGCTGCAGGGGCCGCGGAAGCCGCCTCCGTCTGTGCCAGCGCGGGCAGGGCCAGGCCGCCGCCCAGGGCGGCCGCGGTCTTGAGGCAATCGCGTCGTGAAGTCATGGCGTCGGGCCACTCATGAAACGGGTCAGGGATTCGAGGTCCTGCGGGCTGCAGTCGGCGCAGAGTCCGCCGGCGGGCATGCCGCCCTTGCCGGCCTGCACGCTTTGTACCAGCGCGGGCAGGCCGCGCTCCAGGCGGGCGGACCAGCTGGGCGCATGGTGGCTCAGCGGGGCGCCGCTGTCGGGCCGCGCATGGCACAGCACGCAGGCCTGCTCATAGCGCTGGGCCAGGCGGGCGTCGGCGGGGCGGGCCCTTTCGGCACGCTCGACGTCAGCGGGGCCGGGCGGCTGCGGCGCTTGCCCGCAGGCGCACAGCAGGACCGCAGCCAGCAGCGCCAGGCCGTGGGGCCAGGTCTTGCCCATCAGTAGCTCACCCGCGCTTCCAGGGCCAGGCTGCGGGGCCGGGCGAGGGTGGCGTAGGCGGCGCCCAGCGGCGTGGCCTCGTACCAGACGCGCTGGATGTCGCGCCGGTCCAGCAGGTTGCGGCCGACCAGGGCCAGGCCCCAGCGGGCGTCGGCCGATTCCCAGGCCAGGCGGCCGTCCAGGCGCTGCCGGCTGCCGCCCACGCGCCAGCCATTGCCCTGCAGGCACAGGCCCTGCACATAGGACTCCTCGCTGCAGCGCGTGGCGCTCTGATGGCTCCACTGCAGGCGCAGGCTCGCGAGGCCGCCGGTCATGGCCCAGCCGTGTTCAAAGCCGGCACTGGCCTGGACCTTGGGCGCGCCCGCGGGCTGGCCGTCCAGCGCATGGCCCAGGCTGCTCTGGCCTTGTCGGTAGGTCTGGTCCAGCCACTGCACCGTGGCGAAGAGCTGCCAGCTGCGGGCGGGCTGCCAGCGCAGGTCCAGGTCCGCGCCGCGGGCCTGCTGGTCGCTGATCGTGACCTGGTAGGCGGGAATGCCTCCGCCGGCGTTGGGCACCAGCTGCAGGGTCTGGAGGTTGTCGAAGCGGTACTGGAACAGCGAGGCCGCATAGCTCAGGCCCGCGTCCGCCCACCGGCCCTTGGCGCCCAGCTCGATATTGCGCACATGCTCGGGCTCGTAGACCGAATTGACCTGCAGGCTGTTGAAGCCGCCGGCCTGGTAGCCCTTGCTCCAGGATCCGTAGACCATCAGATCAGGGCTCAGGCGGTGATCCAGCACCAGGCGCGGGCTGGCGTCATGCCAGCGCTGGCGGCGCTCCACGGGTGCGGTGCTGGCACCGCTGGTGGCGATCAGCACATTGCCGGCCATGGCGCCCTGCAGCTGCGCGGCCTGTTCCTCGCTCAGGGCGCCGGCGGCGACCAGGCCGGGGAAGAAGCCGGCGCCGTCCAGCGCCGCCAGCTGCGCATCCAGCCCCGGGGCGCTGCGCAGCGGGTTGGACCAGCTGAAGGTCTTGCGATCCTGCGTCAGGCGCAGGCCCGTGGTGAGGCGGGTGGCGGGGGCGAGCGTCCAGATCAGGTCGCCATAGACGGCCACGGCGCGGAAGGCACCGCGGTTGTCCATCTGCTCGTGCCAGGCCTGCTCGCGCAGGTTCAGGCCGGGGATGCCCACGGCGTCGATCAGGCCGTTGACCGTGCTGAACAGGGGCAGGCCCAGAACATTGCCGGAGAGGGTGTCCAGGGCGGTGGTGCTGCTGTCTACGTCCGCGCCCTGGCGGGCCTGCTCGCGGTAGAAGCTCAGGCCGGCCATCCAGTCCACGAGGCTGTTCTTGCCGCTGAGGCGGAACTCCTGCTGCCAGCTGGTGTTGCCCTCGCGGTTGGTGGTGGCCAGGTAGAGGGCGGGGTTGGCCGTGCCGTCGTTGTCCTGGCGGTTGCGGCTGTTGAAGTGGCGCCAGGCGGTGAGCGACTGCAGCTCCGCGCCCGCCAGCCAGCCGCCCAGGGGCCAGCTCAGGCGCAGGGTGGCGCCCTGGTAGTTGCGCGATTCGACCTGGTCGGCGACGTCGTTGCGCCAGGGCGTGCTGAGCGGGTTGGCATAGCTCGTTGGGTCGGCAGGGAAGGGCGGCACGCCCGATTGCAGCGGGACGAGCCCGATGGCCGGACGCGCGTTCTGCTTCAGCGTCTCCTGCTCCAGGCTCAGCACGGCGCGGGCGGACTCGCCCTGCCACAGCAGGCTGGCGCGCAGGCCCCAGCTGTGGTCACCGCCAAAGTGCTGGCCCGTGCCGGCGTCCTGCGTGAAGCCGTCGCTGCGCTGGCTGACCAGGGTGGCGCGCAGGGCGAGGTCGGCGTTGAGCGGCTCGTTCACCAGCAGCTGCACATCGCGCTGGCCGCGCTCGCCCAGGCGCAGCAGGGCGCTGCCCTTGCGCTCGAACTCGGGCTCGTTCGTCACGATGCTGATGGCGCCGCCCGCGCTGTTGCGGCCGAAGAGCGTGCCCTGCGGCCCCTTGAGCACCTCGATGCGCTTGACGTCGTTGAAGTTCAGCAGCGCGCCGCCGGTCTTGCCGGCATAGACGCCGTCCACATACATCCCCACCGGCGAATCGGTGCCGATGCCGAAGTCCAGCGTGCCGATGCCGCGCAGGCTCAGGCTGGGCTGGGTGGCCTGGGTGGCGTCCATGGCAAGACCTGGCACCGTGGCGGCGATGTCGCCCAGGTTGGCCGCGCCGCTCTTCTTGAGCTGCTCGGCCCCCAGCACCTGGATGGGGATGGGCACGCTCTGCAACTGCTGCACCCGGCCCTGACCGGAGACCACCACCGCCTCCAGCTTGGCCTTGTCCGCGCTCTCGGCCGGCTCGGTGGCCTGCGCGCCCGCCTGCTGGGCCGCCAGCGCGCCGATGGCCAGGCACAGGGCGTGAGGCAGCAAGGTCTGACGCCGCTGCAGGCGCCGGTGGATCGTGGGCATGGGCAGTCTCCTGGTGGCCGGGGTGGCTCTTGAATGTAGTTATGACTATATTTGGCGAGCAAAGACTTTCGTTCTGGGGCAATTGCGCATGGGTTCAGGCGTCGAAGTCGAGAGGTGTCTCGATTTCGATCAAAGGGCTGGCAACTTTTCGCTGGTTTTGTTGAGTTTTGTATCCGGATACCCCCCAAAGTGGGAGGCGCGGGCGAATGGCGGCTGGAACAATTCAGCGCTTTGCGGCACGGGGCTCACCCGTGCCGCCCGCATCAAGTAAAGAGACGGCGCCGCCAGATCAGAGCAGCCGTCACAACGAGGGATTTGCTGGATATGAATTCCACCGGAGGGGGAGTCACGCCGCCGCATGCGTGCCTCCAGGCCTTGGCCATCATTGCCCGCTTGCACCAGGTGGCCGCGGAGCCCCAGGCCTTGCGCCATCAGCTGGGCCTGGGTGAGCACCAGGCG
>NZ_JBDPZC010000012.1:37866-152768 GCF_039872765.1 Roseateles flavus | reverse complement strand
ACGAAGCGAGCTGAACAAGCGCCGCGCTACAGTTGTCCACAGCCGGCATCAGCCGATGTCGGCCCCAAGCCCTGGGTCAAAGTTCAATCGGCAGGGTGGGTCAAATTTAGATCGGCGCCAACAGTGTTATGATTTCCCTGTAAGCGCTTGGGCCATATGGCTTGGCAGCTCCCTCTTCGGACGGACGCCAAGCTCCAAGACGCAAAAGAGGGGGCGGCCGCGTAAGCGGCCGTTTTCCTTTGTGTCACGCATGGCGCACTTCATGGATGAGGCTGGTAAACCGGCTCTCCAGACCTTCCAGTTCGGCTCGGAGCTGTGCGCGCTCGACACGAAGTGCCTCTAGGTCCACTTGGTAGACCGGCTCTACGGCTTCCACATAGCGAACCACGTTGAGGTTCCAGTCGTTCTGCAGGATGTCTTCCAATGACACCAAGCGGGCGTAGCCATCAACATCCGCCCTAGCTACATAGGTAGCCTCGATCTGGGCGAGGTCTTCATCGCGTAGCTTGTTCTGAGTTTTCCCGTGCTCGAACTGGCGGCTGGCGTCGATGAAGAGCACTTGCCCGTCGCTCTTGTCCTTACGCAGCACCAGTAGTGCAATCGGCAGCGACGTGCTTGGAAGCAGCTTGGCTGGGAGCGCGATCACTGCGTCCACGAGGCCTTCTTCCAGCAGTTGCCTGCGAATCTGTAGCTCCGCGCCAGTGCGGAAGAGGACACCGTGGGAGACCACCACTGCCATGCGGCCACGACCGGGCTTGAGGGTCTCCACCATGTGGCTGATGAAAGCGTAGTCAGCAGAAGCGCGCGGCGGAACTCCGCGTCGGTAGCGGCCGAACGGATCGGCTGCGGCGGCTTCTTGTCCCCAATCCTTCACGTTGAAGGGTGGGTTTGAAACCACCACGTCGAACTTCTGCAGTTGGCCGCCAGCCACCAGACGCGGGTCTTTGAGGGTGTCTCCCCATGCCAACTGCGCGGCGCGTTCACCATGCAAGAACATGTTGATTTTTGCGAGCGCCCAGGTGCCGCCGTTCTTCTCTTGTCCAAACAACTGACAGCCCTCACCGCCAGATTGGGCACGCGCGAAGGCGCTGCAGGTCAACAACAAGGTGCCAGAACCGCAGCATGGATCGCCAACGCTTTCCCCAGCTTCGGGCCGGAGGATTCCGGCGATCAGGCGTGAAACCTCTGGCGGGGTGAAGAAATCGGCACCCCGTTTGCCAGCGACGACTGCAGCCTCGCTGATGAGCGTTTCGCAGGCAAAGCTGGCTGCTTCGGCACTTGCGCCGCCTCGAAAGTCGAACTCTGGCAAACCGAAGCAGCTCAGCAGATCAGCGACGAGGTGCTGCCTTTGCGTGGGTTCGCCCAGCAAGGAGGAGTCGAAACGGACACTGTGAAAGGCGTCTTTCAGCAGCGGATGCTGCTTCTCCAAGTCAGCCAGCGCCCAGTCAACACGCTGCCCGATAGCGGGCATGTGCTTGGCGTTGAGCAGCCGTTCAAACGAGGGCACCGATCCGGCATCCGCCTCGAGCGCAACCGCATGGCTAGTTTCGACGGCATGGTCAGACGCGTACTTCAGAACCAGCAATGCCAGGATGTGGTCACGGACCTCACTAACATCGACCACGCCGCGAACTGAATCAAAGCAGCGCAAGAGTGCGAGACGAATTGCCTGCTTGGTTCCAGCATCAAGCACGGTCACCTCCGCGGTGCGAAAGGACGTCGGCCAACTGAGCGACCTCAATGGTGTCCAGTTCTGTCAACCGGTGCCGAATGGCAGCGATTCGTCCCGCCAGCTCATCAATTTCAGCGATATGGCGTTGGCGGCCAATATCGGGGACGTCCACCTCCAGTGTCTGAAGAGCCGTCTTGGTCAGCGCTTTGATGCTGGTGCCAGTCAGCATTTGCTTGAGCTTGGCGCCGGTCGTCGGCAGGTTGAGAAACCAGACCAAGTAACCGGCATCTAGCCCGACAGCCGGTCGGATCACGTTCAATTGACCCACCGGCAGAACTGGCAAGTCCGCCCCGGTGAAAAGCGATGCCCTGTAGTAGTCGCCCCGTGAGGGGATGACCACATCACCGGCTTGCAGGCAGTTCGCGCGGTACTTCTCAGCTACAACAACCTGCGGCAGTTCGCTCCAGCTCACTGGCGTCGAAGCCAGAACATCCCGGATGGCCAACGCACGCACGTTGCCTTCCGGATGTTCTTGCGGTGCTTGATCCCGAAAGACCACTGCTGTGTGGACTTCCGCCAAATCGTTGAGGGTGCGAACGGGATTCATCAAATGACTCTACTGTTGACGCAGTGTAGCGTCAGCCGCCTTGTCGCGCAAGCAGTAGAGTCATTTGTTCAAATGAGCGGGCCTTTTCGCAGCCGCACTAACCGAACCCGATTTGTTCAGCGGTCACCAATCAACAGTGCGAGCCCCATAGCTTTCGCAGCTTATGGGGCCCCGTTTCGCACCTTATGGGGCGCTCTACAGCATCACACGTCAATATTCGCCGCCCGCAACGCATTGGTCTCAATGAAGTCCCTCCGCGGCTCCACCTCATCGCCCATGAGCATGGTGAACACGCGATCGGCTTCGATCGCATCCTCGATCTGCACCCGCAGCAGGCGGCGCACGGTCGGATCCATGGTGGTCTCCCACAGCTGCTCGGGGTTCATCTCCCCCAGGCCCTTGTAGCGCTGGCGGCCCACCGAGTTCTCGGCCTGGGTCATCAGAAAGCCCATGGCCGAGCGGAAGTCGGCGACCTTGCTTTCCTTGGCCTTCTCGCCCTCGCCCTTGCGGACCAGGCCGTCGGCGGTCATCAGGCCCTTGAAGGTCTTGCCGGCGGTGGCGAGCACTTCGTAGTCGGCGCCGTGGACGAAGTCCGCGGTGATGACGCTGGAGCGGGTGTTGCCGTGGTGCTTGCGGCTGATGCGCAGGAAGAGCTTGTCGGTGCGGGCGTCGTACTCGGCGCTGACCTCGGCCTCGTGCAGGGCGGCCTGCATGTCAGCGGCGGACTGGTCCGCGGCTTCCTTGCTGTCGAGGTTCAGGCTCAAGCCGCCGGCCAGGGCGCGCAGGGCCTCGAAGTCCATCCAGTTGGAGAGGCGGTCGATGACGTTCTCGGCCAGCACGTACTGGCGGGCCAGGGCCTCGAAGGCCTCGCCCTTGAGCACGTCGCCACGGCCGGTGTGCAGCTCGGCATCGTTGAGGGCCACGCGCAGCAGGAAGGCGTCCAGCTCGTGGCCGTCCTTCAGGTACTGCTCCTGCTTGCCCACCTTCACCTTGTACAGCGGCGGCTGCGCGATGTAGATGTGGCCGCGCTCCACCAGCTCCGGCATCTGGCGGTAGAAGAAGGTCAGCAGCAGGGTGCGGATGTGGGCGCCGTCGACGTCCGCGTCAGTCATGATGATGATGCGGTGGTAGCGGAGCTTGTCCGGGTTGAAGTCGTCGCTGCCGGCGCCGCGGCCGATGCCGGTGCCCAGGGCGGTGATCAGGGTGATGATTTCGTTGGAGGTCAGCAGCTTCTCGTAGCGGGCCTTCTCCACGTTCAGGATCTTGCCGCGCAGGGGCAGGATGGCCTGGAACTTCCGGTCGCGGCCCTGCTTGGCGGAGCCGCCTGCGGAGTCACCCTCCACGATGTAGATCTCGCACAGGGCGGGATCCTTTTCCTGGCAGTCGGCCAGCTTGCCGGGCAGGCCCAGGCCGTCCAGCACGCCCTTGCGGCGGGTCATCTCGCGGGCCTTGCGCGCGGCCTCGCGGGCGCGGGCGGCGTCGAGGATCTTGCCGCAGATGATCTTGGCGTCGACCGGGTTCTCCAGCAGCCAGTCCGTCAGCTTGTTGGCGACGATTTCCTCGACCGGGCCGCGCACTTCGCTGGAGACCAGCTTGTCCTTGGTCTGGCTGCTGAACTTGGGCTCGGGCACCTTGACGGAGACCACGCAGGCCAGGCCTTCGCGCATGTCGTCACCGGCCACCTCGACCTTGGCCTTCTTGGCCAGGTCGTTGTCGGTGATGTACTTGTTCAGCACGCGGGTCATGGCGGCGCGCAGGCCGGTCAGGTGGGTGCCGCCGTCGCGCTGCGGGATGTTGTTGGTGAAGCAGAGCACGTTCTCGTTGAAGCCATCGTTCCATTGCATGGAGACTTCAACGCCGATGTTGGTGCCCTGGTCCGAGGTCTTGTCGCCCTGGGCGTGGAAGATGTTCGGATGCAGGGTGCTCTTGCCCTTGTTGATGAACTCCACGAAGCCGCGCACGCCGCCGGCATAGGCGAAGTTGTCTTCCTTGTTGTTGCGCTCGTCGATCAGGCGGATCTTGACGCCGTTGTTCAGGAAGGAGAGCTCGCGCAGGCGCTTGGCCAGGATGTCGTAGTGGAAGTCGTTGTTCTGCTGGAAGATCTCGGTGTCCGGCAGGAAGTGGACTTCGGTGCCGCGCTTGTCGGTGTCGCCGATCACGCGCATGGGGCTGGTCTCGACGCCATCCACCACCTCGATCAGGCGGTCCTGCGGGATGCCCTGCTTGAACTCGATCTGGTGCACCTTGCCGTCGCGGCGCACGGTCAGGCGCAGCCACTTGGACAGGCCGTTCACGCAGCTCACGCCCACGCCGTGCAAGCCACCGGAGACCTTGTAGGAGTTCTGGTTGAACTTGCCGCCGGCGTGCAGCTCGGTCAGGGCGATCTCGGCCGCCGAGCGCTTGGGCTCGTGCTTGTCATCCATCTTCACGCCGGTGGGGATGCCGCGGCCGTTGTCGATCACCGAGATGGAGTTGTCGGTGTGGATGGTGACGATGATGTCGTCGCAATGCCCGGCCAGCGATTCGTCGATGGAGTTATCCACCACTTCGAAGACGAGGTGGTGCAGGCCGGTGCCGTCGGAGGTGTCGCCGATGTACATGCCGGGGCGCTTGCGCACGGCCTCCAGGCCTTCGAGGATCTGGATCGAATCGGCCCCGTAGACCGCGCCCGACGCGGCCTCGGCCGTGACGGCGGCCTGCTGCTTGTCGGTCAGGCCTTCAGGCTTGTGTTCGTTGCTCGGGACATCACTCATCGGGAACTCTCTCTCACACGGGGTCAGGTCTTGCATGACCCCTTTAAAGCACTGAAGCGGGCCGGGCCTTGTGGCCCTTGCCCGCTGCTCTCATTTCTGGGTCTCGATCAGATTCGCATCGGCATCACGACGTACTTGAAGCCGCTCTGCTCGGGGATGGTGATCAGGGCGCTGGAGGCGCTGTCGTTCAGGTCGATGGAGACCATGTCCTGGCCCATGTTCTGCAGCGCGTCCATCAGGTAGGTCACGTTGAAGCCGGTCTCGATCAGGTCGCCGCCGTAGTCGATCTCGATCTCTTCCTTGGCCTCTTCCTGCTCGGCATTGCTGGAGGCAATGGACAGCAGGCCCGGCTCGAAGGACAGGCGCACGGCCTTGAACTTCTCGCTGGTCAGGATGGCGGCACGCTGCAGGGAGGACAGCAGGGGCGCGCGGCCCAGGGTCACGCGGAACTTGTGGTTCTTGGGGATGACGCGGTTGTAGTCGGGGAACTTGCCCTCGACCAGCTTGGTCACGAACTCCATGCCCGAGAAGCTGAACTTGGCCTGGTTGCCGGCGAAGCGCATCTCGATGGGCTGGTCGTCGCTGCCGTCCTTGCCACCGTCCTTCAGCAGGCGCATCAGCTCCAGCACGGTCTTGCGGGGCAGGATGACTTCCTGCTTGGGGATGTCCGTCTCCAGCTCGGCCTGCGCAAGGGCCAGGCGGTGGCCGTCGGTGGCCACGAGCGTCAGGCTCTTGCCCTCGGCCACGAAGAGGATGCCGTTGAGGTAGTAGCGGATGTCGTGCACCGCCATCGCGAAGTGCACCTGGTTGATCAGGTGCTTGAGCGTCTTTTGCGGCACGCTGAAGGCGGGGCCGAAGTCGGCGGCTTCCTGCACGAGCGGGAAGTCGTCGGCCGGCAGGGTCTGCAGCGTGAAGCGGCTCTTGCCGCCCTGCAGGGTCATCTTGCTGGCGTTGCTGGAGAGGCTCACCGTCTGGTCCGAGGGCATGGAGCGCAGGATGTCGATCAGCTTGCGCGCACCCACGGTGCTGGAGAAATTGCCTTCATCGCCGTCGAACTCGACGGTGGTGCGGACCTGGATCTCGAGGTCGCTGGTGGTCAGCTCCACCTGCGAGCCCTGCTTGCGGATCAGCACATTGGCCAGGATGGGCAGGGTGTGGCGGCGCTCGACGATGCCGGACACGGCCTGCAGGGCACTCAGCACCTTGTCCTGGCTGGCTTTCAACACAATCATGTGAACCTCTCTCCACTTGTTCGGGGCGACCCGCGCCCGCCTTCCCGGCCCGACCGGCGCCCTGGGGCCGGTCACAAGCAAGACGCGCGCGCGTGAGACAGCGCGCATTGTCACCCAGGAATGGGGCGTTTCCCGGGGAGTGGAAACCATGCCGTTGATCTGTTGCAGGACTGACCCGCACGGAGCCCGGGGATCCGGCTCTGCCGGGCCCACGGGCTCGCCCCCTTGAGGGGGCGCGCGAAGCGCGTAGGGGGTGGACCTTCAACCCTTCAGCGTCTGCTCGAGCACGTGCAGCTGCTGGTTGAGCTCGGTGTTCTTCTGGCGCTCCCCACCGATCTTGCGCACGGCGTGCAGCACCGTGGTGTGGTCGCGGCCGCCGAAGAGCTCGCCGATCTCGGGCAGGCTCTTCTGGGTGAGCTCCTTGGCCAGGTACATGGCAATCTGGCGCGGCCGGGCGATGCTGGCCGGGCGCTTCTTGCTGTACATGTCCGCGACCTTGATCTTGTAGAAGTCCGCCACCGTCTTCTGGATGTTCTCCACAGAGATCTGGCGGTTCTGGATGGAGAGCAGGTCCTTGAGCGCCTCGCGGGCCAGCTGGATGTTGATTTCCTTGTGGCTGAAGCGGCTGTAGGCCAGCACCTTGCGCAGCGCGCCTTCGAGCTCCCGCACATTGGCGCGCACGTTCTTGGCGATGAAGAAGGCCACGTCCTCCGGCATGGGCGCCTGCTCGGCTTCGGCCTTCTTGATCAGGATGGCCACCCGCATCTCCAGCTCGGGCGGCTCGATGGCCACCGTCAGGCCGGCGTCGAAGCGGCTGGTGAGGCGCTCGTCGATGTCCACCAGGCCCTTCGGGTAGGTGTCCGAGGTCATGATGATGTGGGCGCGCTTGGCCAGCAGGGCCTCGAAGGCGTTGAAGAACTCCTCCTGCGTGCGGTCCTTGCCGGCGAAGAACTGCACGTCATCGATCAGCAGCAGGTCCAGCGAGTGGTACTTGGCCTTGAGCTCGTCGAAGGTCTTGCGCTGGTAGTTCTTCACCACGTCGGAGATGAACTGCTCGGCGTGCAGGTAGAGCACCCGGGCGTCGGGCTTGTCCTTCAGCAGGGCATTGCCCACGGCGTGGATCAGGTGGGTCTTGCCCAGGCCCACGCCGCCGTAGATGAACAGCGGGTTGTACATCTGCCCCGGTGCGCCGGCCACGTGCAGGGCGGCGGTGCGGGCCATCTGGTTGGCACGGCCGGGGACCAGGGTGTCGAAGGTGAGCGCGGGGTTGATGCGATGCCGCGTGCTACCCGGCGCGGGCGTCACGCCGGCGGCCACCACGGGCGCCTGCGCCAGGGCCGGCTGCACGGCGGCCAGGCCGTTCACCGCCGGCTGCTCCGCGGCCGCCGGGCGGTTCACGGGCACCGGCCGCAGGCCGTTGTGCAGCACCTGACCCACGGCCACCGGCTGGTTGGCCGGCAGGGCCGTAGCCGCACGCGGCATGGCCTCGCGCGGCGCCACGGCCAGCTCCAGCCGCGCCGGGCGGCCGGCCAGTTCGGTGAGGATGGATTCGATGCGCCCGGCGTACTGGTTGCGGATCCAGTCCAGCTTGAAGCGGTTGGGCACGCGCAGGGACACGGTCACGCCCTGCTCACCGCCATCAGCCACATCGGCCGGGGGGAGAGGACGGATCCAGGTATTGAATTGTTGTTCAGGCAGCTCGGCGGCCAGACGTTCACAGCCGCGTTGCCAGAGATCTGCGCTCATTGTGGAAAACTTCTTCTTGAGCGGCCGGATTGTACGGATCCACGGCCCCAAAAGACGAGGTTATCCACAGAAATTTTCGTGCCTGCCTTACCCCGGCACGGCAGCCCGGCACTCCGGGAGGAAGTTGACCGGCAGCCAGAAGTTTGGTGTAATCGCGGGCTTTTCCGGACGCCGGATGTATTTGCTTGGGCGCGTGGCTTTCCCTGCTCTGGGAGGTCAAACCCCTGGCGGTAGGTCCACCGCGCCAACAAGGGGCCCTGCCCCGGAACACCGCCCTGGCCTCACGCCAGGACGGCAGACCGAGCAGGAACCTGATGTGGGCGCACGCAGCAGCGGCGCCCCGGCGCGGCGCACATCAGCGGTGCGGCAGGCAGACACCTTTACGGAGGTGGCGGCTTGCAGTTCCGAGATGCTCCCGCATCTTTGATCGGCCCATCAGCTATCGCGTCCACAGACGTCCACAGAGGTTTTCCAACATGAAACGCACCTACCAAGGCTCCAAGACCCGCCGCGCCCGCACCCACGGCTTCCTCGTCCGCATGAAGACCCGCGGTGGCCGCGCCGTGATCCGCGCCCGTCGCGCCAAGGGCCGCAAGCGCCTGGCCGTCTAAGCGAGCCGCATCAAGACCATGATCGGCCGCATCGAACGATCGGCCGACTTTGAGCGCGTGCTGGGTCAGCCCAGCCGCGCCCGCAGCAAGCATTTTGCTGTGCATCACCTCATGGCCGCTCCCAGCCTGCCCGGACCCGGTTTTTCCACAGTGAAATCCGAGTTATCAACAGGCCACCCACCGCTTGCCCACAGTCCTGTGGACGAATCGGCATCTGCCGAGGGGGTGAAGCCCGAAGCGGCGGCCCCAGCGGCCGTCCCTGACGGGCAGTGGCTGGGCTGCGTCGTGCCCAAGCGGCACGCCCGCCGTGCGGTGACCCGATCCCTGATCAAACGCCAGATCCGCGCCGTCTTCGCTGACGCCGCGGGCTTGCTGCCGCCCGGACTCTGGGTGGTGCGCCTGCGCCTGCCCGTGGATCGCAAGCAGTTCCCCAGCGCCGCCTCCGACCCGCTCAAGGCCCTGGTGCGTGAGGAGCTGCTGCAGCTGCGCGCCAAGCTGGCCCGCGCGGCTCAAGCCACACCCGCCGGCCCGGCCTCCCCTGCCGCGGCCCGAGGCTGAGCCCCCCCTGCCCGCCATGATGGCCCGCCGCAGTCCCCTCCAATGGCTCCTGATGGGCCTGATCCGCGCCTACCAGCTGCTGATCAGCTCCTGGATCCAGGCCGGCTGCCGCTACTACCCCAGCTGCTCCGCCTATGGCATGGAGGCCGTGCGCCGGCACGGCGGCATCGCCGGCAGCTACCTGGCCGCAGCGAGAATCCTGCGCTGCAACCCATTCTGTCTGGGCGGACATGACCCCGTGCCTGACAATCCGCCCCGTCTGTTCTCGCGCCTCGGGCTCGGGGGCAGCGCGACACCCTCTTCTTCCAATCCAGAAGCTTCTCCATGACTGATATACGCCGCACCGTGTTGTGGATGGTGTTCACCGCGTCGCTCGTCCTGCTGTGGGACGGCTGGCAGAAATACAACGGGCACCCCTCAATGTTCAGCCCCACGCCGGCCAAGCCCGCCGCCAGCGCGGCGCCTGCACCCGGCAGTGCGGCATCGGCCGGCCTGCCCACGGCCAGCGCCACCGGCACGGCCAGCGCCGCCGCAGCCCCCGCGGCGGCCGCCTCGGCGGCTCAGCCCGCTGGCGAGAAGTTCGAGGTCACGACCGATGTGGTCAAGGCGACCTTCGACACCCGTGGCGGCAGCCTGGTGCGCGTGGAGCTGCTCAAGCACCTGACCACCGAGACCCACGGCCTCATGGACCCGCTGATGCGCCTCGTGGGGCTGAAGGCACCGTCCGGCTTCAAGCCCGAACCCGTGGTGCTCTTCGATGCCGCCAGCTACCGCCCCGAGTCCGGCCTGATCGGCGTGCCCGGCGCGCCCAACCACTTCACGCTGATGAACGTGGTGGGCACCGAGCGCCAGCTCAAGGACGGCGCCAGCTCGCTGACGGTGCGCTTCGAGTCCCCCGAGCAGGGCGGCCTCAAGCTGGTCAAGACCTACACCTTCAAGCGCAGCGACTACGCCATCGACGTCAAGCACGAGGTGGTCAACACCGGCGCCGCGCCAGTCAGCCCGCAGCTCTACGTGCAGCTGGTGCGTCCGCAGGCGGTGGAGTCCTCGTCCGGCTACATGGCACCGGCCTCCTTCATCGGCCCGGCCATCTACACGGACAAGAACAAGTTCCAGAAGTTCGACTTCAAGGACCTGGACAAGGGCAAGGCCGACTACGACAAGCACGCCGATGACGGCTGGGTCGCGATGGTGCAGCACTACTTCACCACCGCCTGGCTGCGCAACAGCGCCGGCCCGCGCGAGTTCTTCGTCAAGAAGAACGAGTCCGGCGCCTACAGCGTGGGCCAGGTCTTCCCCCTGCCCGCCATCAACCCCGGCGCCTCGGGCGTGGCCGAGAACGTGCTCTACGCCGGCCCAC
This sequence comes from Roseateles flavus, assembly GCF_039872765.1. NCBI lineage: Bacteria > Pseudomonadati > Pseudomonadota > Betaproteobacteria > Burkholderiales > Sphaerotilaceae > Roseateles > Roseateles flavus. The sequence continues at coordinate 142,229 of NZ_JBDPZC010000012.1, read as the reverse complement.
AGGAAGAGAACAAGCTGACCGAACTCGCCCCGGGCCTGGAGCGCGTCAAGGACTACGGCATGTTCTACGTGATCGCCAAGCCGCTGTTCTGGCTGCTGGACAAGATCCACGGCATGCTGGGCAACTGGGGCTGGTCCATCGTGGCCCTGGTGGTGCTGCTGAAGATCGCCTTCTTCGGCCTGAATGCCAGCGCCTACCGCTCCATGGCCAAGATGAAGGCCGTGGGCCCGCGCATCAACGAGCTGCGCGAGCGCTACAAGAACGACCCGCAGAAGCAGCAGCAGGAGATGATGCGCATCTACCGCGAGGAGAAGGTCAACCCCCTGGGTTCCTGCCTGCCCATGCTGCTGCAGATGCCCTTCTTCATCGCCCTGTACTGGGTGCTGCAGAGCACGGTCGAGATGCGCAACGCGCCCTGGATCGGCTGGATCACCGACCTCTCCTCGGCCGACCCCTTCCTGATCCTGCCCATCCTGATGACGGCGTCGAGCCTGCTGCAGGTCGCGCTGAATCCCACGCCGGCCGACCCGACCCAGGCCAAGATGATGTGGATGATGCCGCTGGCGCTGAGCTTCATGTTCTTCTTCTTCCCGGCCGGCCTGGTGCTGTACTGGCTGGTGAACAACCTGCTGTCCATCGCGCAGCAGTGGATCATCAACAAGCAGATGGGCGTGCAGAACTGAGCTTCGCGCGAAGGCCATTGCGAAGGCCTTCGCGAACTACTGCACAAAGCCCCCGATCGCCCCCGCGATCGGGGGCTTTTTTTCGCCTTGGCGCTCACCTTTAATGGAGCTCATGCGGGGCAGCTTGATGCAGCAGGTCCATTCAACCGGGCCGCATCACAGGCCCGCCGCGGGGTTCACGAGAACTGCTGCGGCCGCCTCCCCCGCGCCATCTTCCACGGCCCCTGGCATCGCGCCCGGGGCCGTTTTCATGGGCACTGCCAACCACCGTCCTGCGGCGAGGCATAGGACAATGCGCCCATGCTGGCCCGCCACCTCGACCCCATCGCCGCCATCGCCACCGCCCCTGGACGAGGCGCCGTGGGCATCGTGCGCGTCTCGTCCCCGCAAGACCTGACCCCATTGATCGAGCAGCTGTGCGGCCGCGCCCTGCGCCCGCGCGAGGCCCACTACCTGCCCCTGCGCGCCGCCAACGGCGATGCCATCGACCACGGCCTGGCCCTGCACTTCCCCGCGCCGGCCTCCTACACCGGCGAGCACGTGCTGGAGCTGCAGGCCCACGGCGGCCCGGTGGTGCTGCAGCTGCTGCTGGCGCGCTGCCTGGAGCTGGGCGGCGCCATCGAATCACTGAAGCACCTGCGCCTGGCCGAACCCGGCGAGTTCACCCAGCGGGCCTTCCTCAACGGCAAGCTGGACCTGGCACAGGCGGAGGCCGTGTCCGACCTCATCGACGCCAGCACCGAGGCCGCTGCCCGCAGCGCCAGCCGTGCGCTGTCCGGTGCGCTGTCCACCGAGGTGGGCGAGCTGCGCGACGGCCTGATCAACCTGCGCATGCTGGTCGAGGCCACGCTGGACTTCCCCGAGGAGGAGATCGACTTCCTCCAGGCGGCCGACGCCCTGGGCAAGCTGCGCCGCATCCAGGCCCGGCTGGACAGCGTGCTGGACCGCACCCGCCAGGGCGCCCTGCTGCGCGAGGGCATCAAGGTGGTGCTGGCCGGCCAGCCCAATGTGGGCAAGAGCTCCCTGCTCAACGCCCTGGCCGGCGCCGAGCTGGCCATCGTCACGCCCATCCCCGGCACCACGCGCGACAAGGTCAGCCAGACCATCCAGATCGAGGGCGTGCCCCTGCACATCACTGACACCGCCGGCCTGCGCGAGACCTCCGACGAGGTCGAGCGCATTGGCGTGGCCCGCAGCTGGGACGCCATTGCCGAGGCCGACGTGGTGCTCTTCCTGCACGACCTCACCCGCATGGGCGAGGCCGGCTACGAGGCCGGGGACGCCGAGATCCGCGAACGCCTGGCCCGGGTCGACCCCACCCGCCTCCTGCAGGTCTACAACAAGGCCGACACCGGCGCGGACGCCCGCAGCAGGCAAGACCTGACCCTGCCGGCGGATGCCGTGCAGCTGTCCGCCAAGACCGGCGCCGGCCTGGCCGAGCTGCGCCGCGAGCTGCTGGCCCATGCCGGCTGGCACGCGGTGCCCGAGGGCCTCTTCATCGCCCGAGAGCGGCATGTCCAGGCCCTGCGCCGCACCGCCGAGCACCTGGCGCTCGCGCTCGCCCAGGTCGAAGTGGAACCACCCGCCCTGGACCTGATGGCCGAGGAACTGCGCCTGGCCCACGACGCCCTGGGCGAGATCACCGGCGCCTTCTCGGCGGACGAGCTGCTGGGGGAGATCTTCAGCCGCTTCTGCATCGGGAAGTAGCCCCGCCTTCGCCCCCGCCGGCTTGCATCCGCCATCGCTTGACCGCCCACCCCGGGCCGTGAGCGGCGGGGCCTGACGCTGCGCCCTGCGTAGCCGCGCCCCCTCCAATGACGACGCCGCGCCGGCGCTGCCCGCCGGGGCCGCCTGCGCCGCGTCTTTACATCATCTTGATACCGGCCGCCGGACCTTCTACACGGCCTTGACGCCCCCAAACCTACGCTCCTGACATCACACAACCCCTTGTTGAGAGTGTCTATGGACGGAGTGTTTTTGGGCCTGAGCCTGGCGCTGTTCGCGCTGGCCGTTGGCCTCGCCCTGGCCAGTCATCGGCTGGAGAAGAAGTCATGAGTGCGCTGTACTGGATCAGCGGCCTGCTGGCCGCGGCCTTGTTTGTCTACCTGGTCTATGCGCTGCTGCGCGCGGAGGAGTTCTGAATGAGCACCTCTGCATGGATCCAGCTCGCCCTGTACATGGGCATCCTCCTGGCGGCGGCCTGGCCGCTGTCGCGCTGGCTCTCGGCCCTGGCCGAGGGGCGGCTGCCGCGATGGATGCTGCGGGTCGAAGGCGGCCTGCTGCGCCTGGCCGGCGTGAAGCCCGATGAAGGCATGCACTGGCGGCACTACGCCATCGGCCTGCTGGTCTTCAGCTTGCTGGGCGTGCTGGCGGTCTACGGCCTGCAGCGCCTGCAGCACCTGCTGCCGCTGAACCCGCAAGGCATGGGCGCCATCAGCCCGGACTCAGCCTTCAACACCGCCATCAGCTTCGTCACCAACACCAACTGGCAGGGCTATGGCGGCGAGTCCACCATGAGCTACCTGACCCAGATGCTGGCGCTGACGGTGCAGAACTTCCTGTCGGCGGCCAGCGGCATCGCGGTGGTCTTCGCGCTGATCCGCGGCTTCTCGCGCAAGCTCAGCGGCGATGTGGGCAATGTCTGGCAAGACCTGACCCGCATCACGCTGTGGCTGCTGCTGCCGCTGTCCTTCGTGTTCGCGCTCTTCTTCGTGAGCCAGGGCGTGATCCAGAACCTGGACGCCTACCAGGACGCCCACACGCTGGAGGTGAACCACTACGACGCCCCGCGCCTCGGCGCCGAAGGCCAGCCCCTGAAAAACGAGAAGGGCGAGCCGCTGACCGAAGCGGCCGAGTCCTCGACCCAGCAGCTGGCCATGGGGCCGGTGGCCTCCCAGCTGGCCATCAAGATGCTGGGCACCAACGGCGGCGGCTTCTTCAACGCCAACTCGGCCCACCCTTTTGAGAACCCCACGCCGCTGAGCAACTTCGCCCAGATGCTGGCCATCTTCCTGATCCCGGCCGCGCTGTGCTTCAGCTTCGGCCAGCTGGTCGGGGACTGGCGCCAGGGCCTGGCCCTCCTGGCGGCAATGAGCGTGTTGTTCATTGCCGGCGTTGTCGTCGAATCCGCCGCTGAGCAGGCCGGCAATCCCCGCCTGCAGGCACTGCAGGTGGACCAGCGCCTCACGGCCGAGCAGTCGGGCGGGAACATGGAAGGCAAGGAGACGCGCTTCGGCATCAATGCCAGCAGCCTCTTCGCCGTGGTCACGACGGCCGCCTCCTGCGGCGCCGTGAACACCATGCATGACTCGCTGACGCCCATCGGCGGCATGGTGCCCCTGGTGATGATGCAGCTGGGCGAGGTGGTCTTCGGCGGCGTGGGCACGGGCCTTTACGGCATGCTGGTCTTCGCCCTCCTCGCGGTCTTCATCGCCGGGCTGATGATCGGCCGCACGCCCGAGTACCTGGGCAAGAAGATCGAGAGCCATGAGATGAAGATGGTGTCCGTCGCCATCCTCGTCACGCCCCTGGTCGTGCTCATGGGCACGGCCCTGGCGGTGCTCGCGGCGGACGGCAAGGCCGGCATCGCCAACCCGGGCGCCCACGGCTTCTCCGAGGTGCTCTATGCACTGACCTCGGCCGGCAACAACAACGGCTCCGCCTTCGCCGGCCTCTCGGCCAACACGCCCTTCTACAACACCCTGCTGGGCATCGTGATGTGGCTGGGCCGCTTCGGCGTCATCGTGCCGGTGCTGGCCCTGGCAGGCAGTCTGGCCGCCAAGAAGCGCATCCCCACCGGCAACGGCACCCTGCCCACGCACGGCCCGCTCTTCGTGGCCCTGCTGATCGGCGTCGTGCTGCTGGTCGGCCTTCTCAACTACGTGCCTTCCCTGGCCTTGGGCCCCATCGTCGAGCAGCTGATGCTCTGGACCGCCTGAGGAATCATCATGAGCAATTCGACAACTGCAACAAGCTCGGCAACGAGCAGCACTTCCCTGCTGGACCCGGCCCTGATGAAGCAGGCCCTGGGCCAGTCCATTGCCAAGCTGGACCCGCGCATCCAGTGGCGCAACCCGGTGATGTTCGTGGTCTACGCGGGGAGCCTGCTGACCACCGGACTGTGGCTGGCCAGCCTGGGCGAGCCGGCGGTGGCCGGCAGCGAAGGTTCGGGCTTCATGCTGGCCATCGCGCTGTGGCTGTGGTTCACCGTGCTCTTCGCCAACTTCGCCGAAGCCATGGCGGAGGGCCGCTCCAAGGCCCAGGCGGCCTCGCTGCGCGGGCTCAAGACCAAGGCCTGGGCCAAGAAGCTGGAGGAGCCGCGGCATGGTGCGCGCTGGCACCCGGTCCAGTCCGATGAGCTGCGCAAGGGCCATGTGGTGCTGGTGGAGGCGGGCGACCTCATCCCGCTGGACGGCGAGGTGATCGAGGGCGTGGCTTCGGTGGACGAGAGCGCCATCACGGGTGAATCGGCCCCGGTGATCCGCGAGTCCGGCGGCGACTTCGCCTCGGTCACGGGCGGCACCCGCGTGCTCTCGGACTGGCTGGTGCTGCGCATCGCCGTCAACCCGGGCGAGTCCTTCCTGGACCGCATGATCGCGATGGTGGAAGGCGCCAAGCGCCAGAAGACGCCCAACGAGATCGCGCTGACCATCCTGCTGGTGGCGCTGACCCTGGTCTTCCTGGTCGTGACCGTGACCCTGCTGCCCTTCTCCCTCTTCAGCGTGGAGGCCGCGGGCAGCGGCACGGTGGTGTCCATCACGGCTTTGGTGGCGCTGCTGGTCTGCCTGATCCCGACGACGATCGGCGCGCTGCTCTCGGCCATCGGCGTGGCGGGCATGAGCCGCATGATGCAGGCCAACGTCATCGCCACCTCGGGCCGCGCCGTCGAGGCCGCGGGCGATGTGGACGTGTTGATGCTGGACAAGACCGGCACCATCACCCTGGGCAACCGCCAGGCCAGCCGCTTCCTGCCGGCACCCGGCATGAGCGAGATGCAGCTGGCTGACGCCGCGCAGCTGGCCTCGCTGGCCGACGAGACGCCGGAAGGACGCAGCATCGTCGTGCTGGCCAAGCAGCGCTACGGCCTGCGCGAGCGCGAGCTCGCCAGCCTCGGCGCCCAGTTCGTGCCCTTCACGGCCCAGACCCGCATGAGCGGCATCGACCTGCAGACCGCCAGCACGCCGCTGCGCAGCATCCGCAAGGGCGCGGCCGACGCCATCCGCCGTCATGTCGAGGCCTTGGGCGCGCGCTATCCGGCGGAAGTCCAACAGGCTGTCGATGATGTGGCTCGCCTCGGCAGCACGCCGCTGGTGGTCAGCGACGGTTCGCGCGTGCTGGGCGTCGTCGAGCTCAAGGACATCGTCAAGGGCGGCATCAAGGAGCGCTTCGCCGAGCTGCGCCGCATGGGCATCAAGACCGTGATGATCACCGGCGACAACAAGCTCACCGCCGCCGCCATCGCCGCCGAGGCCGGCGTGGACGACTTCCTGGCCGAGGCCACGCCCGAGGCCAAGCTGAAGATGATCCGCGACTACCAGAGCGAAGGCCGCCTCGTCGCCATGACCGGCGACGGCACCAACGACGCCCCCGCCCTCGCGCAGGCCGACGTGGCCGTGGCCATGAACAGCGGCACGCAGGCGGCCAAGGAGGCCGGCAATATGGTGGACCTGGACTCCAACCCCACCAAGCTGCTGGAGATCGTGGAGACGGGCAAGCAGCTGCTGATGACGCGCGGCTCGCTGACGACCTTCTCCATTGCCAACGACGTCGCCAAGTACTTCGCCATCATCCCGGCCATGTTCGTGGGCGTGTACCCCCAGCTGCAGGCGCTCAACGTGATGCAGCTGCACAGCCCGGCCTCGGCCATCCTGTCGGCGGTGATCTTCAATGCGCTGATCATCATCGCCCTCATCCCCCTGGCCCTGAAGGGCGTCAGCTACCGCGCCATCGGTGCCGCGGCCCTGCTGCGCTGCAACCTGGCGATCTACGGCCTGGGCGGCCTCGTCGTGCCCTTCATCGGCATCAAGGCCATCGACCTGATCCTGGTCGGCCTGCACCTGGTCTGAGGAGATCCATCATGAAACAACATCTGCGTCCCGCCCTGGTGAGCCTGCTGCTGCTCTCCGCCGTGACCGGGCTGCTCTACCCCCTGGCCGTGACGGGCATCGCCCAGATGACCATGCCCAAGGAGGCCAACGGCTCGCTCATCGAGGAGAAGGGGCAGGTGGTCGGCTCCGAGCTGATCGGCCAGTCCTTCACGAGCCCCAAGTACTTCTGGGGTCGCCCCTCGGCCACGGGCCCGATGAGCCACAACGCGACCAACTCGGCCGGCTCCAACCAGGGGCCGCTGAACCCGGCGCTGGAAGCGGCCGTCCAAGCGCGCGTCGAGGCGCTGCGGGCAGCGGACCCGGGCAACACTGCGCCGGTGCCGGTGGACCTGGTCACCGCCTCCGCCAGCGGCCTGGATCCGCACATCAGCCTGGCTGCTGCGCGCTACCAGGCGCCGCGTGTGGCCCGCGAGCGCGGGCTGTCGGTCAAGGAGGTTCAGCGCCTGATCGAGGCCTACACCGAGCCCACGGACCTGCGAGTCCTGGGTGAACCGCGGGTGAACGTGCTGAAGCTCAACCTCGCCCTGGACCGTGCCAGGCAAGGCTGACTCAGCCCCCGGACCCGCGTCCGGTACCGAGCTCCCTTCTTTTGAACCCCTTGCGGTGCCAGCAGCCTTGCGTCGCTGGCCGCCGCGTTGACTGTCGACCTTTCATGAACAAGCTTTCCTTCCTGACCTTCGCCCTCCTGCTCTCGTCCTCCCTGGCCAGCCAGGCGCAGGGCAGCGATCCCGCACCTGCGCCCGAGCACACCCTCAACGGCAACCTGAGCCTGGTCAGCGACTACCGCTTCCGCGGCATCAGCCAGACCTGGGCCCTGCCGGCCGTGCAGGGCGGTTTTGACTACGCGCATCGCAGCGGTTGGTACGCCGGCAGCTGGGCCTCCAACGTCTCGGGCAACAGCTACAACAACGGCGCCGGCCTGGAGCTGGACCTCTACGGCGGCGTGAAGCTGCCCGTGATGGGCGAGGCCACGCTGGACCTGGGCGCCCTGGCCTACGTCTACCCGGGTGCGCGCCTCAACAGCGCCCCCGGCGTCGCCAGCAGCAAGCGCTACGACAACCTGGAGCTCTACGCCGGCCTGAGCCTGGGCGCCTTCAGCGGCAAGCTCTCCTATGCCCTCACCGACTACTTCGGCCTCAACGGCGACACCGCCGGCTACGCCTACTTCAGCGCGCTCGATGCGAACGGCTCGTCCAAGGGCACCCTGTACCTGGACCTGAACTACACCGTGGACCTGGGGCAAGGCCTGACCCTCGGCGCCCATGTGGGCCGCACCGAGGTGCGCCATTACGGCGACCTGTCCTACACCGACCTCAAGCTCTCCTTGGCCCAGGAGATGATCGGGCTGAACTGGACGGCAGCCGTCATCGCCACCGACGCGAAACGGGCGCTCTACCAGGTGGGCAACGCCGCCGGCCAGGACGCCAAGCGCGTGGGCAAGGCGGGGCTGGTGCTCAGCGTCGGCAAGACCTTCTGAGGCCGGGGCAGCGCATGAACGTGAAGATGGAAACACCGGCCTTCCCAGGCTGACAATGCCGGCATGCTGATCAACTGCGCCGCCTACCGCTCCGGCATCAAGGTCGAGGACTTCTCGCCCTACGACGAGGCCACCTTGGGGCGCCACTTGGCGGATCCCGACACCTTTGTCTGGATCGCCCTGCGCGACGCCAGCGCCGAGGAACTGCAGCCCTTCCAGCGCCTGTTCCATCTGCACGAGCTGGCCGTCGAGGACGCCACGCACGGCCATCAGCGGCCCAAGGTCGAAGAGTACGGCGAGCTGGTCTTCGCCGTGATGCACCTGGTGGACTGGGTGGACGCGGACCTCAGCATCGGCGAGGTGGCGGTGTTCTGCGGGCCGAACTTCGTGATCTCGGTGCGCAGCGGCAGCCGCGTCCATTTCCTGGGCGTGCGCGAGCGCTGCGAGCGCGAGCCCCACCTGCTGATGCAGGGCCCGAGCTTCGTGCTCTACGCCCTCATGGATGCGGTGGTGGACCGCTACTTCCCCATCGTGGACCTGCTGGAGTCCGAGCTCGAGGAGATCGAACAGAGCATCTTCACGCCCGGCGCGCAGCTGGACAACATCAAGCGCCTCTACGAGCTCAAGCGTCGGCTCATGCGCCTGCGCCGCGCGGTGGCGCCCATGCTGGAGATGCTGTCCAAGTTGCACGGCGGTCGCGTGCCCCTGCTGTGCAGCCGCACGACCGAATACTTCCGCGACGTGGCGGACCACCTGGCGCGCATCCACGCCGCCATCGAGTCCGTGCGCGACACCCTGGCCACGGCCATCCAGGCCAACCTCTCCATGGTCGCCATCGACGACAGCGCCGTCACCAAGCGCCTGGCGGCCTGGGCCGGCATCTTTGCCGTGGCCACGGCCTTCGCGGGCATCTGGGGCATGAACTTCGAGCAGATGCCCGAGCTCAAGTGGGCCTGGGGCTACCCGGCGGCGCTGGGCCTGATCGTCAGCGTCTGCGGCCTGCTGTGGTGGCGCTTCCGGCGCGCGGGGTGGCTGTGATGACGGAACAACGCCCCGACCCCGACGCCCTGCTCGCGCAAATCGACCAGCAGGACCGCGAGGCCCGGCGCGGCCGGCTGCGTGTCTACTTCGGTTCCTCGGCTGGCGTGGGCAAGACCTACGCCATGTTGGCCGCCGCGCGCAAGCTGCAGGCGGACGGGGTGGACGTGCTCGCGGGCATCGTCGTCACGCATGGCCGGGCCGAGACGCAAGCGCTGCTGGAGGGCCTGCCGCAGCTGCCGCTGAGGGCCGTCGAGTACCGCGGCAAGACGCTGCCGGAGTTCGACCTGGACGCGGCCCTCGCGCGCAAGCCCGCCCTGGTCCTGGTGGACGAGCTGGCCCACTCCAATGTGCCAGGCTCGCGCCACCCCAAGCGCTGGCAGGACGTGGAGGAGCTGCTGGCCAACGGCATCAGCGTCTACTCGACCCTCAACGTCCAACACCTCGAGAGCCTGAACGACATCGTCGGCGGCATCACCGGCGTGCGCGTGCAGGAGACGCTGCCGGACACCTTCTTCGACGCGGCCCACGAGGTCGTGATGGTGGACACGCCGGCCGACGAGCTGCTCTCCCGCCTCGCGGCTGGCAAGGTTTACATGGGCGCTCAGGCCGAGCGCGCAGCCCAGCACTTCTTCCGCAAGGGCAACCTGATGGCCCTACGCGAGCTGGCCTTGCGGCGCACGGCGGACCGGGTGGAGGACGACGTCCAGGCCTGGCGCAGCAACCAGCGGGTGAGCGAGGTCTGGAAGACCGAGGCGGCACTGCTGTGCGCCATCGGCCCGGACCCCTCGGACGACGGCGTGGTGCGCGAGACGGCCCGTCTGGCGCAGCAGCTCAATGTCAGCTGGCATGCGGTCTACGTGGAGACGCCGCTGCTCAGCCGCCTGCCGGACGCGCAGCGTGAGCGCATCTTGCGCACCGTGCGCCTGGCCCATGAGCTGGGGGCCGAGACCTCCGTGCTCAGTGCCCAGTCCATCGCCCAGGCCCTGCAGGACCATGCGCGCCTGCACAATCTGTCGACGCTGGTGCTGGGCCGTGCACAGGCCCTGCCGGCCTGGCGGCGCTGGCTGGGCCATCAGACGCTGGCCCGCGCCCTGGAGGCCATGAGCCCGGATCTGGACGTGCTGACGGTCGCCCGCCGCACACCGGCACGCGCCGAGCAGCCGGCAGCCACGGCCGCGCAGGCCGAACCCGGGCTGCAGCGCCTGCGCCGCTACGGTCTCACCGCCGCCGCCTGCATCGGCGCGGCCCTGCTGTGCTGGCCTCTGCAGTGGGCCTTTGCACAGACCAACATCGTGATGGTCTTCCTGCTGGCCGTGCTGTGGGTGGGCTGGAGGCAGGGCCGCGGGCCCGCCGTGCTGGCCAGCTTCCTGAGCGTGGGCCTGTTCGACTTCTTCTTCGTCGAGCCCAAGCTGAGCTTCGCGGTCTCGGACGTGCAGTACCTGATGACCTTCGCCGTGATGCTGGCCGTGGGCCTGCTGACCGGCCAGCTCACCGCCGGCCTGCGCTACCAGGCCCTGGTGGCCTCGGAGCGGGAGCGGCGCGCGCGCCTGCTTTTCGAGCTGACCAGCGACCTGGCCGGCGCGCTGCAGACCGAGCAGGTGCTGGAGGTGGCCGAGCGCACGCTGGCGCGCGAGGTGCAGGGTCAGGTCTTGATCTACACCCTGGACCTCAAAGATCAACTGCAGCCCTCGCCCCGTGAGGCCGTCTTGAGCGAAGCGGACCGTCCCGACGCCGGCACCGCCCGCTGGGCGCTGGACCACCGCCAGGCGGCCGGGCTCTCGACCGACACGCTGCCTGGCAGCCCCTGGCACTACCTGCCGCTGGAGGCGCCCATGCGCCTGCGTGGCGTGATGGCGCTGCGGCCGCGCGCGCTGGGCACCGTGCTGCAGCCCGAGCTGAGCGACCAGCTCGCCACCTGCGGCCGCATCATCGGCCAAGCCCTAGAGCGCGTGCATTACGTGGAGGTGGCCCAGCAGGCCCTGGTGCAGATCGAGTCCGAGCGCCTGCGCAACTCCCTGCTCTCGGCGCTCTCGCACGACCTGCGCACGCCCCTGGCCGTGCTCTACGGCCTCTCCCAGACCCTGGAGACCTTGCCGGGGCTGCCGGCCCAGGCGCGCGAGCTGAGCCTGACCCTGCAGCAGCAGTCGCGCCGCGTGGGCGCCATGGTCAACAACCTCCTGGACATGGCCCGCCTGGAGAGCGGCAGCCTGCAGCTGAACCGGCAATGGCAGCCGCTGGAGGAGGTCGTCGGCACCTCGCTGCAGATCCTGGGCGACAGCCTCTCGCAGCACCGCCTGCAGATGCGCCTGCCGCCGGACCTGCCGCTGCTGCACCTGGATGCCGCACTGATGGAGCGCGTGCTGTGCAATCTGTTGGAGAACGCGGTGAAGTACACGCCCGCGGGCTGCCAGATCGCCCTGAGCGCCGTGGCGGAGCCAGACCAGGTCGTCATCAGCGTGGAGGACGACGGCCCCGGCCTGCCTGCAGGCCGCGAGGAGCATCTCTTCAACAAGTTCAGCCGCGGCGAGAAGGAGTCCAGCACCCCCGGCGTGGGCCTGGGCCTGGCCATCTGCCGCGCCATCGTCGACGCCCACGGCGGGCGCATCTGGGCCGAGCGCAGCGCCCTGGGCGGCGCCGCCTTCAAAATAGCCCTGCCCCGCGGCAACCCGCCTTCGCTGGAGGCCATGGAGACCGACCTGTCTGAACACCATGAGTGAACCGCATCCCGTTGCCCTGATCGTCGAGGACGAGCCCAGCATCCGCCGCTTTGTCCGCCTGGCCCTGGAGACCGAAGGCTGGGTCGTCCACGAGGCCGAGACCCTGCGCCAGGGCCTGATCGACGCTGGTACGCGTCATCCGGACCTTGTCATCCTCGACCTCGGCCTGCCCGATGGCGACGGCCTGAATTACCTGCGGGACCTGCGCAGCTGGTCCCACGTCACCGTCATCGTGCTCTCGGCGCGCAGCAACGAGGCCGACAAGATCGCCGCGCTCGATGCGGGCGCCGACGACTACCTGAGCAAGCCTTTCGGCATTGGCGAGCTGATGGCGCGGGTGCGGGTCTGCCAGCGCCGCCTGGCGACCACCACGCGAGGCCAGGAGGCCGCGCTGACCGTCTTCCGTTTCGGCGAGGTGGAGGTGGACCTGGTGCACCGCCGCGTGCTGCGTGCCGGCCAGCCCGTACACCTGACCCCCACCGAGTACCGCCTGCTGACGCACCTGGTGGCCAACGCGGGCAAGGTGCTCACGCATGGTCAGCTGCTCAAGGCCGTCTGGGGCCCCAGCCATACCGACAGCAGCCACTACCTGCGGGTCTACATGGCCAATCTGCGGCAGAAGCTGGAGGCGGAGCCGGCCAGCCCCAGGCACCTGCTGACGGAGACGGCGGTGGGCTACCGGCTGGTGCCTTGAGCGTCAGACCCCAGCGTTGACGGCCCCCAGCGTTGACAACATCTTGATGCCGGGAGGCTCAGTCTCTGCAAGGCCTTGAGGGAGCGCTCGGTAGATTGCTCCTCATCGCAACACCGCCCGCGCCAGGCCCGGGCCGCTTCCATGAGACCGATCCTCATCCTGCAGCACGAAGACCTGCAGGGCCCCGACTTCCTTCAGCAATGCCTCGGCGACGAGGGCCTGGAGACCTTGGTGCTGCGCCCGGACCAGGGAGACCGGATCCCGGGTGAGCTGCGCGACTTCGCAGGTGTCGCCGTGCTGGGCAGCGACCACAGCGTCCATGACAAGCTGTCCTGGATCGGGGCGGAACGCGTGCTGCTGCAGCAGGCGCTGGCGCACGAGGTGCCCGTGCTGGCTCACTGCTTCGGCGCGCAGCAGCTGGCCCTTGTGGCCGGTGCGCAGGTGAGTCGCAACGCCTGGCCCAACGTCGGCTGGTCGCGCGTCTGGGTCACGCCGGAGGGCCGGCGCCTGTTCTGCGGGGCGCAGGAGCTGCAGGTGTTCAACTGGCACTATGACACCTTCGAGATCCCGCGCGGCGCCAGGCGGCTGCTCTTCGGCGCGCACTGCCTCAACAAGGCCTTCGCGCTGGGCCCGCATCTGGGGTTCCAGTGCCATCTTGAGGCCAGCGAAGCGGGCCTGCGTCGTTGGTGCGAGGCGGGCCGAGCGGAGGTCGAGGGCTTGCGCGGCCCGGCGGTGCAACGCTGGGGGGACATGCTGCGCGACCTGCCGGCGCGCACGATGCAGCTGCAGCGCATGGCAAGAGCGGTGTATCACCAATGGGCCTGGCAGTTGCAGGGACCGCCCCGGCGGCGAGTACCTGCCGGTGCTGGCGCGTGATCCGGCCGTGCCACAGTAGGGACCGGTCTTGCCATGCCATCGGTCCCTGCAGCGCCCCTGTCCGAGTCCGAATGCGAGTCCAAGTCGGGACGCTCTCCATCCACAGGCCCCTGTCCATCGCGTTCTGGACCGAACTGCCCCTGCTGCAGCGGGAAATGCCCCCCGGGGCCGCGGCAGTCCTAGCGCGGCCCGCCTGCCAGCGCCAGCAGCCGCACCACCCCGACCGGCTCCTCCGCCATCAGTGGCACCACGGCATGGCGCCTTGCGTGGCGCTGCGCCACCGCGTCGATGAAGGGCCGCTCCCGGGCCGCCCGGGCACGCAGCAACGGCGATTGGGTCGGCGTCACCGCCACGCTGTTGTTGACCACCCAGGCCCAGGGCTCGATGCCAGCCCGGCGCAGGTCCTCCTGCAACAGGGCGGCCTCCTGCACGGGCGTGTTCTCGGCCAGGGTCGCGATCAGGACCTTGGTGCGCGCCTCGTCCTGCAACTGCATCATCGGCGTCGTGAAGTGCACACCCGAGCCTGACATCTGCCGGGCGATCTCCCGGTGATAGGCCCCGGTGGCATCCAGCAGCAGCAGGGTATGCCCCGTGGGGGCCGTGTCCATCACGACGAACTTGCGGCCGGCCTCGCGGATGATGCGCGAGAAGGCCTGGAAGACGGCGATCTCCTCGGTGCAGGGCGAGCGCAGGTCTTCTTCCAGCAGGGCGCGGCCCTGGGCGTCCAGATTCTTGCCCTTGGTCGCCAGGACCTGGTCGCGGTAGCGCTGGGTTTCCACGCGAGGGTCTATGCGGCTGACGGTCAGGTGCTCCATCTGGCCCGCCAGCGTCTCTGCCAGGTGGGCGGCCGGGTCCGAGGTGGTGAGGTGCACCGGCAAGCCTCGTCGCGCGAGCTCAACGGCAACGGCCGCTGCCAGCGTCGTCTTGCCGACGCCACCCTTGCCCATCACCATGATGAGCCCATGCCCCGGCGCCGCCAGCTCGTCCACCAGCTGGGCCAGCGTTGGAGCAGCAAGAGGCTCGCCGGGCGCGGCATCGGCGGCCCGCTCCTGAGGCCGCGGCGCATCAAGGAACTGGCGCAGCGCATCCAGACCGACCAGATCGAAGGCCTTCAATGGAACCTGGTCCACGGGCAGCCCGCCAAGGACTTCGGGCATGGCGGCGAGGGCGGCTTGCTCGCGCCGCACCACGGCGGCGGCCAAGGGATCGTTCGCGCCTTCGGCAGCAGGCATGACACCGTTGATGACCAGATGCTGCCGTGTCAGACCGATGCGGGCCAGCTCTTCGTGGGTGCGCGCGACCTCGCGCAAGGTCGAGGCCTGGGCGCGGGCCACGAGGATCAGGCGCGTGCGAGCCGGGTCGGCCAGGGCATCCACGGCCGCCTTGTACTGCGCGCGCTGCTTCTCCAGGCCAGCCAGGGGTCCGAGGCAGGACGCATCGCCCTTGCCGGTCTCGAGGAAGCTGTTCCAGGCGCCCGGCAGCTGGAGCAGGCGGATGGTGTGCCCCGTCGGCGCCGTGTCGAAGAGGACATGGTCGAAACGCTGGACCAGCGACTCATCCGTGAGCAGGCCCGTGAACTCGTCGAAGGCGGCGATCTCCGTGGTGCAGGCCCCGGACAGCTGCTCCTCGATGCCCTTGACGACATCCGCCGGCAGCACGCCTCGCACCGGCCCGACGATGCGGTCCCGGTAGCCCTGGGCGGCGGCCTGCGGGTCGATCTCCATGGCCCAGAGCTTTGCCACCTCGGGCACCGCGGTGATCTGGTTGCCGATGCGGATGCCAAACACCTGGCCGACGTTGGAGGCCGGATCGGTGCTGACCAGCAGCACCCGCTGGCCGGCCTCAGCCAGCTTGACGGCCGTGGCGCAGGCGAGGGAGGTCTTGCCGACGCCCCCTTTGCCGGTGAAGAACGCGAAGCGGGGCAGGTGCTCAATGAATTTCATGGAGCCTCCCTGGTCAGCAGCACTTGCCGCCGCTGCAGCAACCGGCAGCGCCTGCACCCTCACTGGAGCTCGTCAAGCCTGCCCACTGCGCCAGCTGCTGACGGCTGGGGTAGCGCCCCGCGAGCACGATCTGGCCGTCCAGCAAGGTGATCGGCAGGGCGTCCTGCCCGGACCGCTCCAGGAAGGCGCGCACGGCCTCGTTCTGGGCGAAGACCAGCGGCTGCTGGGCCAGGTTGAAGCGTTCAATGGACGCGCCCTGGCCCTTGGCCCAGTCGACATCGGCCGCCGCCTGGACCAGGCGGGCGTCAACATCCTGGCCGCAGACGCCGCTGCTGCAGCACAGGGCGGGATCAAAGATCTGGAGGGTAGGCATCGTGAACTCCCGAGCTTGTTGCCATCGAACCGGCACAAGGTTCGCGCAGAGGTCGGGCCTGCGCCTTGTCTTGCATCAATATTTCCAATTCTATAGAATTATCAAGCTATGGAAGAGCAACAAGTCGTCCGTTCCCTCGCAGCCCTGGCGCAAGCCCATCGGCTCAAGGTGTTCCGTCTGCTGGTCGTTGCAGGCCCGCAAGGCCTCACGCCAGGTGCCATCGCGGATGCGCTGGAAGTGCCGGCGGCAACGCTGTCCTTCCATCTGAAGGAGCTGAGCCATGCCGGCCTGGTGACGCAGGAACGCATCAGCCGCAATGTGGTGTACCGCGCCGCCTTCGAACACATGAACGAGCTGCTGGCCTTTCTCACGGAGAACTGCTGCCAGGGCGAGGCCTGCCTGCCCGCCTCGACGACCCATTGCGCCTGCTGAGCGGACGCTTTGCGCCGGCAGCCCCGCGACCCACCCAAGTCCGCCCCATGACCACCAACGTCCTCATCCTCTGCACCCACAACTCCGCCCGCAGCGTGCTCTCCGAGGGCATGCTGAACCATCTCGCCGCCAGGCTGGGCAAGGACGTGAAGGCCTTCAGCGCCGGCAGCGCGCCCAGTGGCCGCCTCAACCCCTTCGCGCTCGAGGCCCTGAGCAACGCAGGCGTCGACGTCAGCGGCTATCGCAGCAAGAGCTGGGACGAGTTCACCACGCCCGAGGCGCCGCCGCTGTCCATCGTGATCACCGTCTGCGACAGCGCGGCAGCGGAACAGTGTCCGGTCTTCTTCGGCGGCCAGGGCCAGCCGGTGAAGGTGCATTGGGGCTACCCCGATCCCTCCTATGCCGAAGGGGGCGACGAGGGCAAGCGCCGCGCCTTCGAGCTGACCCGCCAGGCCATCGGCTATCGCATGGTGCAGCTGCTGCAGCTCCCGCTGGAAACCCTGGGCAAGCCTGAACTGCTGGCGGCCCTGAACGCCATCGCCAAGAGCTGAGATGCACGTCATGACTGCACGCCCCTCTCAGAAGCTGCTGGCCGAAGGCCTGGGCACGGCGCTGCTGCTGGCCGTGGTGATCGGCTCCGGCATCATGGCCGAGCACTTGGCCGGCGGCAACGTGGCCCTCGCGCTGCTGGCCAATACGGCGGCCACCGTGGGCGGCCTCTATGTCCTCATCGAGGTGTTCGGCCCGCTCAGCGGCGCGCACTTCAATCCGGCGGTCTCGCTGGTGATGGCCGCGCGCGGCGAGCTGCCCATGGGCCTACTGGGACCCTATGTGCTGGTCCAGTTGCTCGGTGCCATGGCAGGCGCGTGGCTGGCCCACGCCATGTTCGACCTGAGCCTCCTGCAGTGGTCCGGCAAGCTGAGGGGCGGCGTGGGGCAGTGGATCGCCGAGGCCGTGGCCACCTTCGGGCTGCTGCTGGTGATCCTGCGGGCCCCTGCCGGGCGGGCCTCATCCCTGGTGGCCGCCTATATCGGCGCGGCCTACTGGTTCACCGCCTCCACGTCATTTGCCAATCCTGCGGCGGTGTTCGGTCGCATGTTCAGCGACAGCTTCGCCGGCATCGCTCCGGCCAGTGCACCGGGCTTCGTGCTGGCGCAGCTGGTGGGCGCCGGCCTGGCCGTCGGCGCGGCGCGCCTGCTGTCCCCAAGGGGCGCATCAGCTCAGGGCGAGGAAGAAGAAGCCAGGCCAGCGCGCAAGACCTGACCCCCTGACGGACGGGGCCGCGGCCCCGTTCTCTTGGCCCGGATAGTTGCTATTGACAACCTATGAGGAGCTTTCTATCGTGCGCCCAAGTCGTTGCCCTGCACACCCACATGCCCAAAGCACCCGCCTCCTCCGCATCCAGCCCCGGCAGCCTGCTGCGCGAAGTGGCTCGCCTCTACACGCGAGCGCAGCGCGTGGTCGCGGACTGCTGTCGCACCACCAGCACCCAGTGCCACCTGCTGACCGAGCTGGCGCGCTCCGGGCCCTTGCCGCTGTCGGAGTTGGGCACGCGGGTCAGCCTGGAGAAGAGCTGGGTGTCGCGCGCGGTGGAAGCCATGGCAGCCCGTGGCTGGGTGACCAAGGAGCCGAACCCGTCCGACGCAAGGAGCTGGCTCGTCACGCTCACCGCCGACGGCGTGCGCACCGTCCGTGAACTGAACCACACGCTCGACGCCCACGCGGACCAGCTGCTGGACCGCCTGGGCGAGCGCCAGCGCGCTGCCGTCGAGCAATCCCTGTTGCTGCTGCTTCAGGCCCTGCGGGAAGACCAGGCGGCCATGTGCTGCCTACCGCCGCCCGAGGCCAAGGACGTCAAGAACGTCAAGGACAAACCATCATGTTGCTGAACCCAGTCTCCCTTCGCCAGGCCGGCGCCTCCGACTGGCCCGCCATCGAAGCCCTGCTGCTGGCCAACAAGCTCCCCACCGAAGGGGCTCGCGAGCACCTCGCGACCTCTGTGCTGGCCGTCTCGAACGGCGGGGTCGTCGGCTGTGCCGGCGCCGAGGTCTATGGCGCCGTGGCGCTGCTGCGCTCGGTGGCCGTGGCCCCGGGGCTGCACAAGAAGGGCATCGGCCGGCTGATGCTGCAGACCCTGCTGCAGCAGGCGCGCGCCCGGGACATCGCCTCGCTCCACCTGCTGACCGTGACCGCGCCGGAGTACTTCGCACAGTACGGCTTCAAGCGCGGCACGCTGGCTGAGGCGCCGGCGGCCCTCAAGGCCTCGGCCGAGTTCCAGGGCGCCTGCCCGGCCTGCGCCGCCTTCATGAGCCTGACCCTGCGTGAGCTGCCGAAGGCGCAGGACGGTCTGCCCGTCGCCGTGCTCGGTGCGGGCCCGGTGGGCCTGGCCGCGGCAGCCCAGCTGATCGAGCGCGGCCTGCCCTTCGTGGTGCTGGAGGCCGGGCGTGAGGTGGGCACCCATCTCCAGGACTACGGCCATGTGCGCCTGTTCTCCCCCTGGCAGTACAACATCGACGCCAGCATGGCCCGGCTGCTGGCGCCGACCGGCTGGATGGCTCCACCTGACGCCGAACTGCCGTTTGCGGCCGAGGTGGTCGAGCGCGTCCTGAAGCCTTTCGCAGCACTGCCTGCGGTGGCCTGTGCCTTGAAGCTTGGGGCCCGCGTGACCGCCCTCAGCCGCGAGGGCTACGACAAGGTCAAGAGCACCGGGCGAGACCAGGCCGCCTTTGTCGTGCGCTATGTGCAGGACGGGCGCGAGCAGAGCTTGCGCGCCCGCGCCGTCATCGACGCCACAGGCACCTGGAGCACGCCCAATCCCCTGGGCGCCAATGGCCTGCCGGCGCTCGGCGAGGCGGCAGCGGCGTCTCAGATCTTCCATGGCATCCCCGACGTGCTCGGCGCGCAGCGCCTGCGCTACACGGGCAAGCGGACCCTGGTGGTGGGCGCCGGGCACTCGGCGGCCAACGCCCTGCTGTACCTGGCCGAGCTGGCCCGGCAGGCCCCGGGCACCCGGCTGGCGTGGGCGGTGCGCTCGCCCTCGCTGCAACGCGTCTTCGGCGGTGGCAGTGCGGATGCGCTGCCTGCGCGCGGCGAGCTCGGCAGCGCGCTGCAGCGCCTGCGCGAGAGCGCGGAGATGGAGTTCTTCAGCGGCCTGCGCATCACCGAGGTCCGCCGGGAGTCCTCGGGCCAGCTGACCGTCCTGGGCACGGATGCGCAGCAGCAGCCCATCGAGGTGCCCGGCATCGACGAGATCATCTGCGCCACCGGCCAGCGCCCCGACTTGCGCATCGGCAGCGAGCTGCGCCTCAAGCTCGATCCCTGGCTGGAGTCCACCGAGGCCCTGGGCCCGCTGATCGACCCGAACCTGCACAGCTGCGGCACCGTGCGGCCGCACGGCCATCGCGAGCTGTCGCATCCGGAGCCGGGCTTCTACACCGTGGGCGTGAAGAGCTATGGCCGTGCGCCGACCTTTCTGATGGCCACCGGCTTCGAACAGGCGCGCTCCGTCGTTGCCGCCCTGGCGGGTGACCTGGAAGCTGCCGACCGGGTCGAGCTGGACCTGCCGGAGACGGGCGTGTGCTCCCTCGGCGCCGCTGATGCGGATGCCGGCAGCAGCGCCTGCTGCGGCGCTCCGGCCGAGACGAGGCCTGCCGCCGAGGCGCTTGCCGGGGGGGCCTCCCCCCTCTCGATCACGGCCCCCGCAAGCTCGTCCTGCTGCGGCCCCAAGCCCACCCGGGAAGCGGCAGCGCCTGCCGCCCGGTGCTGCGGCTGAGCATGCGCCAGCGCCGCACCACGACGGTCATCGCGCTGGGCCTGGCCCAGACCCTGGCCTGGGCCTCGTCCTACTATCTCCCGGCGATGCTGGCCCAGCCCATGGCCCGCTCGCTGGGGCTGGCCACACCCGACATCTTCGCGGCCTTCTCGGTGGCCCTGGTGGTGTCGGCACTGGTCGGCCCGCATGCGGGGCGGATGATCGACCAGCAAGGCGGCCGGCGCGTGCTCGCCGCCACCAGCTGCCTCTTTGCGGCCGGCCTGGCGCTGATGGCGACGAGCACGGGCTTCACCAGCCTGCTGCTGGCCTGGGTGGTCATGGGCCTCGCGATGGGCAGCGGGCTGTACGAGGCCGCCTTCGCGACGCTGGTCCGCCTGCATCGGCTGGAGTCCCGCCAGATGATCACCGGCATCACCCTCATCGCCGGCTTCGCCAGCACGGTGGGCTGGCCGCTGAGTGCCTGGCTGAGCGCGCAGTGGGGCTGGCGCGAGGCCTGCTGGACCTGGGCCGCGCTGCATGTGCTGGCGGGGTTGCCCCTGAACCTGAGCCTGCCGCGGGCCGAACCGGCACACGATGCGGCCGGCCCGAGCCAGGGCGATTCAGGTGAGCTGGGGGCCACCCCCGAGCCCGGCCTGGGCCCCGTAGTGGCCCTGTCCCTGGTGTTCGCCACGACCTGGTTCACCAGCACCGCCATGGCCGCGCACTTCCCGCGCTTGCTCCAGGGCTTCGGCATTGGGGTGGCGGGTGCCGTGGCCATTGCTGCACTGATCGGTCCCTCGCAGGTGGCCGCGCGCCTGTTCGAGTTTGGATTCCTGCGCCGCGTGCATCCGCTGCTGTCGGCGCGTCTGGCCACGCTGGCGCACCCGCTGGGCGCGCTCGGTCTTCTGATCCTCGGTGGCCCGGCGGGGGCGGCATTCGGCATCCTGCATGGGGCAGGCAATGGCGTGCTGACCATCGCCAAGGGCACCTTGCCGCTGGTGATCTTCGGCGCACAAGGCTACGGCCATCGCCAGGGTCTGTTGATGCTGCCGGCACGCGTCGCCCAGGCCTTCGCGCCGTGGCTGTTCGGCCTCGCGCTGGACCGCTGGCAGGGGCAGGCCCTCTGGCTCACCACCGCGCTGGGCCTGCTGGCCTTCGGGACGCTGATAGGGCTGGGGCGTCTGCGGACGCCGCCCTGAACGCCCTGCGCGCCCGCAGCGCCCTGCTGCGCGGGCGCGGCAGCTGTGGGTGCAGCGGCTGAAACAGGGGCGCGGCCGCCGGTCCGCGGCTTCACGCTTGACTCCGGAGCTGCTACAGGCTTTCAACTGTCGACAGTTGAGGATCCGATGCGCCGGCCCGCAAGACCTGACCCCGGGACTCAGCAGCCATCGAGCCCTCGCCCCCGGTGAAACCCTGAGCCATCGATATACTGCCGCCCATGCGCCGCTTCTTCGTCCTGGTCCTGACCCTCATGGTGGCCGTCCAGCTGTCCTGGGCGGGCGCGTCGCTGTGCTGCGTGGGCGAGCTGGCCGGCAAGCAAGGGCCGGCTGACGAAGGGCCGGTGGCGATGCAGCTCATGGGGGACACCGCCCATGCGGGCAGTCCCGGCGAGGCGTCCCATGCCTGTGAGCTGGGGCATTGCCATTGCCATCACGCGGGCTGCGCAACGCCGGCCCTGGCCCTGGCCCAGCCGGCGACGGCCCCTGCGGCCCTGCCCACGCCGGCCACCGCCGAGCGTCACAAGTCCCACATCCCCTCAGGGCTCGAACGCCCCGACTGGCTGCGCGCCTGATTCGGCGCGCCGCCTGACCTCCCTCGCACGCTGATCCAGCGTGGTGCCGCCTGTCTGGGCGGCACCGGCCGCGCCGAACCGTCCCTCGTTGTGTCCTGCAACCTTGGAGAGTTCGATGCAAAGCCCTGTTCCTGGCTTGTTGAAATGCCTACCGGCGCCCCTGGGCGCTCTGGCCCTGCTCCTGTCCGGCGCTTCTTCGCTGGCCGCGAGCCCTGATCCCGCGCCTCCGCCTTCGCTGACACCCGCTTCGCCAGCCGGTCTCGTCGAGGCTCCCGTCCTGCGTCTTGCCGAGGCACTGCGCCTGGCGGAGGCGCACAACCCCGAGCTGGCCTCGGCCCGGCTCGAGCTGCAGGCCACGGAAGCGGCTGCGCTGCAGGCCGGCGCGCGGCCCAATCCCGAGCTGGCGCTTCTGCTGGAAGGCAGGGATCGCGCCACCCGCACCACCACCCTGCAGCTCTCCCAGGCCATCGAGTTGGGCGGCAAGCGCGCGGCCCGCATGGCCGCCGCCGAGCAGGTCCGGGCGCAGGCCGCGGTGGCGCTGCAGGCGCGGCGCAATGAGGTCCGGGCCCAGGTGACGGCGGCCTACTTCGAGCTGGTGGCTGCGCAGGAGCAGGAGCAGCTGGCCCGATCCTCGCTGGACCTGGCCAGCAGTGCTGCCGCTGCGGCGGCCAAGCGGCTCCAGGCAGGCAAGGTGCCGCCTCTGGAGCAGACCCGGGCCCAGGTCGCCGAGGCCGCCGCACGCGCGGAGCTGGCCCAGGCGCAGAGCGAGCGACTGCTGGCGCGGCAACGGCTGGCCGCCTTCTGGGGGCAGTCACCGCAGTCCATCGGCCCTGCCAGCAGCGACGCGCAATCGCTGCCGGCGCTGCCCTCCGAACAGGAGGTCGGAGCAGGGATGGCCGAGGCGCCCGCACTTCAGCTCGCTCGCCTGGACATCGCCCGCCGCCAGGCCCTGGTCGAGGCAGAGCGCGCCCGTCGCGTGCCCGATCTGACGCTCACCCTTGGCGCCAAGCGCGATGCCGAGCAGGGGCAGACGCAGGCGGTCGTGGGCTTCTCGGTCCGCTTGCCGGTGCATGACAGCAACCAGGGGAATCTGCTGGAGGCGCTGCGGCGCGAAGACCAGGCTCGCGAAACCCTGAGTGCTGCGACGCTGCGCCTGCAGACCGAGGTCGCGCAGGCCCTGGAGCGGCTCCGGCTGAGCCGGGAGCAGGTCCGGCTGCTGCGCCAGGAAGCGCTGCCGACGGCCCGGACCGCCTACGAGGCAGCACTCAAGGGCTACGAGCTCGGCAAGTTCGCCTTCCTCGATGTGCTCGACGCCCAGCGCACGCTGTTCCAGCTGCGCCGCCAGCTGTGGCGGGACAGCGCCGAGGCCTTCCGCGCCGCGGCGGACCTGGACCGCCTGCTGGGCCGACCGCCCCAGCCCCCCGAATTCAAGCCCCAAGCCGGAGTGAATCCATGATGGAAGCGACCAAGAACAAGAAGACGCCGGTGGCCATCGCCATCGTGCTGGCCCTGGGGGTGGTGCTGGGCATCGCCATCCTCCGCACCGACAAGGCCAAGCCCGCGGGTGACGAGCACGGCCATGCGCAGAGCGCAGCCCCTGCCGACGACGAGCACCACGGCAGGAAAGGCAGCGAGGGCCACGCCCACGAAGCAGGCCATGAAGACAAGGAACACCATGCCACTGCGGCGCAGGCCGCACCGCAAACGGGTCCGCATGGCGGCAAGCTGTTCACGCAGGAAGGCTTCGGCCTGGAGCTGACGATCTTCGAGACCGACGTCGAGCCGGAGTTCCGCCTCTATCTGTACCGGGATGGCAAACCGCTGGCGCCCCACCAAGCCACCGTGACGGTGACGCTGCAGCGCCTGGGCCGGGAAGCCGAGACCTTCCGTTTCAAGCCCGAGAAGGACTATCTGAAGGGCGTCGGCGTCGTCGCGGAACCGCATTCCTTTGAAGTGGCCATCCAGGCTCGTTCGGCGGGCAAGGACTACGCCTTCGGCTTCGAGCAGGTCGAGGGTCGGGTGCAGCTCAGCGAGACCCAGCTCAAGCAGAACGGCATCGAGATCGCGACCGCAGGTCCTGCCCGCATCGCGAGCTCGCTGCAGCTGCTGGGCGAGGTGAGGCTCAACCAGGACCGCACGGTGCTGGTGACCCCGCGCCTGGCAGGCCTGGTGGAGTCGGTTGCGGCCAACGCCGGGGACCGCGTGCGCCGCGGCCAGGTGCTGGCCGTGCTCTCCAGCCAGGCCCTGGCCGACCAGCGCGGCGAGCTGCTCGCCGCACAGAAGCGCCTGGCGCTGGCACGCACCAGCCACGAACGTGAGAAGAAGTTGTTTGAGGACAAGATCAGTGCCGAGCAGGACTACCTGCAGGCGCGCCAGGCCTTCCAGGAGGCCGAGATCGCCGCGGAGAGCGCTCGCCAGAAGCTGGCCGCGCTGGGTGCTGCAGCGACACCCTCGACGCAAGGGCTGACGCGGCTGGAGATCCGCTCGCCCATTGACGGCGTCGTCATCGAGAAGAAGATCAGCGTCGGCGAGGCCCTGAAGGAGGATGCGCCGATCTTCCAGGTCGCGGACCTGTCCAGCGTGTGGGTCGAACTGGCGGTTCCGGCCAGGGACCTCGGCCAGCTGGCCATCGGTGCCAGCGCCCTCGTCAAAGCCTCGGCCTTCGAGGCCCAGGCGCAAGGCCGGCTGAGCTACGTGGGCGCCTTGATCGGCGAGCAGAACCGCAGCGCCGTCGCCCGTGTGGTGCTGCCCAATCCCAAGGGCCTGTGGCGGCCGGGCCTGCCAGTCCAGGTGACGCTCAAGGGCGACGAGGCGCAGGTGCCCGTGGCCGTGGCCGTGGACGCGGTCCAGACGCTGAGAGCGTGGTCGGTCGTCTTCGGCCGATACGGGCAGCAATTCGAGGCGCGGCCGGTGGAGCTGGGACGCAGCGACGGCCG
The DNA here is from genome assembly GCF_039872765.1 of Roseateles flavus. Classification (NCBI taxonomy): domain Bacteria; kingdom Pseudomonadati; phylum Pseudomonadota; class Betaproteobacteria; order Burkholderiales; family Sphaerotilaceae; genus Roseateles; species Roseateles flavus. The sequence continues at coordinate 117,407 of NZ_JBDPZC010000012.1, read as the reverse complement.
CTTCGTCGAGGTGATCAAGGGCCTGAACGCCGGTGAAGCCTACGCCGCCCGGAACAGCTTCCTGATCAAGGCTGACATCGGCAAGGCCGGTGCCGAGCACGACCATTGAGGGCCTGCCATGTTCGAAAGACTCATACGTTTTGCCATCGACCACCGCGGGCTGGTCTTGCTGGCCGTGCTGGGCATGGCCGCGCTGGGCGTGTTCAGCTACCAGCGACTGCCCATCGATGCCGTGCCGGACATCACCAATGTGCAGGTCCAGATCAACACCGAGGCGCCCGGCTATTCACCGCTGGAAGCCGAGCAGCGCGTCACCTTCGCCATCGAGACCGCGATGGCCGGCCTGCCCCGGCTGGAGCAGACGCGCTCGCTGTCGCGCTACGGTCTCTCGCAGGTGACCGTGGTGTTCAAGGAGGGGACCGACCTCTACTTCGCCCGGCAGCTGGTCGGGGAGCGCATCCAGGAGGTCAAGGCCCGGCTCCCTGCCGGCCTGAGCCCGAGCCTGGGCCCGATCGCCACAGGGCTCGGCGAGATCTACATGTGGACGGTCGAGGCCGGAGACGGCGCGCTCAAGCCGGACGGGACGCCCTACACCCCCACCGACCTGCGCGAGATCCAGGACTGGATCGTGAAGCCGCAACTGCGCAACGTCCCCGGCGTCACCGAGATCAACACCATCGGCGGCTACGCCAGGGAGTACCAGGTGGCCCCGCGGCCCGACAGGCTCGTGGCCTACGGCTTCGGCATGGACGACCTGGTGCGAGCGCTGGAGCGCAACAACGCCAATGTCGGCGCCGGCTACATCGAGCGGCGTGGCGAGCAGTACTTGATCCGCGCACCGGGGCAGGTCGCCAGCCTCGAGGACATCGCGGACATCGTCGTCGGCACCCCCCAAGGCGTGCCGGTGCGGATCCGTGACCTCGCCGAGGTGGGGCTGGGCCAGGAGCTGCGCACCGGCGCGGCCACCGAGAACGGCCGCGAGGTGGTGCTGGGCACGGTCTTCATGCTGATGGGCGAGAACAGCCGCAAGGTGTCGCAGGCCGTGGACCGCAAGCTGGCGGAGATCAACCGCAGCCTGCCGCCCGGCGTGATCGCGCAGACGGTCTATGACCGCACCGTCCTGATCGACAAGGCCATTGCCACGGTCAGGAAGAACCTGATCGAGGGCGCCGTGCTGGTCGTCGCCATCCTGTTCCTGTTCCTGGGCAACCTCCGTGCGGCGCTGATCACGGCCACCGTGATCCCCTTGTCCATGCTGTTCACCTTCACCGGCATGGTGGGCAACAAGGTCAGCGCCAACCTGATGAGCCTGGGGGCGCTGGACTTCGGCATCATCGTCGACGGGGCCGTGGTCATCGTAGAGAACTGCGTGCGCCGGCTGGCCCATGCGCAGGCGGCGGCGGGCCGGCCGCTGAGCCGCAGCGAGCGTTTTGCCGAGGTCTTTGCCGCCGCACGCGAGGCGCGCCGCCCGCTGCTGTTCGGCCAGCTGATCATCATGGTGGTCTACCTGCCCCTGTTTGCCTTGAACGGCGTCGAGGGAAAGATGTTCCACCCCATGGCCTTCACGGTCGTGACTGCGCTCGTGGGCGCCATGCTGCTGTCCGTGACCTTCATCCCGGCTGCCGTGGCCCTGCTGATCGGCGACAAGGTCGACGAGAAGGAGAACCGGCTGATGGGATGGGCCAAGCGCGCCTATGCCCCGCTGCTGGACTGGAGCCTCGCCAACAAGCCGCTGGTGCTGACCATTGCCGGCGTGTCCGTGGCCCTGAGCGGCCTGCTGGCCACGCGCATGGGCAGCGAGTTCATTCCCAGCCTCGACGAGGGCGACGTCGCCTTGCATGCCCTGCGCATTCCCGGCACCAGCCTCAGCCAGGCGGTGACCATGCAGATGGAGCTGGAGCACGTCATCCGGCGCTTCCCCGAGGTGGACAAGGTCTTCGCCAAGCTCGGCACGGCCGAGATCGCGACCGACCCCATGCCGCCCAGCGTGGCCGACACCTTCATCATGTTCAAGCCGCGCAGCGCCTGGCCGGATCCGAAGCGCAGCACGGCTTCGCTGATGGCTGCGCTGCAGGAAGCGGTGGAGCAGGTGCCGGGCAACAACTACGAGTTCACGCAGCCCATCCAGATGCGCTTCAACGAGCTGATCTCCGGCGTGCGCAGCGATGTGGCGGTCAAGGTCTTCGGCGACGACATGGCGGTCATGGAAGCCTCGGCCGAGCAGATCGCCCGCCTGCTCAAGGCCGTGCCCGGCGCGGCCGACGTCAAGGTCGAGCAGACGGCGGGCCTGCCGATGCTGACGCTGCAGATCGACCGCAGCAGGCTGGCCCGGCTTGGATTGAGCGTGGCCGACGTGCAGGAGACGGCAGCAACGGCCATCGGCGGGCGCGAGGTCGGCTTCGTGTTCCAGGGCGACCGGCGCTTCGACATCCAGGTGCGCCTGCCCGAGCGCATCCGCGGGGACCTCGACGCCCTGAAGCGGCTGCCGGTCCGCCTGCCGGGCGGGGGCTATGTGCAGCTGGGCGAGGTCGCCGCGTTCGAGATCGCGCCCGGCCCCAACCAGATCAGCCGCGAGCAGGGCAAGCGCCGGGTGGTGGTGACGGCCAATGTGCGGGGCCGCGACATCGGCTCATTCGTGGCGCAGGCGCAGGCCGGCCTGCAGGAGCAGCTCAAGCTGCCGAGCGGCTACTGGATCAGCTGGGGCGGCACCTTCGAGCAGCTGGAGTCGGCGACGGCGCGGCTGCAGCTCGTGGTCCCGGTGGCCTTGCTGCTGGTCTTCGTCCTGCTGTTCGCGATGTTCGGCAACGTCCGGGACGGCCTGCTGGTCTTCACCGGCGTCCCGTTTGCGCTGAGCGGCGGCCTCGTCGCGCTCTGGCTGCGCGGCATCCCGCTGTCGATCTCAGCGGGCGTGGGCTTCATTGCGCTCTCGGGCGTGGCGGTGCTCAACGGCCTGGTGATGATCGCCTGCATCCGCTCGCTGCGCGAGGAGGGCCTGGGCCTGGAGGCTGCCGTCCGCGACGGCGCCCTCACCCGCCTGCGGCCCGTCCTGATGACGGCCCTGGTGGCCTCGCTGGGCTTCGTGCCCATGGCGCTGGCCACCGGCACGGGGGCCGAGGTGCAGCGGCCGCTGGCCACCGTGGTCATCGGCGGCATCGTGTCGTCCACGGCACTGACCCTGCTGGTGCTGCCGCTGCTGTACCGCTGGGCCCATGGCCTGCGCCGCCGGGGACGGAGGCAAGCGCTGCCGGCGCTGGTCGAGCCGGCGGACTGAGCCAGGGGACTGAGCTGGCGGACCGACCTCACGTCGGCCTTCAGCCCAGCCGGCTCCTGAAGAACGCCAGCGTCCGCGACCAGGCCAGCGCAGCGGCCTGGGGGTCGAAGCGTGGCGTGGTGTCGTTGTTGAAGCCGTGCTGCGTGCCTTCGTAGACATGGGCCTCGTAGTGCACGCCGGCCGCCTTCAAGGCGGCCTCGTAGCGCGGCCAGCCGGCGTTGATGCGTTCATCCTGGCCGGCGTAGTGGATCAGCAGGCTGGCCTTGATGCGGGGCACGTCCTCCACCGGCGGCTGGCCGCCGTAGAAGGGCACAGCGGCGCGCAGCTCGGGCAGTTGGGTCGCCAGGTAGTTGGCGATGCTGCCGCCAAAGCAGAAGCCCACCACACCCAGCGCGCCCGTGCTCTCAGGCAGGGCCTTGAGCGCCTGGGCGGCGGCCACGAAGTCGGCGCGCACCTTGACCGGGTCCAGCCTGGCAAAGCGCTCGCGGGCCTGGTCCTCGTCGCCCGGATAGCCGCCCTGGCTCTGCAGCGCGTCCGGAGCGTAGGCCAGGAAGCCCTCGAGCGCGAGACGGCGCGTGATGTCCTCGATATGCGGATTCAGCCCGCGGTTCTCATGCACCACCAGCACGGCCGGCAGCGGCCCCTTGGCCTGGGCCGGCGCGGCGAGCAGGCCGCGTACCGTGCCATGGCCGGCGGGCGAGTCGATGCTGAGCCAGCGCGAGCGCAGGCGTGCATCGTCCGGCTTCACCTGCTGGGCCGCGGCAAAGCGCGGGCTCAGCGCCACCAGCGTGGCCGTGGCGGCGGCCGCGCTGCCGAGCAGGCGCTGGGCAGCGTCGAGGAAGTCGCGGCGGCTGGCGTCGCCATGCACATAGCGGTCGAAGAGGCGGAGGATGTCGGGGCTGAAGTCGGCGGCGCTGAGGCGCGGTGCAGAGGCATGGCGGGAATCGGTCATTCAGGGCTCCTGGCTTCGGGCGATCCGCCACGGCGGCCAGGTCACCCAGACTGGGCAGCGTAAGGCCGATGCACCGAGGCGCCAAGCATGAAAAACGCGGTCCCTTGTGCGCCCGCGGATCTGGGCAAGTCCTGACCCCCGCCCTGCGCCGTGTCTGATCCCGCAGCGGTCCATCGCTCGCACGGGGCCTTTCATTTGCTCACAGCCTGAGGGTCTGCCCCCAGGCCACGTCCTCGGAGCGCTACTACCATCGCGCCACAACGAGGGAGTGAGACATGAAACCCACCCGTGACGCCACGGAGCCTGGACCGCGACCGGGTCCCGCCGACTTCGGCCTGCCCCGGCCCGCCGCCTTCAGCAGCCCGGCCCAGCCCTTGCGCGAGCTGGGCGGGCCGCCCGGCTGGCCGCTGCTGGGCCACCTGCCCATCCTGGACCGCCGCCGTCTGCAGCAGCAGCTGGAGTGCTGGGCCGGCACGCATGGCGCCCTGTACCGCCTCCAGCTGGGCCGGCGCCCCGTGCTGGTCGTGGCCGACCACCAACTGGCCCAGGACGTCATGCGGCGGCGCCCCCAGCGTGTGCTGCGCAGCCCCACGACGCGCCGCGTCTGCCAGGAACTGGGCGTGGACGGCCTCTTCATGAGCGAGGGCGATCGCTGGCAGGCCCTGCGCCGCCTGACGGTGCGGGCCTTCACGCCCGAGATGCTGCGCGGCTTTCATCCGCGCCTGCTGGCCATCGGCCAGCGCTGGCGCGAGCGCTGGGTCGCGGCCCTGCGCCAGGGGCACCAGCCGGACCTGGCGCGCGACCTGCCGCGCTTCTCGCTGGAAGTGGGTGTGGCCCTGGCCATGGGCGTGGACCTGGGCGCCGGCCATGACGGGCGGGGCCAGCCCGGCGCCGGCAGCCTGCAGCTGCAGGCCGACATCGAATTCCTGATCGGCCAGGTCTGGCGCCGCATCAACGCGACGGTGCCCCTGTGGCGCTGGTTCAAGACCGCCCCGGAGCGGGCCGTCGATGCCGCCATCGAGCGCGTGCGCCAGGCCTTGCTGCCCATCGTCGAGCAAGCCCGAGCCCACCGCGCCGCCCAGCCCGAGGCCACGCCACGCCACCTGCTGGACGCCCTGCTGATCGCCCAGGCCCGGCCTGAGGCGGGCGAGCAGCCCATCGAGCTGTCCGACGAGCAGCTGGTGCGCCTGCTCACCGAGCTGGTCTTTGCTGGCGAGGACACGAGCGCCCATTCGCTGGCCTGGCTGATGACCCTGGCCAGCCGCCACCCCGGCGCCTGGCAGCAGCTGCAGACGGAGATCGCCCAGGCCTGCCCCGCAGACGGTCCCGCCCACGGACCCGACTACGACAGCCTGCGCCGCCTGCCCTACGCCGAAGCCCTGATCCAGGAGTCGCAGCGCCTGAAGCCGGTGATCAGCCTGCTGATGTTCCAGGCCGCCGAGGACCAGGTGGTGGGCGGCGTGCTGGTGCCCAAGGGCGCTGGCCTGATGACCCTCAACCGCTACAGCGCCCTGAAGCTGGGCCCCGAGGACCGCCATGACTTCCGCCCCGAACGCTGGCTGGCCGTGGACGGCCAGGCGCCCTGCGCGTCGTCCATGCCCTTTGGCGCCGGCGCGCGCACCTGCCCGGGCCGCTACGCCGCCCTGCTGCAGATGAAGACGCTGCTGGCCCTGCTGGCGCCGGCCCTGGACCTGCTGCCCAGCCAGGCGCCGCTGCCGGCCGAGGTGCTGGAGGTGACGCTGAGGCCCGCCGCCCTGGACCTGCGCTGGAAGCTCAGCAGCCGCTGTGGCTGAGCCGGAGCGCGGCCCGAGGGCTGTGCCGCCGCCCGGGGGTGCTCAGTGCCCCTCGAAGCTCACCAGCGTGTGCAGGGGCAGGCCGGCCGCGCGGATGCGGTCGGAGCCGCCCAGCTCCGGGAGGTCCACGATGGCCGCGCCCTCGATCACCTCGGCGCCCAGGCGCTGCAGCAGGCGCAGGCCGGCGAGCATGGTGCCCCCGGTGGCGATGAGGTCGTCGATCAGCACCACGCGGTCCTGCGGGCCCACGGCATCGGTGTGGATCTCCACCGTGGCGCTGCCGTACTCCAGCTCGTAGCTCTCCTGCACCGTGGTGAAGGGCAGCTTGCCCTTCTTGCGGATGGGCACGAAGCCGATGTTGAGCTCATAGGCCAGCACCGAGCCGATGATGAAGCCGCGCGCATCCAGGCCGGCGATGGCCGTGGGGCGGGCATCGAAATAGCGGTGCACGAACTGGTCGATCAGCACCCGGAAGGCCTTGGGGCTGGACAGCAGGGGCGTGATGTCCCGGAACTGCACGCCCGCGCTGGGCCAGTCGGGCACGGTGCGGATCTGCTGGCGGATGAAGTCGAGGTCGCTGTGGCTCATGGGCCGGATTGTGCCGCCGCCACCCGGCGCGGCGGGCTCAGGCGCAGCGACTGTCGCTCACCAGCCGCGCCCGCCCGTTGCGCTTGGCCGCATACAGCGCCGCGTCCGCCAGCTCGACCAGCAGGCCGCCGTCCTCACCGGCCTGGGCCACGCGCGTGGCGTGGCCGATGCTGAGGGTCACGCCGCCGCGCAGGGGGCTGGCGCCGTGGGGGATGGCCGCCAGGCGCAGGCTGTCCAGGCAGCGCTGGGCGACCTGGCGGGCCTCGCTGGCGTCCACCTCCTCCAGCAGCACCGCGAACTCCTCGCCGCCGTAGCGGCACAGCACGGCTTCGGCCACGCAGGACTGCAGCAGGCTGGCCACGCGGCGCAGGCAGTCGTCGCCGGCCACGTGGCCGTGGCAGTCGTTGTACTGCTTGAAATGGTCGATATCCAGCAGCAGGAGGGACAGCGGCTGCTGCTGCTGCTGGCTGCGCTGCCAGGCCTGGCGCAGCAGCTCGTCGAAGAGGCGGCGGTTGCCGACGCGGGTGAGGCCATCGGTCGTGGTCTGGCGGGCCAGCAGCTCGTTGGCCTGGCGCAGGCGCAGCTCCTGGCGCTTGCGCTCGGTGAAGTCCGCGATGATGCAGACGAAGAGATGGGTGGTGGCCGTCTTCACCTCGGCCACATTGAGCTGCAGGGCGAGGACGGTGCCGCCGCGGTGGCGGCCGTTGAGCTCGTGCTGGCGGCCCAGCAGCAGCTGGGGCTGCAGGCGGGACTCGCCGCGCTCGCCGCTGTCCAGCACCATGCCCAGGTGCGCGCCCTGCAGCTCGCCGGCCGTGTAGCCGAACAGGGCCTCGCAGGCGGGGTTCACTTCGAGCATGTGGCCATCGGTGTCCAGGGTGATGATGGCATTGCGCGCGGCCTGGATCACGGCCTGCAGATGGGCCTGGCTCGCGGCCAGACGCTGCTGCTCCTGGACCAGGTCGCTGACATCCAGCCGCACGCCCACGATGCCGCCCGAGGCCGTGCGCTGCTCGTGGATGCGCAGCCACTTGTTGTCATGCACGCGCTGCAGCAGGGGCTCGACCTGCTGGCCGCGCTGGGCCAGGCGTTCGGCGAGCCAGGCTTCCTCGCGGCCCCGCGCCTCGGGCACACCGCCGCTGTAGGCCGAGGCCCGCGCCATCTCCTGGAAGCTGGCGCCGCGGTCGAAGGCGCCCCACATGTGCGGGTAGATCTCGATCAGCTTGCGGTTGTAGGCGACCAGGCGGTCGTCGGCATCGAAGATCTCGACGCTGGCGGGCAGCGCATCGATGGCCTCCTCCAGCTGGTCGTAGGCGCGCTGGATCTGGTGGCGCCCCTGGGCCAGCATCAGCAGGCCCAGCACGGCGGCCAGCAGTCCGGGCGCCATGCCGGCGATGGCCCAGCCCAGCACCGGCTCGCCCAGGGCCTGCGCGCGCAGGCCGCCCACGAAGCAGCCCAGCTGCAGCAGCAGGCAGGCCAGCAGCAGCACGGCCATGCCCTTGCGCAGCAGCAGGTCCTGTGTGCCGCGCAGGGCGGCATGCCAGCGCATCCGTGGGTGGCGGCGCGGGGGGACGGTGGCAGGGCGGGGGGTCATGGGGCTGGAGGGGCCGAAGCGGCAGGCCGGGCAAAGCCGGCATCCTAGGGACAAGCCCTGCCTCTGCCCAGATGGGCAAGCCCCGTCCAGGCCCCCAACCTTAGGGGGAGCGGCCTCAGGCGCCGCGCGTCACCGGCATCGACACCTTGTCTGAGGGGAGCTTCATGTGCCGGGCCAGCTCCAGCTTGGCCAAGGCATTGCGGTGCACCTCGTCGGGGCCGTCCGCAAAGCGCAGCGTGCGCTGATGGGCCCACATCATGGCCAGCGGGGTGTCATCGGAGACGCCCATGCCGCCATGGACCTGGATGGCCCAGTCGATGACCTTCAACGCCATGTTCGGCGCCACGATCTTGATCATCGCGATCTCGGCCTTGGCGACCTTGTTGCCCACGGTGTCCATCATGTAGGCGGCCTTGAGCGTCAGCAGGCGCGACTGCTCGATCAGGCAGCGGGCCTCGGCAATGCGCTCCTGCGTCACCGTCTGCTGCGCCAGCGTCTTGCCGAAGGCCACGCGGGCGACGGCGCGCTGGCACATCAGCTCCAGCGCCCGCTCGGCCGCACCGATGGAGCGCATGCAGTGGTGGATGCGCCCCGGGCCCAGGCGACCCTGGGCGATCTCGAAGCCGCGGCCCTCGCCCAGCAGGATGCTGGAAACGGGCACGCGCACGTTCTTCAGCTCGATCTCCATGTGGCCGTGCGGCGCGTCGTCATAGCCGAAGACCGGCAGGGCGCGCTTGACGGTGACGCCCGGCGCATCGGCCGGCACCAGCACCATGGACTGCTGCTCGTGGCGGCCGGCGTCCGGATTGGTCTTGCCCATCACGATGTAGAGGGCACAGCGCGGATCGCCGGCGCCGCTGGACCACCACTTGGTGCCGTTGATCACGTACTCGTCGCCCTGGCGCTCGATGCGGCACTGGATGTTGGTGGCATCGGAGGACGCCACCTCGGGCTCGGTCATCAGGAAGGCCGAGCGGATCTCGCCGCGCAGCAGGGGCTCCAGCCAGCAGTCCTTCTGGGCCTCGCTGCCGTAGCGCTCGATGGTCTCCATATTGCCGGTATCGGGCGCGGAGCAGTTGAAGACCTCCGGCGCCCAGGACACCCGGCCCATGATCTCGCACAGCGGCGCGTACTCGAGGTTGGACAGCCCTTCCGGCGCACGGTCCGACTGCGGCAGGAAGAGGTTCCACAGCCCGGCGGCGCGGGCCAGGGGCTTGAGTTCCTCGATGAGCCGGGTGGGCACCCAGGCATTGCCGGCGCGGCGGTTGGCCTCCACCTCCTCGTGGAAGCGGCGCTCGTTGGGATAGATGTGCTGATCGAAGAAGGCCAGCAGGCGCTCGCGGTAGGCCTGGACCTTGGGGCTGTAGTCGAAGTTCATGGCGGGTCCTTGGGTAAGACGGGAAGGCTCAGGTCAGCAGCTCGCACAGGCGGATCTGCGGCTGAATGCTTGAATAACGACTCACATGAGCAGCCAGCTCCGGACCGGCTGCCGCCAGCGCGGCCTGCGCGCTGGCGAGGTCGGGGAAGTCGGCAAAGGTGGCGGCGATCAGCTCGCCGGGCCGGGGCGCAGCGCCCCCCAGGAAGCGGGCCAGCTCCAGGCGCTGCAGGCCCAGGGGCGTCAGCAGGCGGCGGCTCAGGGCGGCATGTTCGCCGGCATAGACGGCAGCGTCAAAGCGGGCGCCGTCGGCCCAGTGGTAGAGGCCCATCACGCGGATCATGGTTGTTCCCTGGTCGAGGGCTCCCGCGCACGGCGCAGAGCCAGGTAGTGCTGGTACTGCGCCAGCAGGTGCTCCATGGTGGTCAGACGGTCCTCGTGCCGCAGGCCATCCAGTGGCGCGATGTTCAGGGCGCGCAGCACCCAGTCGCCGGGCGCCTCGCCGACGTCGATCACATTGAGGCAGGCCGGGCTCTGCATGAGGCTGCCGTACAGCAGGCGCTGCCCTGCGCTGAGGGCGTGGGACAGCAGGGCGGCATTGACCACGCCGTGCAGCACCAGCAGGGCGCTGTCCCAGTGCGGATCGGCGCGCAGGCGCTGCAGGGCCGGCAGGACGCGGTCCAGGAACTCCCCCACGGACTCCCCGGCCAGGAAGCGCTGGTCCTCGGGCACCTGCCCCTGGTGCAGCCCGCAGAAGGCCTGCCGCAACTCGGACGGCGCGATGGCCGACAGCCGGCCGCCGCGGATCTCCTCCCACTCAGGCCACGCCTCGGGCCGCAGCGCCTCGTGGCCGGAGGCCTGCAGCACCAGGGCCGCCGTCTGGGCAGTGCGCGGCAGGCCCGAGGTGATGGCGCGGTCCAGTCGAACACCCTGCTCGCGCAGGTAGGCGCCGGCCGCGCGGGCCTGGGCCTGGCCATGGGCCGTGAGGCTCACCTGCTCGGGCAGCACCGGGCGGCCGCTGGCCGCATCGAAGTAGCAGACCTCGCCGTGGCGCATCAGGTAGAGGCGCCGGCGTCGGCCTGGAGGACTCGGGGCGTGGGACATGCGCGCAGTGTGGCCCAGCGCGGCAGGCCCGGCTGTCGCGCAGGCGGCAGGCCCGACAATGCGGCGCGACATGACGCCCCCCCACTCCGTCTCCTTGGCGACAGCCGAGCCCCTGCGCTGGGACATCCAGGCCCTGCGCGGCCTCGCCGTCGCCTGGGTGCTGCTGCACCATGCCCAGCTGCCCGGCATTGCCGGCGGCTACCTGGGCGTGGACATCTTCTTCGTGATCTCCGGCTACCTGATCACGGGCCTGGTGCAACGCGCCCTCCTGGCCGGCCGCTTCAGCTTCCTGGACTTCTACGCCCGCCGCGCCCGCCGCCTGCTGCCCGCGGCCTACGTCACGCTGGCGCTGACCCTGCTGGCCAGCCCCTGGCTGCAGAATGCCCGCGAGCAGCTGGACCTGGCCGCGCAGGCCCGCGCCGCCCTGCTCTTCGCCAGCAACTGGGTGCTGTGGCAGCAGAGCGGCTACTTCCAGGGCGCGGCGGAGCTCAAGCCGCTGCTGCACTTCTGGTCGCTGTCGCTGGAGGAGCAGTACTACCTGCTGCTGCCGGCCCTGCTGTGGCTGAGCCCGCCGCGCTGGCGTCGCCTCGCGGTGGGAGCGCTGGGCCTGGCCAGCCTGGCGCTGTGCGGCTACTGGCTCATGCGCGACGCGAACCTGGCCTTCTATGCCCTGCCCAGCCGCGCCTGGGAGCTGGGGCTGGGCTCCCTGATGGCACTGCGGCCGCGGCCCTGGGCGGTGCCCGCCGGCTTGCGCGTCGCGGCCGCGATCGTCCTGCTGGTGCTGCCCCTGCTGGAGCTGCCCGGCTGGCCGCATCCCGGGCCGCTGGCCCTGTGCGCCTGCCTGGCCACGGCCTTGCTGGTGCAGCATCCGGCCGGCCATCACCCCGCGCCGCGCGGCCTGCGGCCCCTGGTCTGGCTGGGGGATCGCAGCTATTCGCTGTACCTCGTGCACTGGCCGCTGATGGCGGCGGTGCACAACGCCTGGGTCGGGACCGGCCGGGATGCCCCACCCGAGCTGATGGCCTGGCGCCTCGCTGCGCTGGCCACCGCCCTGCCCCTGGCCTGGCTGCTGCACCGCTGGGTGGAGCTGCCCGGCAAGGCCGGGCTGCGGGGAACACCGGGATGGGTCGCCTTGATCGCCGGCAGCCTGTCCCTGGCCCTGCTGCCCGTGCTCACCCAGCGCTGGGTGCAGGCGCCCGAGGGGCATGACTTCGCCCGGCTCACCCGGCCCAACTACGGCTTCTCCGCCCACTGCGATGCCGAGCGCCCCTACGCCCCGCGCCCGGAATGCCAGCAAGGCAGGCAGCCCCGGTGGATGGTGTGGGGCGACTCCTATGCCATGCACCTGGTGCCAGGTCTTGCCTCCTACCTGGAGAGGCAGGGCGCACCGGGCCTCATCCAGGCCACCAAGTCCTCCTGCGGCCCCTTCCCGGACCTTGCACCCTACAAGCCCGAGGCGGCGCCGGGCGCCACCTTCGCGCCGCGCTGGATCGCCCAGTGCCGGGCCTTCAACGAGTCCGTGCTGGACTGGCTGGTACGGCATCCGGAGGTCAGGACGGTGGTGCTGTCCAGCCTGCTGACCCAGTACCTGGATACGCGCCAGTACAGCCCGCGCCGGCTGACGCCGCAGGGCGAGCTGTCCGGGCAGGCCCTGGACGAAGCCGGGCTGCGCCAGGCCCTGCTGGACGATCTGCGTCGCACCGCGCAGCGCCTGCGGGCCCTGGGCCGGCAGGTGGTGCTGGTCGCGCCGCCGCCGCGGGCCGCCTTCAATGTGGCGGCCTGCCTGGAGCGCCGGGCCCTGGGCCGATGGACCCTGGGCGCCACGCCGGATTGCCGCATCGACGGCGCGCACCGCGACGCCAGCGACACCGCGGTCCAGGCCTGGCTGACGCAGGCAGAGGGCGTGCTGCCGGTGCTGCGCTTCGAGCCGCTGCTGTGCCGGAACGGCCGCTGCGACGTGATGCGGGACGAGGTGATGCTCTACCGCGACCAGGGCCATCTCAGCGAGGCCGGATCGGCCTGGCTGCTGCCCCGGCTGGCCTGGCCGGCGGCCTCAGCTGCGCAGTAGCTTCTCCTCGGCCAGGGCCAGGGCCTCGGGCGTGCCGGACAGCACCAGGGTGTCGCCGCCCTGCAGCTCCAGGCCGTCCTGGGCCGGCCGCACCGCGCCGCTGGCGCGCCGCACCGAGACCACCTGCACGCCAATGGCCTCCAGAACCAGGTCACCGAGCGGCTCGCCGGCATAGGGCGAGGCCACCGGCAGGGTGACGGGACGCAGGCGGGCCTGATCGCGCTCCTCGGCGCTGTCGTCGTCGGCGCCATGGAAGTAGCCACGCAGCAGGCCGTAGCGGGCATCGCGGGCGTCGCGCGTCAGGCGGATCACGCGACGCATGGGCACGCCCACCAGCGCCAGCGCATGGCTGGCCAGCATCAGCGAGCCCTCGATGGCCTCGGGCACCACCTCGGTGGCGCCGGCGGCGCGCAGCTTTTCCAGGTCGCTGTCGTCGATGGTGCGCACCACCACCGGCACATGAGCGGCGTGCTCGCGCACCAGCTGGAGGATCTTCAGCGCCGAGGGGGTGTCGTGGTAGCTGATCACCACGGCGCTGGCGCGGGCCAGGCCGGCGGCCATCAGGCTCTGCACCTTGGCGGCGTCGCCGAAGACCACGCTCTGGCCCGCGGCCGCGGCCTGGCGCACGCGGTCGGGGTCGAGGTCCAGGGCCATGTAGGGGATGTGCTCGGTCTCCAGCAGCCGGGCCAGGTTCTGGCCGCTGCGGCCGTAGCCGCAGATGATCACGTGGGCATCGGCCTTGATGGACTTCTTGGCGATGGTGGTGAGCTGCACCGACTGCAGCAGCCAGTCGCTGGACGAGAGCTTCATCACGATGCGGTTGCTGTACATCACGATCAGCGGCGTGGCCAGCATGGAGATGACCATGGAGGCCAGCACCGGGCTCACCCACTGCGGCGCGATCAGCTGGTGCTGCGCGCCCAGGCTCAGCAGCACGAAGCCGAACTCGCCCGCCTGCGCCAGGTACAGGCCGGTGCGGATGGCCACGCCCGTGGGCGCGCGAAAGAGCTTGGCGAGCACCGCGATCAGCGTGGCCTTGGCCGCCAGCGGCAGCAGGGTCAGCAGCACGACCAGCGGCCACTGCGCCACCACCGGGCGCCAGTCCAGCTTCATGCCGATGGTGATGAAGAACAGGCCCAGCAGCACGTCGTGAAAGGGCCGGATGTCGGTCTCCACCTGGTGCTTGTATTCGGTCTCGGCGATCAGCATGCCGGCCACGAAGGCGCCCAGCGCGAGCGAGAGTCCGGCGTGCTCGGTCACCCAGGCCAGGCCCAGGGTCACGAGCAGCAGGTTGAGCATGAAGAGCTCCTCGCTCTTGCGCCGCGCCACCAGGGTCAGCCACCAGCGCATGGCCTTCTGGCCGCCGGCCAGCAGCACGGCCAGCACGGCGACCGCCTTGAGGCCCGCCCAGGCCAGGGAGACGGCCATGGTGCCGCCATCGCTCTTGAGCGCGGGGATCAGCACCAGCAGCGGCACCACGGCCAGGTCCTGGAACAGCAGCACGCCCATCACGCGGCGGCCATGCTCGCTCTCCAGCTCCAGGCGCTCGGCCATCAGCTTCACGACGATGGCGGTGGAGCTCATGGCCATGGCCGCGCCCAGCACCAGGGCGCCCTCCCAGCCCAGGTCCCAGCGGATGCCCAGCCAGTCGAAAAGATGGTCCAGCAGCACATTGCCGACGATGGTGCCCAGGATGGTGATGAGCACCTGCAGCAGACCCAGGCCGAAGACAAGGGCGCGCATGCTGCGCAGCTTGGGCAGGTTGAACTCCAGCCCAATCACGAACATCAGGAAGACCACGCCGAACTCGGCCAGGTAGCGCACGCCTTCCGATTCCCCCGACAGCGCCATGGCGTTGGGGCCGATCAGCACCCCCACGGTCAGGTAGCCCAGCATGGGCGGCAGCTTGAGGGATCGGCAGGCGACCACGCCCAGTACGGCGGCCACCAGATACAGCAAGGCAAGGTCCAGCGAACTCATGCGGCCATGGTAATGCCTGCCCTGCCGACCTCTGCGCGAAACCCCGCAGGCGCCGCCCCTGCCTGCAGCGTCCGCCGCCAGCCTGCACCTACCACTTTTGTTAGTAGCCACCCGGCGGGGTCATCTTTAGAGTTCAACCCATGCGCTGAACGAATATCAGAAAGCAACCGGAAAGCTGCAGAAGAAGGTCGCCTCTAATTTCAAGAAGCCATGACACCGGGAATATCCGGCGTCCGGAACCCAGGCTCAAAAAGCCTATTTCAAATCCTACCTCAATTCAAAAGGAAACATCATGGACAACAAGATCGCCACCCTGAAGGAAGAACTGGCCACCGTCGAACTGGACCAGCGTTTCGAAATGGTCAACGCCACCCCCGACCTGGCCATCGTCGACATCGAGAACTTCATCTGCTCGCCCAGCAAGGGCGAAGCAGAGCCGTCCGCCGAGTAATCCGGCCCGAGGCCTGGGATTCACCTCGGGTGATTCTCAGGCTGCGGGATGCATGCCGGCCATGCCCATGACGACAGTGCATCCCGCCCCATTTTTCCTGGAACCTTGACCATCATGAGTACCCTTGATATTTCAAACCTGATCGCCCAGGTGCAGGTCAAGGTCGTCGATGGTGCCTACCAGGCCGCATTCAATGGCCGCCACTTCCGGATCCAGCCCCGCATGTACGAGGCCCTGGGTGTCCTCCAGCAAGACGGCGTGGATGCCGGCAGCGAGCGCCTGATGGAGCGCTGGGGCATCGCCCCCGAATCCCGTCCCTCCTTCAAGGCCGAACTGCTGGACCAGGTCGCACGCCTGGCCCCCGAACGCGCCAGCACCTCCTACATCCAGGCCTCCGTCACCGTGCTGCCCGCCTCGCTGGTGCAGCGCCTGTCCGTCCACCTGGCCCTGCTCGTCCGCCGCCCCGTGGTCTGGACCGTCTGCCTGCTGGCCCTGCTGGTCCTGGGCGACCTGTTCCTCTTCCACCAGGTGGGCGGCACGCAGCTGCGCAGCCTGGACCTGAGCGGCCGCGACCTGCTGATGGGCTACCTCTGCGTGCTGGCCGTGCTGCTCTTTCACGAGCTGGGCCATGCTGCCGGCATGCGCCATGTAGGGCAACCGCCGCACGAGATCGGCTTCGGTTTCTACCTGATATTCCCCGTCTTCTTCGCCAATGTCAGCAATGCCTGGCTGGTGGACCGCCATTCGAGATTCGTGGTGAATCTGGGTGGTATCTACTTCCAGTTGCTGGCGTCGGTGATTCTCTATATCGGCATCGCGCTGACCGAGGGCCATACCCAGGCCTGGCTCAGCCTGGCCTTCAAATCGAACCTGGCCACGGCCCTGTTCGTGCTGATTCCCTTCATCCGCAATGACGGCTATTGGCTGCTGGCTGATTTCCTGGGCCTGCACGACCTGTACCAGCGTGCCGGCGGCATGTGCTGGATCGTCTACCGCAAACTGCGGGAGAAAGCCGCCATCAGCGGCACCGAATGGTTCATCGCCGTCTACGCCGTCTGCAATTACTCCTTCCTCGGCTTTGTCTGCTACGGCCTGCTGAATTCCAGTTACCGCAATTTCAGCCAGACCCTGGAGATTCTTGTTCATCACAGTTGGGAGTTTCTCGCCCTGGAGCACCCCCGCCTGCTGGTGTCCTCCGCCATCAGCCTGGTCGTCCTCTTCATCTTCACCCGCCCCTTCCTGCTGAGAGCCTATACCCATGTCAAAAGCAGATTCCAAACTACATGAGCTGAGGGAAGCGCATCAGAAGGCCTTCTTTGATGCCGGCGACCTCGCCGCGGCCCTGGACCTGGACGCCTCGGGCCCCCTGCGCCTGGACTGGCTGCGCTTCCAGATCGCCAACGAATACTTCTTCCCGCAGCAGGCCCATGGCCAGAGCCGCCAGCAGTACCGGGACAACTTCCGCCATCGCGAGATGAAGAAGTTCGAGTTCGGCAGCATCTGCGACCTGGAGACCGCCGGCCTGCTGAACCTGCAGCGCGGCCGCCCCGCCGCCGGTCCCGCCATCTACTGCTCCTACCACTTGGGCGCCTGGGCCATCCAGCCCGTGCTGCTGCTGCGTCGTGGCATCCCCATGGCCATCGTGGCCGGCCCGGGCATGGCCCAGGACCATGGCGGGGCGATGGTGCAGATGAACCACCAGGGCCGCGAACGCCAGCTGTGGCAGGCCGAGCTGAGCGTGATCAGCAGCGACGGCAGCAGCGCCCTGATGCAGATGATGCGGGCCTTGCGCGAAGGGCGCAGCCTCTACATCTGCATCGACGGCCAGCGCGGCCAGCGTGGCCAGATGAACGCGGCCGACGAGGAGCGCCACGCCGTGCCCATCCGCTTCGCCGGCCGCGAGATCCTGGCCCGCATGGGCGCGGCCTATCTGGCGCACAAGCTGGGCCTGCCGCTGGTGCCCATGCTGTCCTGGCGCGAGGCCGACGGCACGGTCAGCGCCGAGATCGGCGAGCCCATTCCGCCCCAAGGCTCGCGCGACGACTTCGCCCGCCTGGCCCTGCAGCAGCTGTGGACCCGCTTCGAGGACCGGACCGTCCACCATGCCCGGCAGTGGGAGATGGGCTGGTACAGCTACCGCACCCGGGCCCAGCAGCGCCGCATGAACGCCTTCGAGCCGCAGCGCCTCTACCGCTTCAACGAGGACCGCTACCACCTCTACGAGCCGGCCCAGGGCCTGCTGCTGGATGCGCAGACGGACGAGCTCAAGCGCGTGCCACCCGCCTATGCCGGCTGGATGGACCGCCTGCGCGGCAGCCGCGAGGGCATCCCGGGCCAATGGCTGAGCCAGCTCTTCAAGGACCCGCAATCCCTGCAACAAATCTTCGCCAGCGAACTGCTGGTGGCCCAATGACCATGAGCACCACTCCTGCCCTGCGCGTCAGCCGCTACCTGGCGATCAGCCCTGCCGTCGGCCGCCGCGCCTTCCGCATGGTCTATTCGACGCGCAGCGCCCGCTCCGCGCTGGTCAGCGACGAGGACTGGACCCAGGTCCAGCAAGGCCATTGCGAGGCCCTGCCCGAGGCGCTGCGCCAGTCCCTGCTGGAGCACAAGATCCTCGTGCCCGAAAGCGAGGACGAGCAGGCCCTGGTGATCGCCCACAACAAGGCGGCCATCCGGGACGACGACATGCTCTACCTCGGCATCTCGCCCTCCGCCAACTGCCAGCTGGGCTGCGACTACTGCGGCCAGCAGCACGAGAACAAGCGCATGGACGACGAGGTCATGCAGGGCGTGATGCGCCGCGCGGAACAGAAGCTGGCCCGCCGCCAGGGCTACCAGCGCCTGCAGATCGGCTGGTTCGGCGCCGAGCCGCTGCTGGGCCTGGCCTCCATCCGCAGCCTGACGCCGCGCCTGCAGGCCCTGGCCCGCGAGCACCAGCTGGACTACAGCGCGCAGATGGCCACCAACGGCGTGGCCCTCACCCCCAAGCTCTTCTTCGAGCTGGTGGAGCAGCACCGCGTGATGGCCTTCGACATCACCCTGGACGGCGCCCGCGAGTACCACGACCGCCGCCGTGTCACCAAGGACGGCCGGCCCTCCTTCGACACCATCCTCAACAACCTGCGCGGCATTGCCGCGGATCCGCGACTTGCCGGCTGCGGCGCCTCCGTCTTCATCCGCTGCAACGTGGACACCCGCAACCACGAGGGCACGCTGGCCCTGGTCGAGGTGCTGCGCGAGCATGACCTGCTGCGCCACTTCCGCTTCTACACCGCGCCGGTCCACAGCTGGGGCAATGACGCCCACCTGGGCTCGTTGAGCCAGCAGCGCTATGCCGAGTTCGAGCTGGAGCTGATGGCCCGCCTGATCGAGGCCGGCCAGGCGCCCAGCCTGCTGCCCAAGGCGCTCAAGCCCATCGTCTGCATGAGCGTGCGCGAAGAGGCCGAGCTCATCGACCCCTACGGCGAGGCCTTCAACTGCACCGAGATCTCGCAGGTGCCGGCCTACAAGGAGGTGCGTTTCTACCGCCTGGACGATGTGCGCCAGCCTCCCGCACCCGTCGCCCGGCCGCGCCCCTTCGCCGACTGGAACGACCGCATCCAGGCCGGCGAGGTGCCCTGCCACAGCTGCCGCATCCTGCCCATCTGCGGCGGCAAGTGCCCCAAGCACTGGACGGACGGCATCTCGCCCTGCCCCTCCATCAAGCACAACATCGAATCCCGCCTCACCTTGGAGATGGTCCGCCTGAACCGCCAGGGCCGTCTCGTCAACAGGAGCCTGTGAACATGGACACCTCCCCCCTGCCCCGCCGCCTGCTGTGCACCGTGCTGCTGTCCTGCGCCCTGCTGGCGCATGCCGCGCCCGCCAGCATCGAGACCGAGCCCGCCGCCAGCCTGGACGCCGTCGAGATTGCCGGCAAGCGCAGCTCGGTCATGCCCTACGCCACCTGGGCCAGCACGGTGCGCCCCATCCACGAGCTCAGCCACGGCCACATCCGCCAGGGCATGCGCCTCTTCAGCCGCGACAAGAGCACGCCCCTGCGCGTCAGCGTCTACGACGAGGACAAGGACGTGGCCATCTCGCCGACCCTCGGCGAGCTCTACGTCGTGCCGCATGACCTGCCGGTGGACGTCAAGCAGGCCGACCTCACCGTCAACCGCGTCGACGGCGCCTGGGGCGTGGGCAACTTCGCCCTGGTCCCGCAGCTGGCCGGCCCCGCCTCCGACATGGGCTGGGTGCGCCAGGTGCTGCGCGAGTACCAGGCCGTCTACCGCGAGCGCTTCCCCTTCAAGTGGCGGCTGCTCTCGCGCTCGGACGCCAGCTTCGACGTCTGCTCCACCAAGGAAGACCAGGCCATCCAGGCCCGTGCCGCCGACGGCACCGAGCTGGCCACCCTGCGGCTGGACAACAAGCTCAAGGAGCACAGCCAGACCACCGGCCGCATCCTCTACTGCGCCAGCATCAAGGCCGATGCCGCCTGGGACGACAAGGTCCGCCTCACCCTGCCCGAGCACGCCGTCGCCCTGATCGGCTTCCGCCTGCTCTGAGCCCGAAACCCCAAGGAGATGAAAATGCTGAAGAACCGTCGCCGCTGGGTCGTGCTGGGCAGCGTGATCACCAGTGCCGTGCTCGCCGGCTGGGCCTGGAACAGCCAGGCCTCGAGCAACACCCGACCCTCGCCCTTCAAGTCCGCGCAGATCGATGAGGGCGCCATCACCCAGGTCATCATGGCCAATGGCAGCCTGCAGCCGGTCTCCACCGTTACCGTGGGCACGCCCGTCAGCGGCACCGTGGCGCAGCGCCTGGTCGACTTCAATGACAAGGTCGTCAAGGGTCAGGTGCTGGCCCGTCTGGACTCGGCCAACTTCGAAGCCCGCGAGCGCCAGGCCCGCGCGCAGCTGGCCTCTGCCGAAGCCCGCCTGGCCTTTGCCGAAGGCACGCTGCGCCGCAACGAGGCGCTGGCGGCCCAGGGGTTCATCTCCACGCCGCAGCGCGACCAGAGCCTGCGCGAGGCCGAGGCCGCGCGCGCTGATCGCGAACTCGCCCGCGCCCAGCTGGATGCAGCCCGCACCGACCTCAACAACAGCATCATCCGCGCCCCCGTGGATGGCGTGGTCATCAAGCGCAGCATCGACGTCGGCCAGACCGTGGCCGCCAGCTTTCAGACGCCCGAGCTCTTCCTGATCGCCCGCGACCTCAACGAGATGGTGATCCAGGCCAATGTCAGCGAGGCCGACGTGGGCCAGATCCGCGAGGGCCAGAAGGTGCGCTTCCTGGTCGATGCCTTCCCGTCGCGCGAGTTCGAGGGCAGCGTGCAGCAGTTCCGCCTCAACCCCACCAACACCCAGGGTGTGGTGACCTACACGGTGATCGTCAACGTGTCGAACCCCGAGGGCCTGCTCAAGCCGGGCATGACGGCGCAGACCCGCATCGTCGTGGCCAGCAGCCCCAAGGCCCTGCGCCTGCCCACGGCCGCCCTGCGCTTCAAGCCCAATGACGACGAGCTGCCGGGCAAGGGTGGCAAGAAGGCCCCTGCCGAAGCGACGGCCAGCGCCACCTCCACCGATGACGGCGTGCTCAGCAGCCTGCGCGGCGGCGACCGCGTGTTCAAGGTCTACACCGAGGGCGCGAACCGCAAGCTGGAGGCTCGTGAGGTCACCATCGGCATCTCCAACACCCGCTACACCGAGCTGCTCAGCGGCGACCTGAAGCCGGGCGACACCGTGGTGATCCGCCGCGCCAAGGCCGACAGCCGCGAGGGCGCGTGATGCTCGCCCCGGCCATGACTCCCCCGCAGCGCCCGCCCGTGCTGAGCATGCGCGGCATCCGCAAGAGCTACCGCACGGGCGACGTGCAGACGCCGGTGCTGCACGGCATCGACCTCGACGTGCAGCCCGGCGACTACGTGGCCCTGATGGGCTCCAGCGGCTCCGGCAAGAGCACGCTGATGAACCTGATGGGCCTGCTGGACCGCAGCGACGACGGTTGCTACACCCTGCAGGGCCAGGACGTCAGCGGCCTCAGCAGCACGCAGCATGCCGCCGTGCGCAACGAGCAGATCGGCTTCGTCTTCCAGAGCTTCAACCTGCTCAAGCGCATGAACGTGCTGGAGAACGTGGCCCTGCCCATGATCTATGCCGGGCGCAAGCGCGGCGAGGCCCGCGAGCGCGCCCGTCACATGCTGGACCAGGTCGGCCTGGGCGCCATGGCCTCGCGCATGCCCAACCAGCTCAGCGGCGGCCAGCAGCAGCGTGTGGCCATCGCCCGCGCGCTGGGCAACGAGGCGCCCCTGCTGCTGGCCGACGAGCCCACCGGCAACCTCGACACCCAGACCACCGCCGAGGTGCTGGAAGTCTTCGACACCCTCAACCGCGAGGCGGGACTGACCATCGTGCTGGTCACGCACGAGCCGGATGTCGCCCTGAAGGCCAAGCGCCTGGTGCGGCTCAAGGACGGACTGATCGCCTTCGACGGGCGCCCTGAAGAACAGGCCTACGCATGAGCCCCTTGCAGATCTTCATCGAAGCCCTCCGCGCCCTCAACGGCAACCGCCTGCGCAGCGCGCTGACCATGCTGGGCGTGGTGATCGGCATCGCCTCGGTGCTGCTGATGCTCAGCGTGGGCGACTCCGTGCGCGCCTTCATCGCCAAGGAGCTGTCGGTGCTGGGCAGCAACCAGCTGATCGTCCAGCCCGGCACGCCGGTGGACGGCGGCGTGCGCCGGCGCGCCGGCGAGGTGCCCAACCTCACCGTGGACGACGCCCGCGCCCTGGCCCAGCTGCCGAGCCTGCGCGGCGCCGCCCCGGCGCTGCAGGGCTTCTTCCAGCTGCACTATGGCGACGCCAACAGCAACCAGACGGTGCTGGGCGTGACCCCCGCGATGATGGAGCTGCGCAACTGGCAGATCGACCGTGGCGTGGCCCTGGACGAGCGCGATGTGCAGTCCGCCAACCGCGTGGTGGTGATCGGCTCCCTGCTGGCCCGCAAGTACTACGCCGACCGCGACCCCCTGGGCCAGGTCCTGCGCCTGGACGGCCAGCCCTTCACCATCATCGGCGTGATGGCCGGCAAGGGCCGCACCCTGGATGGCACCGAGCTGGGCGAGCTGGTGCTGGTGCCCATCAGCGCCATGCCCCTGCGCCTGGCCCGCCCGGGCCTGGTCCACTACATCAGCCTGCAGGCCCGCAGCGCCAGCCAGATGGACGATGCCCGCCAGGACGCCGAGGAGCTGCTGCGCGACCGCCACCACATCACCGGCGACAAGAAGGACGACTTCGCGATCACCGACCTCGCCAGCATCGCCGAGACCGGCAGCGCCATCGCCCGCGGCCTCTCGGTGGGCCTGGGCGTGATCGGCGCAATCTCGCTGCTGGTGGGCGGCATCGGCATCATGAACATCATGCTGGTGAGCGTCTCGGAGCGGGTGCGCGAGATCGGCATCCGCATGGCCATCGGCGCCAAGCCGCGGGACGTGCTGTGGCAGTTCCTGGGCGAGTCCGTGGTGCTGTGCCTGATCGGCGGCCTCATCGGCCTGGGCCTGGCCGCGCTGGGCGCCCTGGGCATCAACGCGCTGGACAAGGTCGTGGTGAGCCTCTCGACCCAGCATGTGATCGTGGCCGTGGGCTTCGCCAGCCTGGTGGGCCTGTTCTTCGGCTACTACCCCGCGCGCCGCGCCTCGAAGCTGCTGCCGATCGAATGCCTGCGGCAGGATTGAGGGCTCGCTGCTGTCAGGCCTGACAGCAGCGCCGAGGCGCCAGTCTCACTAGACTCGCCGCCGCAGCGGGCGCACCGGGGACGGTGCGCCTTCGGTCCTGGCCCTCCAGACACGTTCACACGGTGATGACGCCCCTTCGCCTGCTCCTGACGGTCCTCGCCCTGCTGGCGATGGGCGCCGGCAGCATGACCCTGCTCCTGTCCGTGGGGCGAGCCGAGCTGGCCCGGCTCGCCGATGCGCCGGAGTCCGCCCGCCCGGGCCGGCCGGCCCCGGCCGTGCGGAAAGACCGCAACCCGGATCCGATGCCGGTGGCCCGGCAGCCCGGCCCCAGACCGGCCACGCCCGCCAGCCCTGCTCCGGCGCCGACCAGTGGCACCCCACGCCTTCACGCCGACCTCGTTCGCCGGCTTCCTGGCGGCCTGCAGACGGAGGCCCAGCTCGCCCTGCAAGCCGGCCAGGCAGGCCGGGCGTTCGAGGTGGCGCGGGAAATATCCCGGTGCCAGTATTTCAAGGAACTGCGGGCCGACTATGAACGGCGCGGGCTGCACGCCCAACTGGCCCAGCTGCTGCCCGACACCGACCCGGCGGAGCGCGCCCGGGTCGACGCCTTCTGCCAGACCGCTGGTGCCACGGGCCCGGCGTTGATGACGCAGCTGGTGCTGCTGGCCGCCGGCCAGGGGCTTCCAGATGCTGTCTACTGGGCCTATGAGGAACAGTTGGACCCCTCCGGCGACAGCGCCCGGCAATTGGGCCGCTGGGCCCTCGCCGGCCAGGATTTCGTTGCCCTGGGCAAGGCCCTGCTGGCAGACCGGCCGGACAGCCTCGGCCTCACCGCCGCGGATATGAACGTGCTGCGCAAGGCGAGCGCCCTGCTGCTCGTTACGCCCGAGTACAGCGCCCGCTCGGCTTTCCGGCACTTGCTCCAAACGGCCGAGGAGACGGCCACCTACCGGCAGGCGGGGGTCCAGACCTCGCAGGCCTTCGCGCAACTGCCGGCCGGCCTGCACCCACCCGTCCGCTTCGCCGATCTGCAGCTCTCGCCCGCCGACGAACAGCGCGCCCAGGCCGTCGTCGACGCCCTGGTCCGCCTGCGCCGTCAGCAGCTCCAGGCGGCCGGCGGCTGAGCTTCCGGCGGGCGGCCAGGTTTCGCAGCAGCCCTGGTAGCAGAGCGGTATGGGTAACTACCAGGGGCGGATTGAGCAAAAATTTGCGCGAACAGGCCATTCGGCGCAAACTTCCACCACCTATGCGTTCGCCGCATAGGCGCATGTGCACTCGGCTTTGGAATCACTGGCCGCGCGATCCTGGTTCGCGATACCGTTCGCGCCACGCCAAAGATTACGGAGCATTACATGCCCAACCTCTCCTTTGTTTCGCCCACGCGCAACAGCCCCTGGGGCACCTACCTGTCGCAGATCGATGCCGTGGAACCCTATCTGGGCCACCTGGCCCGCTGGGTCGAGACCCTGCGCCGCCCCAAGCGCGCGCTGATCGTCGACATCCCCATCGAGCTGGACAACGGCACCATCGCCCACTACGAGGGCTACCGCGTGCAGCACAGCCTGACCCGCGGCCCCGGCAAGGGCGGCGTGCGCTACCACCCGGACGTCACGCTGGAAGAAGTGATGGCCCTGTCGGCCTGGATGACGGTCAAGAACGCCGCGGTGAACCTGCCCTACGGCGGCGCCAAGGGCGGCATCCGCCTGGATCCCAAGACCCTGTCCCTGAAGGAACTCGAGAAAGTGACGCGCCGCTACACCAGCGAGATCGGCATCATCATCGGCCCGCAGCAGGACATCCCGGCCCCTGACGTGAACACCAACGGCCAGATCATGGCCTGGATGATGGACACGTACTCCATGAACGTCGGTGCCACCGCCACCGGCGTCGTGACCGGCAAGCCCATCCCCCTGGGTGGCTCGCTGGGCCGCGTGGCCGCCACCGGCCGCGGCGTGTTCGTGATCGGCCGTGAAGCCATGCGCCGCCTGAACGTGCCCATGGAAGGCGCCCGCATCGCCGTGCAGGGCTTCGGCAACGTGGGCTCCGTGGCCGCGAAGATGTTCGCCGCCAACGGCGCCAAGATCGTCGCCGTGCAGGACCACACCGGCACCATCCTGAATGAAAAGGGCATGGACATGGCCGACCTGCTGGACCACGTGGCCAAGACCGGCGGCGTGGGCGGCTTCAAGGGCGCCGACAAGATCGACAACGAGAACTTCTGGGACGTCAAGACCGACGTGCTGATCCCCGCGGCCCTGGAAGGCCAGATCAGCGCCGAGCGCGCCCAGCGCCTCTCGACCCGCATCGTGCTGGAAGGCGCCAACGGCCCGACCACCCCGGACGGCGACGCCGTGCTGGCCGACCGCGGCATCATCGTGGTGCCGGACGTGATCGCCAATGCCGGCGGCGTGACCGTGTCCTACTTCGAGTGGGTGCAGGACTTCTCCAGCTTCTTCTGGACCGAGGACGAGATCAACGTCCGCCTGGACCAGATCATGATCGGCGCCTTCAAGGGCATCTGGGAGACCAGCGAGAAGCACAAGATCTCGCTGCGCACCGCCGCCTTCACCGTGGCCTGCACCCGCGTGCTGCAGGCCCGCGAAGAGCGCGGTCTCTACCCCTGATCCGCAGATCCTTGTGATCCAGGCTGCCCCGGCGGCCTGCATCCCAGGCCCGCCGATGCGACCGCCGGCGGGCCTTTTTCATGCCCGGCCCCGGAGCCGCTGTGGCATCATCCCGGGCATGAAAGCGCTGATGAGCCCTCTCGCCAAGGCCGTGCTGGCCGACCCGCAGGCCAAGGGCCAGCTGCGGCACTACCTGGCGCGCAAGTCCGCCATCGCCGCGCAGGCAGCCCAGTCCCCGTCGGACGCTCCGGCCGCCGAGGCCCCGCTGGCCACCGTCATCGAGCTCAAGGCCGATGGCGGCCGCACCCGCAAGCTCACCCCCATCGTCGTTCCGCGCGCCGCCTGAGCGCCGGCACCCTGGGCACCGTTTCCTGCGGGCATGAATTTCGCGCTGCCGACCCTGGCCGTCTTCGCCCTGCTCCTGCCCGGCTTCATCGCCCGCTCGCGCATCAAGCGCATCGAGCGGCAGTCGCTGGACTACTCCCCCTTCGGACAGATCGTCAGCGAAGCCCTGCTCTGGGCCCTGGCCCTGCACCTGCTGTGGTGCGGCCTGGCCTGGCTGCTGACGGCCTACGAGCCCCGGCCCGAGGTGCTGCTGCGGCTGCTGGGCTCGGACAACGTCCGCCAGGCCCAGTCCGTGGAGGCCATCGCCGCCATGGCCGGCCCCATCACCGCCTACCTCGGCAGCCTGCTGCTCTTCGCCTACCTGATGCCCACGGCACTGCGCCGCCTGATCAGCCGCTGGCGTCTGGACAGCCAGCACTCCCGCCTCAGCCCCTGGCTGCGCTTCTCCGGCGCCCCCTGGTACTACCTGCTGACGGGCGCCGACTTCCCTCGCGACGAGGCGCCTGACCTCATCGCCGTCAGCGCCATCGTGAACGTCGCCGGCGAGGGCTACCTCTACACCGGCCTGCTGAGCGACTACTTCCTCGACCCCGAAGGCAAGCTCGACCGCTTGGTGCTGCGCGCGGTGATGCGCCGCCCCCTGGCCGCCGACAAGCCCGTCCCGGCCGACGATGACGGCAGCCCGCTGCTCTTCACCGACCGCTTCTACGTGGTTGACGGCGACTACTTCGTGCTGCGCTACAGCGAGCTGATCACCCTCAACGTCGAGTACATCAAGCTGGCCGAGCAGGCCGCCTGAAGCCCTCGCCAGGCCCTGGCCGGGCAGCCCCGGTTGTTACACTGCCGCCCATGAATGCCCCCCAGTCCTACGACGCGGCGCGAGCCATCGAGATGGCCCGCCAGGCCCTGCAGATCGAGGCCCAGGCCCTGACCGACATGCTGCCCCGCCTGGGCGAGAGCTTTGCGCAGTCCGTCCAGGCCGTGCTGGCCTGCAGGGGCCGGGTGGTCGTGATGGGCATGGGCAAGAGCGGCCATGTGGGCCGAAAGATCGCCGCCACCCTGGCCTCCACCGGCACCCCCGCGATGTTCGTGCACCCCGGCGAGGCCAGCCATGGCGACCTGGGCATGGTGACCCCGCAGGACGTCGTGCTGGCGCTGTCGAACTCGGGCGAGAGCGACGAGCTCAATGCCGTGCTGCCGGTGCTCAAGCGCCTGGGCGTCTGCATCATCGCGATGACCGGCCGGGCCGAGTCCAGCCTGGCACGCCACGCCAGCCTGGTGCTGGACAGCCGCGTGGCCGTCGAGGCCTGCCCCCTGAACCTGGCGCCCACGGCATCCACGACGGCGCAGATGGCCCTGGGCGACGCCCTGGCCGTGGCCCTGCTCGATGCCCGCGGTTTCCGCCCCGAGGACTTCGCCCGCTCGCACCCGGGCGGTGCCCTGGGCCGCAAGCTGCTGACCCATGTGCGCGACCTCATGCGCAGCGGCGAGGCCCTGCCCCGCGTCGAGCCGGACACGCCCTTTACCGACATGATGCGCGAGATGTCCGCCAAGGGCATGGGCCTGGCCATCGTGGTCGACGAGGCCGAGATCGTGCAGGGCGTCTTCACCGACGGCGACCTGCGCCGCCTCATCGAGCGCGGCACGGACCTGCGCAGCCTGCGCGCGGGCGAGGTGATGTCACTGAATCCCAAGAGCGTGCGCGCTGATGACCTCGCCGTGGATGCGGCCGACCTGATGGAAGCCGCCCGCATCACCGTGGTCCTGGTCACCGAGGAAGAGCGCCTGATCGGCGCCGTGCACATCAACGACCTGATGAGCGCGAAGGTGATCTGAATGCGCGCCATCACCACCCCCGCCCTGAGCTTCCCGCCCGAACTGCTGCTGAAGGCGCAGGGCTCGGGCCTGGGCCCGAACCTGGGGATCAGGGCCGCCATCTTCGACGTCGACGGCGTGCTGACCGACGGCCGCATCTACATCGGCGAGGCGGGCGAGAGCTTCAAGGCCTTCTCCACCCTGGACGGCCACGGCCTCAAGCTGCTGGACCAGGGCGGCATCACCCCCCTCATCATCACCGGCCGTGATTCGCCCGCCGTGCGCCGCCGCGTGGCGGACCTGGGCCTCAAGCATGCGGTCTACGGCGCCAAGGACAAGCTGGCCGTCGCCGAGCCCCTGCTGGCCCAGCTGGGGCTCGACTGGAGCCAGGTGGCCGCCATGGGCGACGACTGGCCCGACCTGCCCCTCATGTGTCGCGCCGCCTTTGCCTGCGCACCGGCACAGGCGCATGCCGAGGTGCTGGCCATCGCCCATCACGTGACCCGCGCCCCCGGCGGCCACGGTGCCGCCCGCGAGTGCTGTGACCTGCTGCTGATGGCCAAGGGCCGCTACGCCGGCCTGCTGCACGGGCATCTGAGCACGCTGGACGGAGGTCACCCCGCATGAGCCGTGCCGCCCACGGGTCGAAGGCTCGCCCATGAGCGCCACGAGCAGCACGCCCCTGGCGCCGCCGCCCGGGCCCGCACGCCGTCGCGAGGCGCCGCCGCTGCTGTGGCGCCTGCAGAACCTGGTCGGCACCTACCTGCCCCTGTTGATCCTGGCCCTGCTGGCGGCCTTCACCTGGTGGCTGGTCAAGAGCACGCCCCTGCCCGAGGACGGCAGCGCCCAGCGCGTGCTGCGCCATGAGCCCGACTACCAGATGCAGGGCTTCGAGCTGCAGCGCTTCAAGCCCGACGGCACGCTGGCCCTGCAAGTCCGCGGCCGCGAGATGCGCCACTACCCGGACACCGACACCCTGGAGATCGACGGCATCGAGCTGCGCGCCCTGGGCAAGGACGGCACGCTGACCGTCGCCCAGGCCCGCCAGGCTCTGAGCAATGCCGACGCCAGCGAGATCCGCCTGCAAGGCGACGTGCTGGTGCGCCGCTATGCCCAGGCCCAGCCGGAAAACCTGCCTGCGCAGCTGGAGATCAGCGGCGAGTTCCTGCAGCTCAATCCGCCGCGCGAGCTGATGAGCTCCCACCTGCCGGTGACCCTGCGCACCGGCCAGGGCAGCTTCAGCGTGCAGTCCTTCGAATACGACAACCTCAGCGGCCAGCTGCAGTTCCATGGCCGCAGCACGGCCAGCTACCTGCCGCGGCGCAAGAGGCCCTGAGCCCTGCCCGACCTGCCATGAACCAAGCCCCCCTCGTCTACATCACCGGCGCCTCCAGCGGCCTGGGCCAGGCCATGGCCCTCGAGTTCTACCGGCAGGGCTGGCGCCTGGCCCTCGTGGCCCGCCGCACCGAGGAGATGGCGCGCTGGGCCCGGGAGCAGGGACTGGAGGCCGCACGCTGGCGCGTCTACTGTGCGGACGTGAGCCAGGTCGAGTCCATCGTCGAGGCCGGCCGCCACTGCATTGCCGAGCAGGGTCTGCCGGATGTGGTGATCGCCAATGCCGGCATCTCGGTGGGCATGGACAGCGCCATCTACGAGGACCTGGCCGTGATGCAGCGCCTCTACGCGACCAACAACATCGGCCTGGCCGCCACCTTCCATCCCTTCATCGCGCCCATGAATGCGCGGCGCAGCGGCAGCCTGGTGGGCATCGCCAGCGTGGCCGGCATCCGAGGCCTGCCGGGGCATGCGGCCTACTGCTCCAGCAAGGCCGCAGTGATCAGCTACTGCGAGAGCCTGCGGGGCGAATGCCGCCCATTCGGCGTGCGCGTCACCACCATCGCACCGGGCTACATCGACACGCCGCTGACCCGGCGCAATCGCTATCACATGCCTTTCCTGATGTCTGCTGAAAGCTTTGCCAGAGCAGCCTATCGCAGCATCCAGGCCGGGCATGGATTCCGCGTCATTCCCTGGCAGATGGGCATGGTGGCGCGGGTTCTGCGCCTGCTGCCCAATGCCCTGTATGACCGGCTGCTGGCGGGGCGTCCGCGTAAACACCGAGAGGGCGAGTAAGCCCGGCGCCACAAGCATCCCCTGACTGCGCACGCCTTTGCGTGCGAGCCGCACACCGGCTCCCTACACTCCGCGCGCCCGAATGGAATCCCGACGGGCACGGGAGCCTCGCGTCCAAAAACAAAGCGCGCGAGAAGGAGGAGCCATGAACAGAACTCGCCACGCGGTCGCGATGGCCTGCCTTGCCCTGCTGGGCTTGCCGCAGGCCCACGCAGACCTTCCCGACATGCCCTGGCCCAAGGCCTTGCGCGTGGACCATGCGAATGCACGGATCGATGGCCGTCTCGACGAAGCCATCTGGGCGCAGGCGCCCATCCACGACAGCTTCATTCAGCTGCAGCCGCAGGACAAGAAGCCCGCACGCTGGCGCACCACGGTGCAGGTCGTCGCCGACAAGGACGCGCTCGTGATCGGCATCCGCTGCTACGACGAGCACCCCGAGCAGATCCGTGCGCCGCTGGTGCGCCGGGACCAGGTCAAGCGGGACCAGGACTATGTCGTCGTCTTCCTCGATCCCATGGGCCAGCGCCGCACCGCGCAGTTCGTGCGCGTGGGCGCCAATGGCGTGGTGGCCGACGGCAGCATCGCCGCGGTGGACGACGTGGAGGACTTCGCCCCCGACTTCGACGTGCAGGCCGCAGCCCAGCGGCTGCCTGACGGCTACAGCATCGAGCTGCGCTGGCCGCTGTCGACCCTGCGCTACCCCTACCAGGGCGGTGCGGACTGGCGGATGATGGTGGGACGCAGCGTCCCGCGCGATGAGAACGTCTTCCTGGTGTCAGCCCCGCTGACCCAGGACTCCCTGCACAACATCGCCGAGCTGCAGCCCATCGAGGGCCTGGGAGACCTGGTGCAGACCGTGCGCGAGCGCAGCTTCGTCGAGTTGCGGCCCGAGCTGACCCTGCGCCGCCACGAGGAGCGCAGCGCCGGTGCGCCCTTCAGCCGCCAGAACGACGCCAGCCTGGGCCTGGAGCTCAAATGGCGCCCGCGCGCCGACTGGGTGGTGGACGCCACCCTGAACCCCGACTTCTCCCAGGTGGAGCTGGACGTGCCCCAGCTCACAGGCAACACCCGCTTCGCCCTGCAGCTCACCGAGAAGCGCCCCTTCTTCCTGGAGAGCCAGGACGTGACGGGCAAGGGCCAGCCGGACGACAGCGGGCAGGCGCGTGGCCTGGCTGCCTTCTACTCCCGCGCCATCACCGATCCGAACTGGGGCCTGCGCGCCACCTGGCGGGGCGCCGAGGCCGAGGGCACCTTCCTCAGCCTGCGCGACAAGGGCGGCGGCAAGATCTTCCGCTCCAATGCCTACGAGACCCTGGAGCGTCTGCCCCAGCACCTGAGTTCGCAGGCCAGCTTCGCCCGCCTGCATCAGCAATTCGACCAATGGGGCGCGGCGGGCCTGGTCTCCATCCGCGACTATGGCCTGGGCCGGCACAACTGGGTGCTGGGCAGCGATTTCCACGGCAACCTCAGCGAGCAGGCCAGCGTGCGGGGCCATGTGCTGCTGTCCAGCACCACCCTGGGCTTTGACGCCGACGACCAGCCCCTGCGCCAGTCGGCACAGAGCGGCAGCTATGTCTGGGTCGAGGGCCGGCATCGCAGCGAGGACTGGGCCAATTCCGTCCACCTGGAACGGCTGAGCCCCCGCTTCGCCAATGACAACGGCTTCGTCAACCAGACCGGCGTGCAACGCCTCACCGCCCAGATCAACCGCCGCATGGGCAGCCAGACCCTGGGCCTGCCCGGCACGGGCATCACCTGGCCGGCTTACGAGTTCGAATGGCAGCTCAAGCTGGCCCAGGCCAGTACCCTGGCCGACGCCGAGTTCGGCATCCCGTCCGGCCAGGTGATCGAGCGTCTGGTGCAGCCGGGTGTCTGGTTCACCTCGGCGCGTAAGTTCGAGTTCTGGGCCCATCTGGGGCTGGATGCGCAACGGGCCTCGCCCACGGGCGTCCTGCACCAGCCCCGCACGGTCAACCTGGGCTTCATCCTCAACCCCTCGCCCTGGTTCAGCCTGTTCAGCATCGACTACGAATTCGGCCGCCGGCTGGACGTCGAGGCGGACCGCCTGGGTCGTGGCCAGACGCTGGCCATCGACGCCAACTTCCGCTTCAACCTGCCGGCCCAGATGGCCCTGGAGTGGAACCAGCACCTGGGCTGGTCCGACGTGCGCGGCCCGCAGCGCCAGCGTTCGCTGCAGGAGTGGCTGGGGCAGTCCCTGGCGGTGCTGCATTTCAGCGCGCAGGACTCCCTGCGCCTGATCCTGCAGCAGCGCGGCCTGAGCCGCATGCCGGACGGCGCCCTGGAAGAGGACCGCCGCCATGCCTTCACGCAATCCCTGGTCTACCAGCGCCGCCAGGGCCTCAGCAGCGCCTTCAGCGTGGGCTACACCCACACCCGCCGCCAACCCGGCGAGGCGACGCAGAAGGAGTGGTTCGCCAAGTACAGCACCGTGTTCGGCCGCTGATCGCTCCACCACGGGCCGCCGGCGCCCGCAGTGCCCCCCAGGGGTGCCTGCGATGCCCTACCCCGGGCCGAGGCCCGGGCGGCAGACCTCAGGACAGGCATAAAAAAAGCACCCTCGTCGAGGGTGCTTCTCTTTGCAGGGGCTGAACGGGGTTCAGCCCTGCCCAGGCGATCAGTAGCCGCCCGAACGGCCACCGCCGTAGCCGCCGCCGCCGGAACGGCCACCGCCGTAACCGCCGCCGCCGCCACCACCGTAGCCGCCACCGCCGCCGCCGCCGGAACGGCCACCGCCGTAACCGCCGCCGCCGCCGCCGAAGCCGCCGCCGCCGGAGCGACCGCCGCCGAAGCCACCACGGCCACCGCCGCCGCCGCCGAAGCCGCCCGGACGCTCTTCACGGGGACGGGCTTCGTTCACGACGATGGCACGGCCTTCCAGCGCCGCACCGTTCATGCCATTGATGGCGGCTTGCGCTTCGGCGTCCGAACCCATCTCCACAAAGCCGAAGCCCTTGGAGCGACCGGTTTCACGGTCCATCATGACCTTGGCGGAGGTCACCGTACCAAATTGCGAGAACGCTTCGTGGAGCGATTCGTCGCGGACGCTATAGGCCAGATTGCCTACGTAAAGCTTGTTTCCCATGGGGAAGCCCTTTCAATACCAAATAACCATGTGGAGCTTCAACCCATCGTGAACCATTCAACCGAAGGCGCTGCATCCAGACACAGGTTGCCGATTATGGGCGGAGCCTTTCTGACGGCGCAAAGCGCCCTCTGCGGACTGTTGTTTTTAGACGCCGTCTGGAAACCAGTACAAACCCTTGGTTGGGCGCATTCCAGCACAAATCGGCGGCTGCGACTAGGGTTAGCGAGCAATTCCCGTGGCAGTCCTGAGGGGCGACCCGGCCTCGCTAAGATGCAGCGAAAGCCCGCGCCCCCGTGAACTCCAGTCTCAACCCCCACACCCTCACGCGCCTCCTGTCCAGCCTGGATGCCGCCCGCAATGGCGCCGCATTCCGCGCCCTGCTGGCCTCCTTCTGTCTGGCCGGCCTGATGCTGGGTGCCGCCGAGGCCGATCTGGCGCGTGAACTGACCTGGCGCGGCGCCCTGTGGGGCTGCGCCGCCCTGTGCATCGTGTTCCTGGGTGTCAACAGCACCGGCCTGCTGCTGATGGACCAGGCCCGCGGGCACCCCATCCGGGACCTGCGCGATGCTGCCTATGACAGTCTTCGTATTGCTCCTCGCGTGCTCTTGTGCTTGGTTGCCATGCTGTCCACGGCCGGCTTGCTGACGGCCCTGATGCTGGGGCTGCTGAGCCTGTCCCGCCTGCCCCATGTGGGTCCGCCGCTGCTGAGTGCCCTGGTGCCCTTGGGTGTGGGATTGTTCGGCGGCATGCTCCTGACGCTGATGGTGATGGTGGGGCCGCTCACCGGGCCCTCGATCTGGTCCGGACTGCCCCCCGCCCGGGCCCTGCGCAAGCTGGCCGGGCTGCTGCGCTGGCGCCTGCTGGACACCGCGGTGCTGATGGTGGGCGTGCTGGGCATTTCGGCCCTGGTGAGCGCCTGCGTCAGCGTGGTCGTCGTCGGCGGCGGCCAGGCCATGGCCCTGCTGGTGCCCTGGGCGGCCGGCATCGAGCTTCCGCCGCAGCAGCTGATGGCCGGACTGTTCGGGCGCGGGCTGCGCAGCCTGGGCGCGGCCGGCACGCCCATCAACACCAGCGCCGCCGGCCTGGCCGTGCAGACGGGCGGCGGCGTGGTCTTCGCCCTGGCCCTGGTGCTGCCGGCCCTGTTCTATCTGCGCGGCTGCTGCGCCGTGTGGCTGGCGCTGACCGAGCCGCCGGCCGAGGAAGCCCAGCTGTGAGCGCAGCGCCCCGCATCGCCTCCCTGGTGCCTTCCATCACCGAGCTGCTGATCGCGCTGGGCCTGCGTCCCTGGCTGGTCGCTCGCACCGGCTTCTGCATCCACCCGGCCCATGAGGTGGCCGAGGTTCCCAAGGTCGGCGGCACCAAGGACGTCAACCTCGACAAGCTGCGCCGCCTCGCGCCCAGCCACGTCATCGTGAACATGGACGAGAACCGCGCCGAGACCGCCGAGGCCCTGCGCGAGTTCGTGCCCGAGATCATCGTCACCCACCCCCAGGGGCCGCAGGACAACGCAGCCCTGATCGCCCAGCTGCAGACGCATTTCGGCCACCTGCCCGGCGTGGCGGCGCGCGCCGCGGCGCTGCAGCAAGCCCTGGCACAAGCGCTGCTGGCCGCGCGAGGCAAGACCTGGCCCCCGCGGCGCGTGCTCTACCTGATCTGGAAGGATCCCTGGATGGGCGTGGCGCGCAACACCTACATCGCCCGCATGCTGGCCGAGGTCGGCTGGCTGAGCTGGCCGGACATGGACGGCGGCGAGACCGGCGCCGCACGCTATCCGGTGATCCAGGGCGACGAAGCCTGGCTGCACGAGATCGACGAGGTGCTGCTCAGCTCGGAACCCTACAGTTTCAATGCCAGCCACCTCGACGCCGCCCAGGCCCTGTGCCCGCAGGCGCGCGTGCGCCTGGTCGACGGCGAGCTGCTCAGCTGGTACGGCCCGCGCGCCGCGGCCGGCCTTCACTACCTGATGGAGACGCGTGGATGGACATCGTCAAGCCCCTGATCGCCCTGCTGGCCATCGTCAACCCGATCGGCGTGGTGCCCTTCTTCATCCACTTCACCCAGGACCAGGGCGCCGAGCAGCGCCGGCACACGGTGCGCGTCAGCTCGCTCACAGCCTTCCTGGTGATCTCCATCAGCGCGCTGGCCGGGCTCAAGGTGCTGGACTTCTTCAACATCTCGCTGGCCAGCTTCCAGGTGGGCGGCGGCGTGCTGCTGCTGATCAGCGCGCTGCAGATGCTCAATGCCCGCCCCGCCGAAAGCCGGCCCGAGGACCTCAGCGAAGGCGAGGCCAAGCTCAGCAGCGGCGCCAGCATCGCCGTCGTGCCGCTGACCATTCCGCTGCTGACCGGCCCGGCCACCATCTCCACCATGGTGATCTACGCGGACAAGACCCGGCACTGGTGGGAGCTGGGCGTGCTGGTGGGCTATGGCGTGGTGGTGGGGCTGGTGACCTACCTCGTCTTCTCCGCGTCCGGCCGCATCGCCCGCGTGCTGGGCCAGACCGGCATCAACATCATGACCCGGCTGATGGGCCTGATCCTGGCCGCACTGGCCGTGGAGCTGCTCCAGGACGGCCTGATCAAGCTCTTCCCGGTACTGGCATCACACCTGTCCAACTGAAAGGACCGGCCATGAAGAGCTTTCTGCAGAAATTGGGCATCCCCACGCCCGTGCTGATGGCGCCCATGGCCGGCGAGGCCGCCAGCGCGGCCCTGGTGGCGGCCGTCAGCGAGGCCGGCGGCCTGGGTCAGCTGGGCGCGGCCTACCTGAGCCCGGCGCGCATCCGCACCGTGGTGGCCGACATCCGCGCCCGCAGCGACAAGCCCTTCGGCATCAACCTCTTCTGCCCGCAGCCCTGGAGCGTCGACAGCGCGCAGGTCGAGGCCTACCGCCAGCGCCTCGCGCCGCATGCCCAGGCCCTGGGCCTGCCCGTGCCCGAGCTGCCCGCTGCCTGCGAGGAGGACTTCGAAGCCCAGCTGGCCGTGGTGCGCGAGCTGCAGCCGGCCGTGGTGAGCTTTGCCTTCGGTGATCCGGGGCCGGCGCTGGTCCAGGCCCTGCGCGACGAGGGCCGGGTCGTGCTCGGCACGGCCACCCAGGTCAGCGAGGCCCTGCAGTTGCAAGACAGCGGCGTGCATGCCGTCGTGGCACAGGGCTGCGAGGCTGGCGGCCATCGCGGAGGCTTTCTGGGCCGCCCCGAAGGCGCGTTGATCGGCACGATAGCCCTGGTGCCTCAGCTGGTGGATGCGCTCTACGTGCCGGTGATCGCCGCCGGCGGCATTGCCGATGCCCGCGGCATGGCCGCCGCCCGCGCGCTCGGCGCCACGGCTGCCGCGGTGGGCACGGCCTTCCTGCTGGCCGAGGAATGCCCGCTGTCGCCCGCCTACCGCGAGGCCCTGCTGCAGGCGCGCGATGCCGACTCCACGCTCACCCGCGCCTTCTCGGGCCGCGAGGCCCGCGGCCTGGCCAACGCATTCACCCGCGAGATGGCCGACGCGCCGCTGCCGGACTTCCCCATCCCGAATGCACTGAGCCGCCCGCTGCGCCAGGCCGGCGCCGCCCAGGGCCGGGCCGATTACATGAGTCTCTGGGCCGGTCAGGCCCTCCCACTGGCCCGCACCAAGCCCGCGGCCCAACTGGTCCGTGAGCTGGCCGCTGGCTGGGCTTGACCCCCTGGAGAAATCAAGCCCATGGACTTTGACACCATCGTCGTCGGTGCCGGCACCGCCGGCTGCCTGCTGGCCAACCGCCTGAGCGCCGACCCGAGCAAGCGCGTGCTGCTGCTCGAGGCGGGCGGCAAGGACGACTACCACTGGATCCACATCCCCGTCGGCTATCTGCACTGCATCGGCAACCCGCGCACCGACTGGCTCTACAACACCGAGGCCGAGCCCGGGCTCAACGGCCGGCAGCTGCGCTACCCCCGCGGCAAGGTGCTGGGGGGCAGCTCCAGCATCAACGGCATGATCTACATGCGCGGCCAGTCCCGCGACTACGAGCACTGGGCGGCGCTCACCGGCGAGGACGCCTGGTCCTGGGGTCAGGTCTTGCCTCTCTTCAAGCAGCACGAGGACCACTGGCGACTCGACGCGAAGGGAAGCGCTGACGAGGCCTTCCGCGCCCTGCATGGCCACCGCGGCGAATGGCGGGTGGAGAAGCAGCGCCTGCGCTGGGACATCCTGGACGCCTTCGCCGCCGCGGCCGAGCAGGCCGGCATTGCGCGCACCGAGGATTTCAACGGCGGCAACAACGAAGGCGTGGGCTATTTCGAGGTCAGCCAGCGCGGTGGCCTGCGCTGGAACGCCGCCAAGGCCTTTCTGCGCCCGACCTGCCTGGGCCGCCCCAATTTCGAGCTCTGGACCGGCGCCACGGTGCACCGGCTGAAGCTGCGCCGCGACGAGTCAGGCGCCCTGCGCTGCGAAGGCGCCGAGGTGCGCACGTCCCACGGCATGGAGCAGGTGCGCCTGGCACCGGGCGGAGAGCTGGTGCTGGCAGCGGGCGCCATCGGCTCGCCGCAGATCCTGCAGTGCTCGGGCCTGGGGCCGGCTGCGCTGCTGCAGTCCCTGGGCATTGCGGTGCAGCAGGACCTGCCCGGCGTCGGCCAGAATCTGCAGGACCACCTGCAGATCCGGGCCGTCTATGCCGTGGAAGGCACGCGCACGCTCAACACGCAGGCGGCGCACTGGTGGGGCAAGCTGGGCATCGGCCTGCAGTACCTGTGGTCGCGCAGCGGCCCCATGAGCATGGCGCCCTCGCAGCTGGGCGCCTTCACCCGCTCCTCGCCGCAGCTGCGCTGGCCGGACCTGGAGTACCACGTGCAGCCGCTGTCCCTGGATGCCTTCGGCGAGCCCCTGCACCGCTTCAACGCCTTCACGGCCAGCGTGTGCAACCTGAATCCCGGCAGCCGCGGCAGCGTCAACATCCGCAGCGGCGATCCGGACCAGCCGCCCGCCATCGCGCCCAATTACTTCAGCACCGAAGGGGACCGCCGCATCGCCGCGAAGAGCCTGCGCCTGACGCGGCGCATCGTGGCCCAGCCCGCGCTCGCCCCCTTCCAGCCGCGCGAGGTAAAGCCCGGCCCGGCCTACGAGAGCGACGAGGAGCTCACCCGCCTGGCCGGCGAGATCGCCACCACCATCTTCCACCCCGTGGGCACCTGCAAGATGGGCCGCGCCGAGGACCCGCTGGCCGTGACCGACCCGCAAGGCCGCGTGCGCGGCGTGGCGGGCCTGCGCGTGGCCGACGCCAGCCTCATGCCCACCATCACCAGCGGCAACACCAATGCGCCGACGCTGATGATCGCGGAGCGCATCGCCAGCTGGATGCTGCAGCAGCGCGCATGAGCCAAGGGTGAACGAAGGCCCGCCAAAGCGGGCCCTCGTGCAGGTGGCGCTCGGCCGCGCTCAGCCGCCGAAGCGCTCTTCCAGGTAGGCCAGCAGGGTGCGGATACCCTGGGCCTCGCCGCCCTCGGGCCGGCCGGGCAGGGACTTGGCATTGGAGCCGTAGATGTCCAGGTGCAGCCAGTCCTGCAGCGGCTCGATGAAGTACTCCAGGAACAGGGCCGCGTTGATGGCGCCGGCCATGGGATTGGGGCCGGTGTTGACGATGTCGCCCAGGCTGGACTGGATGCCCTGCTGGTAGGGTGCCCACAGAGGCATGTGCCAGACGGGATCGTCGATCTTCAGGCCCAGGTCCACCAGCTCGCGGGCGGTGTCCATGTGCTTGGCGAACAGGGCCGGCAGCTGCGGACCCAGGGCCACACGGGCCGCGCCGGTGAGCGTGGCCAGGTCGATGATCAGCTCGGGCTTGCCTTCGCTGGCGTAGGCCAGGGCGTCGGAGAGGATCACGCGGCCTTCAGCGTCGGTGTTGCCGATCTCGATCTGGATGCCCTTGCGGGTCTTGATGATGTCGCCCGGACGGTAGGCGTTGCCGGCCACGGCGTTCTCCACCGCAGGGATCAGCAGCTGCAGGCGCACCGGCAGCTTCAGGGTCATGATCAGGCCGGCCAGGGCGATGGCGTTGGCGGCGCCGCCCATGTCCTTTTTCATCTGGCGCATGCCCTCGGGGGTCTTGAGGTCCAGGCCGCCGGTGTCGAAGCAGACGCCCTTGCCCACCAGGCTGACCAGCGGATCCTTGGCCTTGCCCCAGTTCAGCTCGATCAGGCGCGGCGCGCGCACGCTGGCGCGGCCCACGGCATGCACGGCCGGGAAGCCTTTCTTCAGCAGGTCCTCACCGACGATCTGCTTGAACTTGGCGCCGTGCTGCTTGGCCAGCACCTGGGCAGCGGCGGCCAGCTCGGCCGGGCCCATGTGCTCGGCGGGCGTGTTGATCAGGTCGCGGGCCGCGCAGATGGCGGTGGCGGTGGCCAGGCCGCGCTCGGCCTCGATGCCCGGCTTCAGCAGCAGGGTGGCGCTAGCACGGGGGCGGGCCTTGTAGACGTCGAAGTGGTAGCTGCCCAGCTCCCAGGAGAGCGCGGCCTGCTCCGGCGCGACGGCCAGGCCTTCGTCCGACAGCACATAGGAGCCCTCGGGCAGCGCCATGGGCAGGGCCGACAGCACGTAGGGCGAGGCCACGCTGGCCACGCCGGCCAGCACCTTCTCGATCTTGCCGTCGGCGCCGGGCACGAGCGCGTGGCTGTCCGGGCGCGCCGTGAATCCGATGGCGGCCAGCCAGTTCTGCGTGGGCTTGGGCAGCTTGGACTTCAGGGCCTGGAAGCTCGCCGCATCGAGCACGACGATGGGCGTGGCGCGCGACGCGGCGCTCTTGAGTTGAACGGTCATGGCTGTGAATTCTTTGGTGTGGGTGGCGCGATTGTCACCGCGCGGGGCCGCCCCTGCCGGGGGTCAGGGGTGGGCAGCGTCAGCAGCTGTGCTGCAGGCGGGACAGCAGGGCCTGGGCGTCCGGCCCGGCGGCGGCGGCGGCGGCATCGGGGGCGAGCACGGTCTCCAGCAGGCGCTGGGCGGTGCTCAGCTGGGGCGTCACGGGGCCGCAGAAGCGCAGCTGCTCGCCCACGCCCACGACCAGGGTCGGGAA
The DNA here is from genome assembly GCF_039872765.1 of Roseateles flavus. Lineage (NCBI taxonomy): Bacteria > Pseudomonadati > Pseudomonadota > Betaproteobacteria > Burkholderiales > Sphaerotilaceae > Roseateles > Roseateles flavus. The sequence goes on along the minus strand of NZ_JBDPZC010000012.1, from coordinate 77,463 downwards.
GGTCTCGACGTCCAGCTCGCCCACCAGTTCGGCATCGTCCTCGATGTCCACCCAGATGAAACGGGCGCCAGGGTGCTGCTCGCGCAGCTGGGCAAAGGTCTCGCGGTAGCTGTCGCAGAGGCGACACCAGGCCGCACACAGGCAGGCGACCAGGGTGGGCGGCGGTTGGCGTTGGGCGAGCGAGGAGGACATGGCGGGCAAGCTTAGCGACAAAGCAGGGGACAGCCGGAAGGGACAGCCCTCACGTTGTAGTCGCACGACGGGCCGGCGGATCCCGGGGCGAACCCGGGCGGCAGGCTGGAACGTGAAAAAAGTTTGCCGGCGCTGTCAACCGCCTGTCTGCCCACCCCGTTGTGCCCCACAAGACCCGCTTGATGGGGTCCAGCAAGAGGAAAGGCCAGTCGCCATGATGAAGTCGCAACACCGTACCGAAGCCCAGAACCGCCGCGTGCCCATGACCGAATGGAACACCGACAAGGGCCGCAAGCACGAAGCCTTCGAGACCGCCAGCCTGGGCACCGACCGCCGCAGCCTGGCCCGCGCGATGCGCTTCGACCGCAAGCGCTGATCTCACCGGGACCCAGCCGGCCCCATCCACCACGGAGCGCCCACGAGGCGCTCTTTGCATTTCTGGGTGACACCCGGGACGCTGCCCGTCCTGGCGGCGGGTGCTTCAGGCGCGGGGTCCGCTAGGCCCCTTCCGGCTCGTCCTCCCCCTCCTCGAGGGCCGGCAGCGGCGCCAGCAAGCCCTCCAGGTCGGCCGCGCTGAACTTCAGCAGCTCGGCGGCCCCGTCCACCCCCATCACCCCGTCCGCCAGCGCCTTCTTGCGCACCTGCAGGGCCAGGATGCGCTCCTCGATGCTGCCCTGCACCAGCAGCTGGTGCACGAAGACCGGCTTGTCCTGCCCGATGCGATGGGCCCGCGCGCTGGCCTGCGCCTGCACGGCCGGGTTCCACCAGGGATCCAGGTGGATGACGGTGTCCGCGGCCGTCAGGTTCAGTCCTACACCTCCGGCCTTCAGGCTCAAGAGCATGAGTGGGCACTCACAAGCCTGGAAACGGGCCACGCGCTCGCCGCGCTGGCGTTCGGGTGTCTCGCCGCTGAGGCGCAGGGCCGGAAGCTTCAGCTCCGTCAGCAGGGCCTCCACCAGGTCCAGCATGCGGGCGAACTGCGAGAACACCAGCACCCGGCGTCCCTGCCGCAGCAGGTCGGGCAGGTGCTCGCGCAACCAGGCCAGCTTCACACCCTCGCCCAGCCGGGCCGGCACCTCCTCGATCAGGCGGGGATCGCAGCACAGCTGGCGCAGGCGCAGCATGGCGTCCAGCACCGAGATCAGCCCCCCCTCCAGCCCCTGGCGGGCCAGGATGCGCCGCACCATGTGGTCGGCCGCGACCCGCACGCCCTCGTAGAGCTGGCGCTGGGGCAGGGGCAGCGTCAACAGGGTGCGCAGCTCGGTCAGCGGGGGCAGCTCTGGCGCCACCTCTTCCTTGAGGCGGCGCAGCATGAAGGGCCGGACCCGGGCGGCCAGCCAGCGCGCCCGGCGGCCGTCCCCGCCCTCCTCGATAGGCTTGCGCCAGTGGCGGGAGAAACCCCGGGCATCGCCCAGGAAACCGGGCAGCAGGAAGTCGAAATGCGCCCACAGCTCGCCCAGATGGTTTTCCAGCGGCGTGCCGCTGAGCACCAGGCGCTGGCGCGAAGGCAGGCGGCGCAGAGCCCGGGCGGTGCGCGAGGCGGGGTTCTTGACCGCCTGGCCCTCGTCCAGCACCAGCCAGTCCCAGTCCCGGCCGGACAGCACCCGCAGGTCCCGCCAGACCAGGCCGTAGCTGCACAGCAGCAGGTCGCAATCGGGCAGGGCCTGCCCGCGCGGCGCGCCGTGCCAGGTGGCCACGCGCAGCCCGGGGCAGACGCGGGCCGCCTCCTGCGCCCAGTTGAACAGCAGGCTGGTGGGCAGGACCAGCAGCGCGCCCTGCGCCAGGCGCCCGGACTGCTTCTCCAGCCACAGATGCGCCAGGGTCTGGGCGGTCTTGCCCAGGCCCATGTCGTCAGCCAGGATGCCGCCCAGGCCGTGCTGACCGAGGTACTGCAGCCAGGCCAGGCCCTGCAGCTGGTAGTCGCGCAGGCGCAGGCCCAGCCCTTCGGGATGCAGCACCGGCGCCGGCCGGCCCGCCTCGCGCAGCCGCGCCACCAGCCCTTCCAGCGCCTGCTGGCCATGGAACTGCCAGCGGCCCCGGTCCTCGTCGAACAGGGCCAGCTGCTGCGCCTGCCACTCGGACAGGCGCAGCGGCCCCTTGCCATCCAGCTGGCGCGGCGTGACCAGGCTCAGCAGGTGGCGCATCAGCTGCTTCAGCGGCGCCGCCGGGGTGTGGAAGCGCCGCCCGCCGGGGGCGCGCAGGAAGATGACGTCGTCGTCCTCGATGGCCTCCAGCGCCACGGCGTCCAGCCAGCGCTTGTCACGGCGCAGCAGATTGGCCATGAGCGGTGCCAGGTCCAGACGCTCGCCCTGCACCTCCAGGCCCAGGCTCAGCAGCCAGGAGCCACGCTGGCGGGGCGCGCCGAGGCGCGGCACGGCCTCGGAGACCCCGGCCCCTTCGGCGCTGAGCCCCAGATGCCAGGCGCTGACCGGCTGGGGCTCATGGGCGAAGCCGGGCAGGCGCTCCACCACCCAGCCTTCGGCGGCCAGGCGGGGGAGGACATCGGTGACGAAATCGCCGAAGTCCTCCTCCAGCAGCAGCGTCCAGGCCCGGCCGGGCGCGGCGGCGGGCGGCTGACGCCATTGCAGGTGATCGGCACGCAGGGGCTGGGCGCCCAGGGCCAGGAGCTGCTGGATCCAGGGCCCATGCGGTCCGGCCTGGCCTTCGGGCGGGCAGGGCCAGGGCGGCCCCCCGGCCGCGTCCGCCAGGAAGAGCTGCATCAGGCTCAGCGGCGCGCCGCGCGGCCCCAGGCGTCCGTGCGGCCGCAGGCCCAGCAGGCCATCGCCGCGGTCCAGGGTCTGCAGGCGCAGCAGCGGACGCAGCAGGGGCACGGGAGGCGGGACGAAGGCGGGCATGGGCGGCATTGTCGCCAGCGCCGAGGCTGGCTTTCGGGTGCCTGCCGGCGAGGTGGCAGACTGGCGCCCATGACCGCCCTCCCCCGACGTTCCCAGCTCGGCCGCCTGCTGCGCCGCACCCTCTGGCTGATGCTGTTCCTGGGCCTGGGGCTGCCCCTGCTGCTGGCAATGCTCGCCCTGCAGGCGCAGCCCAGCGTTTCGCCTCCGCCGGCGCTCGAAGGCGCTCAGCTGCAGCAGGCCAGCGAGGTCCTGCGCCAGAACGACCCGCGCCAGCTGCCGCCCGGGGGCCTGCGCGTGGTCCGCCTCAGCGAGGCGCAGCTGCAGCTGCTGCTGGGGCGCCTGGTCAACCGCTACCGTGAGGCCCGCGCCACCGCCCAGCTGGCCCAGCACGAGGCCCTGGTGGAGGCCAGCATCCCGCTGCGCGAGCAGGGCGCCGGCCCCTGGCTCAACATCCACGCCCGGCTGCAGGAAACGGGCAATCTGCCGCGCCTGCGCCAGCTGCGCATCGGCCACCTGCCCCTGCCCACCTGGGCCTCGGACTGGCTGGTGCGCTGGCTCACCGAGCGCCTGGCCGCGCAGGCCGAGCTGCGCGTGGCGGGCGAACTGATCCAGCACATCGGCTTCGCCCCCGGGCAGCTGGAAATGAGCTACGAGTGGAAGCCGGACTCCCTCAAGAAAGCCCTCAACGCCCGCTGGCCCGCTGCGGAGCAGGCCCGGCTGCAGCACTACAACGCACTGCTGGTGAAGCTCTGCGAGCCGCATCTGTCGGGCACGCCGGTCTCGGTGGCGGACGTCATGCCGCCCTTCTTCGCCGAGGCCCTGCGCCGCAGCCAGGCCGGCGAGGACCCGCGGCTGGAGAACCGCGCCGCCTTCCTCATCCTGGCCTTGCAGGCCGCGGGCGAGCACACCAGCCGCCTGCTGCCCGCCGCCAGCAGCTGGCCCCGGGCGCGGCCCATGATCCTCACCGCCAATGGGCGGGACGACTTCTCCCAGCATCTGCTGGTCTCGGTGGTGCTGGCCATCGAGGGCGGCGGTCCGCTGGCCGATGCCATTGGCATCTACAAGGAGGTGGCGGATTCGCGCGGCGGCAGCGGCTTCAGCTTCAATGACCTGGCCGCGGACCAGGCCGGCGCCCACCTGGGCCTGTACTCGGAGCGCGACCCGGTCGGCCTGCAGCGGCGCCTGGCGGCCCACCCGCCGGAGCGGGATTTCATGCCCCGCACCGAGGACCTGCCTGAGTTCCTCAGTGCCGAGACCCTGCAGCAGCAGTACGGCGGGCTGCAGGGCGAGGGCTACCGGCGCATGATGGCCTTGATCCGGCAGCGCGTGGACGCCCTGCCCCTGTACCGCTGAAGCGCGTGATCAGCGCTGCGGCCGCTGGCTCCACAGCACGCCGGCCAGGATCAGTCCCATGCCCGCCAGCGTCGCGCCATCCGGCACCTCGCCGAACATGGGCCAGGCCAGGCAGCTGGCCAGCACGGGGGTCAGCGCCCCCACGGTGGCCGCGCGCTGCGCACCGAGGCGCTGGATGGCGAAGGCGTAGCTGAGCGTGGACAGCAGGCCCACGCCCAGGCCCTGAATGCTGCCGTGCAGGGCCCAGGCCCGCGCCGGCAGGGCCATCAGGCCCAGGGGCGGATGCATCATCAGCCAAGGCAGCAGCAGGGCCAGGGACACGACCGAGATCAGCGCCGCGGCCTCGATGGGGCTCAGGCCCGAGTGGCGCAGGGCCAGGGTGTAGTTGGCCCACATGAGGCTGCCCAGCAGGAAGAGCCCGTAGCCCTGGGCCAGCTGACCCTCTCCATGGTGGAAGGCCAGCAGGGTGGCCACGCCGCTGACCACGGTCAGCAGCGCCGGCCAGCGGCTCAGCGCGGCACGGCCCTGGCTGAAGGCGGCGATCAGGGCCACGAAGAGCGGGATGGTGCCGGGGATCAGCGTGGCGCCGTCGGCCACCGGGGCGTGGCGCATGCCAGCGCCGGCAATCAGGAAATAGGGCAGGCCCGCGCCCGCCACGATGCTCATCCACTGCAGCACCGGCAGGCTGGCGAAACGTCGCCAGCGCAGGATCACCACGGGCAGGAAGACCAGGCCGGCCGGCAGGAAGCGCACCAGTGCCAGCTCGGCCGGGGCCAGGGCAGCACGGGCGCCGGCACGCAGCGAGACGAAGAAGCTGGCCCAGATCAGCAGGGTGAAGGCCAGGGCGGCCCAGCCGGCCCAGGGGGTGGCGCTGCGGGCGGGGGTGGCGGGCAGGGCCAGGCCGGCGGCCTGGAGCGAGGAGGGGGCGATGCTGGACACGGGAGTACTGCGGGTTACTACTGAATGGCGCAGATTTTCTGGTGATTGCCGCGCGATAATCGGTCGCATTCGCCACTGGATTGCCCTAGCGAAGCCTGTTATCGCCAATTCATCGGCACTCAAAGCGTTTTTTCACCCTTCACGCCCGTTCATGGACCGTATTGACCTGCAATTGCTGGAGCTGCTGCAACGCGAGGGCCGCCTCTCGGTGGCCGAGCTGGCGGACCGCGTGGCCCTGTCGCAAAGCCCCTGCGCCCGCCGCCTGCGCCGCCTGGAGGAGGCCGGCTACATCAGCGGCTACCGTGCCATCCTGGACCGCAAGCGCCTGCAGCTGGCGACCACCGTCTTCGTCAACGTCAAGCTGATGCACCACCGCGAAGACGCGGTGCGGGAGTTCGAGTCCGGCATGCAGGCCATGAGCGAGGTGGTGGCCTGCCATGTGGTCTCGGGGGCGCATGACTACCTGCTGGAAGTGGTCGTCGGCGACCTGCCGGACTACGAGCAGATCGTGCGCCGCCTGCAGGCCCTGCCCATGGTCCAGGACATCACCAGCAATTTCGCCATCCGCTGCGTCAAGAGCGGTGCGCCGCTGCCGCTGAAGGCGCTGTGAGGCCCGGGTGAGCCGCCCCACCTGCCTGCGCTGCGAGCGCCCCCTGGCCGGCTGCCTGTGCGCTTGCATCCGGCCGCTGGACAACGCCGTGCCCCTGCTGATCCTGCAGCACCCCGAGGAAGCCCGCCAGGCCAAGGGCACAGCCCGGCTGCTCCAGCTGTGCCTGCGGCATTGCGAGCGCCGGGTCGGGGCGCAGTTTCCCGCGCCGCTCGCGGACGCCCATCCGCTGCTGCTGCTCTATCCGCCCGACCCCGGCGCGCCGCCGCCATCGCACCCCTGGGCGGCCGGGCGGCCCCCGCCCCGCCTGGTCCTGCTGGACGGCACCTGGCGCCAGAGCCGCCAGCTGATGCGCCATTCGCCCTGGCTGCAGGCCCTGCCCCGCCTGGCGCTCACGGCCACGCCGGCCAGCCGCTATGCCATCCGCAAGGCCCATGCGGCCCACCAGCTGAGCAGCCTGGAGGCCGCCGCCCTGGCCCTGGCCCAGCTGCAGCCAGGCCTGGACACGCAGGCCCTGTGGGACGCCATGGACGCCTTCGTGGCGCTGCAGCAGTCCCTGGCCTCCGCGGGCCGGGCCCGGGCGCCCGCGACCTAGCCGGGCCTCCGGGGCCTGCTTTGCATTTCTTCGCAGAGCAGACGCGAGCCGCTCAGGCGCACGCCGCATGCTGCGGCCTCTGTCACAGCTCTGCCCCTTCCATGAAGACCACGGCGTTCTTTGCCCTTGCGATCACTGCCGTGCTGTTGGGCTTCTGGCAGGACTCGCCGCGGCCCCATGACCGGGCGGCTGGTCACGGCGACGGAGCGCCAGCCCCGCAGATGCAGGTCACGCACGCCGCCCCGGTGGCAGGCGGGACGCTCGCGGCTCAGGCGCCACCCCTGCCCGCGCCGATCACCACGTCCGGCCCTCCTGCGCCGACCGCACCGGCAGGCGGACCGGCCGCCGGCCCGCCTCTGCAGACCGCCAGCACGCCTGCGCCGGCCACGGCAGATGCCGGCAGTGCCCCCGACTGGCGCGACGACGCCCTGGACCTGCTGAGCCAGATCGGCCTGCTCTGCCCGACGGCCGGCTGCGACAGCCTGGAAGACGATTGAAGACGCCAGGCACGATCTGACCCCATGGCGCCGCAATCACGCGGCAGAATCGGCAGCCTCCACCACCACCGCCGCCGCCCTGCCCGCTGATGCGCCTGCGCCTGCCCGCCCTGATCCAGCCCTCGCCGCGCCGCGACTGGGTCACCCCCGAGGACGTCAATGTCAGCCCCTCCCTGCTGGGCCATGCGCTGGCACGGCCGGCGCAGAGGGCCTGGGCCATGGCCCTGGATCTGGCCCTGATCGGCCTGGCCTCCTCCCTGGGCAACTGGATGCTGCTGGGCAGCGTGGCCCTGGCCGCCTGGCTGCAGATCCGGCGCCGCGATGCCCGCCGCCCGCCCTCACCCCTCTGGTGGTTGGCGGTTGCACTGCTGCTGGCGCTGGGCCTGCGCGGCCTCTGGGTGGACTTGCGCGAGGCCGTCGAGGACAAGCCCCGCGCCACCCGCCCGGCCGCAAGCGCGCCGGCCGAAGACCCCCCCGAGGAGGACGAGGCCCGGGCCGATGCCACCGCCCCGCCTCCCTCCGCCGCATCGGCTGCCAGTGCCGCCAGCCCCGAAAGCCGCCGCATCGCCGAGCTGGAGTCGCAGATCCGCCGCCTGCGCCAATCCGAGGAGGCGGCCCGCGCCCACAGCGGCTTCCAGCCCCGGCAGTGGCTGGACGAGGCGCTGGGCGCGGTGGGCCTGCGCTTCAGCCTGGCCATCGTCTACTTCACGCTGCTGCCGGTGTTGTGGCCGGGGCAGACCGTGGGCAAGCGCCTCATGGGCCTGAAGGTGGCCGAGCTCAGCGGCAAGCCCATGACCCTGATGCGCAGCTTCAGCCGCTACGGCGGCTACCTGGCCAGCATGGGCACCGGCGGCATGGGCTTCGCACAGCTGGCCTGGGACGCGAACCGCCAGGCCCTGCAGGACAAGGCCGCCCACACCGTGGTGCTGGACCTGCGACGGACGGACCGCCTGCCCCTGTCCGCAGAAGCCGCAGAACCGCCGGCACCCACCCTCGACGACCCCAGCACCGCCCCTCGCCCGGAATCCGCCCCATGAAGCCTCGCCAGAGACTCCGCCACTCACTTTGCCGGCTGGCCCTGCTGTCAGCCTGCCTGACCGGCGCATCAGGCCTTGCGCCGGTCTGGGCCGAAGAACCCGCCGCGGCGCCCCGGCCCTTCGAGTTCGTGGCCCTGGGCGACATGCCCTACGGCCCCGCCGACACCGCCTACCCCGTCTACCAGCAGCTGATCCAGCTGATCAATGCCCAGGCGCCGGCCTTCAGCCTGCACGTGGGGGACTTCAAGAGCGGCAGCAGCCCCTGCAGCGACGAGGAATTCGCCCGCCAGCGCGCCTTCTTCAACCAGTTCGACTCGGCCCTGGTCTACACGCCTGGCGACAACGAATGGACCGACTGCCACCGCCCCGCAGCCGGCGGCTATGCGCCCCAGGAGCGGCTGGACACGCTGCGCGAGATGTTCTTCGGCGCCCCGCGCAGCCTGGGCCGCCAGCCTCTGGCCGTGCAGCGCCAGGCCGACCTGCAGCCGGCCCATGCCCGCTTCCGCGAGAACCTGCGCTTCGAGCGCGAGGGCGTGCTGTTCCTGACCCTCAACGTGCCGGGCTCCAACAACGGCTTCGAGCCCCGCGACCTGGCCGCCGTGCAGGAGTTCCTCGCGCGCAACGAGGCCAACCTGGCCTGGCTGCAGGCCGGCTTCGAGCGGGCACGCAGCCTGGATGCCCGCGCCGTGGTCATCGCCATGCAGGCCGACCCCTTCCTGGGTGCCAACCAGTGGATGGAGTTCCCCAGCCACAGCGGCTTCACCCGGCTCTTCGAGCAGGGCCTGCTGCCCCTGGTCCAGGACTGGGGCCGCCCCGTCCTGCTGGTCCATGGTGACAGCCACCGCTTCGTGATCGACCGCCCCTTCAAGGCCGTCAAGGAGCCCGGCAAGGGTCAGGTCTTGCGCAACCTGCTGCGCCTGCAGGTCTTCGGCGAGCAGGAGGTGCACGCGGTGCGGGTCAGCGTGGACCCCGCCAGCCCCGACCCCTTCGGCTTCAAGCCCCTGTTCAACCCCCTGTCGCCGCGCTGAAGTGGCGCTGAAGTGGCGCTGATGCCGCGCAAAGGCAGCCGGCGCCCCTGGATCAGGGGACAGCGATCCCCTGTCCGGACCGTCGCCCCTGCAGCCTGCCGTTGCCATTTCCATAGAGAAACGTGGCCCCTGAAGGGCGCATGACGCACCAGCGCGGTGCTTGACCTACGGTAAAAACCCCAAGTGCGTGCATGGGAGCCGGCCTCTACATTGGCGTCACTCGACGCGGACGCTGCGCTTGCAGTGCTCGCCTACGGGGGCTGAGGAGACAAACAAGACGGGGCCGCCACTACCGTGGCGCGCCACTGTCACAATCGGCGGGCACCACATCGGTGCCCGTTTTTATTGGTGCGCTGCCGCCATGCGGCCGGTCGCGCCTCTCCTGACGCTCGCCCCTCATGCTGGACCTTGTCACCGTCGCCCTCGCCTCCTTGCTGGCCGGATTCATCGATGCCGTCGTCGGCGGAGGGGGGCTGATCCTGGTCCCCGCCCTCTTCAGCGTCTACCCGCAGGCCACGCCCGCCACGCTGTTCGGCACGAACAAGGGTGCGGCCATCTGGGGCACGGCCTGGGCGACCCGGCAGTACGCCGCGCGCGTCACCCTGCCCTGGCATGCCCTGCTGCCGGCTGCCGTCGCCGCCCTGCTGGGCAGCTTCGGCGGCGCCTGGACGGTCACCCTCGTCAGCCCCGAAGGCCTGCGCAAGCTGCTGCCCCTGATCCTGGGCGCCGTGCTGCTCTACACGCTGGCGAAGAAGGACCTGGGCCGCGAGCACGCCCCGCGCTTCAGCGGCCGCAGCGAAATGCTGCTGGCCAGCCTGATCGGCGGCGTGATCGGCTTCTACGACGGCTTCTTCGGGCCGGGCACGGGCAGCTTCTTCGTCTTCCTCTTCGTGCGCCTGCTGGGCTTCGACTTCCTGCATGCCTCGGCCAGCGCCAAGCTGCTCAACACCGCCACCAATGCCGCCGCTCTGCTGCTGTTCACGATGAAGGGGCACCTCTGGTGGCACATCGCCGCCGTGATGGCGGTCACCAACGTCATCGGCAGCCTGTTGGGCACGCGCATGGCCCTGGCCCGCGGCACGGGCTTTGTGCGCGGCATGTTCGTGCTGGTGGTGGGGGCGCTGATCCTCAAGACCAGCTACGACGCCTTCCTGCGCTGATTCCCTGCCCTGGGGACGGAGATTCGTCTCCAGGCGTCACAAGATTCCGCGACAGCCGCCCCACGGCGCTACCATTGCCGGATCACGCCTCCCAGGGCAGGCGCGGCACTTGCCGGCCGGCCCTGGAGACGCTCTCACGTACCAAGCAAGGCCGCCCATGTCTGTTGATCCTGAACTGCGCACTCTCGACATCGAGATCCCCACCCAACCCGAGGTGCTGGTCAAGCTGTCCCTGCTGATGGCCGCCGACGACATCGACCTCCTGGCCGTCTCTGCCCTGGTCGAGACCGACATGGCCCTCGCCGCCGCCGTGCTGAAGGCCGTCAATTCCTCGCTGTACGGCCTGCGCGGCCGGGTACAGACGGTGCACCAGGCCCTGACCTACCTGGGCATGCGCGAAGTGGCCGCCATCACCTTCGAGATGGGCCTGCGCGCCGCCTTCCCGCCCGCCCCTGAGCTGGACCCCGTCTGGGCCCGCGCCTCGCAGCGCGGCCTGCTGATGGGCCGCATGGGCCAGATGCTGGGCGTGGACCCCTGGGCGGCGCATTCGGCCGGCCTCTTCGAGGAATGCGGCAAGGCCGTGCTCTACCGCCACGCTCCCGCCCACTACCCCGCCATGCTGCGCGCCACGCAGGAAGACGCCGAGCTGGTCAAGCTGGAGCACACCGCCTTCGGCGTGAGCCATGACGCCCTGGGCGCCGCCCTGTGCGAAAGCTGGGGTCTCGCGCCGGCCTCGGTAGCCAGCGTCCGCAGCCATGTGGAAGTGCAGACCAGCCTGCTGATGCCGGACACCCTGCAGCGCCGCAGCGTCTGCGCGATCTCCGTGATTGCCTGGTCCCTGATGAATGCGCCGGAGCGCCTGGACGAAATCGCCAAGGCCATTGCCCCGCAGGCCCAGCTGGACGAGACCCTGGTGCTGCGCGCGGCGCGCCGTGTCAGCGAGCAGCTGCTGGAAGCCCAGGCGCACGGCCGGGACTGAGCCTTCCCCGCGAATGCAGCAAGCCGGCGTCCTGCCGGCTTTTTCATGCCCGATGCGGGCCGATGGGCGGAGCCGCTCAGGCCGCCAGGCTCAGCCGGTCACGCCCGGCGTGCTTGGCGATGTAGAGCGCCTCGTCGGCCGCCTGCATCAGGGCCAGCGGGCTCAGATAGGGGTGGCTGGGGCCATAGGCCGCGAGGCCGATGCTCACCGTCACCACCTCGTCCACCGGGCTCGCCCCATGCGGCAGGGACAGGCGCCGCCAGTCCTCGCGCAGGCTCTCGAGCATGTGCTGGGCGGAGGCGATGTCGAAGCCGGGCAGCAGGGCCCCGAACTCCTCCCCGCCCAGGCGCGCAACCAGGTCGGTGTCGCGCTTGAAGCGTTCGCCCAGCAGGCGCGCAAAGCGGCGCAGCACCTCGTCGCCGGCGGCGTGACCGTGCAGCTCGTTGTAGGCCTTCAGGTGATCCAGGTCCAGCACGGCCAGGGCCAGGCGGGACTGCTGGCGCTGGGCGCGCTTGAACTCGCGGCGCAGGGCGTCGTCGAACTCGCGGCGGTTGGCCAGTCCGGTCAGCGCGTCGTGGCGGGCCAGCTGGGCCAGCTCGCGCTGCTTGAGGTCCAGCGCCGCCTGCGCCTCGTGCAAGGCGCGCGCCTGCTGCGCCACCTGGGCGCTCAGCTCGCGCATCTCCCGCTGCTTGCGCTGCAGCTGCTGGTCCACGCTCTGGTGGACATGGGCCATGGCGCGGTTGATCTGCTGCAGCTCGGCCGGTGCGCGGGCGGGCTGCCCGTCATCGAACCAGCTGAATTCACTGGGCGGCCGGCTGGGATCGAAGCGTTCCATGTCGGAGGCCATGCGGCGCAGCGGACGCAGCAGCAGGCGGTCGATCAGCAGGGCCGCGCCCAGTCCCAGGGTCAGCGCCAGGGCCAGCAGCTGCAGCAGCCAGTGCTGCATGGCCGGCTTGCTCAGCTGCCCCCAGACATTGAGCTCGGGGGCCACCACGCGGACACGGCCCAGCTCCTCGCCATCGCCCGGCAGGCGCAGGGCGAACTCGCTGTGCGGGCTGTCCGGCCCGGGCAGCACGTCCGGGCCGGACAGCAGGCGCAATCCGTCACGGCCCTTGAGCACCGCCGACTGCAGCTCGTGGCGACTCACCAGCGTCTCCAGCAGGCGCTGGGCGGCCGCGATCTGGTTGCCGGCCACGGCCCGCGACAGGGGTTCGGCGTACAGCAGGGGCAGCAGCTGTTGCGTGGTTTCGGCCTGCTCGGCCTCCAGGTGCAGCTCGCGCCTCACATGCCAGCCCCCCATGACCAGCACCAGCGCAAGACCGAGCGTCAGCAGGCCCAGCAGGGCGCGGGACTTCAGCGACATAAGCAGGGCAGGCGTGGCGTTCATGGGTGTCACCGGCACTGCAAACGTTGCCGGCCTTTCAGCATCGGCCGATTCGGGCGGCTCGCCCACCCGGGATTGCCCGGAACTTTGTGGCCTGGACCGTGCATCTGTCCCCGAAGCGCGGCACAAATTGGCAAGGCCTCGCTACAGTGAGGCACCCCGGCCTTCGGGGCAGAACCGTCCAGGGAGTGTCATGCCGAGGATGTCTGTGCGTCTGGGAAGCCTGACCTGCGCGCTGTGGCTCGGCGCCGTGCCTGCACGGGCCGATCCGGGCTATTACGTGCTCGCGCCCTATGCCCAGGCCGGGCAAGTGGGGACCGAGCTGCGCTACTGGACCGTCAAGACACGCGGCGGCGGCCCCGCGGTGCTGTGGCCCGAACTGGCGCTCTCCTACGGCTTCGGCGAGCGCTGGACCAGCACGCTGCTGGCCAGCTATGAGGGCACGCGCGAGGAGGCCGTGCGCCTGGACACCTGGAACTGGCTCAACCAGGTCCGCCTGGACGACGGCCATGGCGACTGGGACCTGGCCTTGCACACCCAGCTGGTCCGCAGCCACGGCGCGGAGCAGGGGCATGCCCTGGAGCTGGGCCTGGTCAGCCAGACGGAATGGGGCCTGGCCCGCGTGCAGGCCACGGCGATCCTGGAGCACGGCTGGGGCGACCTGGCCCGCAGCGGCACCGAGCTGAAGTACCAATGGCAGCTGAGCTGGCCGCTGCATCCCGGCTGGCGCGCGGGCGTGCAGGGCTTTGGCGAACTGGGCAACTGGCGGGACTGGAAACCGGCCGAGCGCCAGTCCCACCGCGCCGGCCCCTCGATCCAGGCCAGCTGGACCCTGCGCGAGCACCAGGCCCTGCAGCTGCAGGCGGCCTATCTGTTTGGCAAGGTCTATGGCCAGCAGGCGGGCATGTTCTCGGCCACGCTGAAGCTGCTGTTCTGATCACAAGCCCTGCACCGTGAAGCGCAGCCGGGCGTAATGCCCCTGCGCGTCCAGCGCGGTGAGCTGCTGCTCGCCGTTGCGCTGGGGCTGCAGCAGCAGCGGCGCACGGCGGGCGCTGCCCTCGGCCGGCTCCTGCCAGGCCAGCAGCTGACCGTCCAGCAGCCAGGCCACGGCGCCCTGCGCGCCCAGCACCTGCAGGGGCAGACGGATGTGGGGCTGGCCCGGCGAGGGCCGCAGCACAGTGCCGGGCTCCAGGCCCACGATGCGCAGCCGGGCGCTGGGTCCGCCCTGGGCGTCGCCCCGGCAGCCGGCCTTCCAGGGCAGGCGCTCCAGCGGATGGCGCTGGGCGTTCTCGATCCAGGGCTGCAGGAGCGCCGGCCAGCGCACGGCGGGCTCGGGGCGGGCCAGGGGGCCGGCGCAATCGCTGGAGACGCGTTCGTGCCCGCCGGTCTCCAGCAGCACCTGGAACTCCAGGCCCTGGGTCGCGCCGCGCTCGGGCAGGGTGGGCGGCGCGGCGCCGTCCAGCAGCCAGGCCATGCGCTGCTGCAGGCACTGGTCCGGCGGCGTGCTGGCGGCCAGCCGGCCCAGGGGCCAGCAGATGGGCGCGGCCTGCACGCTGGCCGGCTGGCGGCGCGGTGCGAGCTGCTGAGGGCCCAGGGCGGCGGCCAGATCACGCAGCAGCGGGGCTGCGCTGTTGGCGCCGAAGTGGCCGGGATTGGGCGTGCCGTCTGGGCGGCCCATCCAGACGCCCAGGGTGTAGCGGTCCGTCACGCCGAGGGCCCAGGCGTCGCGGAAGCCAAAGCTGGTCCCCGTCTTCCAGGCGATGCGGGCCTGGGATTCACGGAAGGGGGCGCCGGGGCGTCCACCGTTCTCCAGGATCTCGCGCACGATGAAGGCGGCGCCTTCGCTCATCAGCCGCGCCGGGCGCAGCGGGTCCTGCGCCTGCAGGCGCGGCTGCAGGGCCTCGCCACCGCGGGCCAGGGCCGTGTAGGCGCCCACCAGCTCCTCCAGCCGCGTGCTGCCGCCTCCCAGGATCAGGCTCAGATTGGGCGCCGCATTGGCCGGCATGCGCAGGCGCAGGCCCGCCCCGCGCAGCTGGGCCGCGAAGCGCTCGGGCCCGATGCGCTCCAGCAAGTCCACTGCCGGCACGTTGAGCGAGCGCTGCAGGGCTTCGGAGACGCTCACCGGCCCGGAGAAGTCCGCCTGGAAATTGCCGGGCGCGTAGCCACCGAAGTTCTGCGGCGCATCGACCAGCAGGCTCTCGGCATGCACCAGTCCCTGGTCCAGGGCCATGGCGTAGAGGAAGGGCTTGAGCGTCGAGCCCGGCGAGCGCAGGCCGCGGACCATGTCGACATGGGCGGCGCGCTTCATGTCGCCGAAGTCGGCCGAGCCGGCGTAGGCACGCACCGCGCCGTTGCTGTTGTCCACGATCAACGCGGCGATGGAGACCTGCTCGGGCAGGGTGTTGAGCCGGTCCAGCAGGACCTGCTCCAGGCGCTGCTGCAGGCCCGCGTCCAGCAGGGACGGCACCACGGACTCGCCCGCCTTCAGGCCGCGCTGGCGCAGGCGCTCGGCCAGCAGCGGCGCCAGCACGCGCGAGCGCAGGGGTGGCGCGAAGACCTTCTCCAGCCTGGCGTCCTGCACCTGCGCGGCGCTCCAGATGCCCTGGCTCACGAGGCGATCCAGCACCTTGTCGCGCGCGGCCTGGGCCTGGGCGGGATGCCGGTCAGGCCGCAGTCGCGAGGGGCTCTGCGGCAGCGCCGCCAGCAGGGCCGCTTCCGCGGGCGACAGATCGCGCGCTGACTTGCCAAGGTAGGACTGCGCCGCCATCTCCACGCCTTCCACCATGCCGCCCATGGGCGCCTCGTTGAGGTAGAGGGTGAGGATCTCCCGTTTGCTGAGGTGCCATTCCAGCTGCAGGGCGCGCAGCATCTGGCGCGCCTTGGCACCGAGGCTGCGGGTGGCGCAAGTCTGCAGATTGCGCTGGCGGTCGGCGCACTCGGCGTCCAGCAGGCGGGCCACCTGCATGGTCAGCGTGGAGCCGCCCGACACCACCTGCCCGGCCCGCAGCCATTGCCAGCCCGCGCGCAGCAGCGCCGCCGGGTTGATGCCGGGATGCCACCAGAAGCCGCGGTCCTCGTAGCCCAGCAGGGCCTCGACGTACAGCGGCGAGACCTGCTCCAGCGTGACCCGGTGCCGCATGGCGCCGTCCGCGCCCGGCCAGTAGCGCAGCGGCGTGCCGTCCTCGGCCAGCACCACCACGGCCTCCAGCGGCCGCCGCGCCGGGCTGTCCGGCCAGGCCGCGGCCGGCAGCGGGAAGAGCCGGTCCAGGCCCAGCAGCGCCAGCACGAAGACGGCCACCGCGCACCAGGCCCGGCGGCGCAGGGCCCGGCGCATCAGGCTCAATCGTGCAGGCATGGTCCTGTCATCGACAGGAGGCCAGCATGCCGCTCAGGGGAGCACGGTCAGGGCCTGGCTTCATTTCTTGTTGAGGACGGTGATCTCGGCCTCCGCCTTGCCGATGCCGCGCAGCTCGGGCCGGTACATGTCCTCGGCAAAGGGCGCCGGCACCTGGTAGCGGCCCGGCGTCACCACGCGCACGAGGTAGAAGACATCCAGCGGGCTGCCGTCCAGCTGCGCGGCGGCCACGAAGCGGTCGTCGCGGTACTCGGTGTGCACGATGCGCGTGTTCGCGTTGGCCTGGGCGATGTTCTGCCCCTCCACGGTGAACTCGCCAGCCTGCGGTCCCTGGCTGAGGTTGAGGTTCTCCACCTCGAAGCCGGCCGGGATGCGGTCCACGATCAGGCCGTCCTTGATGGGCCGCCGGGCCGTGGCGCGCAGGCGCACGATGAACATCTCGCCCGTGGTGAACTGGCGCGCGGTGACGGGTTTGCCCTCGATGGAGAAGAGGCTGCGCTCGATCACGATGCTGTCGGTCTGCGGCGGCAGGGGCTTGGTCGGATAGCCCTGGGCATGCAGCTCCACGAACAGCGAGCCCTTGCCCTCGTTCTTCAGCACGGTGCCGGCCTTGAGCCGGGTGCCGGCGATGTCGCGCTGCGCCGTCTCCTTGCCGCTGAGCGTGTCGGGCGCCGCTGCGCCGGTCTGCAGGCTGGCGCTCCAGCCTTCGCCGCCGGCCTGGCCGTGGGCGCTTCGCACCGCCAGGAAGAGCGCCAGGCGCTCCTGGGTGGAGAAGTAGCGGCGGCGGTCGAAGTCGCCAGCCAGGTCGAAGAGCAGGCCTTCGCGGCGTTCGTGCTGGATGCCGTGGCGGGCCAGCAGGGCATAGGCCATGGCCTGGTCACGCACGCGGCTGCCGTAGTCGCCCAGCCACTCTTCCCACCACCACCCCTCCTGCGACGGAGCGAGCGCGGGGTTGATGCCGTAGGCGCGGTTCAGGCCCTCGTCCAGGGCCTGCCGGGCCCGCTTCTCGTCACCCATGAGCTTGAGGGCCAGGCCCAGGTGGATCAGGGGCAGGGGCGAGCGGGCATTGCCGCGGTACTGCTCGTGCAGGGTCTTGAGCGTGGCCAGCGGCGCTTTCTGAGCGCGCGCCAGCACATAGCCGGCATGGGCCGCCTCGGCGAAGCGCTGGTGGGCGATGCGGATCAGCTCGATGTCGCTGTAGCTGGCCACGCGGCCCTTGTCGTCCCGCTTGGGATCCTTGGGCGGCTGGGTCTGCTGGCCGGGGCTGCGCTGGAACTGCTCCAGGAGGTTGTCCATGGAGCGGCTGAGCATGCTCTCGGGCGGGGCGAAGCCGGCGTCCTTGGCGTCCTGCAGGAAGCCGGTCACATAGGCCGACAGCCAGGCCTCATAGGGGCTGGTGTTGGCCCAGAGCCCGAAGCCGCCCTTGGCCTGCTGCATGCCGGCCAGGCGGCCGAAGGCGCTGTCCAGCCGCTTGGCCCGCTCCTCGCGCGGCACGGGCGTCATGCCGAAGGCCTTGGCGGCCTCCTCGTCGATCATGGCCAGCGGGTAGGCGCTGCTGGTGGTCTGCTCCAGGCAGCCGTAGGGATAGCCCAGCAGGCCCTTGACCTGCTCCCGGATGTCGATGGGGGGCTTGTCGGACAGGCTCAGCGTGGCGCTGGCGGAGCCGCCCCAGTAGCCGTCGAGGAGGTTGGCATCGAGCTTCAGCGTGGCGCCGGGCTCCAGGCGCGTGCGCCTGAGCTCGTGCACGGGCGGGGTCAGCGGCTGCAGCTGCAGCGCGGCCTCGCGCACCAGCTTCAGGTCCCCGGCCTGCACGTGCAGCTTCAGCGGCACCAGGCCCGCAGCCTCGGTGGCCTCCACCTGGAAGCTCAGCACCTTGCGCTGCTTGTCGGCCAGCGGCACGGGTTCGGGCTGGGCGAGCACGCGCAGCGGGCCGTCGGCCTCCAGGCGCACCTTGACCTCGCGGGCGCTGCCCGAGAGGTTGCTCACGTCCAGCGCGATGGTGGCCTTGTCACCGGGTGAGAGGAAGCGCGGCAGGGACAGCTCGGCCACCAGGGGCGCGGCGACCACGGTCTCGGCCTGGGCGCTGCCATAGCTGTCGGCGCTGGCCACCACGGCCATCACGCGCAGGGTGCCGTTGAAGTCCGGCAGCTTGAAGCTCACCGTGGCCTCGCCCTTGGCGTCGAGCTGCACCGGGCCGCTGAAGAGGTCCACCAGCAGCACCTTGCGCGGCAGGCTCTGGGTGTCCCGCTTGCCTGCGTCACCGCCGAAGCGCTGGCGGGCGGCATTGCCCTCCATGCGCTCGATCACCTTGCCGTAGAGGTCCAGCAGGTCGGCACCGTAGCGGTGCTTGCCGAAGAAGAAGTCCTGCGGGTCCGGCGTCTTGTAGCGGGTGATGTTGAGGATGCCTACATCCACCGCGGACACGGTCACCAGGGCCGGCTTGCCCGCCAGCTGCGGCACCTTGACCTTGAGGGGCAGCGACTGCTCCGGCGTGGCCTTCGGGGGCGCGACCAGCTCCACCTTGGGCTTGCGGTCCTCGCGCCACAGGGGCAGGTGCACCAGGCCCAGGGCGCGGGCCGGCGTGACCTTGTCGCCCTGGCTGCCGGGCCGGAAGGCTGCCACGGTGATGTAGAGGTCGTGGCGCTTCCAGTCCTCGGCCACGGGGATCTCGACCGTGGTGCCGCGCGCCCGCACGGCCAGGCGCTCGCTCCACAGCACGCGGTCGCCCTCCACCGTCACCAGGGCCTCGCCGTCGTGCGGCGGCTTGATCTCGAGCTTCGCCTTCTGGCCCGGCTTGAAGGGCGCGCCCTCCAGCTTGAGCTGCACGCGGTCGGGACGGTTGCCGACGTCGTCGGCGTCCTGCGCGCCCCAGCCGGCGTAGAAGCCGTAGCGCAGGGTCTGCTGCGTGGCAGGGTCGGCGATCTCCAGGCGGTAGCGGCCCCAGCGCACCGGCAGCGCGATCTTGCTGCGTTTGTCCAGCTTGATCTGGCGGGCCTCCACCAGCTCTTCCTGGGTGTTGAAGCCGGAGTGCCAGCCGCGGCTGTCGTCATAGCGCCAGTACCACTGCCGTTCCTCGTAGACGAGGCGCAGCTGCAGGTCGGCCGCCGCGTGGAACTTGCCGGCGGCGTCCACGCGGGTCAGCTCGAACTCGGCCATGCCGCCTTCCTGCACCACATTGCGATCGAAGAGCGGGCGGATGGCCAGCAGCTGCTCGGCCGGCCACCAGCTGCGTTCCAGCGAGCGCACCACGGGGCGCCCCCCGCTCTCCAGCAGGCTGACGCTGGCGCGCAGCAGCATGGGCGAGCTGCGCTCGCTCAGGGCGGGATGGAAGTTGAGGGTGGTGTGGCCCTTGTCGTCCAGCTCGTCGTCCTCGGCGTCGCTGCGCTTCTGGGCCTTGTCGTCGGCGAAGTCGCCGAAGATGAAGCCCGGCAGCGCGCGGGCCAGCGG
The DNA here is from genome assembly GCF_039872765.1 of Roseateles flavus. Lineage (NCBI taxonomy): Bacteria > Pseudomonadati > Pseudomonadota > Betaproteobacteria > Burkholderiales > Sphaerotilaceae > Roseateles > Roseateles flavus. Next base: position 58,035 of record NZ_JBDPZC010000012.1, on the reverse strand, counting down.
GTTGATCTGGCGCTCGGTGTAGAGGCTGGCCTGGACGCGGTTGCCCGAGGCCGGCGCGCCGTAGAGGTAGTCGCCCTGCACGTCCACGCGCAGCGCGGTGTCGGCCGTCAGCACGGCCTCGGGGGCGCTGAGCTGCAGCTTCATGCGCTCGGGGAGGAACTCCTCGACCTGGAAGCTCCATTGCGCGTCCGGCTGCCTGGCGGCCGGGTCCACGCGCGCCTGCAGCTGCCAGCGGCCCGTGGGGGCGTCGGCCGGCAGGGTGATGGCCTGCTGGTAGTAGCCGGCACCGGTGGCCCCCGGGCGCACCAGCAGGGTGGCGGCATTGCTGCCGTCGGGCTTCTTGAGGCTCAGGGTCAGGGGGACGGGCTTGTCCCAGGCGCGGCCGTCGGCGTCGCGGGCCAGCACGGAGGCCTGGAAGCTCTCGCCGGGGCGGTAGAGGTCACGGCCCGCATAGACAAAGAGCTTGTTGTTGCGCGAGGGATGCCCGATGGCATCGAACTCGGAGAGGTCCAGCGCCGCATCATTGAGCGAGAGCACGGACATCTCCTTGCCCCGCTTGGCCAGCACCACGCGGGCCTTGTCCAGCTTCTGGGTGAAGACGCCGTGGCCCTGCCCATCGCTGCTGAGCTGCTGCAGGGCCTTGCCGGCCTCGTCCACCAGGGTCAGCTCGATGCCTGACAGCGCCGTGCCGCCCTTGAGCGAGGTGGCGAAGACGTCCAGCTGCGCGGCATGGCGGCGCAGGTGCAGGCCGATGTCGGTGACATAGAAGTGCGTGACCTGGTAGTCCCAGCCAAAGCGGCCCGGCGTGTTCATCACCGCCACGTAGATGCCCGGCTCCTGCAGCTCCTTGATGCGCTCGACGGGCAGGAAGGAGACGTTGCGACGGTTGGGGCGTTCGTCCGTCGTGAAGCGGCCGATGTAGACGCTGTCGGACATGCTGCGCAGCTGGTCCAGCACATAGCCGGAGGTCCGGCCCTTGAGGCGGCGGCCCGGGTCCTCGTAGTAGTAGCCGCCTTCGTAGTCCTCGCTGCCCTCCTCGTAGCTGGCAGCCTTCGGGCGCTCGCGCCGGCCGCCGACCTGGTCCAGGAAAGCGCTGAGGTTCTCGGGGCGGATGCGCAGGAACTGCACGTCCACCTGGGGCGTGTTGACGGTCACGACGGGCAGGCCGCCGTTGATCTCGGCCGGCAGCACGGTGCCGCGGCTGGCGAAGTAGTAGGCGTCGGGCATGGCCTCGCTGGCCACCTCGCAGGTCTGCGGCGTGGCCAGGGTCGCGCCGGCCTTGGCCGCCAGCTCGCCGGCCAGCTTCACACGGAACTTGCGCTCCGGCTTCACATAGGGGAGGTAGAGCACGCGGGGGTTGTCGCCCAGCACCCAGCGGGCCTCGACAGGGGTGGCCTTGTCGGCCTCCTCATTGGGGGCGGACTCGGTGGCGGTGAGCAGCTTGCCGAAGTCCTGGCCGCCGGCCAGGGCCTGGGTGAACATCACCGCAATGGCCGGCGAGCCGTCGAAGAGCCGGGCCTTGCAGTCGGCCAGCGCAAAGGCGGCCAGGGGGCCGCTGTCCGCCTCGCTGGCCTCCGGAGCACCGCGCTGGCGCTGCCATCCCCACCAGCCTGCCGCGGCCACCGCCGCCGCCAGGCCCACGCCCGCCAGGATCTTCAGTCCCTTGCCCATCGCTGCCATCGTGTCACTCCCGCCCCTCGCTCTATCGGGGGCGCGAGCAGTGTAGGGCGGCGGGCGCGCGCCGCATCGCGGCTGTTGCGCCTTGTTGCCCCCTCCTGGTGGGGGGATGACAGGCCCCCGGTGCTGTCAGTCGCACAGCAGGCGAGCCCGCCGCGCCGCGCGGGCATACTTCCGGCAGCCTGACGACCCTCATGCCCACGCACCACATTCCCGAGGCCAACCTGGCCGAGCTGCCCGCCGCCTGCGGGGTCTATGTCTTCCATGGCGAAGGCGCCCTGCCCCTGTACATCGGCAAGAGCGTCAACATCCGCTCGCGCGTGCTGGCCCATCTGCGCGAGCCGGCCGAGGCACGGATGCTGGCGCAGGCCTGCCGCGTCAGCTGGCAGCGCACGGCGGGCGAGGTGGGCGCGCTGCTGCTGGAATCGCGCTGGGTGAAGGCGCAGCAGCCGCTGTTCAACAAGCGCCTGCGCCGCAGCCGCTCGCTGTGCGCCTGGGCGATGGTCTCGTCCGCCCCCGTGCTGCGCCTCGTGCATTCGCGGGACCAGGACTTCGCCCGCAGCCCGGGCCTGTTCGGCCTGTACAGCTCCGGCCATGCGGCCCAGCAGGCGCTGCGCGGCCTCGCCGAGGCGCAGGAGCTGTGCCTGGCTCGCCTGGGCCTGGAGCCCGCCTCGGCACGCGGCTGCTTTGCGCGCCAGCTGGGCCGGTGTGCGCTGTGCGGCGGCCAGGAGCCCGAGGATCAGCATGCCGATCGCCTGCGGGCCGCCCTCGCGCAGTGGCAGGTGCAGGCCTGGCCCTTCGACGGCGCCGTGGGCCTGGTGGAACGCGCGGGCGACTGGGTCCAGACCCATGTGCTGCAGCACTGGGCCTACCTGGGCACGGTGGAGGGCCGGGCGCTGCAGCTGCCGGCGGGCCACGCGCCACCGCCCTTCGACCTCGACGGCTACCGCATCCTCGTCGGCCCGCTGCTGAGCGGTCAGGCCGAGCTGCTGCTGGCCAGCGCCAGCTGACGCTCCGAGCGGAAGGCACGCGGCGCCCCGCTGACGGGATCGACGAAAGCGATGGACCGGGCCAGCAGCTGCAGGGGCTCGTCGAAGTCTTCACGCGGCGGCTGCAGCACCGGGTAGATGCGATCGCCCGCCAGCGGCAGGCCCAGCGCGCACATCTGCGCCCGCAGCTGGTGCTTCTGGCCCGTCAGCGGGCGCAGCTCGTACAGGGCCCGCCCCGCATCCAGCAGGCGCAGGCAGCGGATCACGGTCTCGGCATTGGGCTCGCCAGGCACCTCGCCCATCTGCATGAAGGCCTCGCCCTCGCGCTCCACGAGCCGGCTGCGGTAGCGCAGGGGCAGCTCGAGGCCGGACGGCGGGGCGGCGGCCACGGCCTCGTAGACCTTGTCCACGCTGCGCTCGCGAAAGAGGCGCTGGTAGGCGTCGCGATGCGCGGGCTGCACGCAGAACACGGTCAGGCCGGCGGTCTCGCGGTCCAGGCGGTGGACGGGGGTCAGGTCTTGCAGGCCCAGCCGCCGCTTGAGCCGGGTCAGCAGGGTCTGCTGCACATGGCGGCCCTTGGGCGTCACGGAGAGGAAATGCGGCTTGTCGGCCACCACGAGCAGCTCGTCCACATGGACCAGCTGCTCCTCGAAGGGCACGGGCGTCTCGTGGGCCACCCGGCGGTAGTAGTAGATGCGCTGCCCGGCGCGATAGGGCGCTTCCGGAGGCAAGACCTGACCCTGCGGCCCCAGCACCTCGCCGCCGGCCATGCGCCCGGCCCAGTCGTCCCTGCTGACCAGGGACAGCCGCTGGGCCAGGAAGTCCAGCAGCAGCGGCCAGTCCCCCGGCGGGCAGGCCAGGGCCGAGGCACTGACGCCCTCGCGCATGGGCAGGGCGAGCTTGGGCGGGCGGCTCACTCGATGATGGGGCCGCCGCGGGCCCGCTCGTCCATGTAGCGGTTGACGCGCTGGCGGTCCTGCTCGTCCAGCGGCTCGCGGCGCCAGCTGCGCAGCCAGGCGTCGCGGTCCTTCTCCTGGGCCAGGCGGCGCACGGCGGCGTCGATGGCCTCGATCTGCTGCCGGCCCTCGGCGCTGCGGGTGCAGGCGACGGTGGCCAGCTGCGTGCTGCGGCCCTCGGCCAGGGGCAGCTTGACCAGGTCGTCCCCGCCGTTGAGGCGCAGGAACTCGTCCACGACCGAGGGGTACTCCAGCGTGAAGTCCATGCGCCGCGCCCGCAGCATGTGCAGCAGGTGCATGTTGCGGTTGGGCACCACGGTGCGCGGCGCGCCATCGCCGGCCTGCTTCAGCAGGGCGTCGATGCGGGGGCCGAAGGCGCGGTCGCGCGGCAGCAGGCCGACCAGGTCCTGGCGCTGCAGCAGGTCCGCCAGCTGGAGGGGCTGGCCGGTGACGGCGGTCTCGAACTGCGCCAGGCGGTCCTTGTGCACGACCACATGGAGCTGGCGCGAGAACAGCGGCGGATAGAGGTGGCTGAACCAGAGCCAGCCCAGGCGCTCCGGCGTCTTCACATGCAGGACGGAGCACAGGGTCTGCCCCTGGCGCGCCTGGAGCTCGAAGCGGGTGAAGGGCATCTCGACCAGCACATGCCGGTACTGGGGCATGCGCCTCACGAGGATGCGCAGGAAGCCGTCGAGCTCGCCCTGCCCGATGTCCTCCACCGTCTGCGGCACCTGGCCGGGCCGCATGTAGCTGAAGTGCGGTGGCACGTCCTGCACCAGCCAATGCAGGGTCGGCAGCGGCTCAGCCGCCCGCGCCGCGCAGGGCAGCAGGGCCAGGCTCAGCGCCAGGCTCGACAGCAGGGACGACGGGAACAGGGCCATGGGCCGGTGCAGCGTTCGGACAGCAGGGAATGCGCCGCAGTATCAGGGCACGGGGGGCGTGGCAGCGGCTCAGTCCCCGTCCACCCATTCGATACGGGCGCCGAGCGTGCAGATGTTCTCGACGAAATGCGGGTGCGCGCGCCGGATGGGTGTGGCATTGCGGATCACCGAGCGCCCAGGGATGGACGCCGCCACCATCAGCAGGGCGATGGCCACGCGGATGATGTAGGGGCTCTCCACCTCGGCCGCATGCAGGGGCTTGCCGCCGAAGGTGACCATGCGGTGCGGGTCCGACAGGAAGGCATGCGCGCCGAACTTGGACAGCTCCGAGGTCCAGCCCATGGCGCCGTCGTAGATCTTGTTCCAGAACATCACGCTGCCCTCGGCCTTGACGCCCAGGGCCACGAAGATGGGCAGCAGGTCCACCGGCAGGTAGGGCCAGGGCGCCGCCTCGACCTTCTGCAGGATGTTGCGGGTGAAGGGCTCCTTGACCTTCAGCGGGCCCTGCGTGAGGGCGCGCGACCAGCCGTCCTTGTGTTCGATGTGCACGCCGAACTTGGCGAAGGTGCGGTCGATCAGGGGGAACTGCTCGGGCTGGGAGTTCTTCACCTGGACGTCACCGCCGGTGATGGCGCCCAGGGCCAGGAAGGTCACGATCTCGTGGAAGTCTTCGGCAAAGCTGAAGTCTCCGCCGCCCAGGCGCTCGACGCCCGTGATCTTGAGGCGCGAGGTGCCCAGGCCCTCGATCTTGGCCCCCAGCATCTGCATGAAGGCGCAGAACTCCTGCACGTGCGGCTCCGAGGCCGCGTTCATCAGCGTGGAGGTGCCCTGCGCCAGCGCGGCGCAGAGCACGAAGTTCTCGGTGGTGGTGACGGAGGCGTAGTCCGTCCAGTGGTCATTGCCCTTGAGCGGGCGGTCCACGCTCAGCAGCAGGCCGTCGCTCAGGCGCTGCACGCTAGCGCCGAAGCGCTCGAAGACCTCCACATGCGGGTCGATCTCGCGGGCGCCCAGGGTGCAGCCCTTGACGTCGTCCTCGATGCGGGCCGCGCCGAAGCGCGCCATCAGGCCGGGCACCAGCATGATGGACGAGCGCATCTCCTCGGGCAGGCGGTCGGTCGCAGCGTCGAAGTGGGTGTCCCGGTGATGCACGTCCAGGATGCCGGTCTTGTAGTCGACCTCGACCGTGCTGCCCAGCTTCCTGAAGACTTCGAGGATCTTCTTGACATCGGTGATCTCGGTGATGCCCCTCAGACGCACAGGCTCGGCGGTGAGGAGGGTGGCACAGAGGATGGGCAGGATGGCGTTCTTGTTGGCCGAGGGGATGATGCGGCCAGCCAGCGGGGTACCGCCGTGAACAATCAGATTCGACATGGATGCTGCAGCGAGAGGGTCGGGCCCCTGGAATGGGGGACGGGCCGATTATCCCGGATCGGCCGCAAAGGCTGGCGCAGCGGGGCAATGCCGCTTCCGGCACGCCCCTCAGCGCGCCACGCGCCGGTACAGCCAGCTGGTCCCCAGGGACAGCACGCCGACGCCTGCCAGCACCAGGGCGAACAGCAGCGGCATGATCATCCACAGCGAGCCCAGCACGCCAGGCAGCAGCAGCAGGCCCAGCCCGTACACGAACAGGCTCCTGACATGACGCAGGCGCCGCCGCCAGGTGGCCCGGCTCTGCCCGAACAGCCAGCGTCCCACGGACCACCGCAGGAGCTGCGCATGGCAGGTCCGCAGGCCCCGCGCCAGGGCTGACTTGCGCAGCCACCGGTTCAGCGCGCCAAGCCCCGTCCGCCACAAGCCCGGCTCCGCCAGCCAGCGCCGCAAGACCAGCCAGGCCAGCGGCAGGGCCGGCAGCGCCAGCAGAGGCAGGTAGTGCCAGGCCCCCAGCAGGGCCCACAGCCTGGACAGCGCCGCCGCGCTCAGCAGACCCGGCCCCTGCGGCAGGCAGGACAGCCCGCGCCAGAGCGCCTCCCAGGCGGCCCCCAGAGCCGCCGGCCAGGGCCAATGCCAGGCCGCGGCCATCAGCAGCCCCAGCAGCAGCAGGCAGGAAAGCGGCGCGAGGCGCGCCAGGCGCCAGAAGCGGTGGCGGGCAACGGCCAGCACCGCCTGCTCCCCGGCCGTCAGCCCGGGCAGGTCCGGCAGCGGACGCTGCCCCACTTGCAAGGGCCTGCCGGCCTCCGGGGCGAAGCGCCGCTGCAGGTGCCGCTCGGCCTGGCGCTCGCCCTGCTGGATCAGGGCATCCTGCTCGAGCTGGGCAAAGACGTCGAGGTCCGTGCGGATGGCCGACAGGAGCTGGCCGCGGCTGCCCGGCCTGTTGAGATCCTCCGTGGGGGCGATCCGGAACGTGCTCAGGGCCGTCAGGGAGCGGGCCTCCACGAACTGCGCGGCGTCGGCCCCCAGGGTGCCGGCAGCGAAAGCCTCGAAGGCCTCGCCCATGCGGCGGCGTTCGCGCAGCTCATGGCGGAACAGCTGGTTGGGCCGCTCGCTCAGCAGCTCCACCAGGCGGCCCATGAGGCCGATGCGGCCCACGGACACCTCGCGGGCGCGGGTGTCGAAGACCCCGCCCGGATCGCTGGCGATGATCATGGTGCACTGCTCGTCCAGCAAGGCGGTGCTGCCCAGGTTGTCGAACACCCCGCCATCGGTGAGCCCCAGCGCGCGGATCTTGCGATCGTCCACCAGGGTCGACAGCACATGGGGCGGAAACACCGGCGGGAAGGAGGCCGAGGCCGCCACCGCCTCCGACAGCGGCATGTCCTGCCAGTCCCGCCACACATGGGGCGACATGAACTCGGCGCAGCGGCACTGGTAGACCTCGATCACCAGCAGCAGCAGCGCATCGGCCCAGTCGTGCAGGGGCGCCTCGGCCCCGCCCTGCAGCATCGCCGTGGCCCCGGCACCAGGCGCCAGGCCCAGCGCCGCCAGCCAGCCGTCGTCCACCGCCTTGAGTGACTCCACAAAGCCCGCCACCAGCTGCAGGTCGCTCATGCCGTCGCGCACGGCGGGGCCGCCCTGGATGCCATGCCGCCCGACGCGCAGCAGCCAGGCGAAGTTCTTGAGCTGCCGGGCGCGGCCCATCTCGATGTCCCGCAGCAGGGTCGCCAACATCGGCACGGTCTTGGGCTTCACGCCCGCGCCGGCTGCGCCCAGCTGGCAGGACGCCAGGCGCGCCTGCAGGGGCAGCAGGCGCTGCCATTGCAGCTGCGGCTCGGTCCCGCGCCACCAGCACAGCAGCGGCCAGCGTTCGCGCATCTGCGCCCTGAGCTGCGCCTCCTCCGGCAGGGCGGCCACGCGGAACTCCTTGCAGTAGGCCTGCGACAGTGCGTCCAGCACCGGATCGACCTGCTCGGGTGACGCCTGCGCGCTGCCCAGCGACGGCGCTTCCTGCTGCAGCCACTTGCGCGGCCACAGGTCGGCCCGGATGTCGGCCTGGCGCACATAGCCCAGATACCACTCGCCGAACTCCGCATGGGAGAACCAGAAGCGCCCGCTGGAGTTCAGCGAGGTGGTGTTCAGGATCAGGCGGGTGACGGCGGAGGCCGGCTGCGCACCGGGCGCCTGGCTCCACAGGGCCGCGCGGTTGTAGTTCTCCGTGCCGCCGTGGGCATCGACCCGCCCCGCGCACAGGCGCAGCGCCCGCAGGCTCAGGCGCGGCGGGCTCCAGGGAGGCCGCCGGGTGATGAAGTCCGCGAAGGGTCCGTCCGGGCCGCCGCTGGGCACCTGGCGGGCGGCAGCGGCCTGCCGATGGAGCCGGCAGCAGACGTGCCCGAACAGCTGTGCGTCCAGGTAGCGCGCAAAGTGCCGGCCCAGCGAGGCCAGGCCCAGGCTGATGCCCACCCATCGCCCCACGTTGAGCAGCAGGCGCATACGCAGGTTCTGGCGCACGATCTCGCGGATGCGCACCTCCACCTCGTCGACGATGCACACGTAGTCGTCCGCCTCCAGCCGCAGGGGTGCGCTCCCCGGCTGCAGGGCATCCCGGGCTTCCAGGACCTGCTTCAGCTGCAGCACGTACAGCGCGCCGACCAGACTGCCCCCGGACACCGTGGAGAGCACCTCCACATGCCGCAGCAGATCAGCCCGGGCCAGGTAGCGCAGCACGCCCACATGGAAGAGACTGGCCCGGAAGCCGCCGCCTGCCAGGGCCAGGCCGAGCTTCTCGCGCCGGCCGCCGCCGGGCGGCGCGGGCTGCGGGTCCAGGCGGTCAGGAAGTTCTGGGCGGTCGACTTGCATGAGGGGCGACTGTACGGCCTCGGGGCTGCCGCCAGGCGCCCTTCACGCCACGCCCTTCACACCGCGCCCGCTCAGCCCGCCGCCCGCACCTGCAGCCCCTGGCGCCGGGCCTTGGCCGCCTTGCGCAGGGCCACGGCATCCGGTGCCTCGGCGGCCTCCAGCTGGCGATCCAGCTTGAAGATGCCCACCGTGTCGCTGACGGTATCCGCCTGGTCCTTGAGGGCCGCGGCTGCCGCGGCGATCTGCTCCACCAGGGCGGCGTTCTGCTGCGTGATGATGTCCAGGCTGGCAACGGCGGAGTTGACCTGCGAGATGCCGTCCAGCTGCTCGGTGGCGGCGCGCTCGATGCCGCTGATCAGCGCGGCGACCCGCTGCACGGACTCGACCGCACCCCGCATGGTCTGCTGCGCCTGCCCCGCGTGGCGATGGCCGGCTTCCACGTCGGAGGACGAAGCCTCGATGAGGGACTTGATCTCCCGCGCCGCCGTGGCCGAGCGCTGCGCCAGGGCTCGCACCTCGCTGGCCACCACGGCAAAGCCGCGACCCGAGTCCCCCGCCCTCGCCGCCTCCACCGCGGCATTGAGGGCCAGGATGTTGGTCTGGAAAGCAATGGTGTCGATGACCTGGATGATGTCGGCCATCTTGCTGGACGACAGGCGGATGGCGTCCATGGTGCGCGAGACCTCGTCCACCGCGGCCTGCCCGTTGGCGGCCACGGCGCTGGCCTCGCGGGCGAGCTCGCTGGCCTGGTGGGCCGAGGCCGTGGTCTGGCGCACGGTGCCGGTGATCTGCTCCATGGAGGCCGCCGTCTGCTGCAGGCTGCTGGCCTGCGACTCCGTGCGCTGCGACAGCTCCAGATTGCCCGTGGCGATGTCAGAGGTGGCGGCCTGCATCTTGTGGGCTTCGGTGCGCGCGTCTCGCACCACCGACTGCAGGTTCACATTGAGCTGGTTCATCGCCAGCGCCAGCCGCCCGCTGTGGCCGCGCTGCTCGCGGCCCAGGCTCTGCGTCAGGTCGCCCGCGGCCATGCGGTTGGCGAAGGGCAGCAGCGCATCCACCGGGCCGCTCAGCAGTCGCCGGGCCAGCCATCCACCGGCCAGCGCGCTCAGCACACCAGCCGCCAAGGCCCAGGCGCTGCCCAGCGGAAACACCAGGGCCAGCACCAGGGCCTGCAGCAGGAAGAGGCCGGCCAGCGCACTCTGCGGGCCGGGCCGCAGCCGCGCGAGCAGCCGCCCCAGGACGTCAACGCGCTCCAGTTGCCCGCGGCGCAGGCGGTGCAGCGGCCTGCCCTGCTCCGCCTCCTGGCGCAGCTGGCGGTAGACGGCTTCGGCGGCCCGCACGTGCTCGCGCCCGGGCTCCGTTCGCACCGACATGTAGCCGGCCACGCGCGAGCCCTCCATCAACGGCGTCACATTGGCCATCACCCAGTAGTGGTCGCCGTTCTTGCGGCGGTTCTTGACCAGGCCGGACCAGGGATGGCCGCTGGCGATGGTCTCCCACATGTCCCGGAAGGCCTCCGGCGGCATGTCGGGGTGACGGATCATGTTGTGGGGCTGGCCCAGCAACTCGTCACGCTCGAAGCCGCTGACCTCGATGAAGGCCGGATTGCAGTAGAGGATGCGCCCCTGAAGATCCGTGGTTGATACCAGGTTCTGCCCGGGCGGGAAGAGGTACTCGCGGTCGGTGACCGGTTGGTTGTTGCGCACGGCGCTGTCCTTCCTGAAGATTGGTCAGGCAGGACAGCCGCTGCGCCGTGTTTCACCCTCGACGCGTACAGCCGCCAGGCCTGAATGACACCCAGGCTCTGCGGCCCTTGTGCGGTCTTGTAACGCAGCTGATGCAGGGCCGCAAGCGATCACCAGCCGGCTTCGTAGGACATGGCGCTGCAGGCTTTGACGCCGAAACCCGCTGAAAATCCGCAGGTGCCAGGCGGCAGCTTCAGTTCGCAGCTTCAGTTCGCAGCTTCAGTCCGCAGCTTCAGTCCGCCGCAGCCGGTTCCCGGCGCGCGCCATAGGGGCAGTGGCCGGGCCGCGGTCCGACCTGCGGGTGCTTGCGGCAGATGTCGGGGCGGCGCTCATACACCGTGCAGCGCCGGGTCCGGGCGTCCAGGAACTGGCAGTCCCCGCCGGCGCGGCGGGCCAGCTGGAAGATGCCGTGCTTGAAGCTGAAATGCTCGATCAACCCCGCCTTGCTCAGGCGCTTGGCGATCTGCTTGGGGGCCTCGTGCTCGGCCTCGAAGGCATCGACCAGGCCCAGCCGCACCAGGTCGGCCAGGCGGGCCTCCACGGGCATGGTGCAGCAGTTGGCGGCGCAGCTGTCGCACAGGCCCTTGCGGTAGCGCGTCCAGGTCTCCGTGCGGTCGACGTCGACGATGTGGATGGACGATCTCATGACAGGGGTCGGGCAAAGAAGGGAAAGCCCGGCATCCTAGCGTGCCGCCCGTCCTTCGCATCGGGGCGGGCGGCCCTGGATCCCTGCTCATCGCGTCAAATCACCGGAGGCGTCAACTCACCGTGGCCACCAGGCTGGCGCCCGAGACCGCGGCGTAAGCCTGCACCAGCACGTAGTACTTGGCACCCGCTGCGAGCGGCGTCAGGGTGATGCTCTCGGCGTTCGTGGGTCCGTCGGACTTGCGGTCGTAGAGCGTGGGCGTGGGCGCGGCGTTGGCCCGCAGGAACAGGTCGCCATCCCCCGTGCCGCCGCTGAGGCGCAGCTGCAGCTGGCGAGCGCCGGCCGCCGGCTTGATGCTGTAGAGCCGCGTCTGCTTGGCGGCCAGGCTCACCGCCACCGGCACGCCGGACGTCAGCGGCACCTCGGTGGAGGGCGTGCCCATGCCGATGGCGGCCTTCTTCACGCCCACGTCGATCTCGCCCACATAGCCGCTGGCCGTCTTGGTGACCGTGACGATGTAGGTGCTGCCGCCGTCGCTGAGGTAGATGCTGTCCGCCTCATTGGGTGTGCGCCGCGCGCCCTGCTGATAGATGGGATTGCTGGCGAAGACCTCATCGGCCGTGCTGGCCGCGAAGTAGAGCTGGGCCACGAACACATTGGGCAGGTTGCGCCCGTCGTCGTTGGGCCGCAGGTTGCGGGCCTGACTCTGGATGGAGAAGTGGATGTGCAGGGCGCGGCCCGTGTAGCTGCCGGGGAACAGGGTCAGGAACTCGGCCTGCCCGTTGGCGTCCGTGCGCTGGTAGCCGCGGCAGAAGTCCTGGCCCACGGTGTTGAAGGGCGCATAGCCGGCATAGGTACCGACGGCGTCGGCGCCCCAGATGTCCACCACGGCGCCCGGGATGGGGGCGCAGGCGTTCTCGATGTCATGGACGCGTATCCTGAGCGTCAGCGGCGCACCGGGCTTGAGGCTGGTGTTGCCGCGCGAGTTGGCGCGCAGGTCGCGCCGCTCCAGGGGGTCGATGTTGGGGTAGGGCCCGGCGGTGGACTCGATGTCGTTGCGGCAGGCCGCCGCCGCCGCGCCGTAGAGCAGCTCGCCGCTGGCGGCCTCGCGCCCGGAGAGGGCGAGAACGGACGCCGCGCCCATGAGCTGCAGGGCTTGGCGGCGGGGGGCTTGGGATGACTTGGTCATGGATCACCTTTCAAGAGTGCCCGGGCCCGAAGACCTGTGCACCTTGTGAGGCAGAGGCGAAAGTGGGCCGGGCGGGGTTGGGATGGAAGGCACCGCAGGCCTGCATCACGCCAGCCCATCCCAGGCGCGGCCGTCGCCCGGGCAGCCCGCGCGAGGTCGGTCCTGCACCGCAGTGCCGACCCGGCGGCCCCGGGTAGGGAAGCGCCTTCAGGCCCTGCGGTGCCACCATGCTGGGCGATCAGCGCCCTGCCAGCATCCGGCAAAACCAGTCCACTTGCGAACCACTTGTGCCGTTATGGCCCATTACCGGCCTCAAAAAGGTATCTATCTGGCACCATCCATGACGCTTGATGCAGCCGGTTTGCGGGACTTCGAACCACGACTCACGTAACTAACGCGTTGTTACCGCTCCTTCCAGAAGCTCGGGCGGGTCCTGGCGCTCAGTTCGCGGGCTTCCAGCCCTGCACCGCCTGCCGCCCCACGGAAGAGTCGTCGGTGAAGAAGCCATCGACGCCGGCGTCCAGGTAGGCGCGGATCTCGGCCACGCTGTTGCCGCGTGCCGTGGCATCGCTGCCGGGCGTGCCCTGCAGGCTGGTGGGCAGGAAGGCGTTCTCCGGGCGCAGGGTCCAGATGGTGATCTTGAGCCCGGCGGCGTGGGCATCGCGGGCGAAGGAGGTGGCCTGGCCCAGGCCGGTGACCACGCCCTTGGCGTCGCGGGTCTGGGGGATCACCCATTCCTTGTAGGGGCCCACGGCGTAGGCGTAGCGCGCGATCTCCTTGAGACCGTCGGCGGTGACCATGTCGGCATAGCCGCGCGTGTTGGCCGCGCCTTCCTGCATGAAGTCCCAGGGCCGGCCGCTGCTGTTGATCAGCTGGACCAGGCGCACCGTGCTCTTCTGGGCGATGGCCTTGAGATTGGCCACCTCGAAGGACTGCACGATCACCGGCGCATCGCGGTGGTTCCAGCCGTTCTTGTCCAGCACGGCCAGCAGGGCCGGCTCCAGGGGCAGGCCGATGGACTGGAAGTAGCTCGGGTGCTTGGTCTCGGGAATGATGCCGATGGTGCGGCCCTTGGCGGCCGACTGCGCCTTGGCCAGCTCGATGACCTCCTGCAGCGTCGGGATCTCGAACTGGTCGTTGTAGGCCACATTGGCCGGGCGGATGGCAGGGATGCGCTCGCGAGCCCGCAGCGTCTTCAGCTCGGCCAGGGTGAAGTCCTCGGTGAACCAGCCGCGGATGCTGACGCCGTCGATGCTCTTGGTCCGCAGCCGGTCCTTGAACTCGGGCTTGTCGACCACGTTGCTGGTGGCTTCCTTGACGCTGCCATCGGCGTTGAGGATGGCGATGGCGTTCTCATGCCGGGCCACCAGCACGCCGTCCTTGGTGGAGACGAGGTCGGGCTCGATGATGTCCGCGCCGTCGTCGATGGCCTTCTGGTAGGCCGCCAGCGTGTGCTCGGGGCGCAGGGCCGAGGCGCCGCGGTGGGCGATCACGGCGGAGGCCGGCGGCCACGCCTGAGGCTCGGAGGCACTGCCGCCGCAGGCGGCCAGGGTGGCGACAAGAAGGCCGGCCAGAGGCATCAGGCGACCGAGAAGAGGCGAAGGATTCTGCATGCGGAACTCCAGGGAGACAGGCCCGGGAGCATCGCAGCGGCAGATGACAGCTTGATGCAGGCGCCCGGTCGCTCCGCCGCGCCGGCCTCAATGCGCGACGTAACGATCCCGCCCCGCGGCCTTGGCCGCATAGAGACGCTGGTCGGCCCGCTTGAGCAGCTCGGCGGCCTGCACGGGCACGGCGCCGCCATGCACGGCCACGCCGATGCTGGTGCTGATGCACACGGCATGCGTCTCCAGCACGAACGGTGCGCGCATGGCCTCGACGAGGTTGCCGGCGATGCGGGCCGCGGTCGGCTCGTCCGGCAGTCCCTCCACGATCACCGCGAACTCGTCGCCCCCCGGCCGTGCGATGACGTCCGCGCTGCGCAGCGTGCGGGCCAGGCGGCCGGCAAAGCCGCGCAGCAGCAGGTCGCCCGCCGGGTGGCCCAGGCGGTCATTCACGCCCTTGAAGCCGTCGATGTCCAGCAGCAGCAGCGCCATGCAGCCCGGACGCGCGCCGGACCGCTCCAGAGCCTCCTGCAGGCGCTGGTCGAAGCCGGCCCGGTTCAGCAGGCCGGTCAGCGGGTCCGACAGGCTCAGCTCGATCAGGCGGCGCTCCTCCAGCTTCTGGGCCGTGTTGTCGACCACCATGGTCACGAAACCCAGCACGGTGCGGCCATCCTCCGCGAACTGCGGAACGAAGGTCAGGCGCTCGCATTGATAGCCTTCCTGCGTGGTCTTCTCGGCATCCAGGGTGACCGTCTCGCCCGCCAGCACGCGCTCGATGGAGCTCGCGGCCTGGGCATGGGCGGCCGGGCCGATCACTTCCTGGATCGTGCAGCCCAGCATCGCGCTGCGCGGGCGGCCGAAGTCCCGCTCGAAGGCCAGGTTCATGAAGCGGAAGTGCTGCTCGCGGTCGACATAGCCCACGCGCATGGGCAGGCGGTCCGCAATGCTGCGCATGCGCTGCTCGCTCTGGCGCAGCGCCTCCTCGGCCTGGCGGCGCTCGGTGACGTCACGCAGCATCAGTTGGGTCTGCCAGCGCCCTCGTGCATCGCGGTAGCGGGCGGTCTGGGCCTCCAGCTCCACGCGCCGGCCCAGACAGGTGACGATACTCAGGTAGGGCTGCTGGGAGACCTGCGGCAGGGCCCCATTGACCTGCAGCCAGGCCTGCAGCTGCGGCCCCGTGCCCGCCGGCAGCTCGGCCAGGGGACGGCCGGCATGCAGGCCGGCGTCCAGGTCCAGGAGCCGCACGGCGGCCGGATTGAAGGCGCTCAGGCGGCCATCCGGTTCGACCAGCAGGATGCCCTGCTGCGCATGCTGGAACAGGGCCTGCTGCTGGCGGCGGCTGGCCAGCAGCTCGGCCACGAGCCCGCAGATCAGCACGCTGGTGCAGGCCTGCGCCGTGATGTAGCTCCACAGGGCCAGCAGGCCCAGGTGCGCATCCTGCGAGGCGAAGGGACCGGCGCCATTGGCGGTGCCCCAGGCTGCCGTGCCGGACAGCAGCAGCACGGCCAGCGAGGCCACCATCACCCCCGCCCGCAGCGCGAGCAGGGCCATCAGGAACAGAGGCAGGGCCAGCAAGGGGAAGGCCAGGCCGGGATGCGGCGTGACCCAGGGCGTGAAACTCAGCAAGCCGCAGCCCAGCACCACGCCCAGCAGCAGCAGGTTGAGCGCGCCGCGGCGCCCTCCAAAGCCCTGGCGAAGGGCGCTGACACTCAGCGTGATCAGGGGGATGCCGCCCAGCAGCGCGCCCACGGCGTCGCCCGTCCACCAGGTGGTCCAGGCCGAGAGCCACTGCCCGGGCGCCAGCAGGCCGCTCTCCAGCAGGCACAGCGTGCCATTGCTGGCACTCACCAGCATGCCCAGCGCCACGGCGAGCAGGTAGACGCCCAGGTCGCGGCGGCGGCCCAGGGTGGCGTCGAAGTCCAGGCGCAGCAGCACCTGCTTGCTCAGCCAGGGCCCGACGGCATTGCCCAGCGCGATGCCCGCGGCCGCCCATAGCGGCCCGCCCAGTTCCAGATTGGCCAGGAAGGCCGCCCCCAGCACAGCCAGGGCCATGCGGTCGCCCCAGCGGTAGTAGGCCGCGACCGCAAGGCCGGTGGGCAGCCAGAACAGCGACACATGGGTGCCCACATACGGGATCAGCAGGCCCATGCGGGCCGTCAGGTAGTAGCCCAGGGCCACGCAGCACAGACGTGCGAGCAGCAGCAGGCCCGGCGGCCCAGAAAAGGCGTGGTGCCGCTGCGCGGTCACGTCCATTGCGATCCCCAACTTGGGCGTTGCGTTGACACCCGGGCTACCCTGTTTTCCTGACGCTGCCGGCGACCTGAGCACTCCCGAGGAGCGCCACGGCCCGCGCCGGCCTCATGCCCTGATCGCGCATGAATGCATGGGCCGCAATGTGGGCACCGGCGCTGACGGTTGGCTGTCAGCCCCCCGATTTTAGGGGATGGGCCGAGGTGCACATCCCCATGGCACACTTCGCGCCGGCCGGGCGGCCCGGAGGCGATCCGGCGCGCCACGGCCCACAAGAGACGACACAAGGGAGACGGCGGCAGAGCCGGGAGGACTCAATGAACATGGAATGGAGCAGTCTGGCCATGGGCTTCGGCCCGGCCGTGCTGGTGGTGCTGGCCGTCTACCTTCTTTGCTGGGTGTTCGCGGTCTGCTGGAACCATGCCGTCGTGCCGATCTGGCAGATGCCCCGCATCACCAAGCTGCAGGCCTTCGCCCTGCTGATCCTGCTCAGCGTGGCGGGCTCCGCCTGGCAGGGCGTGGTGCAGTACAAGCGACAGGAGATCGTCACCCGGGAAGCGCCGCCGGCCCGCGGCCGCTGAGCCCGCGGCCGCGGGCGCGCAGGTTTTCGGTCCGCGCCAGAAAGCAAAAAGCCCAACCATCACTGGTCGGGCTTCTGCGAATTCTGGTGGCCAAGGGCGGAATCGAACCACCGACACGCGGATTTTCAATCCGCTGCTCTACCAACTGAGCTACTTGGCCATTTTTTTCTTCCCGACCGCCTGCGTCTTGCGGCGCAGTGATCAGCGAAGACCATGACTATAACACTAAATTTGGCTGTTGCGCTTGTTTCTTGAAAGATCGACGCCCAGCTGCTTCAGCTTGCGGTACAGGTGGGTGCGCTCCAAGCCGGTCTTCTCGGCCACGCGGGTCATGGAGCCGTTCTCCTTGGCCAGGTGGAACTCGAAGTAGCTCTTCTCGAAGGCGTCGCGGGCCTCGCGCAGGGGACGGTCCAGTTCGAACAGCTGCTCGGAGGCCAGGGCCTGCACGGGGGCGATGGCCGGGGCGACGCTGTGGACGCCGTGGCTCATCACGGCGCTGTGGGCATGCAGGGGCAGTTCGGGGCGCGCGGCATAGCTGGGCAGGCCGG
Source organism: Roseateles flavus (assembly GCF_039872765.1). Taxonomy (NCBI): domain Bacteria; kingdom Pseudomonadati; phylum Pseudomonadota; class Betaproteobacteria; order Burkholderiales; family Sphaerotilaceae; genus Roseateles; species Roseateles flavus. Next base: position 40,739 of record NZ_JBDPZC010000012.1, on the reverse strand, counting down.
GCGGCGGCGCAGCGGGACGCGGGGCGGTCTTCACCAGGGCCTGCTCGACGGCGCGCAGCAGCTTCTGCAAGGTGATGGGCTTTTCCAGGAAGGCAATGGCGCCGAACTTGGTGGCTTCCACCGCGGTGTCGATGGTGCCGTGGCCGCTCATCATGATCACAGGCATGGTCAGCTGGCCGCTGCTGCCCCACTCCTTGAGCAGGGTGACGCCGTCGACGTCGGGCATCCAGATGTCCAGCAGCACGAGGTCGGGCCGCATGCGCTCGCGCACGGCGCGCGCCTGGCCAGCGTTCTCGGCCAGCTCGATGGTGTGACCTTCGTCGGTCAGGATTTCAGACAACAGGGCGCGGATGCCCAGTTCGTCGTCAACAACAAGAATGGTTGCCATGTATGCCTACTGTTCACGCGGCCCCGGGAGCTTCGCTCGGCTCGGCCGGGCTCGGTGCAGTCGCGAGTTTTGAAAATGATAACGAAACTTGCGCGCCGTTCGGCGGCAGGGACTCGTCGCCGTCAGGATGCAGATTGCTGAGGCGGATCCGCGCCCCATGCTCATCGGCGATCTTCTTGACCACGGCAAGACCGAGACCCGTGCCCTTGGACTTGGTGGTCACGTAAGGCTCGAAGGCCCTCTTGAGGACCTTCTCCGCAAAGCCGGGACCGTTGTCCGAGATCACGAGGCGCAAGCCACGCAGCTCGCCAGTGTCGCCGACGGATTTGAGCGTGCGTACCCGCACATGCCCTTGCTCTCGATCAGCAACTGCATCCAGGGCGTTCTGCACGAGGTTGTGGATGACCTGGCGCAGCTGGGTGGCGTCACCCACGATCAGGGGCAGCTCGGGGCTCAGCTCGGCCTGCAGACAGCCCGCTTCCTGGGCCGAGACGTAGAGCATCAGCACCTCGCCCACCAGGGCATTGAGGTCCAGCGGCTTGAGCTGGGCGGCGGGCAGGCGGGCGTAGTCGCGGAACTCGTTGACGAGCTGCTTCATCGCCTGCACCTGGTTGACGATGGTGCCCACCGAGCGCACCAGCATGGCCTGATCGGGCCCTTCCAGCTTGGCCTCCAGCTTGTGCTGCAGACGCTCGGCGGACAGCTGGATGGGGGTCAGCGGGTTCTTGATCTCGTGGGCCAGGCGCCGTGCGACCTCGCTCCAGGCGGCCGAGCGCTGGGCGGAGACCACCTCGGAGATGTCGTCGAACACGATCAGGCGCTCACCCTCGGGCAGGCTGGCACCGCGCACGAGCAGGTTGAGGGCCTCCTTGCCGGGCAGCTTGAGCTCGAAGCTGTCCTGCCAGGTACCGTCGGCATCCTCGCTGCTGGCGAAGCGCTGGGCGACCTCGGCCGCGAACTCCTGCAGCTCCGGCACGGCCTCCATGCGCTGGCCCTGGTAGGCCGACAGCGGCAGGCGCAGGATGCGGGTGGCGCCAGGGTTGATGGTGTCCATGCCGCCGCGGGCATCGAAGCCGATCACGCCCGCGGTGAGGTTGTCCAGGATGGTCTGCAGATGGGTGCGGGCGCTCTCGAGCTGGGTCACGCTCTGCTCGACCATGTGGCGGGCGTCGGCCAGCTGCTGGGTCATGTCGGCGAAGCTGCGGGTCAGGCCGCCCAGCTCGTCACGCGAGGCCATGGTGGGCTTGGCCGTGAGATCGCCCTGGGCCACCTGGCGCATGCCGTCGGCCAGCAGCAGCAGGGGCTGGGCCAGCTGGTCACCCAGGGTCACGGCGAGCAGCAGCGCGGCGAACGTAGCCAGGATCAGCACCAGGGTCAGGGTGCCCAGGTACATCTGGCGCATGCCGTCGCGCTCCAGCGAGCGCTGCTGGTACTCGACATTGGCATTCTGCACGGCCAGCGCATTGGCCAGCACCGAGCCCGGCAGGCCCTGCACCACCATCAGGTAGCGGTCGCTGGCGCCCAGGCTGAAGTCATTGCTGGGGACCAGGGCCAGGGCACGGATGCGGGCCTGCCCCTCCAGCGCCTTGGCCTCGTCCTCCAGGCCCTCGATCTTGCTGATCACGCCCTGGCGGCGGGCGTCGCGCAGCAGGTTGCTGCTGGTGCGGCTGAGCGTCAGGGCGGGGTTCTCGGCGCCACCCACCACGACCAGGGGCTGGCCGTTGGCCCCCAGCAGGCTCACGGAACGGGCCGAGAGCTGGTCACGCAGGCGCTCCAGGGCCAGGGTCATGGGCGGGTTGCCGCCCTGCTCGCCCAGCCGTTCGGCAGCGTTCTTGGTCTTGGCGCCCAGCTCGTTGACCAGGCCGTCCAGCGTGCCCTGTCCCAGCTTGAGGCCGGACTCCAGCGCACTGGCCAGGCGCACGTCGAACCAGCTCTCGATGGAACGGTTCACGAACTGGTAGGACACGGTGTAGATCAGCACGCCGGGCACCACACCCACCAGGGCGAAGATGCCGGCCAGCTTCAGCAGCAGGCGGCTGCCGAACTTGCCACGCCGCACGCGCAGCACCAGGCGCACGCCGGCACTGATGATCACGGTGGCCAGCATCAGCGCCACGCCCACGTTCAGCCAGAACAGCCAGCCGTAGTGCCGCTCGAAGAAGCCGCGCTCGGCGGTGGCGCCGATGGAGAGCAGGAAGGCCAGCAGGCCGGCCGCCCCGGCGACGGCCAGCAGCGAGACCAGCCAGGCCCAGCGCCTCACACGGCTCACGGGAGCACCTTTCGCAGGGCGTGCTGTCCCGCCAGGCGGGAATGAGCGCCTTCGGGCGGCCGGGCGGCGGGCACTTGGGGCACCCTTCGCACTGCGTGCTGTCCCGCCAGGCGGGAATGAGCGCCTTCGGGCGGCCGGGCGGCGGGCACTTGGGGCACCCTTCGCACTGCGTGCTGTCCCGCCAGGCGGGAATGAGCGCCTTCGGGCGGCCGGGCG
>NZ_JBDPZC010000012.1:0-37766 GCF_039872765.1 Roseateles flavus | reverse complement strand
GCGCTCATGGCTGCAGCCGGCCGCTGAAGTCGGAAGCGAGGTTGAGCTTGTGCTCCACGCTCAGGCCCCAGCCCTGGGGCGCGCCCAGGCCGATCTGCATGGGGCGGGGCAGCTGGGAGGTATCGAGCTTGTAGCTGAACTCGAGGTAGTACTTGCCGTCTTCGTCGATGTCACGGGGCTCGGCGATGCGCCAGCCGGAGACGCCCCGCATGAAGGCCAGGGCCTCGGGCAGGCTGTCGAAGTTCTGGTGCAGGCCTTCGGTGGTCACCCGGTATTGCCGGGTCAGGGGTTGCCAGACCAGACGCCAGCTGCGCACGCCCCGGGCGGCCCGGGCATCGCGCCAGTACCAGCGGCTGCGCATCACGTTGACCTCGGCCTGGAAGTAGACCGGCAGGCCCTTCAGCAAGGCCTCCTCGACCGGCTTGGTCAGCTCGAAGCGGGCGCTGAAGCTCAGCAGCAGGCCTTCGTCCGTGCGCTCTGTGCGCAGGTCGGTCAGGTGGATGCCGTCGGCACGCGCCGCCGACACCACCCCCATCACCAGGGCCAGCACCAGCAGCAGGCCCCAGGCCCAGCGCAGGACCTGCGGTCCCCACGCCACGGCGCTGCCCAGGCCCTTGGCGGGCCAGGCACAGCGCAGCAGACATGGCGCCTCATGCGCCAGGGGAGCGAAAACCATCAGCGGGTGGATGCGGGCGATTTCAGGAGCAGGGCATAGAAGAAGCCGTCCAGCGGGACAGCCTGCCCGGCCGCGTCTTGGGAGCCATTGTCAGGCACGGGCAGCAGATGGCCCGTGAGCCCTGCGCACTCCACCGCTTCGGCGTCCGGCTGGCGTTGCAAAAATGCGTCGACCTGGTCCTGCCCCTCGGCCCTGAAGAGCGAGCAGGTGGCGTAGACCAGCCGACCGCCCGGCTTGAGCAGGGGCCACAAGGCGTCCAGCAGCTCGGCCTGGATGCGGGCCAGCTGGGGGATGTCCTCGGGGCGGCGCAGCCAGCGCACGTCCGGGTGGCGGCGCACGATGCCGGAGGCGCTGCAGGGGGCGTCCAGCAGGATGGCGTCGAAGGGGCAGCCGTCCCACCACTGGGCGGTCTGGCGGGCGTCCACGGCGCGGGTCTGGGCCTGCAGCTGCAGACGGCGCAGGTTGTCCTCCACGCGGGCGAGGCGCTCGGGGTCGGCGTCCAGGGCCAGCAGGTCCAGGGACTGCAGCTCCAGCAGGTGCGCGGTCTTGCCTCCGGGGGCGGAGCAGGCGTCCAACACCCGGGCGCCTGGCGGCAGGGCCGGCAGGGTCAGGTCTTGCCCGGTCGCCGCGCGTGCCTGCAGGGCGGCCACGGTCAGCGGGGCGGCGATCTGGGCGGCGGCGTCCTGGACCGACACGGCGCCCTGCTCGAAGCCCGGCAGGGCGGACACCGGCTGGGGCCGGTCCAGCAGCAGGGCCTGGGGCAGTCGCTCGCCCAGCAGGCGGGAGGCCATGCCCTGCTCGCCCAGGCGTGCCTGGTAGGCCGCGGCGCTGCCCTGGCGGGCATTGGCGCGCAGGGTCATGGGCGGGCGGCTGTTGTTGGCAGCGAGGATGCCCTGCCAGTGCAGGGGCCAGTCCTGGCGGACGCGGTCTATCCACCACTGCGGATGGTTGTGATGGGCCACCGGGTCGCGCTGCAGGCCCTGAACCAGGGCCTCGCGCTCGCGCAGGAAGCGGCGCAGCACGGCGTTGACGAAGCCGGCGCTGGGCGCCGCGCGCTGGCGCACGGCGCGCACCGCCTGGTCGACCACGGTGTGGGCGGCATAGGGTGGATCGTCGGCCGGCCACAGCAGGGCCAGGGCGCACAGCAGCAGGTTCTCGACCTTGGGCGGCGGCGCCTTGGGCGCCAGCTGGCGGCGCAGGGCCTGGGCCGCGCCGAGCTGACGCAGCACCAGGAAGCTCAGGGCCTGGGTGCCGGGGCGCAGCTCGCGCGGGCAGCGGGCCAGGACGTCCGTGAGCGAGCGCCCCTGGCGCACGGCCTGGACGGCGTCCGCGGTCTGCAGCAGGAGGCGCTGCAGGGGGATGCCCGCAGCAGTGGGGGAGGTGGATTCAGACACCCGGGCAGTGTAAGTGCCGGCCCGCGGCGGGGATTAGGCCGGCGTGAAGCCTGCGCCGGGCGCTTGTCCGCTCAGCGTCTGGGGCCAAGCGGGCACCTCTCACGCCGGATTCATTCAAAGAGGCCACAATCCGCGCCATAGAAGAACCGAGAGGCCCCGCAATGCCCGGCAAGACCGCCCCCCTCCCCGCCCTCAGCGCCGACGAGCTGGCCGCCCTGCCCGCCTCAGAGCGCGTGCGCTACCGGCTGCTGGCCGCCGAATGCCGCCACCACGCCAATGACAATATCGCCGACTTCATCGAGGACGGCGAGCTGGACGAGATCCAGGCCGAGGTCCAGCGGCAGCTGCAGGGCGTGCTGCGCGCCCTGGTGATCGACACCGACAGCGACCACAACACCCAGGACACCGCCAAGCGCGTGGCCAAGATGTTCGTGCGCGAGGTCTTCAAGGGCCGCTACGTCCAGGCCCCGGACGTCACCGAGTTCCCCAACATCACCCGGCTCAACGAGCTGATGATCGTGGGCCCCATCACCGTGCGCTCGGCCTGCTCGCACCACCTGTGCCCCATCGTCGGCCGGGTGTGGATCGGCCTGCTGCCCAATGAGCATTCCAACCTGATCGGCCTGTCGAAGTACGCGCGGCTCACCGACTGGATCATGAGCCGCCCCCAGATCCAGGAAGAGGCCGTGACCATGCTGGCCAACGAGCTGCAGGAACGCGTGCAGCCCGACGGCCTGGGCATCGTGATGGAAGCCGACCATTTCTGCATGCATTGGCGCGGCGTCAAGGACAGCGAGTCCATGATGACCAACAGTGTGATGCGCGGCGCCTTCCTCAAAGACCCCAACCTGCGCCGCGAATTCCTCTCCCTGCTCAGCAAGAAGTAAGCACCGCCCCAGGAGCCTGCCATGCTCGTCCGTCTTCTCTATGCCAGCCGTGCCGCCGAAGGCACCAAGGAGGCCCAGCTGGCGGCCATCCTCAAGCAATCCCGAGAGCACAACCCGGCCGAGGGCATCACCGGCCTGCTGTGCCTCAGCGACGGCGTCTTCATCCAGGTGCTGGAGGGCGGCCGCGACGCCGTCAATGCGCGCTACAAGTCCATCGTGCAGGATCCGCGCCACCATGACGTGATCCTGCTGAGCTATGAAGAGATCGACGAGCGCCGCTTCGCCGGTTGGAGCATGGGGCAGGTCAACCTGCACCGGCTCAACCCGGCCCTGGTGCTGAAGTACTGCGAGAGCACCCGCCTGAATCCCTATGCCATGCGCGGCCAGGCCCTGATGGCGCTGTTCCAGGAGCTGGTCAGCTCGGGCGTGATCGAGTGCAGCTGATCAGCCGCCCGGGCTGATCACAGCGAACGCGCCTCGCCGAAGCCGAAGAAGCTGGCCAGCAGCCGCGTGGGGAACTGCTGCACCGCCTCGTTGTAGACGCCCACCGCCTGGTTGAAGACCTGGCGGGCGAAGGCGCGCTGGCGCTCCACCATCTTCAGCTCGTCCACCAGGGCAAAGACCTCGGGATGCTCGGCCAGGGCGCCATGGTGCTCCACGAGCGACATCAGCCGCGTCAGCGCCGCCGCATGCACCGCGGCGGCCACGGCCAGGGCGGCCACCGGATCGGCCGCATAGGGCTTGGCACGCACCGCATTGGCGGCGGCCTGGGCCTCGCCCTGGGCGTTCTCCAGCGCGTCGAAGGTGGCCTGCTCGTTCTGCAGGAGGGGGCGCAGCTGCTCCAGCAGGCGGGCGCACAGCTGGGCACGCTGCACCAGCAGGCCGTCCAGCTGGCCGTAGGCGGTGCCGATGGCATTGCGCAGCCGCATCATGCGGTTGTAGCCACCCACGCCCCAGAAGAAGAGCATGGCGGCCACCAGCCAGGGGGTCCAGGACCAGGAGCTCATCCAGGGCATCATGCGCCGGCGCGCTGCTGCGCCAGGAAACCCTCGTAGCCCTGCGCCCGCAGCTCGCAGGCCGGGCAGCTGCCGCAGCCGTAGCCCCAGGCATGGCGCTGCTGGCGCTCGCCCAGGTAGCAGGTGTGGGTGTGCTCGATCACGAGCTCGTTGAGCGCGGCGCCGCCCAGCTGTTCGGTCAGGGCCCAGGTCTGGGCCTTGGTGATGAACATCAGCGGCGTCTCGATGGTCATGGACTGGTCCAGGCCCAGGCTCAGGGCCACCTGCAGGGCCTTGAGGGTGTTGTCGCGGCAGTCGGGGTAGCCGGAGTAGTCCGTCTCGCACATGCCGCCCACCAGCACCGAGGCGCCGCGGCGATAGGCCAGGGTGGCGGCGAAGCTGAGGAAGAGCAGGTTGCGGCCCGGCACGAAGGTGTTGGGCAGGCCGTTGGCCTGCATCTCGATGGCGCGGGATTCGGTCAGGGCGGTGTCGGAGATCTGGCCCAGCAGGGCGAGGTCCAGCACATGGTCATCGCCCAGCTTGGCACCCCAGGCGGGGAACTGCGCGGCGAGCTCGCGGCGCACGGTCTGGCGGCAGTCCAGCTCGATGCGGTGGCGCTGGCCGTAGTCGAAACCGATCGTCTCGACCTGGGCGTAGCGCTCGAGCGCCCAGGCCAGGCAGGCGGTGGAGTCCTGGCCGCCGGAGAAGAGCACCAGGGCCTTGCGGGTGGAATTGGCTTGCGGGGGAAGACTCATGGCCCGCAGTGTGCCATTGCCGGCCGCTGAACGCCCCGGGCGGGCCTGGGGCACGGGCCGCCTGCGTGCGGGGGGTGTTAGGCTGAAGCCCCCTCTTGCCAGCCTCGACCGCCATGCCTCAAGCGCTCCCCCTGTTGTCCCTTCTCACCCTGGCCGGCCTGGGCCTTCACGCCCAGGCGGCGGACACCCTGCGCCAGGTCACCCTGCACCCCCAGGGCGCCACCGTCGAGCGCGCCCTGGCACTGGCGCCCAGTGCGCAGGAGGCCCGATTCAGCTGCCTCAGCCCCGAGCTGGTGGCCGACTCCATCCAGCTGCTGCCCCCCGCCGGCATGGGTGTGGGGGAGGTCCGCCTGGAGCTCAAGCCCGCCGAGCTGCTGCCCGAGTGCGAACGCGGCAGCAAGGTGCGCGAGCTGGAGCAGCAGTCGCGCCAGCTGCAGGCGGAATCGGAGGCCCTGGCGGTCTCCCTCAACTTCCTCAAGCAGCTGACGGGCAAGGAGCTGCCGCCCGGCGCCAAGCTCTCCGAGACCCTGGAGACCCTGCGCCGCCAGACGGTGGACCAGCTGCAGCGGCAGCAGGCCCTGAGGGAGCGGATGGACGCGCTGAACCGCCAACTGGCCGAGGCGCGCGAGCAGGAAGGCATCCAGCGCCAATACCAGGTACTCACGGTGCCCGTGGACAGCGCCCAGGGCGGCGAGCTACGCCTGGTCTACCGCAGTGAGCAGGCCGGCTGGACGCCGCTGTACCGGGCGCGTCTGGATACCACCAGCGGGCGGCTGGGCCTCGAGCGCCGCGCCGAGGCCGCGCAGTACACCGGCGAGGACTGGAGCAGCGTCCCGCTGCGCCTGAGCACCGAGATGACCCGTGACAGCGGCGGCGCCGGCATGCTGTCCTCCTGGACCCTGGACATCGACACCCTTGACCCGGGGGAGCCACGCCCCGCGCCGGCCATGACGTTGTACTCGGCCGCGCCGGCGCCCCGCATGGAGGTCAAGCCCGCGGCCCCCGGCATGCCGCCGGCGCGCAAGCGGGTGGAGTTCAATCCGGAGGTCTTCGCCGGCGAGTTCGCGACGACCTACGCCCTGCCCGGCCGCCAGCGGCTGCTCAGCGGCGCCCGGCCGGTGCAGCTGTCGCTGGGGCGCGAAACGGTGGAGGCCGATGTCTACAGCCGCTTTCGCGGGCAGGTCGACCACGACGCCTACCTGGTCGCCGAGCTGGCGCGCCCGACCGGCAGCTGGCCGCGTGGCAAGCTGCAGCTCTACCGTGACGGGACCCTGGTCGGCGATGCCCAACTGCAGTTCAGCGACGAGGCCAAGGTGGAATGGCTGTTCGGCCGCGATGAGCGTCTGCGCGTGCTGAGCCTGCCCGAGCGCCTGGACGGCAGCAAGGCCGGGCTGATCAGCAAGCGCCGCGAGCGCCAGATCGAGCGCAGCTACGAGATCGAGAACCGCACGGACAAGCCCCTGCCCCTGCTGGTGCTGGAGGCCAGCCCCGTGAGCCAGCACGCGGACATCCGTATCGAGACCGCCTTCAAGCCCGAACCCCAGGCCGGCGACTGGCGCGAGCAGCCCGGCATCCGCGCCTGGCGCCAGACCCTGGCCCCGAAGCAGACCCAGCGCTTCAGCGCCCGCTACAAGCTCTCGGCACCGGCGGACGCGCTGGTGACGGGCTGGCGCTGAGCGGCAGCCGGGTGCGGAGCCTCAGCCCCGCACCTCGCCCTGCCCCAGCACGATCCATTTCATCGAGGTGAGGCCTTCCAGGCCCACCGGGCCGCGGGCGTGGAACTTGTCGGTGGAGATGCCGATCTCCGCGCCCAGGCCGTACTCGAAGCCGTCGGCGAAGCGGGTGCTGGCATTGACCATCACGCTGGCCGAATCCACCTCGCGCAGGAAGCGCATGGCGTTGGGGTGGTTCGTGGTGAGGATGGCGTCGGTGTGGTGCGAGCCATGGCGGTTGATGTGGGCCATGGCCTCGTCCAGGCTGTCCACCACCTTGATGCTGATGATGGGCGCCAGGAACTCGGTGTCCCAGTCCGCCTCGGTGGCCGGCACCAGCTGGGCGCCGGGCACGGCCTGCAGCGCCGCCAGGCTGCGCAGGCAGCCGCGCATCTCCACGCCCTTGGCCGCGAACACGGCGCCGATGCGCGGCAGGAAGGCCGACGCCTGCGCCGCATGCACCAGCAGGGACTCGGTCGCGTTGCAGGGGCTGTACTTCTGCGTCTTGGCGTTGTCGACCACGCGCAGGGCCAGGTCCAGGTCCACCTCGGCGTCGACATAGCAGTGGCAGTTGCCGTCCAGGTGCTTGATGACGGGCACACGGGCCTCGCTGGCGATGCGCTCGATCAGGCCCTTGCCGCCGCGCGGGATGATCACGTCCACGAACTCGGGCATGGCGATCAGGCGGCCCACGGCGGCGCGGTCGGTGGTGCCGATCAGCTGCACCGCGCGGGCCGGCAGACCGGCCTCCTCCAGGCTCTGTGCCACCAGCGCCGCCAGGGCCTGGTTGGAATGGAAGGCCTCGGAGCCGCCGCGCAGCAGGCAGGCGTTCCCACTCTTGAGGGCCAGCGAGGCGGCCTCGATGGTCACGTTGGGGCGGCTCTCGTAGATCATGCCGAAGACGCCCAGGGGCACGCGCATCTGGCCCACGCTGATGCCGCTGGGGCGGCGCTTGACCCCGGTGATCTCGCCGATGGGATCGGGCATGGCGGCGATCTGCTCACAGCCTTCGGCCACGGTGGCGATCACGGCAGGCGTGAGGCGCAGGCGGTCCAGCATCGGGCCGGCCAGGCCGGCGGCCTCGGCGGCCTGCAGGTCGCGGGCATTGGCCTCGGCCAGGGCCGACCCCTGCTCGCGCAGACGGCGGGCCAGGGCCAGCAGGGCGGCGTTCTTCGCAGCCGTGGGCGCGGCGGCCATCTGGCGGCTGGCGGCGCGCGCAGCGGCGCCCAGGGCGTCCATGTAGGCGGCGAGGTCCTGGGCGGGATCGGGCAGGGAAGCGAGCGAAACTGCGGTACTCATGCGCCTGATTCTCCGCCATCGCCCCCCGGGACCCGCCGCCCCTGGCTTTCGCCGCTGGACAAGGGCTTCTTTCACCGCCGCCCGCCGCGATCCGCAAGAGCGGCACGGCAGGACTCCGGCCCGGCCCCTAGGCTTCGTCCCACGATGAACGCACCCGAGAAGTCCTCCCTCAACGAGTCCCTGCGCCGCTGGCAGGATCGCATGCAACGCGTGCTGCGCCATGTGGACGGCCAGCCCGAGGCCGCCCTGGACCTCGGCGGCCTGGCCGCCCTGGCCCACAGCTCGCCCTTCCACTTCCACCGCCAGTTCGCCGCCCTGTGCGGCCTGCCGCTGGCCCGCTACGTGCAGCTCTCCCGCATGCGCCGCGCGGCCCAGTGGCTGGCCCACCGGCCGGCGATGCCGGTGCTGGAGGTGGCCCTCGCCAGCGGCTATGAGAGTCCGGAGGCCTTCACGCGCGCCTTTCGTCGTCTGTTCGACAAGACCCCCAGCCAGTGGCGGCGCGATCCGCGCTCCGCGGTCTGGGCGGCCTGCGAGCGGCAACTTCATCAAGCGGAGCAATGGCCCATGTACGACGACCCCTTCCATCCCGACCAGGTGCGCCTGGAGCAGATCCCTGACATCCCCGTGGCCCTGCTGGTCCACCGGGGGCCCATGCAAGACCTGGCCCCCAGCCTGCAGCGCTTCATCGCCTGGCGCAAGGAACGGCAGCTGCCGCCCTCGAAGGCAGCCACCTACAACCTGCTGTACGACGACCCGGCCTCCGTGCCCCCGGACGCGTGCCGCTTCGGCCTGGCCGTGGCCTGGGACCAGCCGGTGCCGCCCAACCCGCAGGGGCTGATCGCCGACCGCATCCAGGGGGGCCTGCATGCCGTGCTGCGTCACGAGGGGCCCGATGCCAGCCTGGACCAGGCCATCCGCTGGCTCTACGGCAGCTGGCTGCCCCAGAGTGGCCTGGAGCTGCGCGATGCACCGCCCTTCCTGAAGCGCCTGCGCTTCTTCCCCGAAGTGCCGGCCCACGAGGCACTGGTGGAAATCCACCTGCCCCTGCAGGCCGCCTGAGCCGCAGCCCGGCGGCGGGCGAAGGGTCAGGTCTTGCCAAGCGCCTCGGCAGAGGGCAAGACCTGCGCCGGAGCCCTCAGCGGCCTCCGCAGCCGTCGTCAGAGCAGGCCCAGGCGCACCAGGCCCGTCAGCCACAGCGGCGCGCTGAAGGCAAAGAGCAGGGTGCCCAGCACCACGGCGGCGGTGGTCTCGGCCTCTTCGCAGCGGTAGCGCTGGGCGAAGATCAGGGCATTGGAGCCCGGCGGCAGCGCCGCCATCATCACGATCACCGCCAGCGGCAGCGCTGGCAGGCCCAGCACCCACAGGCCCAGGCCCAGCACCAGGCCGGGCAGCACCAGCAGCTTCCAGGCCAGCAGGCCCAGCACCGAGCGCCAGCGCGCCGGCCAGCCGTAGTAGGCCAGGGACATGCCGATCAGCGTCAGGCACAGGGGCACCACGGCCGTGCCCAGCATCTGCAGCACCTCGTCCAGCGCCTGAGGCAGACGCCAGCCGGTGGCATTCCAGAGCAGGCCGGCCAGCACCGGCAGCACCACTGGGTGGATGACGGTGTTGCGCGCCGTGGCCAGCATGGTGGCGCGCAGGCCCTTGGGGTTGTGCGCGTGCGTGGCGCGGGCGAGGTCCAGCTCCACCAGCAGGGTCAGCACGCTCAGCAGGGTCAGGGCATGCAGGCTCACCACGGTGATGTGGATGGCCAGGCCTTGCTCGCCGAACACGGCCGCGGCGAGCGGCACGCCCACCTGCAGGGTGTTGCCGAAGCTGGCCGTGATGGCCCGCACGCTGGGGCTGGCCACCGCGCCCTGCCCTCGCCAGCGCAGCCAGCCGTAGCAGGCCAGCATGCCCAGCACCACCGGCAGGAAGAAGCCCAGCAGGGTGGCCCAGGGCAGGTGCTGGAAGTCGATGCGGGCCGTGGTGCGGAACATCAGGGCCGGCACGAAGATGTAGAAGGCCGCGTTGGACAGCACCCGGGCCGGATCCCCGCCCGTGCCGCCGGCGTCAAGCCCGCCCAGCCAGCGCATGCGGCCCACCAGCCAGCCGATGCCCACCGCCACCATGATGGCCAGCAGCTTGGCCAGGACGCCTTCGTTCATGGCCGGCAGTATCGTCGCTGCCGCATGGCCTTCAGGATTGCAGGGGCAGTTCGAGGTCGAACCAGAACCGGCTGCCCACGCCCGGTTCGCTGTGCACCTCGATGTGGCTGCCCATCAGGCGCACCAGCTGCTGGCTGATGGACAGGCCCAGGCCCGTGCCCCCGGTGCGGCGGGCATCCTCGGCCACCTGCTCGAAGGGCTGGAACAGACGGCCCACCTGCGCAGCGTTCATGCCGATGCCGGAGTCGCTGACCTCGATGCGCACGGTCGCGCTGGACGGTGTCTGCGCCACCAGCTCCGCCACCAGGCTCAGCCGGCCGTGATCCGTGAACTTGACAGCATTGGACAGCAGGTTGAGCAGCACCTGGCGCAGGCGCTGGCCGTCCACGCGCACGCGCAGCGGCAGGTTCTCGTCGATGCTGACCAGGAAGGCCAGGCGCTTCTCGGCCACGCGCAGGCGGATGGCGTCGCAGGCCACCTCCAGCAGGGCTCGCAGGTCCACCGTCGCGGGCTGCAGGCGCACCTTGCCAGCTTCGATGCTGGCCATGTCCAGCAGGTCGGTGATCAGCGCCAGCAGGTGCTCGCCGGAGTCGCGCACGAGGTTGATCTTGTTGCGCTGGGCGTCGTCCAGGCCGTCGTCCATCTGCAGCAGCTGGGCGAAGCCCAGGATGGCATTGAGGGGCGTGCGGAACTCGTGGCTCATGGTGGCCAGGAAGCGGCTCTTGGACTGGTTGGCCGCCTCGGCGCGGATCTTGGCCTGCGACAGCTCCATGGTGCGCGCCTCGACCAGCTCCTCGAGATGGTCGCGGTGCCGTGTGAGCTCCTGCTCGGCGAGGCGGCGCTGGGTGATGTCGCTGATCATGCCCTCGATGCGGGCCTCCTGCCCCTGCCCGCCCGGCACGACATGGGCACTGAGCTCGATCCACAGCTGCCGGCCGTCATGCGTGCCGACCAGCATGGGCACCTGCTGCAGCAGGCGGTGGCGCATCAGCGCGCGCAGCACGCGGCGCAGCTCGCCCGGTTCCAGCCTGACCAGGCGGCGCAGATTGCGCGAGGCGGCCAGGGCCAGGGCCGGCCGTTCGTAGCCCAGCATCTGCGCCATGGCCTTGTTGAGGCCCAGCAGGCGCCCTCGGCCGTCGGTCTGGAAGATGCCCTCGGTGGCGTTCTCGAAGAGGCTGCGGTAGCGGGCTTCGCTGGCGCGCAGGCCTTCCGAGGACTGGCGCAGCTGGTGGCTCATGCGGTTGAACTGCTCGGTCAGCTCGCCGATCTCGTCCTGGCGCTCGACCGCAAGCGTCACGCCCAGCTCGCCATGCGAGACGCGCTGCGCCAGCGCGCCCAGGCGCGAGACCGGCTGCTTCACCAGGCGGTTCACCAGCCAGTAGCAGGAGGCCAGCACGGCCACCAGCACGGCCGCCAGCAGCATCACCACGAAGCGGCGCATCTCCGCCACCGCGGCGGCCACGCGCTCGCCGGTGAAGTAGAGCCGGGCCTGGCCCACCTTGACCGGCCGCTGCTGCGCCACGGCCTGGTAGACCACATCGAACTCCTTGACCAGGGGAACGGTCGTGGCGGCGTTGTCACGCTGGCGGCGCAGGGGCTGGACGTCGACGCCCAGCGCCTCCAGCTCGATGGCCTGCACCTCGGGATCAGCCATGACGGCGTCCAGCAGGTTGGAGATGGCCGCGCTGTCCAGGTTCCAGATGGGGCCGGCAAAGCCACGCGCCGCGATCTGAGAGAGGCGCTCCTGGCGCTGCAGCAGGGCCTCGGTCAGCTGGCGTTCCTCGCGGCTGGTCCAGTAGGCGCCCACGGCCAGCACCAGCAGGGTCGCGACCGCGCCCAGGCCGGCCATCAGGCGTGTCTGGATGCTCCAGTCCCTCAGCGGTGCTCGCATGCCACTCCTTGCATCGGGACGCCTGTGGCGCCCCTCAGGCCTTCTTGGCCGCCGTCTTGCGGGCCGCGGTCTTGGCGGCCGGCTTGGCCGCGCGGGGCTCGAACTCGAACATCACCTTGCCGGCCTTCGCGTCATAGCTGAGGAAGGCCTTGAACTTGCGGCGGGTCTTGTTGGAGACGAAGTTCTCCAGCAGGTCGGTCTTGCCGGTCTCCAGCAGCTTGCGCATCTGGTTCAGCTCGATGGGCTGCTGCAGGATGATCTTGCCGCTCTTGAAGTCGCAGCTGGGCGCCGGGCCGGTGCTCTTCTCGCAGACGTAGTTGCTGCCGTGCTCGTAGACGGTGCCGCCGCACTTGGGGCAGGCGCCCAGGGGTTCGGCCTGGCTGAAGTCCACGGCCTCGGCGGCCTCGTCGGCCTTCTTGGCGTCTTCGCCGAAGTCGAACTCCAGCTTCCAGTTCTGGATCTCCTCGTCATAGACCAGGGCCAGCTCGGCCGTGAAGGGCCAGCCTGCCTTGGAGCGGAAGCCTTCCAGCGGGCCGATCTTCTTGTCGCGCAGGAACTGCTCGACCTCGTGCAGCTCGAAGCTGCGCCCGCCGGGGATCTTGCCGATGGAGAAGCCGCAGCCTTCCGAGCTGCCATCCTTGCCGCAGCAGGTGAAGCGGCGGTAGTTCTCCTTCACCACGCCGCCGCACTTGGGGCAAGGCGTCTTGAGGGTGGCGTAGTCGCCGGGGATGGTGTCGCGGTCGTACTCCTTGGCCTTCTGCACCACACGCTCGGTCATCTCGGCGATGCGGGCCATGAACTCCTCGCGGTTCAGGCGGCCCTTCTCCATCTCGGCCAGCTGGTGCTCCCAGTTGCCGGTCAGCTCGGGCTTGGTGAGGTCCTCGACGCCCAGGCCGCGCAGCAGCGTCATCAGCTGGAAGGCCTTGGCGGTGGGGATGAGCTCGCGGCCCTCGCGCAGCATGTACTTCTCGGTGATCAGGCCTTCGATGGTGGCGGCGCGCGTGGCTGGCGTGCCCAGGCCCTTCTCGGCCATGGCCTCGCGGAGCTCGTCGTCATCCACCAGCTTGCCGGCGCCTTCCATGGCGGACAGCAGCGTCGCTTCGGTGTAGCGGGCCGGCGGCTTGGTGGCCAGGCCCTTGACGTCGACGTGCTCGGTGCGCACCACCTCGCCGGCCTTCACCGGCACCAGGCTGGCGCCGCTGCCGTCCGCCGGATCGTCAGTCTGGCTTTCCTTGCCGTAGACCGCCAGCCAGCCGGGGTTCACCAGCACCTTGCCGTTGGTCTGGAACTTGTAGTCCTTGCCGGCGGCCTTCACCGTGGAGATGCGGGTCGTGACCTGGAACTCGGCCGCGGGGAAGAACACCGCCAGAAAGCGCTTGACCACCAGCTCGTAGAGCTTGGCCTCGGCCTCGGTGAGGCTCTTGGGCGCCTGCAGCGTGGGGATGATGGCGAAGTGGTCCGAGACCTTGGCGTTGTCGAAGACCTTCTTGGTGGGCTTGATATAGCCCTTGTTGAGCGCCACGCGGGCATGGCCGGCCAGGGCCTGCAGCGGCCCCGGCAGGTCCTCGTTGGCGATCATCTCGGCGGTCTGCCTGGCGACGGCCAGGTAGTCCTCGGGCAGGTAGCGGGAGTCGGTACGCGGGTAGGTCAGGACCTTGTGCTTCTCATAGAGCGCCTGGGCCAGGCCCAGCGTGGTCTTGGCCGAGAAGCCGAAGCGCGAGTTGGCCTCGCGCTGCAGCGTGGTGAGGTCATAGAGGCCGGGGCTGCTCTGCGAGCTGGGCTTGCTCTCCTCGGTGACCGTGGCGGGCTGGCCCTTCACCGCGGCGGCGATGGCCTCGGCCTCGGCCTGCGTCCAGACGCGGTCGGCCTTCAGCTCGGGGTCCTCGGCGTTCTTCTTCCAGGCAGGGTCGAACCACTTGCCCTCGTACTGGCCGGCCTCGGCGTCGAAGCTGCCGCGGATCTCCCAGTAGTCGCGCGCCACGTGCTTGCGGATCTTCTCCTCGCGCTCGACGACGATGGACAGCGTGGGCGTCTGCACCCGGCCCACGGTGGTCAGGAAGAAGCCGCCGTCGCGCGAGTTGAAGGCCGTCATGGCGCGCGTGCCATTGATGCCCACCAGCCAGTCGGCCTCGGAGCGGCAGCGCGCGGCGTCGGCCAGGGGCAGCATCTGCGCGTCGGAGCGCAGGCGCTCGAAGCCCTCGCGGATGGCCTGCGGGGTCATGGACTGCAGCCACAGCCGGCTCACCGGCTTGTTGATGGCCGCCTTGGCCGTGCCGGCGTACTGCACGATCAGGCGGAAGATCAGCTCCCCTTCGCGGCCCGCGTCACAGGCGTTGATCAGGGTCTCGATGTCCTTGCGGCGGATGAGCTTGACCAGGGCGTTGAGCCGGCCCTTGCTCTTGTCGATGGGGTTGAGGTCGAAGTGGGGCGGGATCACGGGCAGGTGGGCGAAGCTCCACTTGCCGCGCTTGACGTCGTACTCCTCCGGCGCCTTGATCTCGACCAGGTGGCCCACGGCGGAGCTCACCACGTACTGGTCGTTCTCGAAGTACTCGTCGTGCTTGTCGAACTTGCCGGACTGCGGCGTGAGGGCGCGCACGATGTCCTGCGCGACGGAAGGCTTCTCGGCAATGATCAGGGCTTTGCTCATGGTCTCTTCTGACGTTCCTGGTGGGGCTGGCCGCCGGCAGCAAAAGCTCTGCCTACAATGCGGCTTCGCGCGCACGCACACGCGCACGCACCCATGATTTCAATGTAACCAACTCGAGCCATGTCGCAAGCCGCCCGCAAGAAGTCCGCAGACGCGCCATCCTCCATGGCGGTGAGAAAGGCCGCCAAGGTCGTCAAGGGCGGTGGTCGGCGCATCCAGGTGCGGCGCTCGGGCGTGCACGGGCGCGGTGTCTACGCGGTCGCCGAGATCGCCATGGGCGAGGTCATCGTCGAATACACCGGCGAGCGCATCGACTGGGACGAGGCCATGGACCGCCATCCCCACGACCCCAGCCAGCCCAACCACACCTTCTACTTCGGCCTGGACGACGGCTCGGTGATCGACGCCCTGCACGGCGGCAACAGCGCCCGCTGGATCAACCACAGCTGCGATCCCAACTGCGAGGCCGACGAGGTCAACGGCCGCGTCTTCATCAAGGCCCTGCGCGACCTGATGCCCGGCGAGGAGCTGTTCTACGACTACGGGCTGACGGTGGACGAGCGCTACACCCCCAAGTTGAAGAAGGAATACGCCTGTCATTGCGGTGCGCCGCAGTGCCGTGGCACCATGCTCACGCCCAAACGCTGACACCCCTGCCCCACATGGCTGCCAATCATCAGAACTGGGGCGCCGAGTCGCTCTGGCAAGACCTGGAACCCCTGCTGCCCGGCCTGTCCATCGAGGTCCTGGCCCGCACGGACTCCACCAACAGCGTGCTGCTGGAGCGCGTGCGCTCGGAGCACCGTTCCTCTGGCGAGCGCGGCCCGGACCGCGTGGGCGAGCGCGGCAGCTTCGGCCGCCGGGCCCATGACATGCAGCCCTGCCTGCTGGTCGCCGAGCACCAGACCGCCGGCCGTGGCCGCATGGGCCGCATCTGGCATGCCGAGGCCGGGGCCTCGCTGACCTTCTCCCTGGCCCTGCCTCTGACGCTGCCGGACTGGTCCGGCCTGTCCCTGGCCGTGGGCTGCGCCATGGCCGACGCCCTCGAGCCCCAGCCCGCCAGCCCGCCGCGCCTGCAGCTCAAGTGGCCCAACGACCTCTGGCTGGACGGACGCAAGCTGGGTGGCATCCTCATCGAGACCGTCAGCGCGGGCGAGCAGCGCATCGCGGTGATCGGCGTCGGGCTGAACATCCGCCCGCAGAAGCCCGGCAACGAGAGCCAGTTCATGAGCGGCTACGCCAGCCTGGACGAGCTCGACCCCGCCCTGAGCGCGCCCGAGGTCCTGCGCCGCGTCGCGCGCCCGCTGATCCAGGCCGTCACCGGCTTCGGGCAAGGCGGCTTCGGCGCCTGGCAGCAGCGCTACGAGGCCCGCGACCTCCTGCGCGGCCGCCCCCTCACGGCCGGCGGCAGCGAGGGCGTGGGCGCGGGCATCAGCGCCCAGGGCGAGCTGCTGATGGACGTGCAGGGCCAGCGCCAGACCGTCAGCGCCGGCGAGGTGTCCGTGCGTCTGCAAGCCAGCGAGCCGCCCGCATGCTGAGACTCCTCTTCGCCGCGACCCTGCTGCTGAACCTGCTGATCTTCGTCTTCACCCAGGGCTGGCTGGACGGCCTCACCGGCCTGCATGCCCGCGGTGACAGCGACCCCGCCCGGCTGCAGCAGCAGGTAAACCCCGAGCAGCTGCAGCTGCTGAACGCGCAGGCCGCGAAGTCGGTCCAGGCCCGCGCCTGCCTGGAGTTCGGGCCGCTGATGGGCGACGACACCCTGCGCAGCGTGCAAGCCCAGCTGGACAAGGCCGGCATTGCCGCCACGCAGTGGCAGGACCAGCGGGCCGAGCAGGCCGGCGTCTGGGCAGTGGCCACCATCCGCTTCCCCAACAAGGACTTCCAGCAACGCAAGGAAGAGACCTACAAGCGCATGCGCATCAACTTCGAGTACCTGGCCGGCCCGCCCGAAGAGGTGCCGACCATGGTGCTGTCCCGCCATGGCAGCGAAAAGGCCGCGGAGGCTGCCCTGGAGGCCATGAGCCAGCGCGCCCTCAAGGGCCTGCGGGTGATGCAGCTTCAGGCCGCCAGCAGCCTGCATGTGCTGCGCTTTGCCCAGGCCGACGGCGTGACGCAGGCCAAGCTGCGCGGCATCAAGGAGCTGGGCGAGGGCCGCAGCTGTGCCGCCGCCCCCGCTGCCAGCGCCACCGAGGCGGCGAGCGCCGCCCCGTCCGCCCGCTGACTCAGGGCTGGCGCCGCCAGCGCCGCAGCAGCGGCACGCTCGCCAGCAGGGCCAGCAGCCAGGCCGGGCTCATCGCACCGCCACCACCACCGCCCGAGCTGGCAGGCGGAGGCGGCGCCACGCTGGCCAGCGCGGCGCGCGCGTCCAGCATGCCCGCGCCGCAGGTGCTGGTGGTGCAGTAGCACTCCAGCTGATCGGCGCCGGTGGGCGCCGTGCAGGCCGGCGGATTCGCATCACCGGCCGAGCCGCCCCCTGTGGTCGGGAAGGGGCGCACCGTGCTCACGAGGGCCTGGCGGACCTGGTCCGGCGTCAGCTCGGGCTTCACGGACAGCAGCAGCGCGGCCACGCCTGAGACCAGGGGCGCCGAGAAGCTCGTGCCCACCGAGGCGTCGCTGTTGGTGTAGGCGTTGTCGTTCGAGACCGGCCCCTGCTTGCCCGAGTTGGTGGTGCTGAGCATGGGATAGAGGCAGGCGCCGCTGGCATTGACGCAATTGCCGCCCGGCGCGGCCAGCGTGACCTCCGGCCCCACGCTGGAGAAGCCCACCTTGGTGCCCACGTGGCGCAGGCCCGCCACCGCGATCACGCCGCTGCAGTTGGCCGGCAGGCCGACCGCCTGGCCGGAGGTGTTGCCCGCCGCGGCGACGATGACCGCACCCTTGGCCCGCACCGCGGCCACGGTCTCGGCGTACATCGTGGCCGTGCCGCTGCCGTCGCTGCAGCTGCCGCCGCCGCCCAGGCTCATGTTCAGCACCCGTGCCGGCGAGGGATTCAGGGGCAGACCCGGAACGGCAATGCCAGCGGCCCAGCGCATGCCGGCCCAGATGTCGGAGTCGTAGCCGCCGCACTTGCCCAGCACCCGCACGGGCAGGATCTTGCTGGACCAGCTGACGCCGGCGACGCCAATGCCGTTGTTGCTCGCCGCGCCAATCAGGCCGGACACCCGCGTGCCATGCCAGGAGCTGTTGGCGACGTCGTCATAGGTGCAGCCGCTGATGCTGCCCGCCTCGATGTCGGCATTGCTGACCCAGTCGCCGGGGTCGCTGGCATCGCTGTCGGCCCGGTCGCCGTCGTTGGCCACGGCCAGGGCGTCGACGTCATTGGTCATCGCGCCGATCATGTCGTAGCCGGGCAGCAGCTTGCCTGCCAGGTCAGGGTGGTCGTAGCGGACGCCCGTATCCAGCACGGCCACGACCACGCTGCTGCTGCCCGTGCTGAGATCCCAGGCGCCTTCGGCATTGATGCTGGAGACCAGGTCCTTGCTGGGCGGCATCAGGTACCACTGCCCATGGCCATTGCTGCCCTGCGCCTGGTTGACCTGCGGATAGAGCGGGTCGTTGGGCACCGCGGCCAGCCGCCGGCGGTGGTCCACGGCCACCAGCTCGATCTCGCTGTCACGGGCCAGGCGGGCCGCCAGGGCCTCCGAGCTCAGGCCCCGGGCCAGCACGACCTGCGTGCGCTCGTCCAGGCTGTGGTGGGCGTGCAGGGCCAGGCCCATGCGCTGCCCCAGACTCTGAGCGCGGCTGCGGGCGATCTGGCGGGCGGTGGCCACGTCGGTCCTGGCACTGAGCGCCTGGGCGCGCACGCTCTGGGCGCCGGCCTTGAAGCGCACGACCACCCGGCCCACGGTCTCGGTGCCGGATGTCGCGGCGACGGCGGCGCTCGCGGACTGGGCCTGCAGGCCCAGGGGTGCCGCCAGGGCGGCCATCAGCAGGCCCAGGGCCAGCGGACGCGAAGGGAATGGCTGAGACATGCGAAAGGCTCCAGATCGGGGACGGTCCAATGCCCGGCAGTGTAGGGATTTCGGGCTCCGCCGGACGTAAAGAAAGGCTAGGCAAAACACGCAGGCCGGGCAGGGACTCGCCATGCTTGGCATGGGGCGCCACCAAAGGAAAAGCCCCGCCGGGGCGGGGCTTTCGTGCGGGTGGCGGCGCTTACTTGGCGACCACGCGGACCATTTCCAGGACCTTGTTCGAATAGCCCCACTCGTTGTCGTACCAGGACACGATCTTGACGAAGGTGCTGTCCAGCGCGATGCCGGCCTCGGCGTCGAACACCGAGGTGCAGGACTCGCCGCGGAAGTCGGTGGCGACGACCTTGTCTTCCGTGTAGCCCAGCACGCCCTTGAGCGCGCCTTCGGACTGGGCCTTCATCTCGGCGCAGATGTCAGCGTAGCTGGCAGCGCTGTTGAGCTCGACGGTCAGGTCGACCACAGAGACGTCGGAGGTCGGCACGCGGAAGGACATGCCGGTCAGCTTCTTGTTCAGCTCGGGGATCACCACGCCCACGGCCTTGGCGGCACCCGTGCTGCTGGGGATGATGTTCTCGAGGATGCCGCGGCCACCGCGCCAGTCCTTGTTGGACGGGCCGTCGACGGTCTTCTGGGTGGCGGTGGCGGCGTGCACGGTGGTCATCAGGCCGCGCTTGATGCCCCACTTGTCGTTCAGCACCTTGGCCACGGGTGCGAGGCAGTTGGTGGTGCACGAGGCGTTGGAGATGATGGCCTGGCCGGCGTAGGTCTTGTCGTTGACGCCGTAGACGAACATGGGGGTGTCGTCCTTGGACGGGGCCGACATGATCACCTTCTTGGCGCCCGCCTTCAGGTGGGCCTCGGCGGTCTCCTTGGTCAGGAACAGGCCGGTGGACTCGACGACGATGTCGGCGCCGACTTCATCCCACTTCAGCTCGGCCGGGTTCTTCACGGCGGTCAGGCGGATCTTCTTGCCGTTGACGATCAGGGTGTTGCCATCGACGGCCACGTCGCCCTTGAAGCGGCCGTGCACGCTGTCGTACTTCAGCATGTAGGCCAGGTAGTCCGGCTCCAGCAGGTCGTTGATACCCACGACCTCGATGTCATTGAAGTTCTGGACAGCGGCGCGGAACACCATGCGGCCGATACGGCCGAAGCCATTGATACCGATCTTGATCGTCATGCGGAAGTCTCCGGAGTGAAATGAAAAAGCTGTGAAAACCTGACTGCGCGGGATTTTCGCCGATTCCGGAGCCCTGGTCGCGACCGCCCCGGAACAAAGGGGGTACGCAGGCGGCTCTTTTCGATCCAGCGCAAGCCGTGGCGGGCACGGGCCTCGCTCCCGCACGCCCATCCGCGCCTGCGGGCCGTGGCGTGAGCGGACTGGCCCGAGCCGCCCGCCTCAGGAGCCCGCCGGATCCAGGTCCAGCTGCCCGCAGGGCACCTGGATCTGCAGCGTCTGCCCGAAGAGCTCGTTGGCCTGCTTGTCGGAGCCGAAGGCGATCTGGCGTTCGCCCAGCCACTTCAGGAAGGGCGCACGGTTGGGATCGCGCTTGCCGCCCACGCGCAGCTCGTTGGGCAGGGCCGGGCCGTAAATGGTGTAGTTCACCTTGAAGGGGCAGCCCATGGTGTTGAAGTCGAAGTTCGCCTTCAGCTGCCGGGCGCCCTGGGTCATGGACAGGAACTCCACCAGACTGAAGGCCTCCTGCTTGAGCACGTAACGGCGATGCCCGGCCGGCACCATGGTGAAGCGCTGCTGCATGACCTGCGGCTCCTCCTTGCCCGTGCGGCAGGGCATGCGGTAGGTCTTGACCCGCTCGATGGCCTCCTGCTCCACGGCCCTGTCACCCGTGCTGTGGAGCACCTTGATCTCCGGCGCCTGCTCGCCATCGCCGGTGAAGGTGGCCGCCAGCACCACATGCTCGACATTGCGGCTCAGGGTCATGATGCGGTCCATGTCCTTGCGCGGCATCACGATGCAGAAGGGCAGACGCCGCTGCGCCGTCTCCGGCACCGGCAGGGCCTCCATGCTGGAGTTGCTGAAGTCGAACTCCTGGACGGCGCTGACCGTGCCGTCCTCGGCCTTCAGGCAGGGCAGACGGTAGTCGGCCACGTAGCGGTAGACGCGGTCCTGCATGTCCTCGCGGGCCGTGTTGGCAAGCACCTCGACACGCGGCGCGGCATCTGCCTTTTCGAAGTGAAGGCGCAGGCGCATGAAGCCGTGGCTGCGATCGAACCGGTGCTGCGCCGGGTAGCTGATGGTGCCGTCCGGCCGCTTCAGGCAGCCCAGCGACTGGGCCGGCGACGGTGGCGTGCTGTCGGTCTGGGCCTGAGCGAGCCCCGTCAGGCCTGCCCAAAGAAAAAGGGCCGCCAGCAGGCGACCCTTCACGGTCTTGTTTTGATGCGCTGTTTTATTCATGCGCTCCTCCTGTGGTGAGGAGCGCACTCTAGCGCAAGACCTGGCCCTTAACGCTTCAGACGTGCGGCCCCCACGGCCACCTTGACCGTGTCCACCACGTTCTCGGGCGTGAAGCCGAAGTGCTTGAACAGCACCGGCGCGGGGGCGGACTCGCCGTAGGTGTCGATGCCCACGACGGCCGAGACGCCGTACTTCCACCAGAAGTCCGTCACGCCGGCCTCCACGGCCACGCGGGGCAGGCCGGCGGGCAGCACGCTGGCCTTGTAGGCGGCGTCCTGGCGGTCGAACACATTCGTGCAGGGCACCGAGACCACGCGGGCGGCGATGCCGTCCTTGGCCAGCAGGGCCTGGGCATTCATGGCCAGCTGCACTTCCGAACCCGAGGCCATGATCACCACCTGGGCCTTCTTCTTCAGGCCCACCTCGGCGGGCTCGGCCAGCACGTAGGCGCCGCGGGCGATTTCATCGACGGCGGTCTTGGGCGCATAGGGCAGGTTCTGGCGCGACAGGGCCAGCACGCTGGGGCGCTGGGCATTGCCGATGGCCATGGTCCAGGCGACCACGGTCTCGACGGTGTCGGCAGGGCGCCAGACGTCCAGGCCCGGAATCAGGCGCAGGCTGGAGACGTGCTCGATGGACTGGTGGGTCGGGCCATCCTCGCCCAGGCCGATGGAGTCGTGCGTGAACACATGGATCACGCGCTGCTTCATCAGCGCGGCCATGCGGATGGCGTTGCGGCTGTAGTCGCTGAAGGTCAGGAAGGTGCCGCCGTAGGGGATGTAGCCGCCATGCAGGGCGATGCCGTTCATGATGGCGGCCATGCCGAACTCGCGCACGCCATAGTTGATGTGGCGGCCACCGTTGGCGCTGCCATCGGCTTCCAGGCGGAAGGCGGGCGTGCTCTTGGTGTTGGTCAGGTTGGAGCCGGTCAGGTCGGCCGAGCCGCCCAGCAGCTCGGGCAGTGCGGCGGTGAAGGCCTCCAGGGCCAGCTGGCTGGCCTTGCGGCTGGCCACGGTCTCGGCCTTCTCGTGGGCGGCCACGACGGCGTCCACGGCGATCTGCGCGAAGTTGGCGGGCAGCACACCGGCCATGCGGCGCTGGAACTCGGCGGCCAGCTCGGGGTGGGCGGCGGCGTAGGCGTCGAAGCGCTCGTCCCAGGCCTTCTCGGCGGCGGCGCCGGCGGCCTTGGCGTCCCAGGCGGCGTAGACCTCAGCCGGAATCTGGAAGGGCTCATGCGACCAGCCCAGGGCCTCGCGCGTCAGCTTGATCTCTTCGGCGCCCAGGGGCTCGCCGTGGGCCTTGGCCGTGTTGGCGCGGTTGGGCGAGCCCTTGCCGATGTGGGTCTTGGAGATGACCAGCGTGGGCTTGTCGCTGCTCTTCTTGGCGGCGGCAATGGCGGCGTCCACGGCGTCCACGTCATGGCCGTCGATGGGACCGATGACGTTCCAGCCATAGGCCTCGAAACGCTGGGCGGTGTTGTCGATGAACCAGGGGGCGACCTGGCCGTCGATGGAGATGCCGTTGTCGTCGTACAGGGCGACCAGCTTGTTCAGCTTCCAGGCGCCGGCCAGCGCGCAGGCCTCGTGGCTGATGCCTTCCATCAGGCAGCCGTCACCCAGGAAGACGTAGGTGTGGTGGTCGACGATGGCGTGACCCTCACGGTTGAACTCCTTGGCCAGCATCTTCTCGGCCAAGGCCAGGCCCACGGCGTTGGTGATGCCCTGGCCCAGCGGGCCGGTGGTCGTTTCCACGCCCGGGGTGATGCCCACCTCGGGGTGGCCGGGCGTCTTGCTGTGCAGCTGGCGGAAGTTCTTCAGCTCCTCGATGGACAGCTCGTAGCCGCTCAGGTGCAGCAGGGCGTAGATCAGCATGGAGCCGTGGCCGTTGGACAGCACGAAGCGGTCGCGGTCCGCCCAGTGCGGATTGGCCGGGTTGTGGCGCAGGTGGCGACCCCACAGGGCGACGGCCATCTCGGCCATGCCCATGGGTGCGCCCGGGTGACCGGAGTTGGCCTGCTGCACGGCGTCCATGGCCAGTGCGCGGATGGCGTGGGCCATCAGGGTGGGGGTGCTTGCAGCGGTGTCAACCATGGTGGGTGCGGGCGGAAAGTTGGGGGTAAACCCGGCATTTTAAGGGGCGATGAAGTCACTTCGCCCCGCCTGCAAACCCTCGCTGCGCGCAAACGATTACGTCCATGGGAATCCGCCAAGGGCTTCACGCTTCTTGATCCATGGCAAGGCCGCCGAGGCCTGCTGGGGCGAGTCTTGGCAAAAGCCCGAAAAGAACGCACGGAGACATCGCCATGACCGGCCTCAAGCCCCTGACCCTGCGCATCATCCGCGACGAGCATGCGGCCCTGGCCGCCATGCTGCGCACCCTGCCCCTGCTGCTGGCGGAGCACCGCCGCGCCGGCACGCTGCCGGACTTCGCGGCGCTGCGCGCCATGCTCTTCTACGTCGACGAGTTCCCGGAGCGCCTGCACCACCCGAAGGAGTCGGAGCTGCTCTTCCCCAAGCTGCGCGCCCGCGCGCCGGCCATGCGTGAGCTGCTGGACAAGCTGGACGAGGACCATGCCCGCGGCGAACGCGCGATCCGCGACCTGGAGCACAGCCTGCTGGGCTTCGAGATGCTGGGGGACGCCCGCCGCGCCGCCTTCGAGCAGCAGGCCGAGCGCTACGTGCACCTCTACCTGCAGCACATGGACATCGAGGAACGCGAGATCCTGCCCGCCGCCATGCAGCTCTTCAGCGAGGAGGACTGGCAGGACCTGGACCAGGCCTTCGCCGAGAACAAGGACCCGCTCACCGGGCGCCACCTGGGCCAGCTGCAGGCCGAGCTGGATGGGCCCTACCACGCGGTGTTCCAGCGCGTGCTCAATGCCCTGCCCGAGCCGCTGGGCCTGGCGCCCCGCCTGCCCGGCTGAGCGGCGGACGGTGAAGCCGCGAGGCCCCGTAGACTGCGGGCCATGAGAGCCATCATCCTGGCGGCCGGCCGCGGCGAGCGCATGCGGCCCCTGACCGACCACACCCCGAAGCCCCTGCTGGACGTGCGCGGCCAGCCCCTGATCCGCTGGCACATCCAGGCCCTGGCCGCGGCCGGTGTGCGCGACATCGTCATCAACTGCGCCTGGCTGGCCGATCAGTTCCCTGCGCAGCTGGGGGACGGCAGCCGCTACGGCGTGCGCCTGCACTACAGCGACGAGCAGCGCGACCACGGCCGTGCCCTGGAGACCGCCGGCGGCATCGCCAAGGCCCTGCCCCTGCTGTGCGCGGACGGCGACGAGGCCTTCTGGGTGCTGTCGGGCGACGTCTTCCTGCCGGGCCTGGTGCTGGACGCGCAGGCTGCACAGGACTTCGCGTCCAGCGAGCGCCTGGCCCATCTCTGGCTGGTGCCCAACCAGGCCCACCATCCGCGCGGCGACTTCGGCATCAGCCCGCAAGGCCTGGCCCTCAGCGGCGAGACAGTCAGCCCGCGCTACACCTGGTCCTGTGTGGGTCTCTTCAAGCGCGCCCTGTTCGAGGGCGTGGCGCCCGACCAGCCCCTGCCCCTGCGACCCTGCCTGGAGCGCGGCATCGGCGCCGGGCGCATCAGCGCCTCGCTGTATGGCGGCGAATGGACGGACGTCGGCACGCCCGAACGCCTGGCCGCGGTGAACGCCCCGGGGACAAACCCGGCAACGTCCTGACACAAGGCGTCTGCCTGCCACAACAGGCGAGGGCCTCCGGCCGTCTGGACCCCTGTCAAGTCTTACAGATTCGCCCGGGCAATAGGCCGAATGGGCTGCGAATCCAGCACAAACCCTGAGCACAACGGGCGATTGCCGCCCGAACAATCGCGTCGCCGACGCTGGCAGTCCCGCAGCGCGCAAGCAACAGGGGCCTGCTGACATTGATCGCTGCCACGAGCAGGGCGGTGTGGGGTCCCATCTTCCTCATCATCAGGAGACCTCCATGCAACGCAAGAACGCCTTGTCCGCCCTGGCCCTCGCCGCCAGCCTCTTCTGCCTCAGCGTCCCGGCCCAGGCCGGTGACAAGGTCTGGATCAGCCTGGGCGACGGTGCCTACAGCGAGCTGCAGAAGCTGCAGCCCGGCGCCCGCGCCACCGCCTCGGTGGCCGTGTCCGAAGCCCAGCTGCGCCGCGGTGACATCGCCGGCCTGGCCACGCCCAGCGCCGCCCTCAAGGCCGAGAAGCTGCACCTGGTGCAGATCGACGAAGACCTGCTGCCCGCCCTGTCCACCGCGCTGCATGAGAACCAGCACCGCTGCGGCGGCTACATGCACCATGCCAGCGAGCGCGACGGCCGCCGCGCCCTGGACCTGCACGCCGGCAGCCGCACCAATGCCCGCATCCTGACCGACCGCAGCACCCTGGCCACCCGCCCCAGCTACGTGATCGACCAGCAGACCGTGGTCAACCCCATGCTGTCGCAGATGCAGGCCAGCAACATCGTGCAGACCATCTCCGACCTGTCCAACAACTACAGCAACCGCTACTACCAGACCAGCGGCGGCTCGAACGCCTCGGACTGGCTGAAGAACAAGTGGCTGACCATGGCCAACGGCCGCACCGACATCACGGTGGAGCAGTTCACCCACAGCGGCTGGAAGCAGAAGTCGGTGATCGCCACCATCAAGGGCACGGACAACGGCAGCGAGATCGTGGTCCTGGGCGGCCACCTGGACTCCATCAACCAGTCCGGCACCTCCGAGACCACCCGCGCACCGGGTGCCGACGACGATGCCTCCGGCGTCGCCAGCCTCACCGAGATCTACCGCACCCTGCTGGCCAGCAACTACAAGCCGCGTCGCACCATCAAGTTCATGGCCTACGCGGCCGAGGAAGTGGGCCTGCGCGGCTCGGCCGAGATCGCCAACAGCTTCTCCGCCGCCGGCGCCAACGTCGTGGGCGTGATGCAGCTGGACATGACCAACTACAAGGGCTCGGCCAGCGACATCTACATCTTCACCGACTACACGGACAGCGCGCAGAACACCTTCGTCACCAACCTGATCAAGACCTACCTGCCGACGCTCACCGTGGGCACCGACCGCTGCGGCTACGCCTGCTCGGACCACGCCTCCTGGAACGCCAAGGGCTATGCGACCACCATGCCCTTCGAGTCCTCCATGTCCGGCGACAACAAGAACATCCACACCGCCAACGACACCCTGGCCAACAGCGACAGCACCGGCGCGCACTCGCTGAAGTTCGCACGCATGGGCCTGGCCTATGCCGTGGAACTGGGCAGCGACGGCCCGACCACCACGCCCGCCAACAGGACCGAGACCTTCACCGGCAGCCTGAGCGCCGGCCAGACCAAGAGCTACGGCCCCTTCAAGGTCGCGGCGGGCGGCAGCCTCAAGCTGTCCACCACCGGCACCGGGGACATCGACATCTACGGCAAGCTCGGCGCCGTGCCCACGACCAGCAGCTACGGCTGCAAGTCCGACGGCAGCACGGCCACCGAGACCTGCACCATCAACGTCACGACCAACAGCGATGGCTACGTGCTGGTCAAGGGCTACACGGCCGGCAGCTACACGCTGACCGTGACCTACCGTCCGCAGTAAGGCGCCGGGCGCGGCCTGCTGAGCCGCGCCTGCCGAAGAAGACAAGGCCTGGCCCTGCGGGGTCAGGCCTTGTCTTTTGTGGCCCCTTATCGGGGGTCAGGTATTGCCTCGAGGCCCGATCCCGTCAGGCCTGCTGATCAGGCCTCAGCCTGGGCGAGGGGCACCGCGTCATGCTGCAGGCCCGAGCCCACCACCTTGAGCCGTCCGGTGGCCGCCCATTCGGCCAGGGGCCGGCGACTCCATTCGCGCAGCTCCTCCAGGGTGTCGACCTCAGCGCTGACCAGGCCCAGCCAGCCATCACGGCCGCCGCGCTTGACGGCGTACAGCGCCGCATCGGCCAGGTCCACCACCGTGCTCCAGTCCAGGCCCCGCGGAAACTTCGCCGACAGCGGGAAGGCGGCAAAGCCCAGCGAGCAGGTGCGCCGCAGCGTGCGGCCGTCATCCAGCTGGAAGTCGTAGCGCGACAGCGTGCGGCGCGCGCGCTCGGCCAGCTCGGCGGCATGGTGGCGGTCGGTATTGCGGGCCACCACGAGGAATTCCTCGCCGCCCCAGCGGATCAGGTAGTCGGCGTCGCGGAAGACCTGGCGCAGCAGGGCCTGCATCTGGGCCAGCACGGCATCGCCGGCCGCGTGGCCGTAGTCGTCATTGACCTGCTTGAAATGGTCCAGGTCCACCATGAAGAAGACCATGTCCTGCCCCGGCTCGCGGGCCAGGCGCTGCACCTCGCCCTCGTAGCCGCGGACCACGCTGTTGATGTCCGACTCGATGTGCTGAGCCAGGAAGCGCCGGTTGCGCAGGCCGGTCAGCGGATCGGTCAGGCTGGCTTCCTTCAGCGCCTGGCTCAGGGTGAGCAGCTCGTGCGTGCGCTCGCGCACCCGCGCCTCCAGCACGGCCTGGGCACGGCGCAGGTAGCCGGTGCGGATCTGCACGATGCCGTAGATGCCCAGCAGGCCCAGCAGCACGCCGCCCAGGCGCGCCCACCAGGTCTGCCACCACGCGGGCTGCACATGAAGGGGGATCAGCAGCTCGTGCGGGCTCCACTGCCCGACGCGGTTGCTGCCCTGCACCTGCAGCAGGTAGCGGCCGGGATCGAGATTGGTGTAGCTGGCGGTGCGCTGGCTGGCCTCGCTGAGGATCCAGTCCTTGTCATAGCCCTGCAGCCGGTAGCGGTAGTTCAGCACCGCCGGGTTGCTGAAGTCCAGGGCGGCGAACTCCACGCTGACATCGCGCTGCCCCGGCTGCAGCACCACGGTCTGGCCCAGCGGGCCCGGCGAGGTGCGCTCCCCGGCGATGCGCAGCTCGGACACCACCAGCGGCGGCTGGTAGGTCCAGGGCTTGAAGCGGCTGGCGTCGATGACCAGCACGCCCTTGCTGCCGCCGATCAGCATGCGCCCGTCGTCCAGCCGCGTGTAGGCGCGGAACCAGCCGGTGCCGAAGGCGGCGCCGTCGGCAGCACTGAGCTCGTGGTAGCGGCCGGTCTTGGGATCGAAGACGGCGCGGTGGGTCCAGATGCGCCCCTGCTCGTCGTCCATCAGGTTGGCACCGAAGGCCTTGCCTCCCAGGCCGTAGCGCTCGCTGACGCGGTCGAACAGGGCCTCCTGGCCCTCCCAGCGCCTCAGCTGGTGCAGGCCCGCCGCCGTATCCACCCAGAAGCGCCCCTGGCGGTCCAGCAGCAGGCCCAGCACCGAATGGTTGGACAGGCCCGCGCCGGCCGGCGAGTGCAGCTCCTCCAGGGCCTCGCCGTCCTTGGACAGCAGGTAGAGCCCGCCCTCGCCGCCCACCAGCAGGCGGCCCTGGGCATCCTCGGACAGGGCATTGACGTCACCGCTGAGCTTGCGGCCACCCACCAGGTTCATGCGAAGCAGGCGGTCCTGGGCCGGGTCGTAGCGGAACAGGCCGTCCTGCGTGGCCACCCACAGTCGGCCCGCGCTGTCCGCCATCAGGCGGCGCACGCGGCCCTTGCCGGCGGCGTACTGGCCCAGCAGCTGGCGGGTCTCGTTGAAGCGGTAGAGGGCGGTGTCGGTGCCCACCCAGACCTGTCCGTCGGGCGTCTGCGCGAGGCCGCCCACGCGCCCGCCGCGAAAGCCGCTGCCCTCCTGCGGCGCGATATGGCCCTGCAGGTGCAGCTCGCGGTCGAGGATGGCCACGCCGCGCTCGTTGGTGCCCATCCAGATGGCGCCGCTGCGCAGCTGCAGGATGCTGCGCACATCGGCCTGGGCCAGGGGGCTGTGCTCGTCGAGGTCGGAATGCCTGACCCACAGGCCGGCATTGGCCGGGTTGTGCAGCTGCAGGCCGCCGCCGTAGCTGCCCACCCAGATCCAGCCGGCGGCGTCCTTGACCAGGGCGCGCACATCGTTGCCGGCCAGGCCCCAGGGGCGGCGGATGTCGTGCTGCAGGCGGCGCAGCAGCCGGCCGCTGACGGGGTCGCGCTCCTCGATGCCGCTGGCCCGCGCCATCCACAGGCGCTGCGGGTCCGGCGCTACCATGGCGTAGAGGGTGTCGCGCCGGCCGGACTGCTCGCCCAGCTCGACCCACTGCAGCTTGGGCGAGTCCTTGCCCAGGCGCAGCAGGTCCCCCTGCTGCGTGCCCACCCACAGATGGCCGTCCGGCGATTCCGCCAGCAGGGTGATGATGCGCTCGCCCAGCGGGCGGCCCTCCACCTGCAGGATCTCGAAATGCGTGCTGCCCTTGCGCAGACGGGCCACGCCGTTCCAGGTGCCCACCCACAGGTCGCCCTGGGAATCGAAGAACAGGGCCTGGATGCGGTCATCCGGCAGCCCGCTGGCGGGGCCCTGGCGGAAGTGCGTGAACTGGCCCGTGGCCGGATCGAAGCGGTCCAGGCCGCCGCCGATGGTGCCCACCCACAGCGTGCCGTCCAGGGCCTGGGCCAGGGCGCGGACAGTGCCGGAGGCCAGGGCTTGCGGGTCGTCAGGCTTGCTGCGGAAGAAGGTCCAGCGGTCAGTCTGGGGGTCGAAGCGGGCCAGGCCGTCGCTCTCGGTGCCGATCCAGAGCACCCCTTCCTGCGAGGCCAGCAGGGAGCGCACGAAGCTGGTCCCGGCGGGCGTCTTGCGGTTGTCGTTGCCCAGCTGGTAGGTGCGCAGCTGGTAGCCGTCGAAGCGCACCAGGCCGGCCGTGGTGCCGATCCAGATGAAGCCCCGCCCGTCCTGGGCCAGGGCGGACACCACACCGTCGGTGATGGAGGCCACATCGCCCACCGCCTCGAACCGGGGCTCGACCAGCGCCTGCGGCATGCGAGGTGCCTGGCCGTGGGCCGGGACGGCCAGCGCCATCATGACAAGCACCGGCAGCGACAGGCGTGAAAGGAAGCGGGCGAGCATCCGGCGGATGTTAGCGGGGCGACATGACACTCCCTTACAAAGAGGGGACCTCTCCCTCCTGAGTGGGGGGTGCGCGCAACGCCCCGTCCTGCTGGCCTATTGAGCCAGCGGCAGGGTCAGGGCGTCGATGCGCTCCAGCACCTCGGGGCTGAGCTTGGGCGTCATCGCCAGCGCGGCCAGGTTGTCCTGCAGCTGGCTCATGCGGCTGGCGCCCAGGATCACCGTGGAGACGCGCGGATTGCGGTTCACCCAGGCGATGGCCAGTTGGGCCACGCTGCCACCCAGCTCGGCGGCGATGGCTTCCAGCTCGGCCACGGCGGCATTGCGCTGCGGGTGCTGCAGCTGCTCGCGCAGCCAGCTCATGCTCTCCAGGGAGCCACGGCTGCCTTCGGGGATGCCCTGGCGGTACTTGCCCGTCAGCAGGCCGGAGGCCAGCGGGCTCCAGGTGGTCAGGCCCAGGCCGAGGTCCTCATACAGGCGGGCGTATTCCTGCTCCACCCGCTTGCGGTGGAAGAGGTGGTACTGCGGCTGCTCCATCACCGGCTTGTGCAGGTGGTGGCGCTCGGCAATCTCCCAGGCGGCGCGGATGTCGGCGGCGCTCCACTCGCTGGTGCCCCAGTAGAGGGCCTTGCCCTGGGTGATCATGTCGCTCATCGCGCGCACGGTCTCCTCGATGGGCGTCAGCGGATCGGGGCGGTGGCAGTAGACCAGGTCCACGAAGTCCAGCTGCAGGCGCTGGAGCGAGCCGTCGATGGCCTGCATCAGGTACTTGCGGTTGAGCGTGTTCTGCAGATTGACGGTGCTGCCCTCGCGCTGCAGGCCCCAGAAGAACTTGGTCGAGACCACATAGCTCTCGCGGGCCCACTTCAGCTGCTTGAAGGCCTCGCCCATCACGCGCTCGCTGGCGCCCTGGGCGTAGACCTCGGCGTTGTCGAAGAAATTGACCCCGGCGTCGCGCGCGGCGGCCAGCATCTCCACGGCGGACTTCGTGTCCACCTGGTTGTGATAGGTCACCCAGGACCCCAGCGACAGCTCGGACACCTGCAGGCCGCTGCGGCCCAGTCGACGGTATTGCATGCCTGACTCCTTCTTGGCGTGGTGTGCGGCACGGCCCGCCGGCCCGCCACCGGGCCAAGCCTGACCCGCCGTCATGGCAATGGGGGCGAGCGTAGCCCAGCCGGCTCGCTATAGTGCGGAACCCTCGCAATACCGTGGCGCCGCCTGCGGGCATCTGTCCCCTGGGCGACGCCCCCACGCCATGCGTACCGACGCCCCCGCCGCCCCGCCCTCCCCTGCCGATCCCCTGCGCATCGCCATCGTCGGCGCGGGCCCGGCGGGCCTGGGCCTCGCCCTGCTGGCCGCGCGGCGCCTGCCCACGGCCCAGGTCCAGCTCTTCGACGCCCGCCCGCTGGAGAAAGACATCAGCGGCGACCCCCGCACCTTGGCCCTCTCTCTGGGCAGCGTCCAGCTGCTGCAGCGCCTGCAGGCCTGGAACGAGGCGGCGGCACAGTCCATCCTGCAGGTCCAGGTCAGCCAGGCACCGCCCACGCTGCGGCACCCGGTCTTCGGCGAGGCGGGGCAGCCGGTGGTGAGCATCCATGCCCGCGAGCAGGGCGAGGAGCGCCTGGGCGCCGTGCTGGCCTACGGGCAGCTGGTGGCGCCCATGCAGGCGGCCTGGCTGCGCCAGTGCGAGGCGCGGCCGGCCCAGGCCCTCACCCGCTTCGGCCAGCCGGTGGCCGGCATCCGCGCCGTGGGTGACGAGATGGAGGTGGACGCAGGCATCGCCGATCGCTTCGACCTGGTCGTGATCGCCGAGGGCGGCGTCTTCGCGGAACAATCCCGCAAGAGCCTCAGCCACGACTACCAGCAGAACGCCTGGGTGGGTACCGTGACCCTGGACCCGGCCTCGCCGCCGGGCGTGGCCTACGAGCGCTTCACCCGCAACGGCCCCCTGGCCCTGCTGCCCCTGCCGCCCACCCCCCAGCAGCCGCACCGCGCGGCCCTGGTCTGGTGCCTGCCGCAGGCCGAGGACGAGGTGGCCGGCCTGACGGACGCCCAGCGCCTCACCGTGATCAACCAGCAGCTGCCGCCGGGCCTGCCGCCCCTGCGCGGCATCAGCCCGCTGAAGTGCTTCCCGCTGGGCCTCAATGCCGAGCGCAGCCTCGTGGAGGGGCGCCTGGTGCGGATCGGCAACGCGGCCCAGACCCTGCACCCGGTGGCTGGCCAGGGCCTGAACCTGGGCCTGCGCGATGCCTACGCGCTGGTCGAAGCGCTGGTTGAGGCGCAGGCCCGCCAGCCCGGCTCCCCCCTGGCCGCCGCCGTGCCCCGGGCCCTGCAGCGCGTGCAGTGGCAGCGCGGGCCGGACCGCTGGAGCACCATCCTCAGCACGGACTTTCTCGCGCGCAGCTTCAGCTGGCGCTGGCCCGCCCTGCCCGCCCTGCGCGGCCTGGGCCTGGCGGCGCTGCAGGCGCTGCCCCCGGTCAAGAAGGCGCTGGCGCGGCAGATGATGTTCGGGCGTCGCTAGCGTCCTGCCCTGGCCGGATCACGCGGCCTCGGCTTCACGCGGCGGCGCCGCCACGGCCTCCGCGGCCGTTCCTGCAGCGTCCGCCTCCATGCGCTGGGCCAGCCGCGCCTGCAGCGCATGCAGCTGCGCATAGCCGCCGCCCAGCGCCATCAGTTCCTCATGCGTGCCGGACTCGGTGATGCGCCCGGCCTTCAGGAAGTGGATCCGGTCCGCTGACTGCGCACTGGCCAGGCGGTGGGTGATCAGCACCACCATGCGGTCGCGGCGCAGCCTGGCCAGGCTCGCGAAGACGGCGGCCTCGGCCCGGGCGTCCAGGGGTGCGGTGGGCTCGTCCCAGATGGTCAGGGTCGCCTGGCGGTAGAGGCCGCGGGCCACGGCCAGGCGCTGCCACTGGCCGGAGGACAGCTCGATGCCGCCCTTGAACAGGCGGTTGAGCAGCGTCTGCCAGCCCTGAGGCAGCTGGGCGGCCACCTCGTCGGCTTCGGCCTCGCGAACGGCCTGCGCGAAGCGGGGGCCGTCATCACCGCCGGCGGCCAGACCCACGCGCCCCAGCCGCACGTTCTGCGCAGCGCTGTAGGGCCAGCGCAGTGGGTGCTGGGGCACGATGAGGGTGTGGGCCAGGCGCTGGCGGGCGTCGAGGCTGCGGCAGTCCACGCCGTCCCAGTCCATGCGCCCAGCGCTGGGCTCGTAAAGACCGGCCAGCAGTTTCGCCAGCGTGGACTTGCCCGAGCCGTTCTCACCCACCAGGGCGATGGTCATGCCGCGCTGCAGCGTCAGGTGGATGTCGTGCAGCACCGGCCGGTCCGGGGCGCCCGCGTAGGCGAAGCCCACGCCCTGCAGGGTGATGCGTTCGGGCGCCGGCAGCTCGGGCGCGCCGGCCTGTGCAGGCAGGGCGGCAGGCGCCTGGCCGACAAAGCCGAAGTAGTCGTCCAGGTACAGCGCCTTCTCCATCATCTGGTCCAGGGCATGGACCAGCTGGCGCACGGCCTCCAGGCTGGTGCGCAGGCCCAGTGCCGCGGCGCCGGCCAGCGCCGGAGCCAGGCTGCCGCGGCCCACCAGCATCACCAGCCAGAGGTAGGCCAGGCCCTGGGCCAGGCCGCTCACGACGGCGCCCCAGGCCCGCGTGCGGGCGATGCCGGCCTTCAGCCGTTCCAGGCTGGTGCGCAGGGCCTCGGTCACGCGCCGGTGGCGCTCGCTGAGCAGCGGCTCCATCTGCAGCGCCCGCAGCTCGGCGGCAGGCTCGGGCTGGCTGGCCAGCTCCTGCAGCATCCAGCCCTGGCGGGACAGGGCGATGCTCTGGTCCCAATGGCTCTGCACGCACAGCAGGGCGCGGATGGCCGTCCAGGCCTGGGGCAGCAGACACAGCAGCAGCACGGGCAGCAGGGCCGGATGCAGCACCAGCAGGGCCACCGCGCCGGAGACCAGGCCGATGCCCGCGCTGCTCAGCGCCACGGTCTGGTCGACGATGCTCTCGACATAGTGCAGGCCGCGGTCGCGGGCACGGTGCATGCGGTCGACGAACTCCGGGTCATCGAAACGCTGCAGCGGTGCACGCAGGCAGGCGTCGACGAAGTCCTGCTCGGCCGTGGCCACCAGGGCGGGGCTGAGCCGGGCACGCAGTACCTCGGCCAGGGCCTCCAGCACCAGCTTGCCCAGGAAGGCCGCGCCCAGGCCCAGGGCGACGCCCGTGTGCGGCGCCAGCTGCTGGCTCACGGACTGAGCCAGCCCATGCGCATCGAGCAAGGACTGCAGGAGCCGCCCCCCCAGCACCAGGGTGTAGGCCCACAGAAGGCCGGCCAGCAGCTGGCATCCCAGCACGCCGAGGACGGCAGCCGGGCCGACCCGCCGCATCAGCGCGACGACCGGCGGCGCCGCACCCGCCACGCGCCGGAAGAAGGCGGGAAAGCTGCTCAGCAGGGCCTCGGAGGCGCCCAGCTCCCAATAGGGGTTGTCGGTGGCGATGAAGACCTCGGCGTCGCCCGGCGCCTGCAAGGTGCCCTCCGCCGCCCGGTCCGGTGCCCGGCTCATGGCCGCACGAAGGACGGCAGCCGGGCCTGCGGGTGCGCGCGCAGCAGCTGGTAGGCGATGCCGCCCGGCCCCGTCATCAGCGAGGGCGAGAAGACGTCATTGGTGATGCCGCAACGGCTGCCGTGCTGCTCCAGGCTGGCCAGCAGGCGCGCCAGCTCCGCGTCTCGGCTGACACCCGGCGGTGCCAGGCCGCGGTCGGCCGCTTCCTGCAGCAGCTCCAGGGCGCTGGCGTCGCCATGGCAGGCGCAGTGGTTCCAGCCCAGGCCCTGACGGAAGGTCGCCCCGGCGGCCTGGTGCACGCGCTCGCGCACCCGGTCCTCGCCGATCAGGGCCGTGAAGTCCAGGTAGCCCAGGCCGTTGCCCACGGCGCCGTGGCACCAGGCCGTGGAACAGTTGACGCCGTCCAGATGGCGCAGGTCGCGCCAGTTCTGGTCCGCCTCGTCGAACAGGGACTCCTCGAAGGCCAGCGCCTCCTGCGCGCCTTGCAGGAAGCGAGGTTCGCCGCAGGCCTCGTGCAGCTTCAGCAGGGCCCAGCCGATGCCGCAGCTGCCGTGACCGAAGCCGCCCATGCCCTCGGGGGCCGCCGCGGTGGGCCAGCAGGCCCGGCCGCCTTCGCGCTTCGCGGCCTTCAGCAGATGGTCCCCCGCTGCGATGGCCAGCGCGAGGTGCGCGGCCTGCTGCGTGCGCCGGTGCAGCAGCAGCAGGCCCGGGATCGCCCCGGCCGCGCCGGCCAGCAGGTCATAGGTCTGGTCGGCCTCCAGCGAGCCCTGCATGTACTCCGCCGTCAGCGCGGCGCACTCGACGGCCTCGGCCCCGACGGCGCCCAGTGCCTCCAGCTGCAGCCAGCCCCAGATCTGCGAGCCGATGCCCAGGTAGCCGCCCGGCTGGTGCGGCCGCACCTTGCCGGCCGAGCGCTGCAGCTCGACCTGGCGGTACAGGCCCTTCCTCATGGTCTCGATCACCGCGGCCAGCAGTTCGTCGGCACCGGTCAGCGGCAGGGCGCGGCCCTGGGCCACCTCGCGCTGGTAGGCCGCCAACAGCAGGGCCACGCCGGCATTGCCGCCGTAGAGGTTCTGGTCGATGGCCTGGATGCCCCAGCCCGTGGGCCCCAGCGTGGGGGAGATCCAGGTGACCGTGCCGTCCTCGCCGCGGATGCCGTTCTGCAGGAAGGGCACCAGCAGGCGGCGGGCCCAGGTCTGGCGCCGCGGCTCGAGGTCCTGCTGGCTGGCCGTGTGCACGCGGAAGGACCGCTCGGTGGGCATCCAGCCGTCGTTGAGGTAGGCGCTCAGCAGGGAGGCCTTGATGATGTCGCGGTCCAGGCGCTGGTCCGAGGCGCTCCAGGCCTGCAGGCATTGCTCGACGAGGTCGTTCTCGGGCAGCCACTGCGTGCCGCCGGGCCCCGACATGCGGCCATGGCCGGCGGTGCTGTGGAAGTAGGGCACATCGCCGCGCAGCATGTCGTCGATCTCGGCCTGGATGACCACGGGGTCGGAGGGCGTGGTCGAGATCAGCGCCGCTGCACGCGCCAGCAGGCCCGCGGCGCGCTGGCGGGCCTGGGCCTCGTCGGCCAGGGAGATCGGGTGCCAGAGCATGCGGATCAGCTCGGCATAGACCTCCGTCGCCCGCGGCACGAGGCGGATGTGGCAGGGCTTGAAGGGCTGCAGCAGCGGCGCCAGGCGGCCCTGCGCATGCAGCTGGATCAGGCGCGCGGTGAGGCTGTCATAGCCCTCCAGCACCTGGCCCCAGTAGCGCTCCAGCGAGGGCGTCTCGCAGGGATGGTTCTTGGCGATCTCCACCTCGACCAGGGCCTGGCCGATGCGCACGGTGTCCCGGCCGCCGTCCACGAGGGCGGGGATGCTGATCTTGGGCTGCTGCTGGCGGATGCTGCCCATGCCGGAGTTGTCCACGCCGCGCCAGCCCAGTGAGGCCCCGCGACCGGGCAGCAGGCCCGTCTTCATGAGGGAGGCGAACATGGCTTCGTCCGCGCGGTCGATGGCATCGCCGAAGCCGGAGGGCTTGATCTCGATGCGCGGGCAGAAGAGCGTCTCGCAGTCCACGATGATGGGCAGGCAGCCCTGGGCGATGACGTTCTCGCCATGGAAGTCGGTGCCCCCCAGCAGACGCATGATGGCCAGCCAGTGGCCCATGTTGCGGTAGAACAGC
The DNA here is from genome assembly GCF_039872765.1 of Roseateles flavus. NCBI lineage: Bacteria > Pseudomonadati > Pseudomonadota > Betaproteobacteria > Burkholderiales > Sphaerotilaceae > Roseateles > Roseateles flavus. The sequence goes on along the minus strand of NZ_JBDPZC010000012.1, from coordinate 1,347 downwards.
TGCAGCTCCCGCTCATCGGCGGCATGGCGGTGGACGATGAACTCGCTCCAGCCGTGGTCGCCGCGGTCCAGCACCGCGGGCACGCGCACGCGCTGCGCGACGGGCTCGTCGGCCAGGACTTGCTGCAGGAAGTCGGCCAGGGCCTGATCGGTGTTGAGGGGCCGGGGCTTGTAGACCGCGGTGCCGCCCTCGAGGCGCAGCAGGGCCACGCCTGCGCCACCGTTGTGGCTGTCGCCCTTGGCCAGCTCCAGGGCCTTCAGCTCGCCGGGCGCGGCGCCCAGCAGGCCGGCCAGCAGGGCGCGGTCCTGCGCGAAGTGACGAGCCAGGGTCGCGACGAAGCCCACCTTGTGATCGACGATCCAGCGCACCCGCGCCAACAGGGTCGGGTACTGCTCGCCCAGGCGGGCCCAGTGCGCGTCGGTGGCGGCAAGGGCCAGGTATTCGTCCCAGCGGCCTTCGGGGCTTGGCGCCTGAAGGCGGCCCTGGACGCGGGCGGCGTTGATGTCCATGACCAGCACGCGGGCCAGCTTGGCATGCAGCTGCTGCTGCAGGTGCTGGCGCAAGGCCTCGGCGATGACGCTGCGTTCGCCCGCGGACAGGTCGTCGATGGCGCGCAGGTCCTCCTGCAGCCTGCCGATGGCCGGCGCGATCCAGGGGCTCAGGCTGGGGACGAAATCGGGGGCCGCCGCATCAGCCGTGTCGGCGGCGCTGGGGGAGGGATTCGGTGACTGCATGGGCAGGCCGGCAGGCAGGGGGACGGGGGGATGAAGCGCCCACCAAGGGAAGCGGCGGGCGTGCCCCGCCCGGAGGCGGGGCTCCCGGGCCCGGCACGCCAGCGCGCCCGGCCCGGGCACTCAGGGCATCAGCAGCACATGATGGTGCGCGAGCCCGAGCAGCTGGAGCAGCCCTGGCGGGTTTCGATGGACACGTCGCCGGCGATTTCCGACTCGCTGTAGACACCGCTGGAGAACTGCGGGCCAGCCGGGTTGGCGGACGACTCGTCCTGCATCCATTGCTGGACTTGCTGCAGTGCGCTGGTGATCTCGTTCATGAGGTTCTCCTTGCTAGGTTGAGTGTGAAAACCTTGCGCCTGCGGCCACGGCTGCAGGGCCCTCCGCACATCGGAAGCGCTGCCTCATGTCCGGGGCAGCCCGGCAGCCTGGCATTGCGCAAAGCGGATCGAAGGCTATGCGTCGGCTTCGCAGGCACCCCATGGGGCAAGTCCCTAGGTGTGAAGCTTCAATAGGTTGTATCCGGTGTTCATCCGGATTGGGTTTGAGAGACTGGAAGTCGCCAAACACCCAATCCACTCCAGAGCCAACACCGGATGAACAGCCATAAGCATGC
>NZ_JBDPZC010000011.1:0-166052 GCF_039872765.1 Roseateles flavus | reverse complement strand
AAACAAACATCAAGATCAAATCTCTTTGCGTTTCTTTTGCGCTTCGCCGCTTCTGTTTTGCGCTTCGTTTCGAAGCACTGCATCAGCAGCGAAGCCTTAGACTGTAGCACAGCTTTTTCGGCCTGCGCAAGAGATTCGAAAGAATTTCTTGAAAAGTCCGCTGGCCTTGCCTGAGGACGACCGGCGGGCCTGCATCAGTGCAGGCGCTGGGAGCTTGCCGCGAACGCCTGGCTGGCCGTCTTCTCCGGATCCTCACTAGACAGGATGGCAGGCAGCGCACCCTTCAGCTTCTGAGAGTCGGCCCGCAGTATGCGCTGCTTGACCGATGGGATCTGAGACGGGTGCATGGAGAAATTGCGCAGGCCCATGGCCAGAAGGAGGTCGGTGAAGACGGCATCGCCGGCCATCTCTCCGCAGACGCTGACTGACTTGCCCGCCGCGCGCGCCTGCGAGATCGAACTGGCGATCAGCTGCAGCACGGCCGGATGCCAGGGGTCATACAGATGGGCGACCGCCTCATCCGCGCGGTCGATGGCCAGGGTGTACTGGATCAGGTCATTGGTGCCAATGGACACAAAGTCCACATGCGGCAGCAGCAATGGCAGCATCACCGCGGCCGCCGGGATCTCGATCATGACGCCCAGATCCACCTGCGTGTAGGCTTGGCCGTTGTCGTCCAGCTGCTGCTTGACACGCTTGAGGGTGTCCAGGATCTGACGGACCTCGCTGAGGTGGGCGACCATGGGAATCAGCAGGCGAATCTTGCCGAAGGCGCTGGCTCTGTAGATGGCTCGCAGCTGCTGGCGGAACATGCTGGGCTCCGCCAAGCTCCAGCGGATGGCCCGCAGGCCCATCGCGGGATTGAGCACATGCTCATGCCGCAGTTCATTGGCTGACATGCGATCCAGCGGTTTGTCGGCCCCGACATCCACGGTGCGGATAGTCACCGGCATGCCCCGCATCGCCTCGACAGCAGCCTTGTAGGCCTGGAACTGCTCCTCCTCCGTGGGCAGCTCGCCGTCACGGTTCATGAAGAGGAACTCGCTGCGGAACAGACCCACGCCGGTGGCGCCGGCCTCCACTGCCGCGGCCGCATCGGCCGGCAGCTCGATATTGGCATGCAGCTCAATGCGCTCCCCATCCAGCGTGACCGCCGGCGTGTGACGCAGACGGGCCAGGCGGGCTCGCTCCAGCTCGCTCTGACGCTGCCGGAAGCGGTACTCCTCCAGGACGATGGGCGAAGGGTTGACGATGACCACGCCGCTGTCGCCATCAATGATGACCCAGTCGTCCTGGCGGATCAGGCGCGAAGCCTCGCGGGTGCCGACCACCGCCGGGATGTCCATGCTGCGCGCCACGATGGCCGTATGCGAGGTCTTGCCGCCGATGTCGGTGATGAAGCCGTGAAAGACGCTGCGCTTGAACTGCATCATGTCGGCCGGCGCGATGTCGGCCGCCACCAGCAGCAGCGGATCCTCACCCGCGAAGTCGCGTTGCACCACCTGGGCGGCCCCGACCTGGGTCTGGCCCTGCTCGGCAGCCATGGCACCCAGCAGGCGCTCCACCACCTGCTCCAGGTCCGCCTTGCGTTCGCGCAGGTAGTCGTCCTCCATCTCGTCGAACTGCCGCGCCAGCACTTCCAGCTGGGCTGACAGCGCCCACTCGGCGTTGTAGTGGCGCTCGACGATCCACTGCCGCGTTGCCCCCAGCAGGGCTTCGTCGTGCAGCAGCATCAGGTGCACGTCCAGCAGGGCCGCCAGCTCGTGGGGCGCGTCCTCGGGCATGTCCTCCTTCAGCGACTCCAGCTCGCGGGCGACCTCGTCGCGGGCGCGCAGCGCGCGCTTGATCTCGCTGGGCACATGGGCCGGGTCGATGAAGTAGTGGGCCACGTCCACGCGGCTGGATGCCACCAGCACGGCGCGGCCGATGGCCACACCCCGAGACACAGGAATGCCGAAAACCTGAAAACTCATGCGCCGACTGTAGCAGCCGCCTGTCACCCGGCTCCTGCGCCGAACGGGCAAAGTGCCGCTCTGGGGCTGTCATGTCAACGTCAAGATGCAGTCATGGGCACGTCACGCCCAGCGCCGAGCATGGCGACCGTCACAGCACGACGAGGCCACCCATGAGGGACATCCCCCTGCCCACCCTGCCTTTCTCGGAAATCCGGCCGCCCAAGGCGGAACGGAGGTCACTTCCAGACGCTGCGCAGCCGACTACAGGCACGGGTGAGGGCAAGCCTCGCCTGGACGTGGCCTGGGCGTGCACGCCCGACGAGATCCGCGCCGCCCAGCGCCTGAGGTACGAGGTCTTCGTCGAGGAGATGGGCGCCCGGCTCAGCCCGCCGGCCGATGCGCCCGCCGGCCACGACATCGACGCCTTCGACCCCTTCTGTGAACACCTGCTGGTGCGCGCCCTCTCCGCGGACGGCCACAGTGCCCAGGTCATCGGCACCTACCGCGTGCTGACGCCTGAGGCCGCACTGCGCGCCGGCGGGCTCTACAGCGAGACGGAATTCGATCTTGCCCCCCTTCGCGCCCTGCGCCCGCGCATGGTGGAGCTGGGCCGCTCCTGCGTGCATGCCGAGCACCGTTCCGGCGGCGCCATCATGGCCCTGTGGGGCGCGCTGGCGGAATTCATGGTGCGCAACCAGCTCGACACCATGATCGGCTGCGCCAGCGTCAGCATGCGAGATGGCGGCCACTACGCCGCCAGCCTCTGGCACCAGCTCAAGGACAGCCACATGGCACCCGAGCAATGGCAGGTGGCGCCCAAGCTGGCGCTGCCGGTGGATGAACTGCGCCAGGACCTGGCGGTCGAGCCGCCGCCCCTGATCAAGGGCTATCTGCGCTGCGGTGCGCGCATCCTGGGGCGCCCGGCGTGGGATCCGGACTTCAACACGGCCGACCTGCCCATGCTCATGCGCATCGACGACCTGCCGGCACGCTACCGCCGCCACTTCCTGGGCGCGGCGTCCTGAGCCGGGTGGACGCGGCGCCCGGCCCAGCCGGACGCCGCAAGGCTCACTCGCCTTCGCCGAACTTGTCGTTGACCAGGGCCGTGATGGCGTCCTGGGCGGCCTGTTCGTCCGGGCCGTCGGTTTCCAGCTCGACCTGGGAGCCAATCCCGGCGGCCAGCATCATGACGCCCATGATGCTCTTGGCATTGACGCGGCGGCTGCCGCGGCTCAGGAAAACCTCACATTGATAGGCGCCAGCCAGTTTGGTCAGCTTGGCCGATGCGCGGGCATGCAGGCCCAGCTTGTTGCTGATGGTGAGGGTCGTCTTGATCATCGGTCCGCGGGGTTGGAGGGCAATTCGCTGAGCACCACGCCCTGCGTGGCGCCCTGGCTGGCGCGCTGCACGAGCGCCGCCAGCGGCTCATGGGCGTAGCAGAGGCTGCGCCACAGCATGGGGACGTTGACGCCACTGAGCACGCGCACATGCCCCTGGACATCGGCCAGCCGCTGGGCAGCGTTGCTGGGGGTCGCGCCGTAGACGTCGGTCAGCACCAGCACGTCCTCGTGGCCGGCCTGCAGGATCAGGGCGCGGCCGCGCTGCTCGACGTCATCCGCCGACATGTCCGTCGTCACGTCCAGCACGGACAGCTGGGTGGCGCAATGGGGAAAGGTGTGCTCCGCCACGGCCTTGAGGGCCGAGGCCAGAGGAGCGTGGGCGATGAGCAGCAAGCCGGTCATGGGCTCATTATCAGCGGGCACGGCGCCAGCGCGACCCGAGACAAGCCCCTCACTGAGGCAATCTCACCGAAGCCACGAAGTTCTGCCAGGCGAGCTCGTCGTCCTTGGGGCCCAGCATGACCAGCTGATAGACCTTGAGCCCGCGGGAGAACAGCGCCTGCCGCGCCTTCTGCCCCGGACCGATCAAGGCCTGCTGCCCCGACTCCGGCCGCGGCGTCATGCCCGGCAGCTGCAAGGCCTGCCAGGCGGCCTCAGGCGCCTTCAACCGCTGCCGCAGCCCTTCTCCCATGGCATGCAAGGCGGGCCCGACCATGTCTGGCCTGGGCATCTCGGACCAGCTCAGGGAGAAGCCCAGCTCGCCCGCGCGGCACACCGCCAGCCCCATGGCCGGCTCCTGCGCACTCGCGGGACGACGGGCCTGCTCAGGCTTGCAGGGGAACATCAGCTCCGCGCCACTGCCTTCGGGCCGTACCTCGCGCCAGTTCAGCGAGGGCGCACAGGCGCCCAGCAGGAGCAGGCAGGCCAGAAGGCCCGCGCGCGGGGGCGTCTTGAGCGGTGTCATCCTCGCATTATCGAGGGATGGCAGCCTCGCGAGCGGCAGTCACAATCCGCCCATGCAAGACCCGACCCCCTCCCTGGCGGCCCTGCCGCCTGGCGCCCTCCGTGGCGTCACCGTGCTGGACCTCTCCCGCGTGCTGGCAGGCCCCTGGTGCACCCAGACCCTGGCCGACCTCGGCGCCAACGTCATCAAGGTCGAGCGCCCCGACAGCGGCGACGACACCCGTGCCTGGGGTCCGCCCTATCTCAAGACTGCGGACGGCCAGGACAGCAGCGAAGCCGCCTATTTCCTGGGTGCCAACCGCAACAAGCGCTCCATCACCGTCGACATCGCCCACCCGGAGGGCCAGGCCCTGATCCGCAGGCTGGCGCTGCAGGCGGACGTGCTGGTCGAGAACTTCAAGGTGGGGGACCTCGCCCGCTACGGCCTCGATGCGCAAAGCCTGCTGGCGCTCAAGCCAGGCCTGGTGGTGTGCTCCATCACCGGATTCGGCCAGACAGGCCCCTACCGCGACCGCGCCGGCTACGACTACGCCATCCAGGGCATGGGCGGCCTGATGAGCGTGACCGGCGAGCGCGACGACCTGCCGGGCGGCGGGCCGCAGAAGGTGGGCGTGGCAGTGGCCGACCTGTTCACCGGGCTCTATGCCACCGTGGCCATCCTTGCCGCGCTGCGCCACCGGGACCTCACCGGCCAGGGTCAGGTCATCGACATGGCCCTGCTGGACACCCAGGTGGCCATGCTGGCAAACCTCGGCGCCAACTACCTCTGCACCGGCAAGGCGCCGGGCCGCATGGGCAATGCGCACGCCAATATCGTGCCCTACCAGGTCTTCGAGACCCTCGACGGCCACCTGATCCTCGCCGTGGGCAATGACAAGCAGTACGCCAAGTTCTGCGAAATCGCCGGCCATCCCGAGTGGGCCACGGACCCGCGCTTCCTGCGCAACGCCGACCGCGTGCGCCACCGCGCCGAACTCGTCCCGCTGATCGCCGAGGCCCTGCGCCTGCAGCCCCGCCAGCACTGGCTGGGCCAGCTGGAGGCCGCCAAGGTGCCCTGCGGCGCGATCAACAACCTGGACGAGGTCTTTGCCGACCCCCAGGTCCAGGCCCGCGGCATGACCGTGCCCATGGCTCACCCCCTGAGCGATCAACTGCAGCTGGTCGCCAATCCGATCAAGCTGTCGGCCACGCCGGTGCAGTACCGGCGCCCCCCGCCCCTGCTGGGCCAGCACACGGACGAGCTGCTGGGCGAGGCAGGCATGACGCCTGCCGAAGTCCAGGCCCTGCGCGAACAAGGAGTGATCGGATGAGCGACTTTGTCCTGGTCCACGGTGCCTGGCATGGCGCCTGGTGCTGGAAACGCATCCTGCCGGCGCTGTGGAAGGCCGGCCACCGGGCCTTTGCCGTGAGCCTCAGCGGCGTGGGCGAGCGTGCCCATCTCGGGCCGGCGGGCATCACCCTGGACACCCACATCCAGGACGTCGCCGCCGTGATCGAGGCCGAGGAGCTGCAGGACTGCATCCTCGTCGGCCACAGCTACGCCGGCATGGTGATCACCGGCGTGGCGGACCGGCTGCACGATCGCATCGGCCAGCTGGTCTATCTGGATGCCGTCGTGCCCTGGACGGGCGACGCCTGGTCCAGCCGCCACAGCCCGGACACGCAGGCCCAGCGCCGCGCCCTCATCGCCCAGCTGGGCGTGCTGCCGCCTGCGCCCCCCAGCCTCTTTGGCCTGGCCGCAGACGATGCCGCCTGGGTCGAACGCCGCCAGACCGCCCACCCCGGCGGCGTCTATGACCAGGCCCTGCCCTATGACGCCGAGCGCTGGGCCCGCCTGCCGCGCCGCTTCATCGATTGCACCGAGCCCGCCCTGGCCACCATCGCCGCCAGCCGCCAGCGGGTGCGCAGCGAGCCTGGCTGGATCGTCGACGAGATCGCCACCGGGCATGACGCCATGATCAGCGCCCCCGAGGCCTTGCTGGACTGCCTGCTGGCCGCGGCGCAGGCCCGCCCCAAATCGTGACGCAGCCCCCCAGGCTGAGGGAAGGGCTGATCCCAGGCCCGCTGGAGGCGCCGGCTTTCACAATCCTGCACCAGGGCCTGCGGCACCGGCCCCCGAGTCACGGGATGGACGCTGCAGGCCAGACTGCCAACCATGGCAGGCCAGACCGGACTGACATCCGTCATCCGCAGGAATCCAGCCCCCGCCTTCATGCAGCACAGCCAGCAGTCCCTCTCCCACGCCGCAACGGCCAGCGCCGATTCCGCGGCCTGGGCGGACATCGTGCAGCAGCTGGGCGCCGAGATCGCCGGCCCGCTGAGCCAGGCTCTGGAGCGCATCCACACGCTCATCGCCACCGGCCAGATCGACCGCCAGAGCCTGCGCGCGCTGCGCGAGGGCGTCAGTCAGGCCCGCGAGGCCGGCATGATGGGCCAGCAGCTCGCACGCCTGGCGTCGGGCAAGCTGCGCCTGTCCAAGGAACGCCTGCAGCTCACCCAGATGCTGCGTGGCGTGCTGGCCCACCGCAGCCGCGAGGCCCTGGCCCGCGGCATCCAGATTCGCCAGGTGCTGAAACCAGCCGACGTGCTGGGGGACGGCGCCCTGCTCTTCGCCCTGCTCAATGCCCTGCTGGACTGGGCGCTGGCCTGCACGCATTCCTCGGTGGACTTCCGCCTGGACCTCAGCCCCTGGCCAGCGCGCGCCCGGCTGATCTGCCGCTTCGCGCACCGCTCGCTGGACCTGGTCGACGATGCGCGCGAGGAGGAGCTCCCCGCCGCCCTGAACTCCCTGGCCTGGCGCCTGCTGGAGCAGACGGCGCTGACCATGGGCCTGCAGCCCTTGCGAGAGCATGAAGCCGGCATCACCGAGCTGACCCTCGAGTTCCCTCACACCCTGCTGGACGAGCCCGGCGCCCCGCAGCCCGAGCCGTCCGAAGGCTGGGGCATGCCCGACGCGCGGGAGTTCGCCAACTCGTCCAACTCCAAGCCGCTGGCGGGCAGCCACCTGCTGATCGTCTCGCCGCGGCGCGAGCTGCGGGGGCAGATCCAGGATGCCGTGCGGCACATGGGCCTGATCATCGACGTGGTGAACACCATGGCCGAGGCCCAGCACTTCTGCATGGAGGGCCTGCCCCACGCGGTGATCTTCGAGAGCTCGCAGCGCGGCAGCGATCTCGAGGCACTCAAGACCGGCATCGTTCGCGACGTGGCGGACTTCTGCTTCATCGAGGTCCAGGAAGCCGCCCACCTCACCCAGCTCTCCAGCGCCACCGCCGACGGCATGGCCCGCATCGCCCGTGGCAGCCTGGCCGAGGCCCTGCCGGCCATGCTGCTGTTCGAGCTCTCGAAGTCGCTGTAGTCCCTCGGACCAGACCGGCGGCCGCGCGCTTCTTGCCCCTGCGCAGGACCTGCCCACGCCCGCTGTCCTACACTGGGCGCCTGCCATCCTGGATGCTGCCTGCCATGCGCCGCTTCGTCATTCCCGCCCTTCTTGTCGCCGCCCTTGCCGGAGCCGGCGTGCTCGGCTATCAGAGCCTGCTCTCGACCCAGAAGGCGCCCGCCGTCAGCTATGTGCTGCTGAACGGGCAGAAGCTGGATTCGACGAACTGGCAGGGCAAGGTCATGCTGGTGAATTTCTGGGCCACGAGCTGCACGACCTGCGTGCACGAGATGCCGCAGATCATCGCCACCCACGAGAAGTTCAAGCAGCGCGGCTTCGACACCCTGGCCGTGGCCATGAGCTATGACCCTCCGGCCTATGTCTCGACGTTCGCCGAGACCCGGCAGCTGCCCTTCAGCGTCGCCATCGACAACACCGGCGAGATCGCCCGGCAGTTCGGCGATGTGCGCCTGACCCCCACCACCGTGCTGATCAACAAGCAGGGCGAGATCGTCAAGCGATTCGTCGGCGAGCCGGACTTCGCCGCCCTGCACGCCCTGATCGAGAAGCTGCTGGCGCAAGGCTGAGCCGCGTCGCCATGGAGATCTACGAAGTCGGCGGCGCCGTGCGCGACAGCCTGCTGGGCCGCCCCGTCAGCGACCACGACTGGGTGGTGGTGGGCGCCACCCCTCAGGACATGCTCGACCGCGGCTTCCAGCCCGTGGGCAAGGACTTCCCGGTCTTCCTGCATCCCCGGAGCCACGAGGAATACGCGCTGGCGCGCACCGAACGCAAGACGGCGCCGGGCTACCACGGCTTCAGCGTCCATGCCGCGCCCGACGTCACGCTGGAGCAGGACCTCAGCCGGCGAGACCTCACCATCAACGCCATGGCCCGCGATGCCCAGGGCCGGCTGATCGACCCTTACGGTGGCCAGCGTGACCTGGCGGCGCGCTGCCTGCGCCATGTCTCGCCCGCCTTTGCCGAGGACCCGGTGCGCATCCTGCGCCTGGCCCGCTTCGCCGCGCGCTTCCACGACTTCAGCGTCGCCCCCGAAACCCTGACGCTGATGCGCACCATGGTCGATGCCGGCGAGGTGGACGCCCTGGTGGCCGAACGCGTCTGGCAGGAGCTGTCACGCGGGCTCATGGAGGCGCACCCCTCGCGCATGATCGAGGTGCTGCGCGAGTGCGGCGCCCTCGCCCGCCTGGCGCCGGAGCTGGACCAGCTCTTCGGCGTGCCCCAGCCCGAACAGCACCATCCGGAAATCGACACCGGCGCGCACCTGCTGCTGGTGCTGGACCAATGCGCGGCGATGGACGCACCACTGCCAGTGCGTTACGCCTGCCTGTGCCATGACCTGGGCAAGGGCGGGACGCCGCCCGAGGAATGGCCGCGTCACATCGCTCACGAGGTGCGCAGCGAGCGCCTCAGCCGGGCACTGAGCGAGCGCTGGCGCGTGCCCACCGAGGCCCGCGAGCTGGCCGAACTGGTGGCGCGCGAGCACACCCACGTCCACCAGAGCGAAAGCTTCAGCCCCGAGGCCCGCCTGCGCCTGCTGGACCGTTGCGACGCCTGGCGCCGCCCGGAGCGCTTCGGGCAGCTGCTGTGGGCCTGCGAGTGCGATGCCCGCGGCCGCGCCGGCCTGCAGGCAAGACCCTATCCGCAGCGCGAGCGGCTCGCCGCCGACCTCCGGCGTCTGCAGGCCCTGGACCAGGCCGCCATCAGTGCCGAAGCCCTCGCCCGCGGGCTGAAGGGCCCGGCCATCGGCCAGGCGATCCATCACGCCAGGCTGGCGGCGCTGAAGGCAGCCGGCTGATGCTGCCTGTCTGGCGGGCCCTTGTCCGGGGCTCGTCAGAGCGTGTGGCTGCGGTCCCCGCGGCTGAAGCCGATGGCCTCGAACTCCGGCCCAGCCACGAAGCCGATCACCTTGAAGAGCTCGCCCATCTCATGCTCGGCCAGCAGCTTGTGCGCCATGGTCCGCGCGGGCAGCGAGGCCCGGGCCATCAGCTCGATCAGCCCGCAGTTGATGAGGAAGTTGGCCTGGCTGGTGTAGCCCAGCACCTGCAGGCCGGCGTCCTGGCCGGCCAGGGCGATGCCGGTGAAGTTGACGTGGGCGGTGATGTCCTTGTTGCCCACGCGCTGCAGCGGGTCGGGATCGGCCTGGTGCAGGTAATGGCACATCAGCGTGCCGCCGCTGCGCTGGGGGTGGTAGTACTCGGCCTCGGGAAAGCCGTAGTCGATGAAGAAGGCGGCGCCGCGTTCCAGCTGCGCCGCGAGGGTCCGCACGAAGGCCTCCGCCTGGGCGTGCAGCTCGGTGAGGAAGCCGGGCACGAAGCCATCCGGCGGCGCGCAGGGCGGCTGCAGGGGCGTCGGCCGGTCGGCCCAGCCCAGGCCCTCACCCTCGCGCACCACGCCGCGCTCCAGCCACTGCCGGCCGTCATAGCGGATGAGCTGCACTGGCATGGCGTCCAGCACCTCGTTGCCCACCACCACGCCGCAGAAACGCTCAGGCAGCGCATCCAGCCAGACCACCTTGTGGGCCCAGGGCCTGAGCCGCTCGGCCTGCCGCGCGCGCAAGGTGCCGGAGAGGTCGACGATCACATAGCGGCGCACTGCATCGCCCAGGGTCGAGAGTAGCTGCTCCGCCAGCGCGCCGGTCCCTGCGCCGAACTCCCAGACCTCGTCGGTCGCCGTCTGGCTCAGGGCCTGAGCCACCTGGGCCGCCAGGGCCTGGCCGAAAAGGGGCGAGAGCTCGGGCGCGGTGACGAAGTCGGAGCCGCTGTCCGGCAGCAGGCCGAACTTCTGGCGGCCGCCGCTGTAATAGCCGTGCTCCGGCGCGTAGAGCGCGGTGCTCATGAACCGGTCGAAGGGCCACCAACCCTCATCGGCCAGGTGTTCGCGGATCTGGTGCAGCAGGGGCGTGCCGGTCTCGGCGCTCTGCGGCCTGGAGCTATCGTTCGCTGACATCCGGGCATTGTAGGGACCGGCTGCCGCCAGGTCGCCGGCCCTCAGGACGCGGCCCGGCGCTGGCTCAGCCAGTGCTCGAATTCGGCCGCGGGCATGGGCGGGCCGATCAGCTCGCCCTGCAGGCTGTGGCAGCCCCAGTCGCCCAGCAGCTGCGCCTGGCCCGCGTCACGCACCCCCTCGGCGCTGACCTGCAGCCCCAGGCCCAAGCCCATCTGCACGATGGCCCGGGTGATGGCCACAGCCTTGCTGTCGCCGGGCAGGCCGGCCACGAAGCTCTGGTCGATCTTGAGCTTGTCCACCGGCAGGCGCCCCAGGTGGGACAGGGAGGTGTAGCCCGTTCCGAAGTCGTCGACCGAGATGCTCAGCCCCAGGGCGCGCAGGGCCTGCAGCAGGGCCGGTACGCGCTCGATGTCGTCCATGAGCATGCGCTCGGTGAGCTCCAGCTCCAGCCAGGTCCCGGGCACGCCGGCGTCCTGCAGCACCAGGGCCACCACGCGGTCGAAATCCTCCAGCCGGAACTGCATGCTGCTGAGATTGACCGCAATGGGCACGGCCGCGATACCGCGTTCATGCCAGTCCCGGCTCTGGCGTGCGGCCTCGCGCATCACCCACTCGCTGAGCGGCAGCATCAGGCGGTGACGCTCCGCGACGTCGATGAAGGCGTCCGGCGTCAGCAGGCCGCGCTGCGGATGGCGCCAGCGCAGCAGGGCTTCGGCACCGCGCAGCTGGCCGCTGCGGGCGTCGATCTGGGGCTGGTAGAAGAGCTGGAATTCGTCGCGGGTGAGGGCCAGGGCGAGCTCGGCTTCCAGCACCAGGTCGGCATAGGCGCGCTCGGCCAGTTCGGGCTCGAAGAAGCGGTAGTTGGCGCGGCCGCTGGCCTTGGCCAGGTACATCGCGGCGTCAGCGTGCTGGATCAGCTCCTCGGCGCTTGAACCGTGCTCGGGATACATGGCCACGCCGATGGAAGGCGTCACCGAGAGGTCGCGCCCGTCTGCCTGGACCGGCACCTCCACCACCGCCAGCAGGGCCGACAGCACGGCCTGCACATCGGCGCGGCTGTGGACATCGGCCAGCAGCACCACGAATTCATCGCCGCCAAAGCGGCCGACGAGGTCCGTGCTGCGCAGGCAGGCGCTGACGCGGTCCGCCACCGTGCCCAGGACCTTGTCGCCCTCCAGATGGCCCAGGGAGTCGTTGACGCGCTTGAAATTGTCCAGGTCGATGAAGAGCAGGGCCAGCGAGCGCGGCGGCACATGAGCGTCCTCCAGCCGGGCCTGCATGCGCTCCATGAAGGCGGCGCGATTGAGCAGCTGGGTCAGGGGATCGTGGTGCGCCAGGTGGTGGATGCGGGCCTGCGTGGCGAGCTGCTCGCGGATGTCGCGGATGATGGTCATGCGCAGGCGCTCGCCCTGGCGCTCCAGCGTGCGCACGATGAATTCCACCGGAATGCGCTCGCCGCTGCGGTGCACGATGGCGGATTCGTAGCGCAGCTCCTGGCCCGCCATCATCACGCTGTTGACCTTGGGCCGCATGTCGGGCGCGACGAAGTTCAGGGCCGGCTGCCCGACGAGCTCGTCCAGCCGGTAGCCCACCAGCTCGCACAGGGGCGGGTTGGCATCGGTGATGATGCCGCCCTTGTGGAAGAGGATGCCCTCCACCGTGGCCTGCATGAATTTGTCGAGGCGCTCCTCGGACTCGCGCAGGGCCGCCTCGGCGCTGCGCCGCTCGCTGATGTCATTGATCAGCACGAAGGCGCCAATGACCGGGCTGCCCGCCCCCTGCCCCGGTGCGAACTGCGGCAGCAGATTGACTTCCAGCCAATGCGGGCGGCCGTCCGGCGCCTGCATCTGCCGCTCATAGCGCACGGCCGCGCCGCGCTGCATGACCTGGTCCACATAGGGCTGGATCTGGCGTGCAGCCTCCTCGCCGATGACCTCGGAAAAGGTCCGCCCCAGCACCGAGCGGGTGCTGTGACCGAAGGTGCGGGCATAGGCGAGGTTGGCGAATCGGCAGTGGAAGGTGTGGGCTTCGTAGAGCGCCATCAACACGGGCACGTTGTCGGCCAGCAGGCGCAGCATCTGCGCCTCGTCGAGGGCGCCGTGGAGGGCGCGTTGCAGCTCTTCCAGTGCGCTGTCGCCCTCGGCCATCAGCCCGCTCCCGTCTCGCCCAGCTGCCGCCGGTAGACCGCTTGAGCCAGGCACAGGTCTTCCCAGGCCCGGGCCTTGTCAGGCAGGTTGCGAAGGAGGTAGGCCGGGTGGTAGCTGACCACCACCGGGATGCCCTGGTAGTCGTGGACCTGGCCGCGCAGCCGGCCGATGGCCTCGCTGCGCTGAAGCAGGGTCTGCACGGCAAAGCGGCCCAGGGCCAGGATGATGCGGGGCTTCACCAGCTCGATCTGACGCTGCAGATAAGGCAGGCACTGGGCCAGCTCGGCAGGTTCGGGATTGCGGTTGCGCGGCGGCCGGCACTTCAGGGTGTTGGCGATGAAGACCTGCTGCACCGCCTCTGCGCCGCCTCGGGTCAGGCCCAGGGCACGCAGCATGTTGTCCAGCAGCTTGCCGGCCTGGCCGACGAAGGGCTCGCCCTGCAGGTCCTCCTGCTCGCCGGGCGCCTCACCGATGATCATCCAGTGGGCCTGCTCGTGGCCCACGCCGAAGACGGTCCGCTGCCGTCCATCGCAGAGCCCGCAGGCGCGGCAGGACGCCACGCTGTCGCGCAGCTGGGCCCAGTCCATGGCCTGGATGGCCGCGGCACGCTCGCCCTGCGCCGCCCCCAGGGCCGCTGGGAGCAGCGCCTGGAGGGCGCTCGCAGCCGGTGGTTCGGCGGCAGCCGGTGCCGGCGCGGGGACCTGCACCGCACGGGGCGGTGCGGCCGGACGGCCAGTGCTACGGCCACCGTCACGGCCGGCAGGCTCGGGTGCTGGCGCCTTTTGCAGAGGGGCCTGCGCAGGGCGCTCGGCAAGGGCCAGATCCGACACCGGCGCCGCCTTGCCGGCCGTCACCGCGGAAGAGGTCGAGGCCGGCTCGCCCGGGGCGTTGGGCAGCGGCATCCAGACCTTGAGGCCCATGGCCTCCAGCATCGCGCGTTGGCGCGCATCCCAGCTCACAGGGGGCTCCTTCGCAGGGCTCGTGGCAGGCGCGAGACCTGATGGCAGAGGGCCGGGCTCATGGCTGCACCTCCGGGTTCAGGGGCTGTGCCGCCAGCTGCAGGCTCATCAGCACGGCATCCTCACGTTGGCCTTGTGCGGCGGGATAGTAGGCGCGGCGCCGGCCGACCTCGGCGAAGCCATAGCGGCGATACAGCTGGCGCGCCCGTTCATTGCCCAGCCGCACCTCCAGCCACAGCTGAAGGCAGCCGGACTGGCGGCACAGCCGGCACAGGGCGTCCAGCATCTGGCGTGCATGGCCCCGCCCTTGCGAGGCGGGCGCCACGCTGATGTTGAGCAGATGCATCTCGTCCACGCCCTGCAGCGCCAGGAAGTAGCCCACCGCCATGCCCCCGTCCTCCAGCAGCCAGGCCTCGTAGCCGGCCGCGAGGGAATCGATGAAGTTGCCGCGGGTCCAGGGAAACTCATAGACCTGGTTCTCGATGGCCAGCACCGCTTCCAGGTCGGGGATCTGCATGCGGCGCAGCCGGGGCGCCGCCGACACAGCCAGGCAGGCGCTCACGAAGCAGCCTCCAGGCCGGCCGCGTGCCGCTGCAGGTCCAGGCGAGCGCTCATGCGCCCCCCTTGGCAGCCAGGCGTTCGGCGGTGGTCTGGGCGACCTTGTCACGCACGTAGACCGGCATGGCTTCAGCGGCATCGACCGCACGGCCGGCCAGAAAGGCCTGGCGGGCCAGCGAGCCCAGCGCTGCAGCACGCGAGCGCGCCTGCGAGGCCTGGACGATGCCGGCCGGCAGCGCCGGTGCGAGATCCTGGGCGAAAGCGGTCAGGGCATTGCCGGCGACAGCCTGCGGCGGGAGCCCGCGCAAGGCCTCGATCAAGGCGGGCAGCCCATACAGAGCCGGCGCACGCAGCGTCTCCCAGCGATCGCCCAGCCAGCGGTAGGCCGCGGCGTAGACCTCGTTCATGCGCGCGTCCATCAGCACCCAGCAAGTGCCCGCCAGGTCGGCAGGCGCCAGCTGGAGTCGGAGGTCCTCGGCCACCAGCAGGAGGCTGTCAATGGGGAGGACCGGCCTGGCGGCGCCAAAGGCCAGGCCCTGGGCCACGGCGCAGGCGGTGCGCAGGCCGGTGAAGGCGCCGGGGCCGGCGGCAAAGGCGATGGCATCCAGCTGGGCCAGCGTCAGGCCGGCCTGCGCCAGCAGGGCCATGGCCTGCGGCACCATCTGCTCACTGGCCCGGGCGCCGCCCTCACTCTCATGAGACAGCAGCCCGGACTCGCGGCTCAAGGCCACAACCAGGGTTTCAGTGGAACTATCCAGAGCCAGCAGAACAGACATGGCTGCAGTGTAGCGGCCCACCTCTCCCGAAGTGGGCCGCGTCCCCCATCGTCAGGGGATGAGCGCCATGGCGCCGCGGGGCTCAGCGCCCGATCAGAAGCTGTAGCCCAGCGACAGGCTGTAGACCGTGGGGCGGAAGTTGATCCGCGTGCTGCGGGTGATCTCGCCGTCGCGGGTCTGGGTCACGGCGGTCATGTCGCTCTTGACGTCGGCCCGCGCCACGGTGGCCACCAGGGACCAGTGCTTGTCATACACGACCGTCAGGCCCACGTGGCCGGCCAGGCCCCAGGAGTCCGACAGCTTGATGCTGGTGGGGCCGCCCGATGCCGCATCGCCGGACGGCGTGCTGCGGGTCTTGGTGAAGCGGGTGTAGTTGATCCCCAGACCCACAAAGGGCTGGACCCGCTGCCACAGGTTCACGAAGTGGTAGTTGGCGAACACCGTGGGCGGCATCTGCTCGACCACCGAGACCTGGCCGAAAGCCTGGATGAAACCGGCGCCATAGACCTTGTGCGCCGGCGGCAAGCCCAGCGCCACCTCCGCGCTCCATTGCGGCGAATAGCGGTAGGTGTAGCCGAAGCCCAGGGTTTCGGCCGAACCGATGCGCAGCAGCGCGCCCGGGGCGGGGATGGCCGGACCGCCGGTCAGCGGGGGCATGGTGGCATCGACGTCGATGTGGGCGCCGCCAAGGTAGACGGTGTGCTGGGCCTGGGCGCCCGCTGCAGCCAAGGCCAGCAGGCCGGCACACAGGATGTGGTTTGCTTTCATGTCTTGATGCTCCTGGATGTCGTCTTCAGAGGCCGGCGGCCAGCACTTGCTGGAAGAAGCCGCGTGCCAGGGCGTTGCAGAACGGCGGCACCAGCCCGCCGTGGTACTGAGCCTGAGCCGAGCTGCCGGCCGCCGCCTTCGCCTGCTGGAAGCCGTAATAGACGGTCTGTCCGGCGGCGCCGGCGGGCAGGGAGCTGAGGGTTTCCAGGTCGTAGACGCCCATCAGCGGCATGCCTCGGGCCTTGAGGTCCGCGGCGGCGACACCGGTGTTGAGGTCGTAGAACACCGTGGGATCGGCCTTGCCGCCGCACAGGGCGATCGGGCGCTTGGTGTTCAGGCCCAGCAGGGTGTTGGTCTGCAGCGCCTTGCGGAAGTTGGAGGTGGCGTAGCTGGCCCTGAAGCTGTCCTTGAGCAGGCCGCCCGTTCCGAACAGCTTGGTGAAGGTCGGATCGGCGGGCAGCTTGCCGGCGGCCATCAGGTCGGCAATGGGGGTGTCCGTGGGCAGCAGGGTCTCGGCAGACGCATCGAAGGGCGCCTGGTAGGCCTCGCTGGGCGAGGCATAGATGTTGCCGTAGGACTTCTGGTAGCTGGTCAGCTGCAGCATCGAGAAGATCGTGGCGCCTGCATTGGCCTGCACATTGACCACGGCATCACCGAAGCCCACCAGGTTGTACGGGCCGGACATCGGCGCCGATGCGGTGATCTTGAACTCGCCGCTGTAGTCGCGCTCGATGATCTTGTGGGTGGCCAGGGCCACATGGCCGCCTTGCGAGTAGCCGGCGAGCAGCAGCTTGTCGGAGGGCTTGGTGCCGCTTTCCGCCTTCAGGTGGGCCAGGCCGGCGCGCAGGCCGTCCACCATGTCCACGGCCTGCGCCTCGGCATTCAAGTAGGGGTGGAAGCTCAGGCTCGAACGCTCGTAGCCCAGGAAGTTGGGGGCGATCACGATGAAGCCCTGGGCGGCGTACATGGCCATCATCAGCGAGGCTTCGCGGTTGTTGGTGACGTCGGCCAGGTTGTAGCTCTTCTGCGTGGCGGTGCCATGGGCATACAGCAGCACGGGGCGGCTGCCCGTGCAGGCGGCATCGGTGCCGGTGGGCACCAGGACGCCCGCCGAGGCCGTGGCCGGCTGGCCTTGCGGGTCACGGGTCATGTAGTAGACGTAGCGGACGTCGACCTCGCACTTGGCCTTGCCCGACAGCGGCTGCAGGCCGCTCGCGGAGGTGCCGGCATCGATCTGGGCCTGGGTGGCGTGACCCGCCAGCGTGCCGTAGATGATGGTGCCGCGAGCGGCGGGCGGTTCATCGCGGCTTTCGCTGGTGCCGCCGCCACAGGCGGACAGTGCTGCGACGCTGATTGCCAGCATCGCCAGGTTGAACTTGCTCATCGTGCGTACCTCTGCAGTCGGCATGGATTGGGGATCAGGACAACAAAAACGAACGATCGTTCGCTTTTAATGTCGAGCACTATAGGCTGGCCAGATCATGACTCTAAGAAGTAAAAACCCCGACACCGTTGCCGGTGTCGGGGTGGAATCAGCGAACTTGAGGATGTCGTGCCTGCGAGCCCGCAGGCGGCCGACAGGCCGGTGCCGGCGCCTGCGTCAGAGCGGGTTGCGCAGCACGCGGGCCAGGGCGAGGTTGCCCAGCGTGGAGTGCCCGGCCGGACCGAGGCGGCGGTCGTCGGCCCACAGGAAGGTCTGGACCGTCGCCCCACCGACCAGGGTGTTCATCGTGCAATTGGGCAGACTCGCCGTGGCCTGGCAGGCCGGGTTCATGATGTCCGTGAGGCCATACTGGCCGGGGTACTTCGTGAACGAGGTCGACATGTCGTCGCCCAGCACCAGCGCACCCAGGCGGCCGTCATTGAGCGCGCCCAGGGCGCGGTACAGCTCGGTGTTGAAGGCCGTGGTCAGCGCCGACAGGAACTGCGCGCGGTTGAGCCCCTCGCGCACCGGCGGGCGGTTGTTGCGTTCCTGGAAGGCGAAGGGCGTGGCCCCGACATCGGGCAGGGACACCACGAGCGTGCGGCCGCCCGAGCGCATCATGCGCACGGCCAGCTCGCCCAGCTGGCGGCCGGCATCGCCCGCCGCGCTCATCAGGTCACCCTCCGACTGGGCCGGGTACTGCGCATAGAGCCCCAGGATGTCATGGGTGCCGACGAACAGCGTCACCAGGGTGTGCTCCGTCATCACGTCGCTGGCCAGGTAGCGGTCCAGCTGCGCGCGGACGTCATCGACCTTGGCGCCGTTGGCGGCCATGATCCGCCCCTGCGGCGCGGCCAGGTTGCTGGGATTGCACTGCGGGAACACCATGCCGTAGCGATTGGCCAGGGCCTGGATCCACAGGGGATTGCTGGCGCAGTCCACCGTGTTGCTGACGGAGTTGATCGCGTTGACGCTGTACTTGCGACCGTCCGCCGTCAGCACGCTGGCCTCGTCGCCGAAGGCGACCAGCCGCGTGGGCGCAAAGGCCTCAATGGGCTCACTGCCCCCGCCGCAACCGGCCAGGGCCGCAGCGGCCACCAGGCCGATCAGCAGGGCACGGGCGCTGCCTCGTGCAGCTTGCTTCAAACTCTTCATGAACACTCCATCACGGGAAATCAATCGCCAGCCCCGGTGGCGAAAGCAGCTGCCGCGCGCGACAGGCGGTCGCGCACGCCGTCCCAGGTTGAATCCGAGGGGGGCTGCTCCACCCAGATCTCGCGCATGCCGGCCTCGTCCAGCTCGCGCAGCACGGCAAACAGGTCGTGGGCTGCGGCACGCGCATCGTCGGGCAGGGGGCGCCAGAGCTCGGGCGACCGGGCTGGCATGGTGCGCGAATATACCGCCACACCCTTGGGAACTTCTTTGGCCAGGGCAGATTCGATGGCCGCCTGGCTCAGCAGGCGCACCACCGCACTGGGCGCGTAGTGGGCCTCGAGCGTGCCCGAGGCCCGCGGCGCAGCTGCATCGCGCGCGTGCAGCGGTTCGCCCAGCGCCGCCTCGATCTGGGCGCGCGTCAGCACCCCCGGGCGCAGCAGCACGGGATGGCCGCGGCTGCAGTCGATGATGCTGGACTCGATGCCCACCTCGCAGTCCCCGCCATCCAGGATGATCAGGGACTCGTCGAACTCGCTGCGCACATGGGCCGCGTGCGTGGGACTCACCCGCCCGAACCGATTGGCGCTGGGAGCGGCCACGCCGCGCACGCCCAGCCGCAGCGCCTCGCGCAGCAGGGCCTGGGCGACCGGATGCGCGGGGCAGCGCAGGCCCACGGTGTCCTGCCCACCGGCTGCGGCCGCGGCCATGCCCTCGGCACGCGGCACGATGACCGTCAGCGGGCCGGGCCAGAAGGCCTGCATCAGCTTGCGGGCCGACGCGGGCAGGCGGGCCGCGAAAGGCTCGGCTGCGGCCATGTCGGGCACGTGGACGATCAGCGGATGGTCCGCCGGCCGACCCTTGGCAGCGAAGATCTGGGCGACCGCCGCGTCGTCGTCGGCGCGAGCGCCCAGGCCGTAGACGGTCTCGGTAGGCAAGGCCACCAGGGCGCCGCGGGCCAGGGCCTCGGCGGCCTGGCGCACGGCGGCAGGATCGGCTCCATTCAGCAGCATGGTCTCAGCTCCGCTCGCAGGCTCACCACGCGTCCGGCAGGCCCAGCAGGCGGGCGGCGGCACGGGCCGAGTCCTCGGCCGCCTCGGGCGTTGCGGCCGTGATGTTCAGGTGACCCATCTTGCGCCCCGGCCGGGCGCTCAGCTTGCCGTAGAGATGCAGGTGGGTGCCCGGCAGGGCCAGCACCTCGCCCCAGGGCGGCGTGCGCTCGGTGCCCGCGGCATCGAACCAGAGGTCGCCCAGCAGGTTCAGCATCACCGTGGCCGAATGCAGGCGCGGCGGACGCAGCGGCAGGCCAGCCATGGCGCGGACCTGCATCTCGAACTGCGAGACGTCGCAGGCGTTCATCGTGTAATGACCGGAGTTGTGCGGGCGCGGGGCCATCTCGTTGACCACCAGGGAGCCGTCCTGCAGCAGGAAGAACTCCACGCACAGCACGCCCACGTAGCCCATTTCGGCCGCGATGCGCGAGGCTGACTCCACCACCTGCTGCTGCAGCGCCGCCGACACGGCCGGCGCCGGCACCTGGGTGACGGCGAGGATGCCGTCGCGGTGCAGGTTCTGCTGCACGGGGAAGTGCACGATCTGGCCGTCATCGCCCCGCACGACGATGCAGGACAGCTCCAGCTGCAGCGGCAGCATCTGCTCCAGCACACAGGGCACGCCCTTCAGCGCATGGAAGGCCTCGGCCAGCGCCTGCGGCGTCTTGACGCGGACCTGCCCCTTGCCGTCATAGCCCATGCGGGCCGTCTTGAGAATGCCGGGCAGCAGGCTGGCGGGCACCGCGGCCAGGTCGACCTCGCTCCGGATCACGGCATAAGGCGCACAGGCCACGCCGCTGCGCTGGAAATGCGCTTTTTCGTCGGCCCGGTCCTGGCAAATGGCCACGCAGTCGCCGGCAGGCGCCACGAAGCGCTGCCGCGCCAGGCGGCGCAGGGCGTCGGCGGGCACGTTCTCGAATTCGGTGCTGATGGCATCGCTGGCCGCGGCCAGGCGGGCCAGGGCGGCTTCGTCCAGGTAGTCGGCCTGGAGGTGCTCATGGGCGATCAGGCCGGCCGGGCTTTCCGGGTCCGGGTCCAGCACCACGGTGCGGTAGCCCAGGGCCTGGGCCGCGTGCACGAACATGCGGCCCAACTGGCCGCCGCCCATCACGCCCAGGGTGGCCGTGCCGGCTTCCAGACGCTTGGCCATCAGATCAGGTCCTTGCTCATGCCGCGGGCATGCTCGGTCTGGCGCTGGCGGTAGGCCGCCAGCTGCTCGCGCAGGGCGGCATCGTCCTGGGCCAGCATGGCCACGGCGAACAGCGCGGCATTGCCGGCGCCGGCCGTGCCGATGGCGAAGGTGGCCACGGGAATGCCCTTGGGCATCTGGACGATGGAGTGCAGGGAATCCACGCCCTGCAGGTGGCGGCTGGCCACCGGCACGCCCAGCACGGGCACGAGCGTCTTGGCCGCCAGCATGCCCGGCAGGTGGGCAGCACCGCCGGCACCGGCGATGATGGCGCGCAGGCCGCGGGCCTGGGCCTGCTCGGCGTAGGCGAACATGTCGTCCGGCATGCGGTGGGCGGAGACCACCTGCGCCTCGAAGGGCACACCGAACTCGGAGAGAATGTCTGCGGCGTGCTTCATGGTCTCCCAGTCACTGCTGGATCCCATCACCACGCCGATCAGGGGAGAGGCGCTGCTCACGGCTCGCTCCATAGGCTGGAAAACCTTGAATTGTAGGCGGCGCGCCCCATCTGCCGCCGGAGTGCCGGGCCACGAGGCGCCGACATCCGGCAAGAACACACCCCACACCATGATCGACATCACTCTTCAGAACTTCGAGACCGAACTGCTGCAGGCTTCCATGCAGCAGCCGGTGCTGCTGGACATCTGGGCGCCCTGGTGCGGCCCGTGCAAGAGCCTGGGCCCCATCCTCGAACGCCTGGAGGCCGACTACGGCGGCCGCTTCCTGCTGGCCAAGCTCAACAGCGACGAGCAGCCCGAGATCGCCAGCCAGCTGAGCCAGGCCTTCGGCGTGCGCAGCATTCCCTTCTGCGTGATGTTCGTGGGCGGCCAGCCGGTGGACGGTTTCGTGGGCGCCATTCCCGAGTCCCAGATCCGCGAATTCCTGGCCAAGCACCTGCCCGAGGCCGGTGAACTGGAGGCAGAGCAGGATCTGGCCGAGGGCGAGGACCTGCTGGCCGAGGGCGACGCCGATGCCGCGCTGGCCAAGTTCATTGCCGCGCTCGAGGCCGATCCCGGCAACGAAGCCGCCCGCTTCGACCTGGTCAAGGCCCTGCTGGAATCCGGCCGTGTGGGCGAGGCCCGCGCCGCCTTCGAGCCGGTGGCCGTGCAGGCCGCCGACACCATCACCCCGCACGCCCGCTTCGCTGCCCTGGCCCTGTGGCTGCAGGCGGCCGAGGCCGCGCAGCGCGGCCTGGACGCCAGCGCCCTGCAGGCCGCCGTTGCCGCCAACAAGCGAGACTTCGACGCCCGCTACGGCCTCGTGCAGCTGCATTTCGCCGCCGGCCGCTTCACCGAGGCCATGGAGGAGCTGCTGGAAATCATCATGCGCGACAAGGCCTGGAACGGCGAGCTGGCGCGCAAGACCTACGTCGCCATCCTCGAGATCCTGACCAAGCCCCAGCCCAAGGCCTCGGCACCCGCCGCCGGCGAGCCCAAGGGCGGGCTGCAGCTGGCCGGCCACGCGACCGTGGCGCCCGCGGATCCGCTGCTGGACCAGTACCGCCGCAAGCTGTCGATGGCGCTGTTCTGACGCTCGGTGTCAAGACCTGACCCCGAGAGGGAAAAGCAAAAGGCCCGCCGATGCGGGCCTTTGTCATGGCGGACCGATCCGGTCAGCCGCTGACGACACCCGCCTGCGCGGCCTGCTTGTCCGCGTGGTAGCTGGAGCGCACCAGGGCACCCACGGCGGCGTGGGTGAAGCCCATCTTGTAGGCCTCGGCCTCGTACATCTTGAAGACGTCGGGGTGCACGTAGCGGCGCACCGGCAGGTGATGGCCGGACGGGGCCAGGTATTGCCCGATGGTGAGCATGTCGATGTTGTGGGCGCGCATGTCGCGCATCACCTGCAGCACTTCCTCGTCGGTCTCGCCCAGGCCCACCATGATGCCGCTCTTGGTCGGCACGCCCGGCACTTCTTCCTTGAAGCGCTTGAGCAGGTTGAGGCTGAACTCGTAGTCCGAACCCGGGCGCGCTTCCTTGTACAGGCGCGGTGCGGTCTCGAGGTTGTGGTTCATCACATCGGGCGGGGCGGCCTTGAGGATGTCCAGTGCGCGGTCCATGCGGCCGCGGAAGTCGGGCACCAGGACCTCGATCTGGGTGCTGGGACTCAGCTCGCGGACCTTGCTGATGCAGGCGGCGAAGTGGCCGGCACCGCCGTCGCGGAGGTCGTCACGGTCCACGCTGGTGATCACCACGTACTTGAGCTTCAGCGCGGCGATGGTCTTGGCGAGGTTCTCGGGCTCGTTGACGTCCAGCGGGTCGGGGCGGCCGTGGCCGACGTCGCAGAAGGGGCAGCGGCGGGTGCACTTGTCGCCCATGATCATGAAGGTGGCCGTGCCGTGGCCGAAGCATTCACCGATATTGGGACAGGACGCTTCCTCGCAGACCGTGTGCAGCTTGTGCTCGCGCAGGATCTGCTTGATCTCGTAGAAGCGGGTGCTGGGCGAGCCGGCCTTCACGCGGATCCAGTCCGGCTTCTTGAGGGTCTCGGCGGGCACGATCTTGATGGGGATGCGTGCCGTCTTGGCCTGGGCCTTCTGCTTGGCGCTGGCGTCGTAGTCGTCGCCGGTCTTGGCTTCGTGCGTGATGTTCTCGGTGGGCATGGCGCCTCGTCCTCAGGGCTGGCTCGCTGCAGGCTCAGTGCAGCTTCATGGCGTGAGCTGGGCAGCCAGCCGCTCGCCGAATCGCTGGGCCACGGTGGTCCAGTCGGAGAAAACCCGAAGTGTAGCGAGGTCCACCGTCTTCAGTCCTGCGTATCCGCAAGGGTTGATGCCATCGAAAGGGTGCAAATCCATGCCCACATTGAGGGCCACGCCGTGGTAACTGCAGTGCCGGCTGATCTTGATCCCCAGGGCGGCGATCTTGCCCAGGCCCTTGAACGGGTCGCTGGGATCGGCCGGGCCGGTGAGGGCAGCGTGGGAGGACGGGTCGTCCAGCCGCACATAGATGCCCGGGGCGCCGGAGACGCGGTGGCCGGTGACGCCGAAGGTCTCCAGCGTCTGGATCACGGCCGCCTCCAGCCGGAAGACGTACTCGCGGACATAGATGCCCAGGCGCTGCAGGTCCACCAGGGGATAGGCCACCACCTGGCCGGGGCCGTGGTAGGTCACCTGGCCGCCGCGGTTGGTCTGCACCACCGGGATGCCGGCCGGATCGAGCACATGGTCGGCCTTGCCGGCCAGGCCCTGGGTGTAGACGGGATCGAACTCGCAGAGCCAGAGCTCGTCCGGCGTGTCCGGGCCGCGCTCCGCGGTGAAGGCCTGCATGGCGGCCAGGGTGGCCGCATAGTCGACGCGGCCCAGGGTCTTGATCAGCATGGGCCAGATGGTAGCGCCGCCCCTGTAAGGCCCCACGGCGCCGCCGCGACCAAGACTGCGTTACAAGCCGCAAAGTACCGAAGGACGCTCCCATGCCACGACGCACCGCCCTGCTCCCCCTCCTGACGCTCACGTTCTGGAGCGCTCTGGCCCTGGCCCAGCCGCCCGGGGCCGGGCCTCAGGGCGTCCCCGTGGACCGAGCCATCGCCGCCTACGCGCAAGGCCGCCTGCCCGAGGCCGCGAAAGCCTTCCAGCAGCTCGCGGCACAAGGCAATGCCCTCGCCCGCTACAACCTGGCGATGATGCATCTGCGCGATGAGCTGCCCCGCAGCAGCGCGCGATCGGCAAGGCAGCTGCTGGAACAGGCGGCTGGCCAGGGCTTTGTGCGCGCCGAGCTGGCGCTGGGCGAGCTGCACGAGCAGGGCCGGCTGGGGCGCGTGGACCTGGTCCAGGCCCAGCGCTGGTTTCTGCGAGCGGCCGAGCATGGCAGCGTGGACGGGCAGGTCGCCGTGGGCACCGCCTTCTTCCTGGGCCGGGGCGCGCCCAAGGACATGGCCCAGGCCGCCCGCTGGTTCCGCGAGGCGGCCACCGGCGGCGACGTGGGCGCCCAGTACCTGCTGGCCTCGCTCTACGAACAGGGGGACGGCGTGCCGCGCGACCTGCGCCTGGCGCGCTACTGGTACGACATCGCGGCCCGCAACGGCGACGAGGCCGCGCCCTTCAAGCGGGAGGAGATCGATGCGCGCATCGAGTCCGAGCGGCAGCGGCAGGACGAGGTCTGAGCCTCAGAGCACCACCTTCACCATCGGATGCGTGCTGAGCGTCCGGTAGAGCTCGTCCAGCTGCTCGCGGCTGGTGGCGGTGATGGTGATGGTCAGGCCCAGGTAGTTGCCGCTGCTGCTGGGGCGGCGCTCCACGGTGCCGGCGTCGAACTCCGGATCGAACTGCTGGGCCACCATCACGATGGCCTCGAAGAAGCCCTCGACATGCGCGCCCATCACCTTGATGGGGAACTTGGACGGGTATTCGATCAGGGACTGCTCGGGGGGAATCGTCGGCGCCATGCGCCCTCCTTCAAAAACTCGATCACAGGTGAGGCCTGTCAGACGGACTGCAAGGCCTTGGCCCGCTGGTAGGCCTCGTGCAGCCTGGCATAGACGGGCCCGGGCTTGCCGTGCAGCGCGCCATGGCCGACGGGCTCGTGGTCCAGACGCGTCACCGGCAGCACCTCCTTGGTGGCCGAGCTCAGCAGGACCTCGTCCGCCGCGAAGACCTCGGCCTCCGCGATGGGCCGCAGGTTATAGCCGATGCCCAGCTCCTCGCACAACTCGTGCAGCAGGCCCATGCGCACGCCTTCCAGCAGCAGCTCGGAGCGCGGCGGCCCCAGCAGGGCGCCTTCCTTGACGATCCAGACATTGGACGCCGAGGCCTCGGTCAGGAAGCCATCCCGGAAGAGGATGGTCTCCTGCGCGCCCTGGTCCGCGCTGATCTGGCGCGCCAGCACATTGCCCAGCAGGGAGATGCTCTTGATGTCCCCGCGCTGCCAGCGGAAGTCGCGCGCGGTGATGCAGGCCACGCCCTGGTGCCGCTGCTCGGCGGTGGGCCAGGCAGGCGGCATGCAGTAGCTGAAGACGGTGGGGGTGATGTCCGGCGGCATCACGTGGTCTCGCGGGGCCTCGCCCCGGGTGACCTGCAGATACCACCACTGGTCCCCGCCACCGGCCCGCTCCACGAGACTGCGCCCCAGTTGCAGCCATTCCTGGCGGCTCAAGGGGTTGGCGATGCGCAGGCGGGCCAGGCTGCGGTCCAGCCGTTCGAGGTGGTCCTCGACGCGGAACATGCGCCCGCCATAGACCGGCACGAGCTCGTAGACCCCGTCCCCGAACAGGAACCCTCGGTCCAGGGGCGAGATGCGGGCCTCTGCCAGAGGCAGCATCGCGCCGTTCAGATAGCAGCTTGCGGGCGGCATCGGCTTCATCGCGGACTCCTTGCAGACGGGTCTGCATCCGCGCAGCTTACGCCACCGCGCCCGGGCTGGGCAGCCCAGGCCTGCGCGAAGTCCGGCTTATTTGATCCAGAGGCGGATGGAGTCCCAGGCGCGCCCCAGGATGCCGGCCTGCTCCACGCCCTCCTGCACGACCAGCGGCACCTCGGCCACGGCCACGCCGCCGGTGGTCGTCACCTTGATGGTGCCCACGCGCTGGCCCTTGTTGAGCGGTGCCACGAGCGGGTCGGTGCGCTCGACCTGGGTCTGCAGCTTGCCGCCCTCGCCGCGCGGCACCGCCACGAAGACGGGGCCCTCGGCGCCCAGTTTGACCTCGGGCACGGCGCCCTTCCAGACCTTGACCGTGCTGGCCGCCTGGCCGGCGTCGAAGAGCTTGACGGCGTCGTAGGCCGAGTAGCCCCAGTTCAGCAGCTTCTGGCTCTCGTTGGCCCGCGCTTCCTTGGAGGCGGTGCCCATCACCACGCTCAGCAGGCGGCGCTTGCCGTTGGGGAAGTCGCGCTGGGCGCTGGCCACCAGGCAGTAGCCGGCGGCGTCGGTGAAGCCGGTCTTCATGCCGTCGACGCTGGGGTCGCGGGTCAGCAGCAGGTTGCGGTTGTGCTGGCGGATCTTGTTGAAGGTGTACTCGCGCTGCGAGTAGTAGGGGTAGTACTCCGGGAAGTCACGGATGATGTGCGAGGCGATCACCGCGATGTCGCGCGCGCTGCTCTTGTGGCCGGCCTCGCTGAGGCCGGTGACGTTGCTGAAGCGCGTGTTCTTGAGGCCCCAGGCCTGGGCCTGGCGGTTCATCATCGCGACGAACTGGTCCAGCGTGCCGCCCACGCCCTCGGCCAGAGCCACCGAGGCGTCATTGCCCGACTGGATGATCAGGCCGCGCAGCAGCTCGTCCACCTTGGGGCGCATGGTGGTGTCGATGAACATCAGCGAGGGGTCGCCCTTGCGCTCGTCCCAGGCTCGCTTGGAGACGCTCAGTTCCTGCTCCAGCGTCAGGCGCTTCTCCTTCAGCGCCTGGAAGGTCAGGTAGGCCGTCATCAGCTTGGTCAGCGAGGCCGGGTCATTGGGGACGTCGGCCTCGCGCTCGGCCAGGATGCGGTTGGTGGTCATGTCCAGCAGCACATAGCTGCGGGCGGCGATCTCGGGGGCTTGCGGCGCCTGGGCCTGCGCGGACACGCAGGCCACGCCGGCCAGGGCCAGGGCAATCAGTCGTTTCATGGGGATGGGCAAGAGGAGGAAAACGTGCGGCGCAACTCGAGGGCTCAATGCCAGCTGCGCAGCACCAGGTTCTTGAGCAGCGTGAGCTGCCCGTGGAAGAAATGGCCCACGCCGGGCACGACGATGACGGGCAGGTGCTGCGGGCGGGCCCAGTCCAGCACGGAGCTCAGCGGCACGACGTCATCGATCTCGCCATGGATCACGAGGGCGTCGGCCGGCACGGTGGCCATGTCGAAGCGCGAGGTCGCGGGGCCGACCAGCACCAGGCGTTCCGGCGCCGCCTCGCCCTCCAGGCGCTGCGCGGCACGCGAGGCCACATAGCCACCGAAGGAGAAGCCTCCCAGCACCAGGGGCAGGCCCGGCTGGCGGAAGTGCGCGACCACGGCCAGCGCATCGTCCACCTCGCCGCGCCCCTCGTCCCAGCCGCCGCCGGACTGGCCGATGCCGCGGAAGTTGAAGCGCACCACCTGGTAGCCCAGCTGCACAAAAGCGCGAGCCAGGGTCTGGACCACCTTGTTGTCCATGGTCCCGCCCTGTGTGGGATTGGGATGGCAGATCACCGCCGTGCCGCGCGGCGCCTGCAGGTCCAGCAGCTGGTCGACGGCGCATTCGAGGGGGCCGGCCGGGCCGTCGATCAGCACTTTGCGGGTCTGGGAATTCATTGTGCTCAAGCGCCTCAGCGACCCACGGACTCGGGCAGGACCAGGCGCTCGACGACCTGGCCCTTCTTCAGGTGGGACTCGACGATCTCGTCGATGTCCGTGCTGTCCACGAAGCTGTACCAGACGGCTTCCGGATAGACCACCGCCACCGGCCCGCCTGCACAGCGGTCCAGGCAGCCGGCCTTGTTGACGCGCACGCCGCCCTTGCCGGCCAGGCCCTCGGCCTTGACGCGGCTCTTGCAGTGGTCGAAGGCCGCCTGCGCGCCGTGCTGGGCGCAGGCGTTCTCGCCGTTGTCCCGCTGGTTGAGGCAGAAGAAGATGTGGCGCTCGTAATAGCTCATGGCGCGGGATTGTAGGCCGCGCGGGTTTGCCCCGATGGCGCCTGGCCTTTCAGCGTTCGCGCTGCGTCACACCCCACAGCAGCCAGGCGATGGCCGCGAAGGGCCAGACCCAGCCCACCCACTGGGCCAGGCCGTAGAGATTGATGAAACGCCCCTGCTCCCAGGTCTGCAGGGTCTGAGCCAGGTAGGGGTCCGTGGGCGCCTCGGTGATGAGCGCGATCAGCACGGTCAGCGCCACCAGGCCCCAGGCCGCATTGGCCCGGCGCGACATCAGGCAGGCCAGCAGGCTCAGCACCAGGCCGGCGCCCAGGCCCGGCCAGGCGGTGGGACCGATCCAGGCCCAGGCATGCTGAGGGCCGAAGTTCAGCGCGGTGGACAGCGCGGTGACCAGCACCCCCGTCAGCGCGGCGCCCAGCACCAGGGGCAGGCGCCGCCAGCCCGGCCGCGCCACCGACAGCGCCAGCAGCACCGGCCCCAGCAGCCCGAGGGCGATCGCGATCGCTTCCTGCCCTGGCGGCAGGGGCAGCTCGACCAGGTTGGCGAAATCGGTGTCCTGCAGCGCCCACGGCGTGCCATCCAGGGCCTGGGCGCTGAGCTCACGCAGGCGCGGCAGCCACTGGCCCAGCCCCAGGGGCAGGGGCGCAGGAAAGAGCAGGCCCACGGGCCACAGAGCCAGCAAGGCCAGGGCCCCGGCACTCTGCGGCACGAACCAGCGCTCGCGCCAGCCATGCCAGCGGGCCAGCCCACCGAAGCGGTGCAGCAGCCAGCCCAGCACGCCGCCGGCCACCGCCCCGACGCTGTTGAGGCACCAGTCCGCCAGCGATGGCACACGCCCTGGCAGGAAGTACTGCAGGGTCTCCATCAGGTAGGAGGTGGCCGACAGGCCCAGCAGCACGGCCAGCCAGGCGGCGCGCTCCGAGCCGCCGCTGCGCACCACGGCCGCGAACAGCAGCAGGCCGAAGGGCGCATAGCCCAGGGCGTTGGCCCAGATGTCGAAGCTCAGCCAGTAGCGTGGCCAGTGCAGCAGGAGCACGCCCGGGCCCTGCACGCCGGTCGGCCAGCGCCAGGGCCAGAAGGGGTACAGGCTCGCGTAGACCACCAGCAGCGCATAGATCAGGGCCAGCCAGCTGGCCGAACTGCGCCGCCCCATGGGTCAGAAGGGCTTGACCACGACCAGGATCACGATGGCCATGAACAGCAGCACCGAGACCTCGTTGAACACGCGGTACCAGCGGTGGCTGCGGCGATTGGCCAGGGCCTCGAACTGGCGCAGGTGGCTGCGGCAGACGTGGTGGTAGCCCACGGCGCCGATGACCACGGCCAGCTTGGCATGCATCCAGTACTGGCCCGGCCCGCGGCCGATGCCGTAGTACAGCCACAGCACCAGGCCCAGGGCCAGCGCCGGGATCATCAGCAGGCTCATGAAGCGGTAGAGCTTGCGCCCCATCACCAGCAGGCGCTCGCGCTCGGCATGGCTGTCCGCCGGCACCATGGCCAGGTTGACGAAGATGCGCGGCATGTAGAACAGGCCGGCGAACCAGGACGCCACGAAGACGATGTGGAAGGCTTTGATCCAGAGCATGCGGGGATTATGGACCGGTGAGGTTCAGCCCTGCACGCAGGGGTCAGGTCTTGCCCTTGCCCCGGCTCAAGCGCGCAGCGACGCCAGCCAGGCCGCGAAGTCGGCGTCCATGTCCTGCCCCCAGCTGCGCACCAGGGCCTGGTAGCGGGGGAAGTCACCGGCGCGGGTCAGGGCCAGCATCTGGTCGATGCGGGCGCGCTGCTTCTCCATCATGAAGCGCACGGCCAGGTAGCCGCCGCCGTAGATGCGCTCCGTGCCGCCCTGGGTCTCGTAGCCCGTGTTGAAGAGCTCGCTGAGCGGCAGCTGCTGGGCCTGGGCGATCTGCTTCAGGCGCGGATGGGCCTGGCCATGGGCCACGTACTCGGCCACGCCCTCGGTCCACCAGACCAGGAAGGGACGCAGCGGTGTGGGCTGGGCGCAGTTCTCGGGCGGCGAGTGCGAGTCGTGCAGGTTGGCGCAGAAGTCGCCCTGCAGGTTGAAGCGGCCGTCCAGGTAGTGGCTGAACTCATGCGCCAGGTTGTGGACGGCGCCGCTGGCCTGCTGGTAGGCCACGAACTCGGCCTGGTTGCCGGGCTTGTCCGGCAGGCCCTCAAGGTACATGCCGCCGTTGTCCACCGGCATGTCGAAGTGCTTGCCGGCCCAGCGCTTGAACTCCTGCACATTGCGGTAGATGTTGGCCCGCAGCGCCTCGTTGCCGTCGTGCGGCACGGGTCGGCCGGCGGTGCCGAACAGGGCATGGAAACGCTGCTCGACGGCGCCCAGGTCCTGGCAGATGCGCACCTCCTGCTCGCCGGTGAGCGCCTGCGAGCGCAGCACCAGGCTGGGGCCGCAGCGGTGCTCGTGGCTGAGCACGCGCTGGACGGCGTCCTCGCTCAGGGCGGGCCGCCCCGTGCAGGCCACCAGGCCCAGCGCCAGCGGCAGGCCCAGGCCCAGCAGGCCCAGGCGTCTCCTCGTCTTCATCCCCATGTTCAGCGACTCCTCTGTTAATATATTTTCAGAATCTCTATGATATTTCTGAAATGACGCCTCACGCAAGCCATGCATTCCCGGAGCGCTCCCTGGGGGCCTGGGCGCCCGACGCGCCCTGCCTCCGCCTGCGCAGCATCGACTGCCATACGGGCGGCGAGCCCCTTCGCGTAATCGTTGAGGGCTTTCCAGAACTGAAGGGGCAGACCATGCTGGAGCGCCGGCGCGACTGCCAGCAGCGCCTGGACCACCTCCGCCAGGCCCTCATGTGGGAACCACGCGGCCATGCGGACATGTACGGCGCGGTCATCACCCCGCCCGAACGCAGCGACAGTGCGTTCGGCGTGCTCTTCCTGCACAACGAAGGCTACAGCACCATGTGCGGCCATGCGATGCCGGCCCTGGCCAAGCTGGCCATCGAGAGCGGCCGGGTGGCGGCCACCGGCCCGCGGACCCGCCTCAACATTGACGCCCCCTGCGGCCAGATCCGGCTCGAGGCCGACTGCATGCAGCGCCAGGACGGGGCCTGGCGCGTGGGCCGGGTGCGGTTCCTGAACGTGCCCTCCTTCGTGCTGGCCGATCGTCAGTCCCTGCCCGTGGAGGGCCTGGGCCTGGTGCACTATGCCCTGGCCTATGGCGGCGCCTTCTATGCCTACGTGGAGGCGGCCTCCCTCGGGCTGTCCCTGGCCACGACCAACCATGCGCGCCTGATCGAGGCGGGCCGGGCCATCAAGAACGCCATCGTGCGCGCCGGGGTCGACATCACCCACCCGGACAGCGCGGACCTCGGCTTTCTCTACGGCACCATCTTCACCGGCACGGCTCTGGAGCCCGGGGCGGACTACCGCAACGTCTGCATCTTCGCCGAAGGGGAGCTGGACCGCAGTCCCACCGGCAGCGGCGTCTCCGGCTTTGCGGCCCTGCTGCTGGCGCGCGGCCAACTGGCCCTCGGGCGACGGCTGACGATCGAGAGCGTGCTGGGCTCCCGCTTCGAGGTCTGGGCCGATCAGGAGACCCGCTGCGGCCCCCATCCCGCCATCGTGCCGGGCGTGGAGGGCGAAGCCCATGTCACCGGCCGACACGAGTTCCTCCTCCACCCCGACGATCCCCTGGTCAAAGGATTCCTGCTGCGATGAACGCCCTGCCCCAAGCCCTGCAACCTCTTTTCGCCCAGCGCCTCGCCCGCCTGCGCACCCACATGGCCGAGACCGGCCTGGATGCCTGCCTGGTCTTTGCGCCCGAGCACTTGCGCTACCTCTTCAACTACAGCGGCGAGGCCGCCTGCGGCCTGCTCAGCGCGCGCGGCAGCTGGCTGATCACCGACTACCGCTTCATCGAACAGGCCGAAGAGGAATGCATGCACCACGAGTGGCGCCGCGGCGTGGCCACCGAACTGCTGTGCCGAGACCGGCAGCGCGAGCGCCTGGGCCAGGTGCTGGGCCGCCTGCTGGCGGACATCGGCGCCAGTCGCCTGGCTTACGAGGCCGGGCACGTCAGCGTGTCGCAGTGGGCGGAGATCAGTGCGGACCTCCCCGGCCTGGCCCTCGTTCCGCTGTCAGACTTCCTGGTGCAGGCCCGACGCGTCAAGGATGCCTGGGAGCAGCAGCAGATGCGCCAGGCCGCCGCCCTGGCCGACGCCGCGCTGGAGGCCCTGCGCCCCGAGATCCGCCTGGGCCAGAGCGAGCGGCAGCTGGCCACGCGCCTGGAGCAGCTGCTGCAGGACCTGGGTTCGGAAGGCCTGTCCTTCCCCACCATCCTGGGCTTCGGGCCGCGCTCGGCCCTGCCGCACAGCGCGCCCTCGGACCGCCCGCTGCAGAAGGGCGACCTCATCGTGCTGGACTTCGGCGCCGTGGTGAACGGCTACCGCTCGGACATGACGCGCAGCCACGTGGCGGGTACCGCCCTACCCTGGCAGCAGCGCATGTACGACACGGTCAGCACCGCGCAGCAGGCCGCACTGGCGCTACTGAAACCCGGCGTCAACGGACGGACGCTCAACGAGGCGGCCAGCACCGTGCTGGCCGCCAGCGAGTTCGCCGAGCATGCCGGCCCCGGCCTGGGCCATGGCGTGGGCCTGATCCTGCACGAGCAGCCCTTCATGAACACAGTGTGCGAGGCCCGCCTGCGAGCGGGCGAGGTGGTCACCATCGAGCCGGGCATCTACATCCGCGGCCAGGGCGGCCTGCGCATCGAGGACGATGCCTTGCTGCTGGAGGGCGGCCATGAGATCCTGAGCCGCGCCCATCGCGACTTCGAGCTCGCGCTCTGAACCCGTTCCACGAGGCCCCGCCCCATGCAAGTGATCAGCGCCGAACAGGTCGACGCCGCCCTGAACTTTCCCGATCTCATCGACGCCCTGTCCGTGGGCTTCGCCGCCCCCTTCCAGATGCCGGCGCGGCAGCTGCTGGAGCTGGCCCCCGACCAGGGCCATGACCGCCTGGGCCTGCTCCCGGCCTGGACGGATCGCCTGATCGCCTTGAAGGCCTTCACCTACCTGCCTGGCAACGCGGCCCGCGGGGAATCCGTGCTGCATGCCCAGGTGCTGGTCTTCGATCGCCGCAATGGCCAGCCCCTGGCCCAGCTGGAGGGGCGCAGCCTCACGCGCTGGCGCACGGCGGCGGTCTCGGCCCTGGCCTCGCGCCTGCTGTCGCGCCCCGGCGCCCGACGCCTGCTCCTGCTGGGCACGGGCGAGCTGGCCTGCCCCCTGGTCCAGGCCCACCTGAGCGTGCGCCCGCTGGACGAGGTGCTCGTCTGGGGCCGTCGTCCGGCACAGGCGCAGGCACGCATCGCGGCACTGCGGGCGCTGGGCTGCACGGCCCGCCTGGCGATCGCCGAGGACCTCGAGGCCGCGCAGCAGACGGCAGACATCATCGTGGCGGCCACGGGCTCGGGAGAGCCCCTGGTCTTCGGTGATCTCGTGCCGCCGGGCTGCCACGTCGACCTGCTGGGCAACCACCGCCCGGACCAGCGCGAATGCGATACGGCCCTCGTCCAGCGGGCCCATGTCTACGTGGACAGCCGGGCCAATGCCCTGCGCGAGGCCGGCGAGCTGATCATTCCCATGCAGCGGGGCCAACTTGATGCACATCAAGTCCGCGGCGAGCTGGCGGACCTGTGCCGCATGGCCCTGCCGCCGGAGCGCGCCCCGGGGTCCGTCACCCTGTTCAAGTCCGTGGGCACCGCACTGGCCGACCTGCTATGCGCCCAGCTGGTGCTGCAGCGGCTCGGCCTGGCCCAGGCCTGATACGCAGCGCCCTGCGGCCAGGCCCATGGCATCGGGCCTGCCGGCCAGCCTTGCCCGTGCGGCGGGCTCTGAAAGACGCGACAAAAGCGGCGCGACAAAAAAAAGCCCCAGCCAATGGGCTGGGGCGGGAAAGCCTTATCGCTGTCATCACGTTAAGGCTCCTGCTCAGGGAGGAAAAGCAGGGAATGACCACCTTGCGGCTATCATTCGGGGACCAGTTTAACAGAGCCGCCATCGGGCCGTCTCTACGGGTCACTGCGTAGAACTGCACGTTTTTGACGGCCCCACAACCAAACCCCTAGATTGAGGGGGTTTGCCCGGAGAGTCCGCCTTGTCCCGCACCTTCAGCGCCCCCTTCCCAGCGGCTCGCCCGCGCCGCCTGCGCCGCGATCCCTTCAGCCGAGTCCTGGTCCGCGAGTCCCGCCTCGACGCCTCCGACCTCATCTTGCCGGTCTTCGTGCACGAGGGCAGCCAGCCCCATGCCATCGACTCCATGCCGGGCGTGTCTCGCCTGCCCATCGAGCAGCTGCTGCGCACGGCGGAGGAGGCGGTGTCCCTGGGCATCCCGGTGATCGCCCTCTTCCCCGCCATCGACCCCAGCCTGAAGGCCATCGACGGAGCCGAGGCCTTCAACCCGCAGGGCCTGATCCCGAGAGCCGTGCGCGCGCTGAAGTCCCGCTTCCCGGAGCTGGGCGTGCTGACCGACGTGGCCCTGGACCCCTACACCAGTCACGGCCAGGACGGCCTGCCCGACGAGACCGGCTACCTGATCAATGACGCGACCGTGGAGCTGCTGGTCCGCCAGGCTCTCACGCAGGCCGAGGCCGGCGCCGACATGGTCGGCCCCAGCGACATGATGGACGGACGCATCGGCGCCATCCGCGACGCGCTGGAAGCGTCAGGCCACATCCACACGCGGATCATGGCCTACAGCGTCAAGTACGCCAGCGGCTTCTACGGTCCCTTCCGCGATGCCGTGGGCTCCAAGAGCGCCCTGGGCAAGGCCGACAAGAACACCTACTACGTCGACCCCGGCAACAGCGACGAGGCCCTGCGCGAAGTCGCCATGGACCTGGCCGAGGGCGCGGACATGGTCATGGTCAAGCCCGGCATGCCCTACCTGGACGTGGTGCGCCGCGTGAAGGACGAGTTCCGCGTCCCCACCTTCGCCTACCAGGTCAGCGGCGAGTACGCCATGCTCAAGGCCGCAGCCGCCAATGGCTGGCTGGCCCATGACGTGGTGATGATGGAGTCGCTGCTGGCCTTCAAGCGCGCAGGCGCAGACGGTGTCCTGAGCTACTTCGCCCTCGAAGCCGCACGGCTGCTGAAGAAGTAATTCCGGCGCTCGCGCACAGGCCCGCAATTGCGTCTCTTCCTCCTCAACGGCGAACAGCTCAGCGAGCTCGCCCAGCTCCCCCAGGACCTGCCCGCCACCGGCTATCTGTGGGTGGGGCTGAGCCGCGAGGAGTTCAGCCTGCGCAGCCTGGAGCTGCAGCTGGCCCTGCAGCGCTGGTGCGGCGCGCCGCTGGTGGACCTGCACATCTCGGACCTGCTCAACGCGCAGCTGCCCTCGCACTTCGATTACACCTCCTGGTACGACCTGATGGTCTTCCGCCGCCTGGCCACCACGCCTGGCACGGAGACGCCTGACGAGGAGTCGCCGGTCTCGGCCGCGGCCATCGAGCGCTCGCTGCAGGCCATCGACACCAGCCCGGTGGGTTTCGCCGTCTTCGACCGCGTGCTGCTGAGCGTGCATCCCGGCGACTGCCAGGTGCGCGACTTCTTCGCCGCCCGCCTGGGCCAGATGCACGAAGGCCGCGACCTGCGCGGCAGCAACCGCCTGCCGACCAGCCCCGCCGAGCTGATGCTGCGCATGCTCAACCACATGGTCGACAGCTACCTGGACCTGCGCCGCCTGCTGACGCGCCAGCTGACCGGCCTGCAGCGCCAGCTCTTCGACCCGCACAGCAACTTCCGCGAATGGCCGGCCCTGCTGACCGCCCGGGACACCCTGCACCGGCTGGAGGACATCTGCGAGGACCAGCGCAGCGCCGTGCAGGAATGGCTGGATGCCCTGGCCGAATGGCCGCCCGAGAACGACGCCCGCGCCGATCGCGAGCGCGAGCTGCTGCGCGTGCGCTCGCGTGACGTGCTCGAGCATGTGGAGCGGGTGCTGAGCCATGTGCGCCGGCTGGAGAGCTCGGCGGAGTCCGCCGTGCAGATGCACTTCTCGGCCCTGGGGCACCGCACCAACAACATCATGCGGACGCTGACGGTGCTCACCGCCATCTTCCTGCCGCTGAACCTGATCACCGGCATCTTCGGCATGAACTTCGACACCCTGCCCCTGATCCACAAGGCCACCGGCTTCTGGATCGCGGTGGGTGTGATGTGCGGCGTGGGCCTGGGGCTGGGCCTCTTCTTCTGGCGCAAGCGCTACCTCAGCAGCCAGAGCTGAGGTCCGCCGAGGCCTCGGGCGTCACCTCGAGCTTCAGCGCGCCTGGTACGGGTCGGCGAAGCCCAGGGCGAGCATGATCTCGGTCTCACGCGCTTCCATGCACTCGGCCTCGTCGTCGTCCTCGTGGTCGTAGCCCTGGGCATGCAGGGTGCCGTGCACCAGCATGTGCGCATAGTGCGCGACCAGGTCCAGGCCCATCTCGCGGGCCTCGCGCTCGACCACCTCGGCACAGATGACCAGATCTGCACCCACCACGGGCTCATGGCTGTAGTCGAAGGTCAGCACATTGGTGGCGTAGTCCTTGCCGCGGAACTCCCTGTTGAGCTGGCGGCCCTCCTCGGCGTCGACGATGCGCACGGCGATCTCGCCTGGCAACTCCAGCGCCGCGCGGATCCAGCGCTGCACCTTGTGGCGCGGCAGCTCGGCACGGTGGCGGGCATCGGCAAACTGCAGGGACAGGCTGAGGTCAGGACGGCTCATGCGCGGGCTCCATGGCTGCCGGCAGCGGCCTGCTTCCTGTTCTCAGCCTTGGTGCGGGCCTCGTAGGCCTCGACGATGCGGGCCACCAACGGGTGGCGCACCACGTCGGCCG
Source organism: Roseateles flavus (assembly GCF_039872765.1). Classification (NCBI taxonomy): domain Bacteria; kingdom Pseudomonadati; phylum Pseudomonadota; class Betaproteobacteria; order Burkholderiales; family Sphaerotilaceae; genus Roseateles; species Roseateles flavus. The sequence goes on along the minus strand of NZ_JBDPZC010000011.1, from coordinate 129,046 downwards.
AGGTGAAGTGCGTCATGGCAATGCCGCGTACCTTCTTCAGCACGCGCTCGGCATCGACCAGACCGCTGAGCGTGCCCTTGGGCAGGTCGATCTGGCTGGTGTCGCCGGTCACCACGCACTTGCTGCCAAAGCCGATGCGGGTGAGGAACATCTTCATCTGCTCGGGCGTGGTGTTCTGGGCTTCGTCCAGGATCACGAAGGCGTGGTTGAGCGTGCGGCCGCGCATGAAGGCCAGGGGCGCGATCTCCAGCTGGCCCTTCTCGAAGGCCTTGCTGACGCGGTCGAAGCCCATGAGGTCGTAGAGCGCGTCATAGAGCGGGCGCAGGTAGGGGTCCACCTTCTGCGTCAGATCGCCGGGCAGGAAGCCCAGGCGCTCGCCGGCCTCGACGGCCGGGCGGGTCAGGATGATGCGCTGCACCTGCGAACGCTCCAGCGCGTCCACGGCGCAGGCCACGGCCAGGAAGGTCTTGCCGGTGCCGGCCGGGCCCAGGCCGAAGGTGATGTCGTGGTTCAGGATATTGCGCAGGTAGCCGTGCTGGTTGGGCGTGCGGCCGGCGAGGTCGGCGCGGCGTGTGCGCAGCACCACGCCTTGCGCATCCGGCAGAGGCTCGGCGACCTCGGCACGGCGTGGCTTGCGGGCGCCCAGGGCCTCGGCCAGCTGCTGGGTGGCCTCCAGGATGGCCAGCTGCAGGCTTTCCGGGGCAATGGGTTTGCGGGCGGCGTCGTAGAGGCTCTGCAGCAGCTGCAGGCTGTGCTCGGCGGCGGCCTTGTGCCCCTCGATGCGGAAGGCCTCGCCACGGCGCGTGATGCGCACGTCCATGGCGGCCTCGATCTGGCGCAGATGGTCGTCCAGCCCCCCGCACAGATGGGAGAGACGTTTGTTGTCGGCGGGGGTAAAAACGTGGCGCAGTATCAAGGCGGACCCTTCGTCGCGGTCGGAATCAGGCGGCTATTGTCGCCGGGCTCCTGCCCGCCTTGCGTCCCGCCTTGCCCCCATGTCGGAGGACGGCCCGGCCGCTGTCACCAGAGCTTCGGCACAATCGGTCCCGGCCCAGCCCTGGCACGCCTCCAACCACCCATGAGCATCCACTCCTTTCTGCTGCGACTTCCTCTCCTGCTGGGCGTGGCCCTGCTGAGCCTGGTGCCTGGGCTGCTGCCGGGCCAGGCCCAGGCCCAGAACCTGCTCCTTCAGCAGGCCCTGGTGGCCGAGGGCAGCGAGACCCAGTTTCCCGAGCAGGCCGCGCTGTCCCTCCAGGCTCTGCCGCATGACTGGCACCAGAGCCGCCAGGAAGCGCCGTCGCAGTACGCGCAGCATCCGCTGTGGTACCGCCTCGCCTTCGACCTGCCCACCGCGCAGGCTCCGGGCGCCATGGCCGCCTACATCGCCCAGGCCTGCAGCAATGTGCGGGTGCGCTTCAACGGCATCAGCCTGCTGGCCCAGGGCCGCATGGTGGACCCCATCACGGACCACTGCTACGAGCCCTTGCTGGTGCCCCTGCCCACCGAGCTCCTGCGGACCCAGGGCAATCTGCTGGACGTCCAGCTGGCCGGCTATGCCCGCCAGCAGCTCAATTCCAGCCAGCGCAGTGCCCGGCTGAGCGTGGTGGAGATCGGCCCGCTGGAGCAGCTGTCGCAGCGTCATGCGCGGGCCAGCTTCTGGCGGCAGGGCCTGCCCAAGGCACTCAATGCCATGCTGGTCATGATGGCCGTCACCACCGGCGTGCTGGCCATCCTGTATCGCCGCGAGCGGCACCTGCTCTTCCTTTCCGGGCTGATGCTGGCCTGGGTGCTGCTGTCCACCCGCTTCTGGATCGGCTCGCTGCCGCTGCCGCGGCACTGGCTGGAGATCGGTCTGTCCACCTGCCTGCCCCTGATCACCCTGTTCGCGCTGCAGTTCCTGCTGCTGGAGATGGGTTGGCGCAATGGCCGGCTCAACGCCCTGCTGCTGGCTCAGTGCGCCCTGGTCCCCCTGAGCCTGATGGCCGTGGGGCCGGCGCTTCACTTCATCGTGGCCAGCATGTGGACCACCCTGCTGGCCGCCGAGCTGATGGCCGGCATGGGCTTCCATCTGTGGCTGCGCTGGCAGGCCGTCCTGGCCCGCCCCCTGGACGCGAGCGTGCAGCGCCGGGACTTCGCCGTGGTCTGCACCCTGCTGGCCCTGGCCATCGCGGCGGTGCTGCTGGAGCTGCTGCTCTCGCAGCTGCAGGCGCCGCTGATCGTGCCGATGACGCCCCTGGCCGTGCCCCTGCTGATGATGGGCCTGGGCCTGCATGCCACGGTCTGCGTGGCCCGCGCCCGCAAGGTCGCCGAGCACAAGCATGTGCAGCTGGAGCAGCGCATGGCGGAGAAGCTTGCCGAGATCGAGCGCAGCTATGCGCAGATGGCTGAGCAGAAGCTGGAGCAGGTCACCGAGCGGGAGCGCAAGCGCATTGCCGCCGACCTGCACGACGACCTGGGCGCCAAGCTGCTGACCATCGTCCACACCAGCGAATCAGACCGCATTTCCACGCTGGCCCGCGAGGCGCTGGAGGAGATGCGGCTCTCGGTGCGCGGCCTCACCGGCAAGCCGGTGCACCTGCTGGACGCCCTGGGCGACTGGCGGGCCGAGCTGGTCTCGCGCCTGGGTCAGGCCAATATCAATGCCGAGTGGAAGTCCCCCGCCGAGGACGTGGAGCACACCCTGCCCGCCCGCGCCTATGTGCAGACGACCCGCATCCTGCGCGAATCCGTCAGCAACATCATCAAGCACAGCGGTGCCACCCACTGCACGGTCAGCTGCAATGTGCAGGGCGGCGACTTCCAGGTGATCATCCAGGACAACGGCCAGGGCATTCCCATGGAGCTGGACGGCCGCCTGGACAAGGGCCACGGCATGGCCAGCATGAAGGCCCGGGCCAAGCAGATGCAGGGGCAGTGCCTGGTGGAGTCCGGCGCCGGCATGGGCACCATCATCCGCCTCACGATTCCGCTCTGATCCACCCATCGGGATCTGCCCGGGACTGGCGCGCGACCGCCAAAAGGCATACTGTTGCCTGATCGTCAGGCCCGGGGCCCGCACAGAGCCCGCCAACACCCAGAAAACATCATGAACAACATCCTGCTGCTCGAAGACATTCCGGAAATCCGCGCCTGGCTCAAGACCCTGGTGAGCCAGGTCTTCACCAATGCCGTGATCACCGAATGCTCTCGGGTGCAGGACGCCCTGCAGCACATCAACAGCCAGCGCTTCACCCTGGCCCTGCTGGACCTGGGCCTGCCTGACGGCTCGGGGGTGGACGTGGTCGCCGCCCTGCGCGAGAAGCAGCCCGAGGTGCAGTCGGTGATCGTCACCATCCACGACGACGATGAGCACATCTTCCCGGCCCTGCAGGCCGGCGCCTTCGGCTACTTGCTGAAGGAGCAGGCCCGGGAGCTGCTGGTGGAGCAGCTGCAGCGAATCAGCCAGGGCGAGCCGCCGCTGTCGCCCTCCATCGCCCGCAAGGTGATCGCGCATTTCAACTCGCAGCGTCGCCCGCAGGCTTCACCGCAGTTGATCGAGGTCTCCCTCACCGAGCGCGAGACCGAGGTGCTGCTGCGCGTGGCCAAGGGCTTCACCCTGCCCGAGATCGGCGTGCAGCTGGGCCTGTCCCGCCACACCATCGCCGACTACGTGAAGCAGATCTATCGCAAGCTCAACGTGTCCTCGCGGGCCGAGGCGGCGCTGGAAGCCCAGCGCCTGGGCCTCTTCGGCCGCAACTGAGCGTCCACGGCGAGCGGGCACCGCCCTGCGCAGCGAAGCCCCCGATAATCGCCCGATGATTGGAAGGCTCACGGGCGTCATCGCGGAAAAATCGCCCCCGCTCGTGCTCATCGACGTGCAGGGCGTCGGCTATGAAGTCGACGTGCCCATGAGCACCTTCTTCAACCTGCCGAACCTGGGCGAACGGGTGAGTCTGCTGACGCACTTCGTGGTGCGCGAGGACGCCCAGATCCTCTTCGGCTTCCTCAGCGCCGAAGAGCGCGCCACCTTCCGCCTGCTGATCAAGATCAGCGGCGTGGGCCCGCGCACCGCGCTGTCCATCCTGTCCGGCCTCAGCGTGGCCGACCTGGCTCAGGCGGTGAGCCTGCAGGAAGCCGGCCGCCTGGTGAAGGTGCCGGGCATTGGCAAGAAGACAGCGGAACGCCTGCTGCTGGAGCTCAAGGGCAAGCTGGGGCCCGACCTCGCCCTGCCTGCCAGCGAGGCCAGCGACAGCCAGGCCGACATCCTCCAGGCCCTGCAGGCCCTGGGCTACAGCGACAAGGAAGCCGCCGCCGCGCTCAAGCAGCTGCCCGCCGACGTGGGCGTCAGCGAGGGCATCAAGCTGGCGCTGAAGTCCCTGAACCGCTGAGAACCCGCCCCCTGCCGCCCCACGTCCACGCCCCCTGAGCCGCCATGCCCATCCAGACCGACGATTTCGCCCCTCAGCCGCCTCGCGTGGTCAGCGCCTCCCCGGGCAATCCCAATGAAGAGGCCCTGGAGCGCGCCCTGCGGCCCAAGCTGCTGGACGAATACGTGGGCCAGGCCAAGGCGCGCGAGCAGCTGGAGATCTTCATTGGCGCCGCCCGCAAGCGCGAGGAGGCCCTGGACCACGTGCTGCTCTTCGGCCCGCCGGGTCTGGGCAAGACCACGCTCTCTCACATCATCGCGGCCGAGCTGGGCGTGAACCTGCGCCAGACCTCGGGCCCGGTGCTGGAGAAGCCCAAGGACTTAGCGGCCATCCTGACCAATCTCGAGAAGAACGACGTACTCTTCATCGACGAGATTCACCGCCTCTCGCCCGTGGTCGAGGAAATCCTGTACCCCGCGCTGGAGGACTACCAGATCGACATCATGATCGGCGAAGGCCCGGCGGCCCGCTCGATCAAGCTGGACCTGCAGCCCTTCACCCTGGTCGGCGCCACCACCCGCGCCGGCATGCTGACCAACCCGCTGCGCGACCGCTTTGGCATCGTGGCCCGGCTGGAGTTCTACACGCCGGACGAGCTGCAGCGCATCGTGACCCGCTCCGCCGGGCTCATGAACGCGCCCATCGCGCCGGAAGGCGCCCTGGAGATCGCGCGGCGTTCGCGCGGCACGCCGCGCATCGCCAACCGCCTGCTGCGCCGCGTGCGCGACTATGCCGAGGTCAAGGGGGACGGCCGCATCACCAAGCTCATGGCCGACAAGGCCCTGGCCATGCTGGACGTGGACCCGCAGGGCTTCGACCTCATGGACCGCAAGCTGCTGGAAGCCGTGGTGCACCGCTTCGACGGCGGCCCGGTCGGGCTGGACAACGTCGCCGCCGCCATCGGCGAGGAACGCGACACCATCGAGGACGTCATCGAGCCCTACCTGATCCAGCAGGGCTTCTTGCAGCGCACACCTCGGGGACGCATCGCGACGCTGGCCGCGTTCCGGCACCTGGGGGTGACGCCGCCCAAGAACACCACGAGCCTGTTCGACGAGTAGCGAATGGCGGCGCGCTCAGGGATCGCAAGAGGCGCAACAGAATGAAAAAAGGCGACCCGAAGGTCGCCTTTTGCACTTTCTGATCCCGAGGGATTAGAAGTTGTGGCGGATGCCGGCAGCCAGGCTGTTGAAATCGTCGCCGTTGGTCTTGCTGTCGACCTTGGTGAAGAAACCGTAGACCTTGGTGCGCTTGCTCAGGTTGTAGTTGTAACCCAGGGTCAGCTGCGTAGCCTTGTTGGTGCCCTTGTGCAGGGTGTCGAAGTCGCTGCTCTTGCTGGTGCTGCCCAGGTTCACGTGGAACTCGGAAGCGCCCATGGTGTACATGCCGGCCAGACGCCAGATGTTGCGGGTGTTGCCGTCCATGTCTTCACGCTGCAGGTAAGCACCCACAGTGAACTCACCCAGTTCATACAGGGCACGGCCAGCGTATTGCTTGTTGGAACCTTGCTTGGTGAAGCCGGCACCCAGGTGCAGAGGGCCCTGGTCGTAGTTACCGGACAGATCCAGCACGCGGGGAGCAGCGCCTTCGCCAGCGCCCATGGTGATTTCGCCCACGAAGCCGTCGATGTTCGGGGTGAAGTAGCCCACCTTGTTGGCATTGCCGCCGATGTAGCTCAGCAGAGCATCGGAAGAAGTGCCGGTGTCGTGGTTGTGCATGCTGATGTAGTCAGCAACGGCAAAGTAGGAGCCATGGGTCCACTGGCCCAGACGCACAGCACCGAAGGAGCCCGACAGTTGCACTTGGGCTTCACGGTTCCAGAAAGCGCCAGGGCTGGTTTGAGCACCGGTGTCAGAGTTCAGACCGTGTTCCAGTGCGAAGCTGGCCTTCAGGCCGCCGCCCAGGTCTTCGGCACCCTTCAGGCCGATACGCGACGAGTTGTTCTGCACAACCACCTTGCGGTCACCGGTGCCAAACTTCTGGCTTTCGACGGTGGTATTCATGCGGCCCCACAGGGTCACGGAGCTTTGAGCGAAAGCCGAAGCCGAAACAGCGGCCAGAGCGGCGACGAGAGCGATCTTCTTCATCATTTGCCTTTGTAGGTTGAGGTTGTGCCGGGTTGAATCACCCGGTCTTGTCACGCGGAATGTGGCGGCAGTATAGGAGCCCTAGGGTTTGACCGAAGCCCCCGCGACGCGAATTTGCAACAGTCACTTCTGGCAGGTCTGGTGCAAGGATTTGTCGCCGGGGGCCGGCAAAAGCGTCAGGCCGATGCCGGGAGCGCCGGGAGATGCGTTTCGTCGGCCCAGCCCACCAGGTGCAGCCGGCCGCCGGAAACCATCAGGCGGTTGATGGCGGCATTGCCCAGGCGCCAGCTGCGGGCGGCCTGGAGGTCCAGTCCCAGGGCCGCCCGGTACAGGCAGTCCAGGACCCCACCGTGTGTCACCAGCAGCAGGGTCTGGCCCGCATGGGCCGCCGCCAGTTCGCGCACCACCGCCAGCACGCGCTCGCTGAACGCCCGCAGCGACTCGCCGCCGGGCGCCGAGAAGTCGGGGTCCCGGGACTTCCAGCGCTGCAGCGCCTCCGGCTCGCGCGCGGCAAGCTCGACCCAGGTCTGCCCCTGGAAGTCGCCGAAGGAGCGCTCGCGCAGCCCGGCATGCCAGCGGACGGGCAGGGTGCGCTGCAAGAGCAGGGGAGCCAGGGTCTGGCGGCAACGCCGCAGATCGCTGCAGACCACCTGGTCCAGGCCCTCGTCCTGCAGGGCCGCGGCCAGGGCCTGGGCCTGGGCCTGGCCCAGCGGGTTCAGGTCGATGTCCAACTGGCCCTGGATGCGCCCCTGCGCATTCCAGTCGGTCTGCCCGTGGCGAACGCAGACCAGCCGGGTGACCTCATCCAGTCCGTCCATGGGCCTTCAGCCTTGCCAGATGACATCGGCCCGCTCGGCCTCGCTCAGGCGCAGCATGTCCAGCAGGGGCCAGACCCGCTGCCTCAGGGTGATGCCCTGGCGCCGGGGCGGCGGCTCGCCCTGGGCCTCGGCCTCGGCCACCAGGGCGGCGAATGCGGCCTCGTCGACCTCCACGGCGGCCAGCAGGGCCTGCTGCGCCGCGGGGAGGTCAGCCACCTCGATGATGCCCTGCTGCGCCGGCTCGCGGCGCAGGGCTTCGAGGACCTGGCGGGCGGCCTCAGGCAGGTAGATCACATCGGCCGCAGCCTTGGACTTGAATCGATACATGGGGACCCCGGCGCGGCGCTGGCGCAATCAAGAGAGGAAAGCAGTGGGCCTATTGTGGACCTCGCGCACGCGGGATCAGCCAACCCCACCCTGAACGAGGCGAATGGCCGGGCGCTCGGCCCCCCAGACCCGGGTCTCGAAGGCGGCCAGATCCAGGGCCGGCGAGAAGAGATAGCCCTGGTATTCATGGCAGCCGGCCTCGCGAAGGAAGTCGCGCTGGGCCTCGTTTTCCACCCCTTCGGCGATGACCTGCAGGCCCAGCGCCCGCCCCATCTGGGCCACGGCGCGGACGATGCCCGCATCGCTGGCGTCCGCCGGCAGCCCCTGGACGAAGCTGCGGTCGATCTTGAGCCGCTGGATGGGGAAGCGCTTGAGGTAGGCCAGACTGGAATAGCCGGTGCCGAAATCGTCGATGGACAGGCAGACGCCCAGCTCGGCCAGGGCCTGCAGCCGGCGCAGGGCCTCGTCGGCATCCCGCAGCAGGATGGACTCGGTGAGCTCCAGCTCCAGCAGATCCGGCGGCAGACCGGCCGACTTCAGCACCTGGCGAACGGTGTCCACGAACTGCCCCTGCTGGAACTGCAGGGCCGACACATTCACCGCGACCGGCATGCGGCGCCCTTGCTGCCACCAGCGCTGCGCCTGCGCCACCGCCTCATGCAGCACCCAGTCGCCGATGGCCACGATGAAACCGCTCTCCTCGGCCACCGGGATGAACTCGCCCGGCAACACCTCGCCGCGCAGCGGATCCCGCCAGCGGATCAGGGCCTCGGCACCGATCACCTGGCCGCTGGCCAGGTCCAGCTGGGGCTGGTAGTGCAGGCGGAAGCGCCTGTCCAGCAGGGCCTGGCGCATGGCGTGATCCAGGCGCATGCGGGCCAGGAGGTCCACATCCTTGCGCGGCTGGTGGAAGCGGAAGCCCGCCCGCCCGCTGTCCTTGACGCCCTGCATGGCGCGCTCGGCGCTGGACGTCAGCTCGTCCAGCGATTCGCCGTCGCCCGGAAACAGGGCGATGCCGATGCTGGCGGTCACGGTGAAGCTGAGGGCATCGAAGCCGAAGGGCCGGCCCATGGCCTCCAGCACGCGCCGCGCCGTGTGCTCGGCGCCGCGGGCGTCGGCCTCATGGATCAGGAGCGCGAATTCGTCGCCCGAGAGCTTGGCCACGGTGTCCACCTCGCGCAGGCTGTCGCGCAGGCGCTGCGCCACTTCGCGCAGCACGCGGTCGCCAAAGGCATGGCCGAGCGTGTCATTGATCTGCTTGAAGCGGTCGAGGTCGACGAAGAGCATCGCGAAGCCCGAGTGCTCGCGCTTGGCGATCGCGCGGGCGTACTCCACCCGCTGCGATAGGGCGCGCCGGTTGGGCAGCCCGGTGAGCATGTCGGTGTGTGAAAGCTCCTCGATGCGCTGGCTGGCCGCCAGCTGGTCGCTGAGGTCGCGGAAGGAGAACACCCGGCCAACGGGCCGCTGCCGGCTCCACTGCGGCAACGAGACGCGCTCCAGCACGCGACCGTCCAGCAGCTGGATCACATCGCTGCTCTGCAGCAGGGGGGCGTCCAGCAAGGCCGCCAGGCGCGCGGCATAGGCAGCGCCATCCGTCACGCTGCGCCGCATCCAGGCCTGCACGGCCGCATCGTCGCGCTGCTGCAGCAGGTCCTCGGGAATGCCCCAGAGCGTGGCGAAGCGCTGGTTGAAGTTGCGCAGGCGCCCGGCCAGGTCGGTCACCAGGATTCCATCGGCCGTGGACTCCAGCGTGCTGCGCAGGTCCACCAGCAGGGCCTCGCGCTCTTCCTCGCCGCGGCGCTGGGCGCTGAGGTCCCGCATGCTGACCACCCACAGGGCACGCCCGTGCGGATGGGCGCCGTCCGCCTGCACGAGGCAGGCCCTGCGGTCCACCCAGAGCGTGTGGCCGTCGGCATGGCGCATGAGCGTCTCGGTGTGGAGCTCCTCGCAGGCACCGCCCGCGACCTCGCTCCAGAACAGCAGGTCCTCCGGGGTGACGCACAGGGACTCGATGCGCCGCCCGACCAGCTGCGCCGATGACAGCCCCAGCAGTTGCCGGGCCGCCTCGTTGGCTTGCAGCACCGTCAGGCCATGGGCATCCACCAGCCAGACAGCCTCCTGCAACGCGTCCAGCAGGCCGCGATGGTGCGAGGCATCCAATGCACTGGGAATCGACTCATCCGCCTGGCCCGCCTGCGTCTCCCGCCGGGGCGGTCTCACACCGACACCTCTCCCGACGGCATGGCGGCGGAGGACTCGAAGAAATACGCCACGCGCGCACGCGGGCTGAGGTAGTCCAGCGAGGCGCGAGGCAGCGCACCGGGCTTGAGGCTGCGGCGGATGCCCAGGTCGGGATGGTCTTCCAGGTTGACGATCAGGGCCTCTTCGCGCGCGACCTTGGCGTCATGCACCATGACACGCGGCTTCAGCGGGCGCGAGGAGTTGACGGCCACGACCAGCGCATAGCGGTCGTCGGTCAGCTGTACGGTCGACCCCGGCGGATAGACGCCCATCATGCGGATGAAGGCGTTGAGCATGGTGGCGTCGAAGCGGTTGCGCCCTTGCGCGAACATCAGGGACAGGGCCTCATGCGGCGTCATGGCCTTGGAAACCAGCAGCGGGTTGCACAGCCCATCGAAGCGGTTGACCAGGGCCACGATGCGCGAGGCCGCGCTCATGCGATCCACGTTGATGCGCTGCGGGAAGCCCGAGCCATCCGCGTTCTCATGATGCTGGGCGATCACCAGCAGCGGCCCGGCAGCGAGGTCCATCTGCTTGGCCAGGGCCACGCCCTTGACCACATGGGTCTGGTAGACCTGGCTCTCGGCGGAGGTGAAGCTCTCGTCCCGATGGCGCAGCCGCGGCGGCAGCTCGAGCTTGCCGATGTCGTGCAACAGGGCTCCCACGCCCAGGTCCATCATCTCTTCGCGCCCCAGGCCGAAGGCACGGCCCAGCAGCAGGGAAATGATGGACACGTTCAAGGCGTGCGCCGTGCCACGGTCGCCGGCGCCTTCGTTGAGCAGGCGGATGTTGAGGTCACCCTCGACCAGCATCTTGTCCAGCAAGGCGCTGACCAGCGCGGTGGACTGGTCCCGCGAATTGACAGGCTCGCGGGGGACGAGGTCGACGATGTTCTTGAAGGCCGCGGCGGCCTCGGCGTACTGTTTTTCGCACAGCGACAGCGCCTCGCGCTGGGCGGCCAGCGCCTGGCGATGGGCGTCCTTGAGCTGTTGCTCGGGACTGAGGGCCGGATTGCTCGGCTCCGCCACGACGGCGGCCGGTGGCGCATCGTCGGGCAGTTCGCTCTTGCCAGGACTCCAGCGCACCTGCTTGAGACCCAGGCGGCGCAGCACCAGCAGCTGGTCTTCCGAGCTCAGCTTGAAGCTGCTCAGCGGGAAGGGGTGCGACATCCAGCCCAGGTCCAGATGGATGAACATCCCGACCTTCAGCTGGGCCACGTCAATCAGCGGATCTGTTGCGTTGTCCTTCATGCGTGTCCTACGCCCTTTTCCTCCGGGGGCGCCCTCTTGCGATGCATCGGCCGCGGGTCCGGAGAACTTGAGCGACGCACTGGGGAACTTTACACGGACGGATACACCTCGCTGACGTATGTGCGCCAACAGGCCTGCGCTTGACTGGAAAGATCGCACAGGCCTAGCATGTTCATTTGATGAACGAAAGTTCTATTAAAGAACTTTTCGAATCAAGCTATCGTCAAGATCACCCATCATCCCGGCGGCCGGCGAGGCAAGCCCCGCCCACGACCCAGCACACTTGAGGACCCCATGAAGACTGCCTATCTCTGCGACGGCCAACGCACGCCCTTCGGCCGCTACGGCGGCGCGCTCGCCAGCGTGCGCGCCGATGACCTGGGCGCCCTGCCCATCAGGGCCCTCATGGCCCGCCACCCCCAGCTGGACTGGCAGGCGCTGGAAGATGTCTTCTACGGCTGCGCCAACCAGGCCGGGGAGGACAACCGCAACGTCGCCCGCATGGCCGCCCTGCTGGCCGGCCTGCCGATCAGCGTACCGGGCGTCACGCTCAACCGGCTGTGCGGCTCGGGCCTGGACGCCGTGGGCAGCGCCGCGCGCGCCATCAAGGCCGGGGAGGCGGACCTGCTGATCGCCGGCGGCGTGGAGAGCATGAGCCGCGCCCCCTTCGTGATGCCCAAGGCCGACGCCGCCTTCTCGCGCCAGAACGCGGTCTATGACACCACCATCGGCTGGCGTTTCATCAACAAGCTGATGAAGAGCCAGTACGGCGTCGACTCCATGCCAGAGACCGCCGAGAACGTGGCGCGCGAGTTCGGCATCGAGCGCGAAGCCCAGGACCGCATGGCCCTGGCCAGCCAGAAGAAGACGCTGGCCGCCCAGCAGGCCGGCTTCTTCGACGCCGAGATCTGCCCGGTCGAGATTCCCCAGAAGAAGGGCGAATCCCTGTGGGTGCGCCAGGACGAGCATCCCCGCGACACCAGCCTGGAGGCGCTCGCACGGCTCAAGGGCGTGGTGAGCCCCGAGGGCTCGGTGACGGCCGGCAACGCCTCCGGCGTCAACGACGGCGCCGTGGCACTGCTGATGGCCAGCGAGACCGCCGTCCAGCGCCATGGCCTGACGCCCCGCGCCCGGGTCGTGGCCATGGCCACGGCGGGCGTCGCGCCGCGCATCATGGGCATCGGCCCGGCTCCGGCCACGCAGGCGGTGCTCGCCCGTGCCGGGCTCAGCCTGGACCAGATGGACGTGATCGAGCTGAACGAGGCCTTTGCGGCCCAGGGGCTGGCCGTGCTGCGCCAGTTGGGCCTTCAGGATGACGATCCCCGCGTCAACCCCAACGGCGGCGCCATCGCCCTGGGCCATCCGCTGGGTGCCAGCGGTGCCCGCCTGGCGCTCACCGCCGCCAACCAGCTCCAGCGCACGGGCGGCCGCTACGCCCTGTGCACCATGTGCATCGGCGTCGGCCAGGGCATCGCGCTCGTGCTCGAGCGGGTCTGAGCGCACCCCGGGGGGCCCCGGCGCCCACCAGGCGTTCTCCAGACGGACGCCATACGGACGCTCCGCGAACGCTCCGCGAACGCTCTGCGAACGCTTTCGCCCAGCCCTCCCCCATTGGGCTGGTCGCCCGGACAGCTGCGCGGCCCGGGATCGTGTGATACTGGCTCCGCTGGGGCCATATATCACACATATGTCGAAAGTCATATGCGTACGTTCAAGGCCCCTCCCGAGACTTGCCGGCAAACAAGAAGCAAGACAGGGGGATGATCCGCAACCCGGTGCCGTGAGGTGTCTGGGGCCCGCTCGAAGCGACCTGCACCAGGCCGTCAGATGCGTGCGCCTTAAAATCACCAAATTGGTGCATAGATGTGCGTTCGTCGCCCAGTTCTTGCGAAGTCGTCACACGTTGTAGTGACAGACTTCTATAGTCGGCGCTTGAATTGATCGCGCTCAGACCACTTTGGGCGCCCATCGGACCCTGGAACGCCATGTCTGCTGCTCGCGCCCTTGATGATCTCGCCTCTGTCGCAGTGCCGCCCAGTTCGGCCGCCACTGTCTCTCTGGAACCACAGACGCCGCTGAAACGCGACCTCGTGGCCGGCCTGGAGAAGGGACTGGCCGTGATCGAAGCTTTCGATCAGGAACGTCCCCGCCTCACCATCAGCGAGGTGGCCGCCCGCACCGGCCTGACCCGTGCGGCCGCCCGCCGCTATCTGCTGACCCTCAGCTACCTGGGCTTCGTGTCCCAGGACCGCAAGATGTTCGCGCTCACGCCCAAGGTGCTGCGCCTGGGCCAGAGCTATATGCACTCGGCACGCCTGCCCCGCATCGTGGAGCCCGAACTGCACAAGCTGGCCTTTGCGCTCAAGGAAGCCAGCGCTGCCGGTGTGCTGGATGGCAATGACGTGATCTGCATTGCCGCCACCAGCGCCGGCCGTGTGCTGTCCCAGCACCTGCAGTCCGGCGGCCGCGTCCCGGCCTACTGCTCCGCCAACGGCCGCGCCCTGCTGGCTGCGCTGGCGCCCGAAGACGCCGACGCCTGGATCGCCCGCCAGACGCTGGAACCGGTCACTCCCCACACCATCACCAACCCGGACCGGCTGCGCACCGAGGTTGCCCGCGCCCGGACCCTGGGCTACGCCAGCGTGGACCAGGAGCTCGAGCTCGGCCTGCGCACCCTGGCGGTGCCGCTGAAGAACTACCGTGGCGATGTGGTCGCCGCCCTCAACATTTCCATCCACGCCTCGCGCATGAGCATGGAGCAGCTGGTCGAGCATGCCCTGCCGCCCCTGCTGCAGGCGCAGCAGCACCTGCGCATGCTGCTCTGAACGGGCGGCTCCGCGCCACGCCGTGAAAAAGCCGCCTCGAAGGCGGCTTTTCGTTTGCGGCGGCTGACGCTCAGTCGGCCCACAGGCGTTGCCGCAGCAGCGGACTGACGCGGTAGCGCTCGTTGCGGCAGGCCTCAAAGAGCGCGTCCAGGGTCTCGACCACGGGCGCGACGCCCAGCTGTGCCAGCCACTCGAAGGGCCCGGCCGGGTAGTTGACGCCCAGCTTCATGGCCTGATCGGCGGCGGCCTCGTCGCAGACGCCCTGCCAGACGGCATCCGCGCCCTCGTTGACCAGCATGGCCAGCGTGCGGGCGACCACCAGGCCGGGCGCGTCGCGCAGAACCAGCGGGGCCCAGCCCAAGGCAGCGAAGAGCCGCAGCGCCTGCTCACGGCTGGCCTCGCTGCAGCGCGGGGCGAAGGCCAGCGCCAGGGCCTCGGTGCGCGGGCCCTGGATGGGCCAGTCGATCACGGCCAGCTCGGCATGACCAGTCTGCCTTGCGAGTTCGGCGGCGCAGCGGCCGGTGCTCATGCGCAGCTGCAGCGCCCCCATCACCAGGCCGGCCCAGCTGGACTGCCTCTGGCGCTCGAAGGCGACGCCGGCGGCTTCCAGGGCTTGTGCCAGGCCGTCGACCAGCGCACCGCTGCCCAGCAGCTGCACGGGCGGCAGGGCAGCGGCACCCTGGCGCTCCACGGGAGCCGGCGCCACGGGCACGCCCTCATAGAAGCCCTTACCGACCTTGCGGCCCAGGCGTCCCCCGTCCACCAGGGCCTTCTGCACCAGGGAGGGCATGTAGCGCTTGTCACCGAAGTTGGCCTCGAAGACGGACTGGGTCACCAGGAAGTTGGTGTCATGCCCGATCAGGTCCATCAGCTCGCAGGGGCCCATGCGGAAGCCCACCGCACGCAAGGCGCGGTCCAGCTGCGCGGGCGTGCCGGCCTGCTCCAGCAGCAGGGCCAGGGTCTCGGCGTAATAGGGGCGGGCGATGCGGTTGACGATGAAGCCAGGCGTCGACTTCGCATGCACGGGCGCCTTGCCCCAGCGCCGCGAAAGCTCGTAGATGGCTTCCGCCACAGAGACCAGCGTCTCCGCCCCGGACACCACCTCCACCAGCTTCATCAGCGGCACGGGATTGAAGAAATGCATGCCCACCAGGCGGCCGGGACGCTGCATGCCATTGGCCAGCGCGGTGATGCTGATCGACGAGGTGTTCGAGGCGATCAGCGCGTCCGGCCCCAGCAGGGCGTCCAGCTCGCGCAGCAGGGCCTGCTTGGGCTCCAGCTTTTCAATGATGACCTCGACCACCAGGGCCGCGCCAGCCAGCTCAGCCAGGGCCGACACCGGCTGGATGCGCGCCAGCACGGCCTCGCGCTCGGCTGCCTCCATGCGCCCCTTGGCCACCAGGCCTTCCAGGGCCTTGGCGATCTGACCGTGCGCGGCGGCGGCGGCGCCTTCGCGGACGTCCATCAGCCGCACCGGATGACCGGCCTGGGCTGCCACCTGAGCAATGCCCGCGCCCATCACGCCAGCGCCGATCACGCCGATCAGGGCTTCAGCGGCGGGCTTGCTCGCCACCGCCCATTGCTGGACCTCGCTCATGCGCCCTCCCCTTGCGGCACCCAGGGCGCCGGACGCTTGGCCATGAAGGCGGCAAAGCCCTCGCGAGCCTCCGCGCCCACGCGCACACGGGAGATGGTCTGGGCCGTGAGCTCGCGCACCTCCTCGGTCACCGGGCCGACGCAGAGCTGGCCCAGCAGCTGCTTGATCTCGGCCTGGGCCTGCGGGCCGTTGGCCAGCAGCTCGCTCAGCCAGCGCTCCAGGGCCTCGTCCAGGGCCTCGGGGGCCACGACCTCATGCACCAGCCCCAGGGCCAGCGCTTCAGTGGCGGGGATGCGGCTGCCCGTCAGGGCCAGGCGGCGCGCCTGGCGGCTGCCCACGGCATTGACCACATAGGGACCGATCACGGCCGGCAGGATGCCGAAGCGCGCCTCGCTCACCGCGAAGCGGGCGTCCTGGCTGGCCACGGCGATGTCGCAGGCCGCCGTCAGCCCGACGCCACCGCCCAGCGCCACGCCCTGCACGCGGGCAATGGTGGGCTTGGGGCAGGACTGGATGCGGTACAGCATGGCTGCGAAACGCCGCGCATCCTGCAGGTTCCATTCCTGGCTGGCCTGGGCTGCGCGCTGCATCCACTGGATGTCAGCGCCAGCGCTGAAGGCCTTGCCGGCGCCGGCCAGCACGATGACGCGCACCTTGGGGTCGGCCGTCAGCCGCTCGAAGGCCTGGTCCAGCTCGCCGATCATCTGCTCGTTGAAGGCGTTGAACACCTCCGGACGGGTCATGGTGACGCGCGCCACGCCGCGCGCGTCCACCGCAATATGCAATGTCTCCACCGTGAAACTCCTTGTAATGAACGAAGTATCGCAGCGCAGCCGCCCGCGGCTCGACGAGGGCAGAATTCCGCCATGAGCACGCCGAGCCCCTTGACGCCGCGCCCGCCCTTCCTGCAGCCGCTCATGCTGGACGGCGAGTCGCTGCGCATCGAATCCCAGTGGCTGGGTGAGGCTCAGGAGGCGCGCCAGCCCCTGCTGGTCTTCCTGCACGAGGGCCTGGGCTCGCTGAGTCAGTGGCGCGATTTCCCTGCACGGCTCTGCGAAGCCCTCCAGCTGCCCGGCCTGGTGTTCTCGCGCCCGGGCTATGGCCACAGTACGCCACGCACGGCGCCTTGGCCGCCAGACTATCTCCAGCGCCAGGCACGCGGCCTGCTGCCGGCCTGCTTCGAGGCCCTGGGCCTGGCCGACCGCCCGCTGCTGCTCTTCGGCCACAGCGACGGTGCCAGCCTCGCCCTGCTCTACGCGGCCCATGCAGCGCAGCAGGTGCGAGGCGTCGTGGCGATGGCTCCTCACCTGTTCGTGGAGCCCATGACCCTGCTGGGCCTGCATGCCGCCAAGACCGCCTACGAGCAGGGCGACTCCCTGCGCAAGGCCCTGGCCCGCCATCACGCAGACACCGACTCCGCCTTCTACGGCTGGAACGACGCCTGGCTGCGCCCCGGCTTCGAGGACTGGAACATCGAGGCGGAGCTGCAGGGCCGCCTTCAATGTCCCGTGCTGGCGGTGCAGGGCGTGCACGACGAATACGGCAGCCTGCGCCAGATCGAGGCCATCGCCGAACTGCACGCCGACACCCGCCTGCTGGCCCTGCCGGACTGCGGCCACAGCCCGCACAAGGACCAGCCTGAGCGGCTGATCGCCCACATGCAGGACTGGCTGGCGAGCCTGGCCTGAGCCGCCAGGCCCGGCATCGATCGCAGCCAGCAGCCGTTCACGTCACCCCGCCGTCAGTTCGTCGCAGGCACCTGGAAGACCGGGGGGCCGGCGCGCACACTCCTCTCATCGACAAAGCCATGAGGCCCGCCAGCACCAAGACGCCAGAGAGGAATGCCATGAAAGCCGCCACCAAGACCCTGCTCACCGCCCTTCTTGCCATCGCCAGCGCCGCGTCCCTGACGCTCGCCCAGGCCGATGCCACCGGTGGTCAGCCCTGCCTGGGTGCGCCGGCCATGCAACTGCCCTCGCTGAGCCTGGCTCAGGCATCGGCCGCACACGAAGCGGCTGCGCAGGCCTGATCCGGCCGGCCCATCGATCCCGATCAAGCGCGCGCGGCCCTGCGGCCGCCTGCTTCCCTTGTCCTCCCTTCAGCCCGGCCACCGCCGGGCGTTTTTTTGGGCCATGAAAAAGGCCGCCCGGAGGCGGCCTTGGCTGGACGGCGGGATGCCGTCATCGCTTACCAGATGCGGATCCGCTCCTCGCTGGGCTTGAACATCTTGTCGCCCTGCTTGGTGCCGAAGGCCTGATGGAAGCCGTCGTGGTTGATGGCCGCGCCATTCGCACGGTACTCGCCAGGCGAGTGCGGGTCGATCACCAGCAGCTGCAGCAGGCGCTGTTCGCGGGCCTTCACGCGCCAGGACTGCGACCAGCCCAGGAAGAAGCGCTGCTCGCCGCTGTAGCCGCCGATGGCCGGCGCAGCCTGGCCAGCCAGGGAGCGCTGGTAAGCCTTGAACGCGATCTGCAGGCCGGAGAGATCGGCGATGTTCTCGCCCAGGGTCAGCTGGCCGTTGACATGCTTGCCGGGGATGGGCTCGTAGCCGTTGTACTGCGAGACCAGCTGGGCGGTGATGCCGTCGAAGGCCTTGCGGTCCTCCGGGGTCCACCAGTTGCGCAGCACGCCATCGCCGTCGAACTGGCTGCCCTGGTCGTCAAAGCCATGGCTGATCTCGTGACCGATCACGGCACCGATGGCGCCGTAGTTCACGGCGTCGTCGGCGTTCATGTCGAAGAAGGGCGGCTGCAGGATGGCGGCCGGGAACACGATCTCGTTCTGCGAGGGGTTGTAGTAGGCATTGACCGTCTGCGGCGTCATGCCCCATTCCTTGCGGTCCACGGGCTTGTCGGCCTTGGCGGCCATGCGCAGCCACTCGTTGCGGCCGGCGCGCTGATTGTTGCCCAGCGCGTCGCCGGCCTTCACGACCAGGCGGCCGTAGTCACGCCAGCTCTCGGGGTAGCCGATCTTGGTCATGTATTTGGACAGCTTGTCCTGCGCCTGGACCTTGGTGGCCGGCGACATCCAGCTCAGGCCGTCGATGGAGTCCTTGTAGGCGGCCAGCAGGTTGGCGACCAGCTTCTCCATGCGGGCCTTGGCCTCGGGCGGGAAGTGGCGGGCCACGTAGATCTGGCCGATGGCCTCGCCCAGGGCCATGTTGACTTCGGCCACGCCCTTCTGCCAGCGCGGCAGCTCGGCCTTCTGGCCGGACAGGGCCTGGCCATGGAAGGCGAAGGAGGCGTCACGCAGCGCCTTGGGCAGCACGCTGGCATAGCTGTCCAGGGTGCGGGCCTTCAGGTAGAGCTTCCAGTCGGCCAGCGGTGCCTCGGCCAGCAGCTTGGCAATGCCCTGCACGGCGCTGGGCTGCATGAGGGACACGGTGTCCAGCTTGGGCAGGCCGGCGGCCTGGAACAGGACGGTCCAGTCCAGCTGCGGCGCCTGGCTGGCCAGCTCGGTCACGCTGAGCGGGTTGTAGGTCTTGACCGGGTCGCGGTTCTCGACGTTGCTCCAGTGCAGCTGGGCGATCTTCTCTTCCAGGGCGTAGATGCGCTGGGCCGCGGCGGCGGCGTTCTTCTCGCCCGCGAAGCCGGCCAGCTGCTGCAGATAGGCGAGATAGGCCTTGCGGGCGTCGCCCATGCGGGCGTCGTCCTTCAGCAGGTAGTAGTCGCGGTCGGGCAGGCCCAGGCCGGCCTGGACCAGGGTGAGGCGGTTCTCCTGGGGCCTCTTGGCGTCGGCATCGACGTACATGGCGATGGGCGTGGACACCTCGCCTTGCACCTGGCCGATCCAGCGGGTCAGGTCGGCGACCGACTTCAGGCCGTCAATGGCCTTCAGATGCGGCTGCACGGGCTTGAAGCCGGCGCGGTCGATGGAGGCGGTGTCGACGAAGGCGGCGTAGTAGGTGCCGATCTTGAATTCATTGCTGCCTGCCGCCTGCTTGCCCTTGGCCAGCTCCTCGACGATGGCACGCACGCGGGCGTCCGACATGTCGCGCAGCAGAACGAAGGTACCGAAGGAGGACTTGTCCGCCGGGATCTCGGTGCGGCCCAGCCAGCCGCCGTTGGCCGCCAGGAACAGGTCGTCCTGGGCCCGCACGGCAGGATCGTAGTTGGGCAGGTCGAGCCCATGGTTGTGAGGGGCGGCAAAGGCGGCACCGGCCAGCTGGATCATCAGCGCCAGGGCGCCCAGTTTGAAGGTCGACTTCATGGACTCTCTCTCGGCCCCTTCGCGCTCCTGACGCTCGAGGCCCGTTGTAGATCTTAGGGATGGACGAAAGGGCGAAAGCATACGTGCTGCACCATGCCCGCCCAAAAGTCAGTCACCCGTGAAAGCCCTAGCCAAGGGCCGAAAACCCCGCAGGCGCGGGCCGGGTCAGCCCGGACACGGCCCCGCCGCGCCATGGCCTTCGACACTGTGCGGTCCCGGGCTGTGGCCGCACCATGGCGCCACCTGACTCATCCGAACAAGGCGCGGGCCATGTCCTTCACTTCCCTGCTGCTGTGGTTGCTGCTGGCGCTGATCTGCTGGCCGCTGGCCCTGCTGGCACTGCTTCTGTGGCCCCTGGTCTGGCTGGTGCTGCTGCCCTTGCGGATCCTGGGCTTCGCGGTCGGGGGCGGCCTGGCGCTGATCCAGGCCCTGTTCTACCTGCCGGCACGGCTGCTCGGCTGGCGCGGCTGATCAGCCCTGCATCAGGCCATCCACCACCATCAGCGTGGTGTCGCAGCGGCGGGCCAGGTCGGGGTTGTGGGTGACGAAGAGCACCGCCGTGCCGTGATCGCGGTTGACCTGGCGCAGCAGCTCGAACACGGCATCCGCGCTCTTGCTGTCCAGGTTGCCCGTGGGTTCGTCGGCCAGCAGGAGGGCCGGCTGCATGGCCAGGGCCCGGGCCACCGCCACGCGCTGCTGCTGCCCGCCGGAGAGGCGCGCCGCCGGCGTGTCCTTCCACGGGCTCAGGCCCACGCTCTCGAGCAGGCCCAGGGCGCGCTGCTCGAGAGTGGCATCCGGAAATCCCTTGAGCCCGACCATGGGCAGCATCACGTTCTCCAGCGCGCTGAAGGCGCCGATCAGGTGGTGATACTGGAAGACGAAGCCGATGGTGTGGCCGCGCAGGCGGGTCAGCGCGGCGTCGTCCATGGCCGTCGTTTCCTGGCCCTGGATCAGCAGCTGCCCCTGCGTCGGCCGGTCCAGCAGGCCCACGATGTTGAGCAGGGTGCTCTTGCCCGAACCCGACGGGCCCATGACGGCGGAGAACTGCCCCGGCATCAGGCGCAGGTCGATGCCATGCAGCACCTCCACCTCGGTGGGCAGGCCCACATTGAAGGACTTGCGCACCTGGCGCAGCTCCACGACAGGGGTCAGCGCTTCATCCACGGATGGCCACCACAGGGTCAAGACGCGCCGCGCGCAGAGCCGGCGCCAGCGCGGCCAGCAGGCCGGTCAGCGTGGCCAGGCCCAGGGCCGTCAGGTAGAGGGAGGGTTCGAAGCTGATGGTGAACATGGGGCTGCCGTCCGGCGTCTTGGCATAGCCCAGCCACAGCTTCAGCGCGACGGAGCCCACGATGCAGCCGATCAGCGCCCCGCCCAGCCCCAGCAGGCCACCCTGCAGCAGGAACACGCGCATGACCTGCCCCCGCGAGATGCCCATGGCACGCAGGATGCCGATCTCCTTGGAGCGCTGCACCACCGAGACCACCAGCACGCTGGCGATGCCGAAGGCCACCGACAGGCCCACGAAGAAGCGGATGGCCGTGTTGGCCGTGCTCTGCGACTGCACGGCACTGAAGAACTGGGCGTTGGTCTTGATCCAGCTGTCTGCCTGTACCGGGGCCAGGGCGGCGATGCGCTGGGCCACGCGCTCTGCGGCGTAGACGTCGCGTACGGTGAGGTCGATGCTGGTCACGCCGCCGGCATAGCCCAGCAGGCTCTGCGCGCTGTGCAGGGACACGAAGCCGGTGCGCTGGTTGGCACCCTTGTTGCCCAGGTCCAGGATGCCGGCGATCTCGAAGGTGTTGGCGGCTCCGCTGGCGGCGCTGACCCGCAGCTTGTCACCCACGCTCAGGCCGAGGTCGTTGGCCAGCTCGATGCCGATCAGGATGTCCGTGGCGCCCAGCCGGGCCCGGCCCTTCACGATCTTGTCGCTGAGGCTGACGATGCGGTCGTAGTGCTCCAGCTCCACGCCGTTGAGGCTCAGGGAGCGGCTGGTGTCGCCGCGCTGGATCAGGGTCGAGCCGCTGACGGTGGGCGACACCACCTTCACGTCCGCCATGGCCCGCAGCTGCACCAGCAGGGACTGCCATTGGTCGATGGACTTGAGCCGCTGCAGCGGCGCCTGCACGGTGGTGGCGAAGGCCGCGTCGCCCGCAGCGTGCAGCACGCGCACCTGCTCCTTGGGCGGCAGCAGCTGCACATGCGGCTGGGCCGTCAGCACCCGCCGCACGAGGTTGGCCTGCAGCCCCGCCAGCAGGGCCGACATGAAGACGATCACCGCCACGCCGATGGACACGCCGACGATGATGAAGAGACTCTGCATGCGCCCTTCCCGCAGGAAGCGGGCCGCGACGATCCACTCGAAGGGCTGCCAGCGCGCCAGGGCCATGCTCAGGCCCCGCGCAGGTGTTGGCCGGGCTTCCAGCCCTGCTCCGGTGCCAGCAGCACGCGCTCGCCGGCCTTGAGGCCCTGCAGCACCTCGACGAGGCCACCGGCCCGCAGGCCCAGGCGCAGTTCACGGCGCTGCAGCCGGTCGTCGGCATCCAGCACCCAGACCCAGGGTTGCGTCGACTCGGGCTGCAGCACGGCCTCCATGGGCAGGCTCAGGGCCTGCAGATGCCGGGCCACCTCGATCTCCACCGAGACCGTCATGTCCTGCCGCAGGTAGGCGGGCGGCTTGGGGACGGTCAGCTTGACCTCCACCGAGCCGCGCTGCGCGTCCACGCCGGGGCTGATCTCGCTGACCTTGGCCTCGAAGCGCTGCTCCGCATAGGCATCGGCCGAGGCCAGGGCCGGCTGGCCCGCCTGCAGCAGGCCCAGGTTGCGCTCGTCGATCTGGGCGACCAGCTCGCTGGCACCGCCGGGCGCCAGCAGCAGCAGCACCTTGCCGGCCTGCACCACCTGCCCCGGCTCCACGCTGCGGTTGACGATGACGCCGGCCACCGGCGCCTTGAGGCTCATGTACTCCAGCCTTGCCTGGGCCGCGAGGGCGCTCGCACGGGCCTGTGCCAGGGTGCTGCGGGCCAGGGCCAGATCCGCGCCCTGCGGATCGCCGGACTGGCGCTGCAGCGTGGCTGCGCGGGCCTGGGCCTCGGCGACCTGCAGTGCCCGGCTGGCCTCGTCCAGGGCGGCCTGGCCGATGAAGCCCTGACGGAACAGGTCCGCCTGGCGCGCGTGCTGGGCCCGGATCTGCGCCAGGTTGGCCTGCGCCTGCCGTTCGGCCTCACGAGCGGCAGGGGCCTGCACCTCCAGCAGCTGGCGCAGCCGGGCCTCGGCCTGCTGGACCGCCAGCTCGGCCGCCTGCCAGTTGGCCTGCGCCTCGCTGGATTCAAGGCTCAGCAGCAGCTGACCCGCTTCCACCGACTGCCCTTCCTCCACCCGCACCTGGCGCACCGTGCCCGTGAGCTGGGCGCCCAGCTCCACGCGATGCGGCGCCTGCACGCGGGCACTGGCCACCACCGTGCGCACCAGGTCGCGGGGCTGCACCTGCTGCCAGCGTGCCGCCGGCCCCTCCCAGTTGCGCCAGGCCCAGGCCAGGGACAGCAGGGCCAGGGCGCCCAGGGGCAGCATGACTTTCCAACTCCAGCGCATGTGAGGGCACTTCCGTTCGAAGGGTGATGCAGCCATTGTCGAAACAAGCGGGCCGCCGGCAGCTTGACAAAGCTCAAGCCCTGCGTGACGGCAGCGTAAAGAAATGCGGCCTCGCCGGGGTGGCTTGGGGCATGATGATCCGATGACTGCCGCCTGCGTACTCCTCCACCCCTTGCCCGCAGGGGCCTTCGCCGCCTGGCTGGATGGCGCCGTCACGCGCCTGGCCGACTATCTGCAGGCCAGCGGGCGCGCCACGCCGGAGCAGGCCCTGGTCCAGGCGCAGCGCAGCCATGCCGAGCTGCTGCCCCAGGGGCTGCAGACGCCCGGCCACCACGTTTTCGAGATTCATGCCGCACGCGGCGCTGTCGTCGGGCAGCTGTGGCTTCATGCGGGGCCGTCCGGACGGGCTCACCTCTATGACCTGTTCATCGAGCCGCAGCATCGCCGCCAGGGTCATGCACGGCGGGCGCTGCACGCCCTGCTCGACCAGGCCGCACAGCTGGGCGCGGAACGGCTGGGCCTGAACGTGCTGGCGGGCAACGGGGCCGCCCGCGGGCTGTACGAGCAGCTGGGCTTCCAGGTCCACAGCCTGCAGATGAGTCGCGCGCTGCCCATTTCAGGATCATGAGGGAGCGCCCGGGGGCTGCGCGTACAGTTGGCAGGCGAGACTGGCGTCGGAAGCCAGCCGCCCCGAGCTGTTGAGGAGGGTCACACTTGCATCGTCCGCACGAGCCATCCAGCCCTGCGGCAGGAACGCCGGCCGAGGCCGCCAGCGTCAAGCTGCCCGCGCTCGCCCGGCAATGGCTGGACCAGCTGCCCGAGCTGGTGTGGCTGGCCAATGCCCAGGGCCAGCTCAGCGCCTGCAGCTGCCCGCTGCGCGCCTACGTGGGACGGCCCGAGGCCGATCTGATCGCCCAGGGCTGGCGCTGCTTCATGCCGGCCGAGGAGCTGGCCACCCTCGCCCAGGCCTGGCCGACGCGGCAGGCGCTCAACGTCGACCTGCGCCTGCGCAATGCCCAGGGCGAGCTGCGCTGGCACCTGTGCCTGGCCCGCCCCCTGCTCGACAGCGATGGCAGCCTGCAGGGCTGGATGGGCTCCTTCGTCGACATCGACGCCCGCAAGCGCAGCGAGACCCAGCTACGCGAGACCGACGCCGTCTGGAAGCTGGCCCTGGAGAGCACGGGGGACGGCGTCTGGGACTGGCGCATCGACGAAGGCATCGAGACCTTCTCGCCGCGCTACCTGCAGATGTACGGCTACGACCCCGACGAGATTGCCGAACGGCCCGAGTCCTTCGACCAGCTGACCCATCCGGACGACGTGCCCGCCATGGAACGCGATCGCATGGAGCACTTCGAAGGCCGCACGCCGTCCTACGTCAACGAGCACCGCGTGCGCTGCAAGGACGGCAGCTGGAAGTGGGTGCTGAGCCGCGGCATGGTCATCGCGCGCGACGACCTCGGCCGCCCGCTGCGCATGGTCGGCACGCACACCGACATCACGGCCCGCAAGGAGGCCGAGGTGCTGATCTGGCAGCAGGCCAACTTCGACCCGCTCACCGGCCTGCCCAACCGGCGCATGCTGCGCGACCGCCTGGAGCGCGCCATCCGGCGGGCCCGCGAGCAGGGCACGCAGCTGGCCGTACTCTTCATCGACCTCGACCATTTCAAGGAAGTCAACGACACCCTCGGTCACGGCAAGGGCGACCAGCTGCTTCAGCAGGCCGCACAACGCATCCGCGACAGCCTGCGTCCTGCCGATGTGGTTGCACGCATGGGCGGCGACGAGTTCACCGTGCTGCTGAGCCCCGTGTCGGACCACGAGGAGATCGAGTCCATCGTGCAGCTGCTGATCGAGCGCGTGGCCAGCCCCTTCCGGCTGGAGGGCGAGCGTGCCTTCGTCTCGGCCAGCGTGGGCATCAGCCTGTTCCCCGATGATGGCGAGCACATCGAGGCGCTGTTCAAGCACGCGGACCAGGCGCTCTACGTGGCCAAGGACGCCGGCCGCAACCGCTATGCCTACTTCACCCCCGCGCTGCAGCGAGCGGCCCAGAACCGCATGCGCCTGGGCAACGACCTGCGCGACGCGCTGGCGGCGGAGAACCTGCAGGTGGTCTACCAGCCCATCGTGGACCTGCGGCGGGGCCGGGTCTGCAAGGCCGAGGCCCTGGTGCGCTGGCACCATCCGGAGCGCGGGCCGGTGTCGCCGGCCGAGTTCATCCCCATCGCCGAGAGCAGCGGGCTGATCCTGGAGATCGGCGAGTGGGTGTTCCGCCAGGCCGTGCGGGACGTGCAGCGCTGGCGGGCCGAGATCGACGAGCAGTTCCAGGTCAGCGTCAACAAGTCGCCGGTGCAGTTCCATAGCGAGTCCGGCATGCACACGCGCTGGCTGCGCCAGGTCGTCGAGGCCGGACTGCCGGGGGATGCGGTGTCCCTGGAGATCACCGAGGGCCTGCTGCTGGAAGGCGGCGACGGCGCCAGCCAGCAGCTGATGGCGCTGCGGCGCGCGGGCTTCAGCGTCGCGCTGGACGACTTCGGGACGGGCTATTCCTCACTGTCCTACCTGCAGCACTACGAGATCGACTGCCTCAAGATCGACCGCGCCTTCGTGCACGAGCTGGAGCCCGGCAGCAAGGCCCTGGCCCTGTGCAGGGCCATCATCACCATGGCCCACGAGCTGGGCATGAGCGTGGTGGCGGAAGGCGTGGAGACGGCGCACCAACGAGACCTGCTGGCCTCCATCGGCTGTGACCTGGGGCAGGGCTTCTTCTTTGCGCGGCCCATGCCGGCGCAGGCCCTGGAGGCCTTGCTGCGGCAGCAGCGGGGGGAGCAAGACCTGACCCCGGAGTGAGCCGGGGGCGCCCGGCGCCGCAGCGCGCGCTTGCCGGCGGAGATCAAAAATCGGCCCCGGAAAACGCAAAGGCCAGCACTTGCGTGCTGGCCTTTTTGTTTGGTGCCCAGGAGAGGACTCGAACCTCCACGGAGTTACCCGCTAGTACCTGAAACTAGTGCGTCTACCAATTCCGCCACCTGGGCTTTGCTTCGTTGCTGTTTAAGCAGCGAAGACCGCTACTATAGCATCAGATTTTTGGATTACCAGGGACTTTTGAAAAAATTTTCAAAAATCTACGCGATGCCCCGCACGCAGCGCCCCGTGGCCGCCGCCTGGCTTCAGGGCCGCGGTGCCGGGCCCCACTGCGTATGGGCCAGCAGGGCCTGCGGATCCAGGCTGCGCTGCAGGCTGCCGCTGAGGGCGAGCACCGCAGGATCGCTGTGCCGCCAGTAGGCCTGCTGCAGCTGCGGACCCACGCCGTGCTCCGCGCTGATGCTGCCGCCGTGCGCACGCACCAGCGCGTAGACGCCCTCGCGCAGGGGGGCCTCGTCCAGGGGCAGCTCTCTGGGCCAGACCAGGTTGAAGTGCAGGCCGCCGTCGCCCAGGTGGCCGAAGTCCGCCAGCCGGGCTGCTGGAAACTGGGAGGCCAGCCAGCGGCGGCCGGCTTCGCGGAAGGCCATGAAGCGTGCGCGAGGCAGGGACAGGTCGAAGCCCACCACCTTGCCCTGGCGGCGCAGCCCCTCGCTGATGTGATGGCGCAGGTGCCAGCAGTCGGCGTCGGCGCCCAGCACGGCATCGACCACGGCCTCGCCGAATTCGTCCTCCAGCAGCTGCTGCAGCAGGGTCTGCAGGTCCAGCTGCCCGGCGCTCAGCTCGCTGGACAGTTCCAGCAGCAGGGCGTAGTCCGGCAGCTGTCCGCCGAACCAGCGCTGCGCATCGTCCGGGCTGCCCAGGGCTGCGACGAAGGCCTCGCGCGAGATTGCCTCGAAGGCCGAGACCAGGCCGGGATAGCGGGCCATCACCCGCTGGTAGAAGGGGAAGACGTCGTCCAGGCTGCGCGGCGCGATCATCGCGACGGCCTGCTGGCGCGGCAGTGCGGCCAGACGGAACGTGGCCTCCAGCACCAGGCCCAGCGCGCCGGAAGCCCCGATGAAGAGCTGGTGCAGGGCCAGCTGGGCGTTGTCCTTCTGCAGGCCCTGACCCAGCTGCACGATCCGCCCGTCGGCCAGCGCCACGCGCAGCGCCAGCGTGTTGGCGCGCACATCGCCGTAGCGCAGCATGCGCGTGCCGCCGGTGTTGTGCGACACCAGTCCGCCCACGCTGGGATCGGCGCTGAGGTCGATGGGCAGCATCAGGCCGTGCGGGGCGAGGCGCTCATTGAGCTCGGACAGCCGGAAGCCCGCCGAGACGCGCAGCGTGCGGTCCCAGGCATCAAACTCGAAGACCTCGCGCAGGCGCTCGGTGGACAGCAGCACCTCGCGTTCGGCGTCGTCCGGCGTGCCGGCGCGTACCAGTCCGGTGTGGGCGCCCTGCGGCACCACCCGCAGGCCATGGGCTGCGCACAGGGGCAGCAGCTGCGCGGCCTCCTGCGCGCTGCCGGGCCGCAGCAGGGCCGCGGCATGGCCCGGCGCGTAGCGTGCAGGCTCCAGGTAGCGTGGCTCAATGGATGAGCCAGGCACGACCTGATCCTCACCGCAGATCGTGGCGGCGGCGCGCAGGAAGTCGGCGCACGGGTGGGTGGCGTTCAGCACGCCACCGCCTCCTCCGTCGCCGCGCCGGCCGTCATCTTGAAGATGCCGGTGGCATTGGCCGCATCGAAGCGCAGGTCCAGCTTGTCGCCGTCGCGTCCGCGCTGGATGAACTCGTAGAAGGAGCCCGGCACCTCCATGCCGACGACACGCCCCTCGCTGAGGAACTCGCGGCGCACCTGGGCGGCGCGGAAGGCCGTCTGCAGCACGCGGCCCGAGGCCGAGACCTCGATCCGGTCCTTGATGGGGCGTCCCAGGGCCTTCTGCGTCGCGGCCAGCGCGTTGAGGTCGACCACGCGGTCCGTCGCGTGATTGAAGGCATTGCCCTCGGTGGCGATCCAGGCCATCTCGGCAGACTCCAGCAGCAGAGCCTGGTAGTCCTCCAGCGGGAAGAGGCCGTGCTGGCGGTCGAAGCAGCGGATCATGGCCGGCAGCAGCTGCAGCGCGGCAGGCCAGGGCAGGCTGCGGTCGCGCGCCAGCTGCTCCAGCAGGGCCATGTCCGAAGGCTGGAGCGGGTCGCGCGAGGTCGACAGCACGCGCGTCACGGCCGCCTGGAAGCCCCTGGAGAAGAGCTCGGGATGCAGCTCGGAGACGAAGAACTGGGCGATGTCTTCCGGGTGGTCCGCATGGCACCAGGCGCGCCCCGTCATCTTCAGCTTGGGCAACGGATAGGGCGAGGCCAGCTCGAAGCCCAGCGGGCGCAGCACGCGGGTGATGGCCGCCTCGCCGGGCGGCAGCGCGCCACAGGGCCAGGCCACGGTGCGCAGGGCGCCGTGGTCGAAGACCAGCTTCTGGCCCGCACGCTGCTGGTCCGCCACATAGGCTGCCGCAGCCGGCACACGCAGCGTCACGTCACGGAACAGCGCCATGTTCAGCGCCTGCGCAAGCTCGGCCCGAGAGACCGTCTCGCCCGCCGGCTTCAGCAGCGCCGGCGCCACCTCCAACTGCGCAAAGGTCTCCCGCGCCGCGTTCTCCCCCATCGCGCTCGCCAGCAGGCGAAACAGGGCCGTGTCCATCATGTCCAGCACTCCAAAACAATCGATTCAGGCAAGGCTCCGCCCAGCCTGCAGCCGCAGACCAAGCAAAGCTCAGTGGAAGTAAAAGTGCGGTGGCGAAGCCCACCGCCCCCTACGGCGCCCGAGGATCCGGCTCTGCCGGGCCTACGGGCGCGCCCCCCTGGGGGGGGCCGGCGAAGCCGGTAGGGGGGGGTCAAATGTCAAACTTTACGCCCTGGGCCAAAGGCAGCTCGCGCGAGTAGTTCACCGTGTTGGTGGTGCGGCGCATATAGGCCTTCCACGCGTCGGAGCCCGACTCGCGGCCGCCGCCGGTTTCCTTCTCGCCACCGAAGGCGCCGCCGATCTCGGCGCCCGAGGTGCCGATGTTGACGTTGGCGATGCCGCAGTCCGAGCCCGAGGCCGAGACGAACAGCTCGGCTTCACGGATGTCATTCGTGAAGATGGCCGAGGACAGGCCTTGCGGCACGTCGTTCTGCAGGGCGATGGCCTCGTCCAGGGTCTTGTACTTCAGGGTGTACAGGATGGGGGCGAAGGTCTCGTGGCGCACGATCTCGGTCTGGGCCGGCATGCGGACCAGGGCCGGCACGGCGTACCAGGCGTTCGGCAGCTGATCCGCCAGGGCGCGTTCGCCGCCGCTGACCTGGCCGCCCTGCTCGCGGGCGGCGGCCAGGGCCGCCTGCATGCCGTCGAAGCTGGCCTGGTCGATCAGCGGGCCGATCAGCGTGCCGGCTTCCAGCGGGTTGCCGATGCGCAGCTGGGCGCGGGCCTTGTCCAGGCGCGCCACCAGTTCGTCATGGATGCTTTCATGGGCGATCACGCGGCGGGTGGTGGTGCAGCGCTGGCCGGCCGTGCCGTAGGCGCCGAAGAGGATGCCGCGCACGGCCAGTTCCAGGTCGGCGCTGGGGGTCACGATGATGGCGTTGTTGCCGCCCAGCTCCAGCAGGCAGCGGCCGAAGCGCGCGGCCACGCGCGGGCCCACGGCGCGGCCCATGCGGGTCGAGCCGGTGGCGGACACGAGGGCCACCTTCGGGTGGTCAACCATGGCCTCGCCGACGGCCGCGCCGCCGTTGAGCAGCTGCGACAGGTGGGCCGGGGCCTTGTGGCCGGCGGCCACGTAGCGGGCGACGGCCTTTTCGAACAGGGCCTGCGTGGCCAGGGCCGTCAGCGGGGTCTTCTCGGAGGGCTTCCACAGGCAGGTGTCCCCGCAGACCAGGGCCAGGGCCGAGTTCCAGGCCCACACGGCCACGGGGAAGTTGAAGGCCGAGATGATGCCCACCACGCCCAGGGGCATGTACTGCTCCATCATGCGGTGGCCGGGGCGCTCGCTGGCGATGGTCAGGCCATGCAGCTGGCGCGACAGGCCGACGGCGAAGTCGCAGATGTCGATCATCTCCTGCACTTCGCCCTCGCCTTCGCTGGCAACCTTGCCGGCCTCGATCGAGACCAGGCGGGCCAGGTCGATCTTGTGCGTGCGCAGCTCCTCGCCGAAGAAGCGCACCAGCTCGCCGCGCTTGGGCGCCGGCACCGTGCGCCACTCGAGGAAGGCCGCATGCGCGCGCTCGACCGCGGCGCGCATGTCCTCGGCGGAGGCCTCATGCACGGCGCCCAGCGAGGCGCCATCGATGGGCGAGCGGACAGACAGGGTGCCGCCCGTATAGGCAGCGGCGGGGACGCCACAGGCGTTCAGCAGATCGGTGATGTTCATTGCGTCATTCTCCAATGCAAGACCCCGGCGACACGCGAATGTGGCCGGGGCTCTGTGTCAATTCATGGTTCCAGGCATGCCCCCGCCCAGCCGCGTGGAGCTCGAGGATCCGGCTTGGCCGGGCCTACGAGCTCGCCCCCGGGGGGCTGGCGAAGCCAGTAGGGGGGAGCCGATCATCCAATGCTCTCGACTTGGCGCGACTGCTGGTAGGCCTTGCCGAACTCGTTGGCCAGGAAGGCGGGCAGCTCGACGGCCTCCTGCGGCACGAAGCCCTGCTGCGGCAGCTTGCCCTGGCGGAACAGGTCCACGGCGGCGCAGATGCCAGCGGCGGTGGTGATCTGGATGGCGGACAGCGGGCGGGCGCCGTCACGCTCGGCGAAGATCTTGCGGGCGAAGACTTCCTGCACCAGGCGGCCCTGCTTCATGCCCGAGACGGTCACGAAGACCAGCACCACGTCCTGCATGGTGGCGGGCATGCTCTTGCGCATGATGTCCTTGAGCTTCTCCTGGTCGTTCTTCAGCTGCAGGTCGTCCAGCAGGAACTGCATCAGGTCGCGGTGGCCGGGGTAGCGCACGGTCTTGTAGTCGAGGTTCTGAACCTTGCCGGCCAGCGTCTCGCACAGGGTGCCCAGGCCGCCCGAGGTGTTGAAGGCCTCGTACTCGGTGCCGTCCAGCGAGAAGTGCTCCAGGCCTTCCAGCGGCAGGGCGTCGATCTTGCTGCCGTCGTGGATGCACTCGCAGGGGTGGCAGTACTCGTTGATCAGGCCGTCCACCGACCAGGTCAGGTTGTACTTCAGGGCATTGGTCGGGAAGGCCGGCAGCGCGCCGACGCGCATCTTCACGTCCTGCAGGGTGTCAAAGCCCTTGGCCAGGTGGTGGGCCACGATGCCGATGAAGCCGGGGGCCAGGCCGCACTGCGGCATGAAGGCGGTGCGCGAGCCTTCGGCGATGCGCATGATCTCCTTGGTGGCGGCCACGTCTTCCGTCAGGTCGAAGTAGTGGCAGCCGGCTTCCAGGGCCATGTGGGCGGCCGGGATGGCCAGGTGGTAGGGCAGCGCGTTCACGATGGCATCGAAGCCGCGCACCATGGCGGCGGCACCGGGGCCGATCTCCTGCACGGCCTGGACCTTGATGCCCTCTTCGGACAGGGCGGCCAGCGCCTTCTCGTTCTTGTCGAAGACGGTCACGTCATAGTGGCCGGAGTTGCGCAGCAGGCGGGCGATGGTCTCGCCGATGTGGCCGGCGCCGAGCAGTGCGATCTTCATGGAGGTCTCCTCTTTGAATGGGTGCTGAATGGGTGCGTTGGCCCGCAGTCTAGGAAGAGCCCCTGACGAAAGAAAGCGTGAGATCGTCATAAACGGCTATGCTTTCGACGATTCGTCATCGAGTCTTGACGAAAAGCAAAAATCAAGGGTTTCCCAGGAGTCCCGCCATGAGCACCCGCAAGCCGCCCGCCACCGCCGCCGCCAGCACCTTCGCCGCCCCGCGGGACCAGTTGGACCGCGAGCTCATCACCCTGCTGCAGGCCAACGCCCGCGAGAGCACGGCCAACCTCGCGCGCAAACTGGGCATCGCACGGACGACGGTGGTGGCGCGGCTGGCGCGGCTGGAGTCGGAAGGGGTGGTGGTGGGCTACACCGTCAAGCTGGGCTCGGAGGCCGCGGACCGCGGCGTGCAGGCCTATGTGGGCATCAGCGTGCAGGCCAAGGCCCAGCGCGAGGTGATCAAGCGCCTGACCCGCCTGCCCGAGCTGCGCCAGCTGGCCTCGGTCAGCGGCGAGTTCGACTACATGGCCCTGCTGCGCGCCGACACCACCATGCGCCTGGACGCCCTGCTGGACGAGATCGGCGAGACCGAAGGCGTGATCAAGACCACCACCTCGGTGGTGCTGGCCCTGCGCGTGGACCGCAGCGCGGGGGGCTGAGGGCCAACGGGCCTGGCGTCAACCTGGCACGCGGCTTGCACGTTCTCCGCAGCATCAGCCCTCATCCTTGCGGAGCGCACCATGAAGCTGCAGATCACGCCCCACCGTGGACACCGCCTGAGCACCGCGCTCAAGGTCCTGGCCCTCGTCGCCCTGGTCTGGGGCGTGGCCTACCCGGCCCTGCTGTGGGGCCTGCAGCAAGCCCTGCCCGTGGCCTGAGGGCCCGACCCGACACCTCCATCGCCCAGGAGTTTCGCGATGTCCTACCGCCCGCTTCCCATCGTCGCCCAGCACCGCCCCGCCGCCTGGCGTTCGCTGCTGCTGTGGGCCCTGCTGACCGCACTGGCCATCTCCGGCTTCTCCATGCTGAGGCAGCTGGAGGGGGATGCGGACATCGTCCAGGCACCGGCCGCCCAGCGCCCGGCCTGAGCCGGACTCAGGCCTGGCCGAAGGGGTCGTCCAGGGACTTCATCGGCGGCGTGAACCAGCGCGGGCCCTGGGCCGTCATGTACAGGTGGTCCTCATGGCGCACGCCGAACTCGCCGGGGCAGACGATCATGGGCTCGTTGCTGAAGCACATGCCCACGTCCAGCGGCGTCAGCTCGCCCTCGACCATGTAGGGCCACTCGTGGATGTCCAGCCCGCAGCCGTGGCCGGTGCGGTGCGGCAGCCCCGGCAGGCGGTAGCCGGGGCCCAGGCCCGCGGCCTCCAGAACGCGGCGCGCGGCGCGGTCCACCTCCTGGCAGGGCCGGCCCAGCTGGGCGGCCTCGAAGGCGGCCGCCTGGGCGGCCTGCTCCAGATTCCAGATCTCGCGCTGCCGCGCCGTGGGCGTGCCGAAGACATAGCTGCGGGTGATGTCGGACATATAGCCCTCGACCAGGCAGCCGGTGTCGATCAGCACCATGTCGCCTTCGCGCAGCAGCTGCGGCTCCTTCACGCCGTGCGGGAAGGAGGAGGCCACGCCGAAGAGCACGATCTTGAAGTAGGAGCCATTGGCGCCGACGCGGCGGTGCGCCTCGTCGATGAAGGCCGCCACCTCCGTGGTGGAGATGCCCTCGTGCAGGATGCTGGCCGCGGCGCGCTGCACCGCCAGGGTCATGTCATGGGCCCGCTGCATCAGGGCCAGCTCGGCCGCTGACTTGCGCATGCGGCAGGCCGCCGTCAGCGAGCGGGCGTTGACCCACTGCAGCGCCGGCGCCGCCTGGCGCAGGCCGTCGGACACGAAGAAGGGGCAGTCCTCGGACAGGCCCACACGCTCGCCGCCCCGCACGCCCAGCTCACGCAGCACCTGCGCCATCAGCGCATAGGGGCTCTCGTGCTCCTGCCAGAGGTGCATCTCGCCGGGCAGCAGCCAGTAGTCGCGCAGGGTGCCTTCCTCGAAGGCCGGCGCCAGGTACTGCAGCGGGCCCTCGGCCAGCACCAGGGCGCCCACCAGGCGCTCGCTGGGCGGCCAGACCAGGCCGCTGAAGTAGCGAAGATTGGTGCCGGCATGCAGGTAGACCGCCACCACGCCGGCCTCACGCATCAGGCCCTGCAGCTTGCGAAGCCGCGCCTCGTATTCCTCGACCGCAATGGGCTGCACGCCCGCCGTCATGCGGGCAAGCCCCGCCAGTGCCTGCGCCTGAGACTGCCCGCCAACGCCGATTGCCTTCATGGTCCATCCGCCATTCATTAAATATATTTGCAGAATACCATTTTCCGAATGGGCCGGAAGGGAGGGCTGTCACCGCTGCTTGCAATTTCCCTCCGCGCGGGGGATGGGCGCCTGCCCCTCTGCCTCCTATCGTGCGCCGGCGCCAATCGGGCGTGCCTCCCATCAATGATCGAAATGCGTCGAGCCCTGTCCCGCGGTCTGCTGCCCCTGACCCTTGCCTTGAGCGCCCTGTCGAGCCACGCGCTCGAGGTGTCGCCCGTCAAGGGCTACGCCGGCAATGGTGAGAAGACAAAGGCGATGGACGTCGTCAAGGTGTGGGCCGTCTGTGGCACCAGCTACTGCGAAGACACCCCGGCCGGCAAGCGCCGGGACATCGAACTGGTCGGCCGCGTCCGCGAGCAGACGCTCTTCAACCGCGACAAGGCCCTGATGGTGGGGC
The DNA here is from genome assembly GCF_039872765.1 of Roseateles flavus. NCBI lineage: Bacteria > Pseudomonadati > Pseudomonadota > Betaproteobacteria > Burkholderiales > Sphaerotilaceae > Roseateles > Roseateles flavus. The sequence goes on along the minus strand of NZ_JBDPZC010000011.1, from coordinate 94,377 downwards.
CGTCCATCGTGGCGCGGGAATACGCGGACGTGGCCAAGCGCCAGGGCGGCAAGCTCATCAACCAGCAGGAAGGCTCCAGCGGCCCCTTCATCTACCGCTTCGCGCGTGCGGACGGTGGCGCCGACTGGCTCGTCCTGAAAGACAACTACGAGGGCTACTACACCCTCATCGTGGTCGAGGAAGCCCAGCGCGAGAGCACCGTCACCATCTCGGCACAGGACATGTCCAACGCCTTGAAGTCCGAGGGCGACGTCGCCCTGTACATCGAGTTCGAGACGGCCAAGGCCGAGATCCTGCCCGCCGGCCAGGGCGTGGTGAAGGAGATCGTCACCCTGCTGCGCAACGAGCCGCAGCTGAAGCTCTCCATCGAAGGTCACACGGACAACACCGGCAATGCCACCGAGAACCAGCGCCTGTCCCAGGCCCGCGCCGAGGCGGTGATGAAGGCCGTGGTCGCCCAGGGCATCGACGCCAAGCGCCTCAGCGCCGTGGGCCATGGCCAGACCTATCCGATCGCGGACAACCGCAAGGACGCCGGCCGGGCCAAGAACCGCCGCGTGGAGCTGGTCAGGAAGGGCTGAGCCAGGCCCCTGGCGCGGCGCTCAGAGCAGGCCGCGCGTCTGGGCCATCAGGCGCGTCAGCCCCAGCATGGCATCGATGCTGGGCGTGGCCTGGCCCATGTGCTGGCCGATCTCGCGGACCACGGTCACCAGGGCGTCGAGCTCGATCTTGCGGCCCGCCTCCACGTCCTGCAGCATGGAGGTCTTGAAGGCGCCCAGCTTGCGCGTCACCTCGTGACGCTGCTCGGGCGTCTGGCCCACGGGGCAGCCGATGGCGTCTCCGATGGCCGAGGCCTCGCGCATCACGGCGCTCACGAATCCCCGCACCAGCTCGTCGTCCAGGATGCGGTCGCAGGTCGCGCCAGTCAGGGCCGAGATGGGGTTCATGGTCATGTTGCCCCAGAGCTTGTACCAGATGTCCTTCTGGATGCGCGGGGACACCGTGGCGTTGAAGCCCGCCCGCTGGAAAAGTGCGGCCCACTCGGCGATGTGCGCGGGCTCGCCGCCAGCCGGGTCGCCCAGGATCAGGCCCATGCCCATCACATGCTTCACGAGCCCGGGCTCCGGCGTGGCACAGCTGGCGTGCACGACGGAGCCGATCACGCGCTCCGCCGGAATCAGGGCAGCCACGCGACCGCCCGGGTCCACGGCCTGCAGCTGCAGGCCCTTGCAAGGGCCCTCCAGCTGCTGGAAGAACCACCAGGGCACGCCGTTCATGGCCACCAGCACGCGGGTTTCCGGGCCCAGCAGGCGCTGCACCAGGGGCGCCACCTCGGCCAGGGCCGGGCCCTTGACGGCCAGCACGATCAGGTCCTGCGGGCCCAGCTCCTCGGGGCGCTCGGAGGCGTTCACCGGCACGGTCAAGCGCTGCGGCGTGGCGTCGATGACGGTGTCCATGCGCAGGCCCTGCGCGCGCAAGGCGGCCAGCGTGGCGCCGCGGGCCACAGCGCTGAGCTGCACCTCGCCGCCCAGCCGGTGGCCCAGATGCCCCGCCACCCAGCCGCCGATGGCGCCCATGCCCACAATGCAGATCTTCTTCATTTCTCTTCCTACTGCCGGAATGCTGCGCGCAGTCTACGCGCGACCCGCGGCGCCGCCCCTGGGATGAGGCGGCCGCTCCCTGGGATGAACCGCCTTGGCAAGACCTGGCACGCTGCTATCGTGGCCGCCCATGACGGAGCCCGTGCCCCTTTCGCTTCCCCGCCGCTTCTGGTGGATCTACGCCTGCCTCCTGACCGGGGTCGCCCTCTTCTTTGCCGTGGCCGAGCTGCAGCACTACCTGCGCAATGGCGGCCGGCATGCCTGGGAGCCGTTCTTGTGGGAGTTCAGCTCGGTGCTGGTCGTGGCCGGCCTGCTGCCCCCCATCTTCCGCTGGCACCGGGCCAGCCTGGGTCGCGGCCTGGGTGCGCTGATCGCCCGCCATGCGCTGGGCTATGCGGTCTACACCGTGCTGCACGTGGCGGGCATGTTCGGCCTGCGCTTCGCCGCCTATGCGCTGACCTCGGTGGACTACGAGCCCGGCAACGCCTGGCAGGTGCTGGGCTACGAGGCGGCCAAGGACCTGGTCTTCTACGTCACCGATGTGCTGCTGTGCCACGCTCTATGGGTGCACCTGCGCGGCCAGCAGACGGCGCTGGAGATGGCCCGCATGCGCACCGAGCTGGCCCAGGCCCAGCTGGCGCGCCTGGCCGAGCAGCTGCAGCCGCACTTCCTCTTCAACAGCCTCAACCTGATCGCCTCGGTGATGTACGAGGACGTGGGCCGCGCCGATCGCCTGCTGTGCCAGCTCTCGGACCTGCTGCGCGCCTCGCTCTCGGCCCAGCAGCGCGGCTGGCAGACCCTGGCCGAGGAGATGGCCCTGATCCAGCCCTACCTGGCCCTCATGCAGGCCCGCTTCGGCGAGCGGCTGCAGGTGCACATCGAGCTAGCGCCGGGCACCGAGACCTGGCCCCTGCCGGCGCTGCTGCTGCTGAACCCGGTGGAGAACGCCGTCAAGCATGACGTGGCGCTGAGCCGCGGCGCCGTCGAGGTCTCGCTGCGCAGCCAGGCGGTGGACGGTGGCCTGCAGGTGGAGATCCGTAACAGCGGCGTCAGCGCCGAGCAGGTGGAGCGCGCCGGCGGCCTGGGCCTGAGCAATCTGCGCGAGCGCCTGCGCATGGCCTATGGCGAGGCGGCCCTGCTCTGGATCGGCCCCGACCAGGGCGGCACGCTGCTGCGCCTGTGGCTGCCCCGGAGGGAGGCGCTGGCATGAAGCTGCTGATCGTCGACGACGAACCGCCGGCCCGCGCCCGCCTGCGCCGCCTGCTGGCCGAGCACCCGCAGGTGCAGTGGATCATCGAGGCGGGTGATGGCGAGGAGGCGCTGGAACAGCTGCGCCGCCACCCCGACATCCAGGCCCTGATCCTGGACATCCAGATGCCCGGCCAGAGTGGCCTGGACCTGGCCCTGCAGCTGCCCGAGCAGCTGCCGGTGATCTTCTGCACGGCCTTCGACCAGCATGCGGTCCAGGCCTTCGACCTGCATGCGGTGGACTACCTGCTCAAGCCCTGCAGCCCCGAGCGCCTGGCCACGGCCCTGCACCGCCTGCAGGGTCGGCTCAACCCGGCTCAGCCGGCGGCGGCCAGTGCGCGCGGTGGCCTGATCGCGGCCCTGCAGCAGCTGCAGCCGGCGTCCGGCCACTGGCTGGTTCAGCGCCAGGGCAAGCTGCTCAAGCTGCCCCTGGCCGAGCTGCAGTGGGTGTCCGCGGCGGACAACTACATCGAGCTGCACGCCCCGCCCCACAGCTATCTGGAGCGTCGCACGCTCAGCGCCTTCCTGGAGCATCCGGCGGTGGCCGGCCAGTTCCTGCGCATTCACCGCAGCCATGCGGTCAACCCCGCTCACATCGACAGCATCGAGGCCCTGCCGCATGGGGAGGCGCTGCTGACCCTGCGCGGGGGCCAGCAGCTGCGGGTCTCGCGCAACTACCGCGATCAGCTGCGCGGCTGAGCGGGGGCGGCAGCGCCTTCCAGCTCGCGCGCCTTGAGCGCTGTCATCAGGCCCAGCAGGGTGGAGAAGGCATTGCTGCCTTCGGCCCCGCCGCCCAGCTGGATCTGCGGCACCAGGGGCACACGGGCGGTCTCGAAGGCCTCGGCCAGGCGCAGCATGACGGTCTGCATCAGCTGCTTGTCGGCGCCCTCACCTTCCAGCGCCTCGGAGCGCGCGCGGATGGCCGAGCCCTCGGCCTCGCCCACGCTGCGGATGGCGGCGGCGCGGCCCTGGCCCTCGGCCTCCTGGCGGTAGCGCTCGCCCTGCGCCAGGGCCTCGATCTCCTGGCGGCGCTTCTCGGCAGCCTTCACCGCGGCGGCGCCATGGTTCTCCTTGATGGAGATGTCCACCAGCGAGGCCGTCAGCTCCGCCTGCTTCTCGGCGCGCTTCTCGGCCTCGTTCAGCTCGCGCTGCTTGTTGGCCGCGATCTCCTTCTGCGCGAAGGTCTCGACCTGCTCGCGGGCGATCTGGCGGTCGCGCAGCTGGGCCATGATGGCCTCGATCTTGTGGTCGCCGGGCTGCGGGCGCGGCGTGCCGATCAGCACCTCCTGGAACTCCAGCGAGTAGGCCAGGAAGCGCTCGCGCATGTCCCGCGAGGCATTGGTCTGCAGCTCCGAACGCGACTGGATCAGCTGGATGAAGGTGTGCGTCTGCGAGACGTTCTTGAAGTAGCTGGACACCATCGGGTCCAGCGTCTGCTCCACCAGCTGCTTCACATTGCCGAAGCGCTGCACCACCATCGGCGCCTTGCGGTAGTCGATGTGCACCACCACGGACAGCGGCAGCTGCGGCTCGAAGGCGTCCTTGGTGATCAGCGTGATCTCGCGCAAGTTGGAGTCGAAGCTGGAGCCGCTCTCGCCGCTCTGCCACATCAGCACGAAATTGGTCGTGGGCACCAGCTCGATCTTGCCGGCGTAAGTGTTGAAGGCGTACTTGCCGGGCATCAGCGGCTCGCGCCAGACGCCGCGGCAGCCGGCATTGACCAGCTCGCCATGGCTGTACTCGCTGCCCGAGACGTCCTCGCCCCGCGCGCCGGTATAGGACACGACCACGCCCACATAGCCCACCGGGATGATGGTCTTGGCGATGAACTCCACCGTCGCGAAGAGGCGGTTGATGTAGTAGGTGCCTTCCACCAGCACGCGCTCCTGGCGGCCGCGGCGGCCCCCGGCGGCCAGGAAGCGCTCGGGCTCCTGGAAGCTGTTGTGGGCATCGCCCACGTCGGGCGCCAGCAGCTCGTCGCGCGAAAGCGCCGGGCCGTCCTGCACCGTCACCACGGCCAGCTGGTCGGAGTCATGGCTGCCGCTCTTTTCCTTGATGACGACCGGCGAGAAGGCGTTGCGCTCCTCAAGCAGGCCGCGCATGCGCTCGTAGTAGCTGCGCTCGTGCGCGTCCATATTGAGCGCGTAGGTGGACTCCTCGGTCATCACGACGAACAGCGCCGGGTTGATCACGTGCGTGCCCTCGCGCAGCACCTTGCGCTGCGGGCCCTTCTGGCCGCCGAGCTTCAGGAAGCTGCGCACGTCCAGGAAATCGCTGACAGCGGCATTGCTGGCCAGGGTCTGGCCGGCCGGCAGGTCCAGGCCATCGCGGGCGAAGACATAGCCAATCTTGCCCTGCGTCACCGAGACCATGGGATGGATGTGCACCCGGTACTGGAAGGGCGTGAAGAAATGGAAGCCGCCGCGGCGCAGCTCGGGCTGGAAGCCCGCCTCGCCCTGCAGCGCCAGCAGGCCGGCCTGCACCGAGCCCCTGGCACTCCAGAGCTTCTCGACCACGCCGACGCGGTCATTGGGGATGTAGCGCACCACGCCGGCCGCGTACAGCAGCAGCACGATGAAGCCGATACCGCCGAAGCCCAGCAGCAGGGACAGCAGCACGGGGGACAGTTCAAACCAGGACATGGATTCCTCCTCTTTCTTTTCCCTGGCGGCAGACCCTCTGCCTGCGTCGCCAGGGCCTGTTTGTCCCTCCGCGCTCATCAGGAACGCATAAGGGCGGCCGCGGCGCGTGCAGCTCACCCCAGGCCGACCACCACTCGCCCCACAGTCGGTGGCGAGGCGCCCTGCGCAACGGATGATCGCGTCCATGAACACCGCCTCCCACTCCCGCCTGCTCTTCATCGACTGGTTGCGCATCGCCGCCTTCGCGCTGCTGATCCCCTACCACGTGGGCATGTACTACGTGAGCTGGGGCTGGCACGTGAAGAATGCGGTGATCCACGAGTCCATCGAGCCCCTCATGCTGCTGAGCAACCCCTGGCGCATGGGCCTGCTCTTCCTGATCGGCGGCGTGGCCGCCAGCCAGCTGATGGGCAAGCTGCAGAACCGCTGGAGATTCGTCCGCGAACGCAGCAGCCGCCTGCTGTGGCCCCTGCTCTTCGGCATGGCCGTGGTCGTGCCCATCCAGCCCTATCTGGAGGTGGTGCAGAAGCTGGGCTACGCGGGCAGCTACCTGGACTTCCTGGGCCTTTACTTCAAGGCCTACCACGGCTTCTGCGAGGGCGACAAATGCCTGTCTCTGCCCACCTGGAACCACCTCTGGTTCCTGCCATATCTGTGGATCTACTGCCTGCTGGGGGCGCTGCTGGCCAAGCCCCTGGCCCTCGGGGGTCAGGTCTTGCAGCGCGGGCTGCAGGGCCCGCGCGGCGGCCTGTGGCTGGCGGGCCTGTGCCTGCCCCTGATGGCCGCCCGCGGCTTCTACGGCCTCTTCCCCGTCACCCACAACCTCACCTGGGACTGGTACAACCACATGGTCTCGCTGTGGCTGTTCCTGGTCGGCTGGATGGCGGCCTCCCAGGCGCCGGCACTCTGGACCTGGGCCGAACGCCTGCGCTGGCCCGCCCTGGTGGTCTTCCTGGCGGGCTGGGTGGGTTTCGGGCTCTACATGCGCCATTACGCCGACCACGACCCCTCGCAGCTCGTGCTCTACACCCAGCGCCTGCTCTACGGCCTGAAGCAGGGCACCGCCCTGCTGGCTGTGCTGGGCTTCGGCAAGCGCCACCTGGACCGTGACCACCGCTGGCGCGCCGGCCTGAGCGCCGCCGTCTTCTGCGCCTACGTGCTGCACCAGAGCGTGATCGTGGGCCTGACGCCCCTGCTGGAGCCTCTGCAACTGCTGGACAGCCTGGAGGCCCTGCTGCTGATCGGCCTGACCTTCCTGACCTGCGCTTTGGTCTACCGACTGGCAAGACCTGTCCCCGGCCTGCGCCGCCTGCTGGGCATCGCAGCACCCAAGGCTGCACCGCGGCAGGCGACCGCACGTGAAGCTGCCGCGGCAGGAACCCTGGGCGCCGTCACCCAGCGCTCCTGACGGCCCCGCGCGCCCGACGCGGGCCAGCACGACAAGCCGCGCCGCTTCAATGCGGTGCGGCTTCATGCGTTGCGCGCGAATCGCCGCGCCGCATGCCACCTGCCATCCCGGCAGTGGCCCCTCCACGACAGCCTCCGCCTTGGACGCGTCGCCACGCCGGCAAGCCCACACCCGCTGCCCGCCTGATTCCGTGCCCGCCATTCGCGGCGAGGGCCCCGCCATCGACCGCACCTGATGCACCCATCCCGGGCGCAGTGCCTAGCCTAGTCAGACAGCTGTAAGACATTGCAGGTGTGCGGATGAAGCCGCAGCCATACAGTTCCGCCCGCGAAACTGCCACTTTGAGCAGTCAACGGCGATGGACGTTCATGGGAAGTACGCTGTGTATCAACAAGGGATAGAGGTGAGGTGAAGTTTCGAACCCGTGAGGGTCTGGTATGCGGCATGCACCAGCCCTGTGAATTGGCATCCCGGATTCAGTGCCCATGACCGCAGCGGGCGAGCGCTACCAGTCCATGCGCCCCCGGCTTCCCTGACGACTGTCACGAGACCGGCCGCTGTGCGGCTGCGCATCGGACCTGCCCGAAGGGTCACTTGATCATTGAAACCGCCAAAGTATTGTCAATGGGCGGTCATCCACGCTTGGCATAAATGAGCCCATGAACGGGCCTCAGGGGCTGCTGCGCGTTGATGCAGCGCCTGTTGAAACAAGCCAAAACAATAATCACCTAACCCGTTACCTAAATGGTGACGCGCCGGGGCAAATCGGTGGCTAGCATCGCTGCGCCCGGCTGGCCTGCCAAGGGGAGATGTCATCACATGAACCGCAGATCGAGGCTGATGTAACAACTGCAAACGTTTACTCGCCCAGGTACAGCTCAAGCGATGCACCAACCCGCGGCGACGGCGCTGACGCGGACGAGACCCGCGGGCCACACAGGGGCGGGACAAGCCAGACGGGGGCCGATGCTGCCGCGCGCAAGGGCGCAGCGCCTGAAGACCGGCGCCCCGGGCCATGCCTGAGGCCCGGCGTGAACGGGCATGGATCACCGGAAATGAATATCGGGGCGGGTCGCTGGATTGCTTGCCGAAGGGCCATCGATGGGTCTCCCCGCAGGATGGAAACCTTCAGGCGGCACAGCGGCAGATTTTTGAATCCATAGTGTCCATTGCTTTAATCAACCAGTTACACGCACTCAGTTTCAAGAGAGTTTCTTATTTTTGACAGCACGAGCTGCACTGCTGCTGAAAACCCAGGAGATCCGTTCATGAAGGCGACAGACCGGCAGCGGATGGCGACAGCAGATGGCGACAGCGAATAGGGAAAGCCATTCACGCCAGAGAGGGGCGGAGAACACTGCCAATAGGGCAAGCGGTTTTTGCACCTGGCTTTCGCACCTGGTTTTCGGCTTGTCCGAATGGGCGCATCGAGCGGAAACATTCTTTTTATTTCGAATCGGAGCTTGAGAATGATTGACGAAACCGTGCATGACACCGTGCATTACGACCCCCGCAGCAAAGAGGTGCTCGAGAGCCCCTTCGCCGCCTATGCGGAGCTGCGGGAAAAGTGCCCGATCCACCGCTATGACGGCATGGATCCCACGTTCTATTCGGTCACCCGGTATACCGATGTCCGCGAGGTCTTGAACGACGTCGATACCTGGTCCAGCGCCAAGGGCACCACCTTGATGCACCTGGGTCACCCGGTGGGGGTGCTCTCGGATCCGCCGGAGCACACCGAGTTCCGCAAGCTGTTCCAGTCACGCCTGCTCCCCAAGGCGCTGGCCCATCACGCGAAGCACGTCGAAGAGGTGGTGCACCAGCTGCTGGACCGCCTGCAGCAGTCCGACGAGGGCGATCTCTACGAGGACTACGCGTCCTTGCTGCCGCTCACCGTGATCTGCCAGCTGCTTGGCCTGCCCAGCGATCTCGAGACCGTGCAGCACCTGCGCGGCATCACGGATGACCTGGTGGCCTCGGGCTTCGGCGGCGGCAATCCCAAGCGCAGCGACTGGCTGGAGCGCTACACCGAGCTGGCGCGCTTCTTCAACGTGCACATCCAGCAGCGCCGGGAGATCGCACGCCAAGCGGGCATCGAGAAGCTGTCGATGGAACACGTCGGCACCGTGCTGCCGGACGACCTCACCTCGCTGTTCGTCTGCGCCACCTATCAGGGCGAATACCTGCGCGACTCCGAGATCCAGTTCACGCTGTACGGCCTGCTGCTGGGCGGCAGCAAGGCCACCAGTGGGCTGATCTCCAACCTCTTCATGCGCCTGCTGGAAGAGCCCTCGCGCTGGGAGCAGGTCAAGGCCAACCCCGACCTCATCGACATCGCCATCGAGGAGAGCCTTCGCATGGATGCACCGACGCTCGGCATGTGGCGCACCAGCACCTGCCCGGTCACGATGCATGGCGTCGAGATCCCTGAGAACGCCAAGCTGATGGTGTTGTACGGCTCGGCCAACCACGACGCCTCGGTGTTCTCCGACCCCGAGACCTTCCGCCTCGACCGCTCCATGGACGAGTTGCGCAAGCACGTGGCCTTCGGCTTCGGTCCGCACTTCTGCGCCGGGGCTCACCTCGCGCGCATGGAGGCGCGCATGACCCTCGTCGAAGTCATCCGCCGCATGCCCAAGCTGCGCATGAACGGAACGCCGGAGCGCCTGACCACGACCTTCTCATTCTGGGGTCGCAAGAAGCTGCCGGTGGCGTGGGGTTGAGCCCTATGTGGACAGGGCTTCTCGGGCCGGTGGATGCCGCCGGCGCACGACGCACCGCGGTGATGGACAGCATCCGGACGCTCAGCCATGGCGAGCTGCGGACGCGGGTCGATGCCTTCGCCGCCCGGCTGATGCAGCTGGGCGTGCGACCAGGCGACAAGGTCCTGATCGTCACCGGCAAGGACGTAGAGACCGTGGTGGCGCTGTATGCCGTCATGCGATGCGGCGCCGCCTATGTCCCGGTGGACCGGGCCGCGCCGCTGGCACGGCAGCTGGCCATCGCGACGGAGGTCTCCGCACGCGCCTGCATCGCCCCGGGCGAGCGGCTGTCGTCGCTGCTGGCGGCCTGTGACACCGTGGTCGACCTTGACACCGTGCTGCAGGCGCCGGAGGTCCCGGCAGAGTTCCCCGCGCTGCAGCCGGACGGGGTGGCCTACCTGATCTTCACGTCGGGTTCAACGGGAAGGCCCAAGGGTGTGGTGATCACCCACGGCAACCTGGCGGCGCTCTTCGATGCGCATCGCGCCTCCCTGCAGATGGACGAGCACTCGGTGTGCATGAACACCACGCCCTTCTACTTCGACGGATCGGTGGGGGACTGTCTGTTCCCGCTGTCGCTGGGGGCTGCCGTGCAACTGTCGCCGGCGCTCCCCGTCCCGACGACGCTGCTGCGCCTCATGCAGGACCGGCGCGTCACGCACCTGTGCATCGTGCCCTCGTCGCTGGACAGGCTGGCCGACGTCGGCGCCACGGAGCGCGTCTACGACCTCTCGCACCTGCAGACCCTCATCTTCGGCGGCGAGGCAGCGGACGTGCAGCTCCTCGAGCGCTGGCGCAAGGCCTGGCCCCAGCTGCGGCTCATCAATGGCTACGGGCCGACCGAGGCCTGCTATGTCTGCGTCAGCCGCGTCTGGGAGCCTGGTCAGCCCCTGGGCCAGGGCCCGCTGCCCATCGGCCGGCCCTACCGCGGCATGCGCGCGGTGCTGCTGGATGACGAGGGACAGCTGCTGCACGAGGTCGCGGACGACATGCCGGCGGCCAGCGATCGGCTGATCGAGGGCGAGCTGGCGCTGGCCGGCCCGCAGCTGAGCCCGGGCTACTGGCAGCGGCCCGTCGAGGATGCTCGGGCTTTCATGCAGATCGCGGGCGAGCGCTTCTATCGGACCGGTGACATCTGCCGGTTGGACGAGGCCCACGAACTCGTCTACTGCGGCCGCAAGGACGCCGAAGCCAAGATCAATGGCTATCGCATCCACATGGCCGAGGTCCAGGCCGGGCTGTGCGAGCAGGACCTGGTCCGGGACTGCCTGGCCTTCCCGGTGCGGCTGGCGGGCAAACCCGCCGCGCTGGGCTGCGCACTGGCCTGCACCCGCGAGGTGACACGTGCCGAGGTGCTGGCCTGCGCCCGCGCGGCCCAGGAGCGGCTCCCGGCCTACATGGTGCCCAAGTACTTCCTTGTCGTCTCCGGCGGCTGGCCGCTGCTGCCCAGCGGCAAGGCCGATGTGCGCAAGGTCAGCGACCTTCTTCACGACTGCCTCGCTACCACCGAGGACAGCGTCTTCTTCAGTGCAGCAGACGGCCAACCGCCCAGTCTCGCCTGCATCCAAGACCTTCAAAAAAAGGAATCAGCGTGGACAAAGAACTGAAAGACCTGGTGCTTTCCTTGCTGCAGCAACAGCTGCCGCAGGGCTATCGATCCGAACCGCTTTCGCAGGACTCGCGGCTGCTGGACTTCGGCCTCGACTCCCTCAACATGATGTCCTTCTGGGTGGCCATCGAGCGCCAGGGCCCGGCCGGCATCGACATCGGCCGCCTGGACTTCGGCGCGATGGAGACCGTGGCCGACGTCCTGCGCCACGTCGAGCGCCTGTGTGACTCGATACCCGCCGCATCATGAGTGCCTGCGCATTCCCCTCCGAGGCCGCAACGGCCCAGGGCGCGGGCAGCCGCCAGTCCCTGGTGCAGGACGTAGTGACCATCCATACGCTGGGGCCGGAAGGTACGAGCAGCGAGTACACGGCCAAGCACATCGCCGGCCGGGTGCGGGCCGCGTCTGCGGCCGTGAGGCTGCATCGCACCTTCGAGGACGCCAGCGCCGCGGCACTCGAGACGGGCAAAGACGTGCTGCTGGTGGCCAACGCCTATCCCGATGTGCGGCGCTTCTACATGGACCGGTCCCTGTCGGTGCTGGGCTGCCTGATCTACAAGACGCCGCTGTACGGGCTGGCCGTGCGCGCCGAGCAGGAGACCCTGCCGCCGCCCGACGGTCCCTTGCAGGTGGTCACGCATCCCTCGCCCGTGGCCCTGTTCGGCGTGCTGGCGCCCAGCGAGATGCGCGGATCCGAGGTCAAGTTCCACCTGGCCACGTCCACCTCGAACGCGGCGGCCCGCGTGCGCAGCGGCGAGTTCTCCCTGTGCATCACCAATGAGACCTCGGCTCGGCTGGAAGGCCTGCGCTTCATCGGCCAGATGCTCCCCATCACCATGGTCTGGAGCCTGTTCTGCCCCCGGTCGGACCATGCCCGCGCGGTCGAGCTGTTCCGCGACGCCGTGCCCTGCCTCAGCGAAACGCCCTGACGCCACCAGGCAGGCCGTGGCCGACGCCCCCCTGACGAAAGCATAGAAAGGATCGAGATGAATTCCTCGACACAGAGCCCCGCCAATCAGGCTCGCAAGATCTACCTGATGGAGACCACGCTGCGCGACGGCGAACAGGCGCCCTACGTCAATTTCTTCGCACCGGAGCGGCTGCTGATCGCCAAGGCGCTGGCAGATACGCTGACTGAAGATGACACCCTGGACGTCGGCTTTCCCGCCAGCTCCAAGGCCGAGTTCGACTCCATCGCCAGCATCAGTCGCGAAGTGGGTCATCTGCACCTGCTGGGCCTGGCCCGCATGGTGGAGCGGGACATCGATGCCGTACGCGAATCGCTGGGCGATCACCCGCGCCGCCGCATCGCGCTGATCGTCCCGACCTCCGACTCGCACCGCCAGTTCAAGCTGGGCATCACGCAGGAGGAGCTGGTGACACGCGCGGTGACGAGCCTGCGCTATGCACGGCGCTTCTTCGACTACGTCGAGGTGGGTTTCGAGGATGCCACCCGATCGCGCCGCGAGTTCATCTTCGAGCTGGCGACGCGGCTGATCGCCGAAGGCGCCACCTGCGTCTGCCTGCCCGACACCATCGGCTGCGCCACGCCCGAGGAATACGGTGACCTGTTCGCGGCCATGCGCTCGCAAGTGCCCAACATCGGCAACCTGGAATACCTCGAAGCCCATTGCCACAACGACCTAGGCCTGGCCTTGGCGAACTGCCTCGCCGCCCTGCGAAACGGGGCGAACATGGCGGGCACGGCCTTCAACGGCATTGGCGAGCGTGCCGGCAACACCAGCACGGAAGAGCTGCTGATGGTGATGCGCACCAAGCCGGAGGCCTACCCCAACGTCAACACCGATCGCTACGCGTACCACAAGATCGCCGAATGCAGCGCGCTGGTCGAGCGCTGCTCCGGACTCAAGGTGCAGGCGCACAAGGCCATCGTCGGTGCGAACTGCTACCGGCATGAGTCCGGCATCCACCAGGACGGCCTGCTGAAGGCGCCTGCGCTGTACCAGGCCTTCGGGCCCGACGTGATCGGCGCCACGGTGGAGCAAATCGTCATTGGCAAGCACTCGGGCGTCAACGGCATGCGCCAGTGCCTGCAGCGGCTGGGCATCGCCGCGGACGCCACGCAAGCGGCCGAGGTGCTGCGTGCGGTGAAGGAGCGGCTGGCCACGAAGCGCAGCGTCGACGATGACGAAATCCTGGCACTGGCCCATGCCAGCGGACTCCAAGCTGCAGCCGTGCCGGATATGGCGGCCTGACGATGCCTGCGCGCGCCAACGTCATCCGCGAGGTGCTTGCCCGCATGGAGCGCATGGGGCCAGACGTGCTGTCCCTGGCCGGCGGCATGCCGGGCGCCCACGCCTACCCGCACCGCTTCGAGGCGCACCTGCACCAAGCCTTCGCCGGGGCCGCTGCTCCGGGTGCCGTGATGGGCTACGGCGACCCGCGCGGCCATGCGCCGCTGCGCCGCGCGGTGGCCGATCTCGCCGCGTCCTGGGGCATGGAGATGGCACAGCGCGAGCTGCTGATCACCACGGGCGGACAGCAGGGGCTGTACCTGGCTGCACGCACGCTGCTGAAGGCCGGCGACACGGTGGTGGTCCCCAAGCCCACCTACCCCGGCGCCCTGCAGATGTTCCAGCTGTGCGGCCTGACGCTGCAGGAGGCGCAGACGGACGAGCAGGGCCTGCTGGTGGACGACGCGCTGGAGCAGCTGCTGGCCCGCGGCGCGCGCTGCATCTACCTGATCCCGGACTTCGACAACCCCACCGGGGCGACGCTGCCAGAGCCGCGGCGCCAGCGCCTGCTGGCCCTGGCCGCCCGCTTCGATGCCTGGGTGATCGAAGACCTGGCGTATCGCGAGCTGCGCTACGACGGCATCGCGCCGGACCTGCTGTCGGCCGCCTGCCGGGGCCAGGAGGCTCAGCGCGTGGTCACGGTGGCCTCCTTCTCCAAGTCGGTGATGCCGTCGCTGCGCACAGGCTGGGTCAGTGCCGCGCCGGCGCTCATCGAGCGCATGACGCAGCACTTGCAAGCCCTGCAGCTGACCGGCAGCCCGCCGCTGCAAGCGGCGCTGACCGCCTTCCTGCAGGATGGCTATGCCGAACACTTGGCGACGGTGCGTGCGGGCTACCGGCAGCGCCGCGATGCCTTGGCCGACGCCCTGCGGCGGCACTTCCCCCAGGCCCGCCTCCAGCTGCCGCAGGGCGGCTTCTTCGTCAGGCAAGACCTGACCCCTGGGGTGGATGAGTCGGCCGTCTTCGAATATGCACTCGAGGCGGAACGCGTGGCCTGCATTCCCGGCGCCGGCTTCTCGGCCTCGGGCACGCCGGGCGGCTTCCTGCGCCTGTGCTTCAGCACGCTGGACGAGCCAAACCTGGCCGAGGCCGTGCACCGGCTGGCACGCGCCCATGACCGGGTAGGCGGCCAGGCCTTGCAGCAGCCCACGGCGGTGCCGGCATGAACACCGCCTCGCCGGCCGCCGGGGGCCCCGCGGCTCGCTCAGTCCGTGGCGTCCGCCACGTCGATGAGCGCGCCTTCGGCCTCCCAGTGCTCGACCTGCGCGATGTCGCGCAGGAACTGCTGCTCGTCCTCGTGCACCAGCACCACCCAGCCGGGGGACGAATAGAGGTCGGCCGTGGGCACGGCATGGTGGCCAACGCCGAAGGTGCGCTTCAGCTCGAAGAACGAGGGCAGCGACTTCATCGCCTCGTCCATCGGGAAGCCACGGACCCGCCCCGTCTTTGCATTGACGAAGCAGTAGGCCACGGCCTTGGCGCTGAAGGCATTCACCTCGCGAGCGGCCTGCGCAAAGCGCTCGGGCGCCACATAGCTGTCGGCCAGCAGGGCCTGCGGTGCGTGACGAGCGCAACGCTCGACGATCAACGGACCGGAGACGCCCCCATGGAGCCGGGCCCCGACCTCGATCAGCACGGGGCCGTCCTCGGTCAGCATGATTTCGCTGTGGGCCGCGCCCTGCGTGATGCCCAGGGCATCCAGCACCGCATCGTTGTAGGCGATCAGGGCCTCGGCAGCGGGGCCTGTGGCCGGCAGGAAGTAGGTGCGGCGGTACACGAAGGCGCCGTTGATCACGTCCTTGCGGTAGCGACAGAGATTGGTCGTGTAGTGCCGGCCCGCGCAGCTCACGGTGTCCACCACGTACTCGGTGCCCGTCACGTATTCCTGCAGGATGGCCTCGTCGTTGGCCAGCCCCAGGAAGTTCCGCTTCTCCAGGATGGCCCTCACACCCGCCGCCAGTTCCTCGGGGTCGGCGCACAGCCGCACGCCATCGGATCCCGCGGAGGCCGCAGGCTTCACCACCACCGGCCAGCGGCCCTGGGCCGCCGCCCAGTCCTGCGCCTCGGCAACGCTGCCCACGCGCGCCTGGCGGATGGCGCGCAGGCCGGCGCGGGCGATGGTCTCCTGCATCAGGTACTTGTGGCGCCGCGCTGCGGCGAGCTCCGGCTGGTTGTGGGCCAGGCCCATCGCCGCGGCGAGCTCATTGGCCAGCGTCACGCCCGACTCGGTGCCCGGCAGCACGCAGCGCACCGGACCCTGCGCGGTGATCGACGCGATGCAGTGCTGGAGCGCGCCCTCGAACAGATGGTGCTGCTCAAAGTCCTGCGCGATCAACGAGGCGCCGAGCGCCGTGCTGGCGGGATCTGCCGTGTGCAGTGCGATGCACTGGAAGCCACGCTCACGGAAGGCCGGCGCGAGCAGTTTCCCACTCGAGTACGGATCAACGATGACGATTCTCTCGGTGTTCATTGACATTCAAATAATTGTTCAAAACGGTAGGCGATGATGACAGGTTTGACTTTTGCACAGAAGGTACTTTCGAAACATGCGGGTCGATCCGTAAAGCCCGGTGACATCGTGTTCGCCGACATCGACCTGATGATGGCGACGGACGGCACCTTGCCGATCGCGGCCAAGCAGTTCGAAAAGTTCGGCGGTCGCGTGGCCCATCCGGAACGCGTGGTGCTCGTGCAGGACCACTACGTGCCGGCCAAGGACATCGTCTCGGCCAACGCCTCGCGTGTCACGCGCGAGTTCGCACGCAAGCACGGGATCGCGCATCACTTCGAGGTGGGCCGAGGCGGCATCTGCCACCACGTGCTACCCGATGCGGGGCTGACCTTCCCCGGTGACCTCATCATCGGCGCGGACAGCCACACCTGCACCTACGGCGCTTTCGGCGCCTTCGGCACGGGCGTGGGCAGCACCGACTTCGCCTACGCGCTGGCCACAGGCAAGCTGTGGTTCCGCGTACCGCAGACCATCAAGGTGGTGCTGCACGGGCGCAAGGGCCGCTACGTCCAGGGCAAGGACATCGCGCTGGCGCTGCTGGCCCGGCTCACCATCGACGGCGCGACCTACGAGAGCATCGAGTTCACCGGCGAAGGCGTGGCGGACCTCTCCATCTCCGATCGCATCACCATCTGCAACATGGGCATAGAGGCCGGCGCCAAGGCGGCCTCCTTCCCCGTGGACGACGTGACCCGCGAATTCCTGTCGAAGTTCAGTCACCGCCCCATCGAGGCGGTGCACGCGGACCCCGACGCCCACTACGCGCAGGTGGTCGAGCTGGACATCAGCGCCCTGAAGTGCCTGGTCGCGCGCCCGTCCACGCCGGACAACGTCTGCGAGGTCTCCGCGCTGTCCTCGCAGCCGGTCAAGATCGATCAGGTCTTCATCGGCTCCTGCACCAACGGCCGCATCGAGGACATGCGCCAGGCCGCGGAGATCCTGAGCCGCGGTGACGTCCATCCGGACGTCCGCCTCATCGTGACGCCCGGCACCCAGGACATCTTCACCCAGATGGCGGCCAATGGCCTGCTGGAGGTTTTCTCACGCGCTGGCGCAGCGATCACCCCGGCCACCTGCGGCGCCTGTGTGGGCGGCCACATGGGCATCCTGGGCGATGGCGAGGTGTGCCTCTCCACCTCCAACCGCAACTTCGTCGGCCGCATGGGCTCCAGCTCGGCCAGCGTCTACCTGTGCAACCCCTACGTGGCCGCGGCCTCGGCACTCAAGGGCTACATCTGCAGCCCGGACGATCTCTGAGCCCTGGATGGAATCCGCAACATGAACAGCAACATGACGCGCAAGCGACTCCTGATGATTGGCGGCTGGACGGACCTGTTCGAGAAGTCCAAGGCCTGCGGCTTCGACCTCACCGTCATCCAGCGCAAGAGCGACCTCAAGACCCGCGACTTCGAGGTGGCTGACCACCTCGCCACCCTGCCGATGAACAGCCCCGAAGTGGTGGAAGTCGCCTGCGCGATGCACCGCGAGCAGCCCTTCGATGCGGTCATCTCCTTCCAGGAGTACGGCGTGCTGAACGCCGCCAGGATCGGCGACCGGCTGCAGCTCTTCAGCAACCCGCTGGCCGCGGTGGAGCTGGCCCGGGACAAGGGGCTGATGCGACAGCGCCTCGTCGATGCAGGCATCCCCTCCATTCCCTTCGCGCTGGCGTCCTCGGCGCAGGAGGTGCTGGACTTCGCGTCGAAGGTCGGGTGGCCGGTCATCGTCAAGCCGGTCAACGCCTCGGGCAGCGACTGCGTGCGCAAGCTCACCGCGGCGTCCGAGGTGGCCGAGGCGGTCGATCGCATTCTGCGTACGCACCCGCATGCGCATGTGCTGGTGGAGCAGTACATGGTGGGTCCGGAGGTCAGTGTCGAGGGCATCAGCTGGGACGGACAGCACCGCATCCTCGGCACCACCGACAAGATCACCACGGGCGCACCCAACTTCGTGGAGCTGGGGCACACGCATCCCTCCAGCCTGCCGGCGGACACCCTGGCGCAGATCGAGGCCATGACGCTGCGTGTGCTGGAGGCGGTCGGCCATCGCCATGGCCCTTCGCACACCGAGATCATCGTCACCGCCGACGGACCGCGGCTCGTGGAGACGCACACGCGCACCGGCGGCGACCGCATCTTCGAGATCGTCGAACTCGTGCATGGCGTGGACCTGTTCACGTCGACGCTGCAAGGCTTTGCCGGCGACTTCCCCGCGCTGCCCGAGCAGCCGGCGTCGGCAGCGGCCATCCGCTTCTTCCACCTGCCGCCAGGCCGCGTGTCGGTGCTGGAGGGCATCGAGGAGGCCCGCCAGATGCCCGGCGTCGTGCGTGTGGATCATTCGCTGGCCGTAGGCAAGGAGGTCGGTCCACTGCGCCACTCCGGCGATCGCATGGGCTACATCCTGGTCCAGGCGCCCACGCGGGAGCAGGCGGTGGCGCGCGTCGAGGCCGCCATGGCGCAGGTGCGGATCGAAGTGGAGCCGCCGCAGGCACCGGCGGCGTCCACCGCGACCGCGGCTCTGGCTGCTTGAAGGAGGCTGCATGAATCCCATCGATCCCCTCCAGCAGCTCGCGTGGCGCGAGCACGGCGCTCAGGCCGGCGATCTCCAGGCCGAAGACGCCGGCTTCCAGGCGCAGTTCCACCGGGTGTCGCCGCGCTACGAGCCCGTGATCTATCCCCTGCCCCTGTTCAGTGCCTCGTTCCTGGACGATCTCGTCCACTCGGGACGCGCGGTGCTGGCGCTGATCCTCTCCATCCCACAGCGGATCTACGGCGGGGACTACGCCGCCTGGCTGCGCTTCCAGGGCTGCCCGGATGATGAGGCCGCCTTCCTGCTGCCAATGTGCACGGCGCGCAGCATCGAGGTCGCCACCCGCTTCGCACGGCCCGACTGCCTGCTGACGCCGGAGGCCTTCCGCATCGTCGAGATGAACATCGCGCCGCCCATCGGCGGCATTGCCGACTGCAACCGCATGGTGACGGAGTTCCGCGCCTCGCCATTTGGCCGGCACCTGGCCGGGCAAGGAGTGAAGGCCCAGGCGCCCGACACCCTCGCCTGCTGGGGCGACGCCGTGCGCGCTGTGGCCCGCGCCAGTGCCGCGCGCCGCGGGCAAGGCGTCGAGCCGCTGTTCTTCGAGGCCCTGGCAGATCCCGCCGAGGTGGCTCAGGCCAATGCCCAGCATGCGGACTTCGTCCAGGGCATTCGCGACAGCGGCTTCCGCCACTGCAAGGGCAATGTCCAGGATCTGTGCGTGCGGGACGACGGCGTCTACTTCGGCGAGCAGCGCGTGGACCTGGTGTTCACGGCCTTCACCTTCTCCGAACTGCAGACTTTCAAGGTGCCACGTCGCCTGGTGCTGGACCTGGTGGCTGCTGATGCGGCCGGCCTGGTGGACTTCATCGCGCCGCCGGTCAACATCCTCTTCGACAACAAGTGCAACCTGGAGCTGCTGACCTCGCCCGAGTACGCGAGGCACTGGTCGGACGCTGAGCGCCAGCTGATCGCCCGGACCCTGCCGCTCACGCAGCGGCTGCGCCAGGAACGCCTGTCGACGGCCCTCGAGCAGCGCGAGTCCCTGGTGCTGAAGCCGACGCGGCAGTTCGGCGGCGCCGGTGTCGTGGTGGGCGCCAACTGCACGGACGCGCAATGGCGTGCCGAGCTGGATCGTGCACTGGCCAGCGGCGAGCCCTGCGTGCTGCAGGAGACGGTGCACGAGCTGTTCCGGCTTGAGGTCGACTGCGGCGGTGCGCCCGTCAGGTACGAGGTCTGCGCCGGTCCCATGTACTTCGGCAACCGGGACGCCGCGGTGTTCCTGCGGCTGATGCCGGCCCGCGACGGCGTGGTGCCCGTGATCAACGCGGCGCGCGGCGCGCGCATGGGCGTGGCCCTGGCGAGGCGCGCATGACGGCCCTGGCGTCGCTCGCCGTCCGCCCGGCCCGGCTGCACCGCTTCCGCAGCGAGGCGCCGGCTGAGGCAGGCCATGTGGTCTGCATGGCCGGTGCCGGGGCGGGTCACGGGCAGTTCACCGAGCTGGCCCAGGCCTGCGCGGGCCGGTGGCATGTGCATGCTTTCCAGGCCTTCGACTTCACCCCGGACGAGTCGGGCGCATCGCCACGGCTCGCCGACGTGGCCGAGGCCTTCGTGCAGGCCCTGCGTGAGCTGCCGCCGCCATACCGGTTGGTCGGCCATTCAGCGGGGGCCTTTGTCGCCTACGAGGTCGCTGCCCTGCTGGACTTGCAGGCCTGGTCGCAGCTGCTGATCGTGGACGCCTACCTCCCCCGGCCCGACAAGCCCCTGCTGGACGCCGAGGCCGGTGCGCATGGCGCGCTGCAGGCCTTTGTCGCGGCGATGGTGCAGCAGCTTCCCGCCCTGGCCCCGGCCCTCGCCGACTTGCAGGACCTGGGCTGGGACGATGCGCCGGAGCGCCTGAGCATCGCCCTTCGACGCCATGGGCTCTTCCTGCCGGCGCGGGAGATCGCCGCGCGCCTGCTGCATTTCCGCCACTACACCGGCTTCCGCTTCCAGCCTGAGGCTCGCCTGCCGGGTGCGCGGACGACGCTGGTGCTGGCCTCGGACATGACCTTCGCCGAGTGCGGACTGCCGCGTCGCGACGCGCAATGGCACCCGGGCTTCGACCAGCCTCCGCGGGTGCACACCGTGCAGGGCGACCACTTCTCCATGCTCCGTCGGCCGCATGTCGACACCCTGGCCGCCTTGCTGGACCCACAGCCAGCAAGACCTGACCCCATCGTCCCTCACCGGTCCTTCCCATGAACACGCAAACCCAACAGGCCCTGACCGGGCCGACTCCTTCCCTGCTCCCGGTGTACGTGCTCGTCTCCGGGCGGTCGATCAGCGCGTTCGGGGCCTTGCTCACCACCTTCGCGCTGGACGTCTGGGTCTACAAGACCACCGGTTCCTACGAGATCTTCGCTTGGCTGGCCGTGCTGGCGATGTTGCCGGGCGTGCTGGTCTCGCCGCTCGCGGGCGTCTGGGTCGATCGCCTGCCCAAGAAGACGGTGCTGATCGGCTGCGAGCTGGCAGCGCTGGCGGCCACAGCCGCCGCCTGGCTGGCCCTGCAGGCCGGTCAGCTCCAGGTGCCGCTGGTCGGGATGGCCATGGTGGTGCTGGCCACCGCCGAGGCCTTCCGCTGGCCGGCGCTGGGCGCTGCGGTGTCCCTGCTGACGCCTGCGCCGCAGCTGGGTCGCGTGAACGGCATCGCCGAATCCTGCCGGGCCATCACGGTCATGGCCGGCCCCGTCACCGGCGCCGCGATCCTGCAGTGGATGGGCATGGGGACCATCCTCGCCTTCACCTCACTGAGCTACGTCCTGCTGCTGTGCACGCTGGTGATGATCAGGTTCGACGAGCCCGCGTCGGCGAGTGCCGCGCGCAAACCCGGCCAGGGGGCGCTGCAGGGCCTGTGGCACGAGATGAAGGAGGGCCTGGCCTGGCTACGCGGACGCCCGGACCTGTGCCGGCTGCTGGGCTATTTCGCCGCGGCGAACTTCGCCTTCTCGGTGTTCGTGGTCACGCAGTCGCCGTATGTCCTTTCCTTCGCGAACACCCACGTCCTCGGCCTGTGCTTTGCGGGCGATGGGCTGGGTGTGCTGATCGGCGGGCTGGTGTTCAGCCGGATCGGGCAGCGCACGGACCTCAACCGCGTCATCCTGGCCGGCATCGCCGCCGAGGCCGCCACCATGGTCGTGTGGAGCCTCAGCCGGGTCGACTTCATGCTCTACGTCTGCGCATTCGGCATCGGGCTGCTGGCCTCGGCCGTCAATGCAGCCAGCCAGACGACCTGGCAGTCGTCCGTGCCTCTGGTCTACCAGGGCCGCGTGTTCTCGCTGCGCTCGATGGTGGCGTCCTCGCTGGCGCCGGTGGCCGTGCTGCTGTCCATCCCCTTGTCGCAGCGCCTCTTCGCGCCGCTGGTCGCGAGCGAGTCGTGGATCGCCGCGCCGTGGGGCAGCGGGCAGGCCGCCGTGCTGGGGCTGATGGTGGCCCTGCTGGCAGGCGGCATCGTGCTCCTGTCGCTCCTGCTGTCGGTCACCGGCGGCCTGGCCTTGCGCGTCAACGATGCGCAGCAGGCGGGTCAATGAACGGCAGCAAGGGATTGCGTTCAGGAAAGGCGCGCTGATGCCAATACGGATAGGGCACCGACGGGGCGCTGGCCTCGTCCAGCCGACGCATGTGCGCATCGTCGAGGCACCAGCCGGTGGCCTCGATGTTGCTGCGCAGCTGTGCTTCGCTGCTGACGCCGATGATGAGGCTGGCCACGGTCGGCCGTTGCAGCAGCCAGTTCAGGGCGACCTGCGCCTCGCTCCTACCGGTGTCACGCGCGACATCGCCCAGCGCGGCCAGCACGCGCTGCAGCAGGGCCTCGTCGTACACCGGCGGCGCGTAGGGGGGCGTCTGCTCCTGGTGGCGCGCGCCGGCCGCAGCGGCCGTGCCGCCCCGCAGCCGTCCCCAGCCCAGCGGGCTCCAGACCAGGGCCGAGATGCCCTGGTCCAGGCCCAGGGGCATCAGCTCCCATTCGTAGTCACGGCCGATGAGCGAGTAGTAGACCTGGTGCGCCACCAAAGGCTGCCAGCCGCGGTGCAGGGCGGCCGACTGCGCCTTCATCAGCTGCCAGCCCGCGAAATTGGAAACGCCCAGCTGCCTCACCTTGCCGGCGCGCACCAGGCCGTCCAGGGTCTCCATGGTCTCCTCGACGGGCGTCAGCGCATCGAAGGAATGGAGCTGCAGCAGATCGATGTAGTCGGTCTGCAGGCGCTGCAGCATGCCGTCCACCGCGGCCAGCAGATGCCGGCGGGAGGCGCCCACCTCGTCCGGTCCCGGGCCGCTGCGCAGGCCGACCTTGGTCGAGATCAGGGTCCGGTCCCGCCGGCCGGCCAGCGCCTGGCCCAGCACCCGCTCGGCATTGCCGCCGGAATACACGTCAGCGGTATCGAACATGTTGAGCCCGGCATCCAGACAGATGTCGACCATCCGCCGGGCCTCGGCCACGTCGCCTCCCGACCAGGCGCCAGGCGCAAAGCTCGCCGTCCCCAGGGTCAGGACGGGCACGGAAAGGGCGTGATCGCCCAGCCAACGACGTTGCATAGAGGAAGTTCCTTTCATGGACATGCCGGGCCCGGATCATCACATCAGATCGTTAGCAACCACAAGCACGCGCTGGAGCGCCTGAGATGAATTTGAAGATTGCAGCCATCGCCGGAGACGGCATCGGACCCGAAGTCCTGTCGGAGGCCCTGCAGGCCCTTCGCCTGCTGTGCGACCAGGAAGGGGTCGACCTGTCCGTTGACGAGTTCCCCTTCGGCGCCGACCACTATCTGAGCACTGGCGAACTGCTGCCCGACGCCTTCGTCGGGCGCGTTCGCGACGACTACCACGCCGTTCTGTTCGGCGCGGTCGGCGACCCGCGCATCCGGGACGACGCCTACGGTCGCGGCATCCTGCTGCGGCTGCGGCAGGAGCTGGACCTCTACGTCAACTACCGCCCCTATGCGTTCAGAGCGCTCAACGGCCTGTTCCGCGAGCAGCTGCTGGACTGCGTGGTGTTCCGGGAGAACACCGAGGATGTCTACACCGCCAGCGGCGGCCTCCTGTCCCGCGGCGGCCGCAACGTCCTGGCGATCGAGAACGCCATCTTCACGCGTGAAGCGGTGGAGCGCATCGTGCGCTGCGCCTTCCGCCATGCGGCCACCGAAGGCCGGCGCAGCGTGATGCTCTGCGACAAGGGCAATGCGATGAAGTTCGCCGGCGCTCTGTGGCGCGAGGTCTTCCGCGACGTCGCCGCCGAGCACCCCGGCATCGAGGCCCGGCACATGTACATCGACGCCGCCTGCATGGAGCTCGTGCGCGACCCGGGCCGCTTCGACGTGGTGGTGGCCTCGAATCTCTTCGGCGACATCCTCTCGGACCTGGCCGCGCAGATGGCCGGCGGAATCGGCTTCAGTCCCTCCGCCAACCGCAATCCCGATCACCCCCATTTCCTGGGGCTGTACGAGCCCGTGCACGGCAGCGCGCCGGACATCGCCGGCCAGGGCCTCGCCAACCCGGCCGGCGCGCTGCTGAGCGTCGCGCTGCTGCTGCGCGACCACGGCCTCAAGACGGCGCACGACCGGATGGTCCAGGCCGTCACCGCCACCGTGGCTTCAGGCCTGCGGACCCGCGACGCGGGCGGGCAGGCCAGCACGGCGGCGTTCGGCGCGGCCGTGCGCCGCCAGCTCAGCGCCTGAGCCACCCGCCTCACCCCACCTCCATTTCGACTCAGCAATCAAGACATCATGAAGATTTCCGGACGAGCCCTGATCTACGGTGACGACATCAACACCGACGTCATCATCCCCTCGCGTTACTGCGGCAGCACCGATGCCGCCGAGCTGGGCAAGCATTGCTTTGCCAACCTGGACCCGGACTTCCACCAGAAGGCCGCCAACGCCAGCATCCTGGTGGTGGGCCGCAACTTCGGCTGCGGGTCCTCGCGCGAGCACGCCCCGCTGGCCATCCTCGGGGCCGGCATCCAGTGCGTGATCGGCCGCAGCTTTGCACGCATCTATTTCCGCAACTCGATCAACATCGGCCTGCCGCTGTTCGAGTGCCCCGAGCTCGTCGACGAGGTGCTGGCCGGCGACGAACTGCACATCGACTTCGAGCAGGGGTCCTGCCTCGTCGGCAGGTCCGGCGCCCGCTTCGAGATTCCGCGCTTCCCCCACCCGATCGACGCCATCTTCAAGCATGGCGGCCTCATCGGCTATTACCAGGCCACCGCGAACGGGGTGGCCGGATGAGCCGAGGGCAGAGACAGGCCGTGCACTCGGCGGCCAAGAACTGGCTGGCCCTGCTGGCCCTCGCGGCCTCGGCGTGGACCGCCGGCGCGGCCGAGCCAGCTGGCGTGGCGGGCCTCGATGGCCAGCGCCTGGCCCAGGCCGCCGCCGAGCCACAGAACTGGCTGAGCTACTACGGCAGCCAGGCGGCGTGGAGCTACAGCCCGCTGGACCAGGTGAACCGCGGCAATGTTGCGCGGCTGGCGCCGGCCTGGGCCTTCGCGACAGGCTCCACCTCGGGCCTGACCTCGGCCCCGGTAGTCGTCGACGGTGTCATGTACCTGCATGCGCCGCGCAACCGGGTGTTCGCGCTCGATGCCACCAACGGTCAGCTGAAGTGGACCTACGAGCACAAGCTCGGCAACACCGACAACATCTTCGAAGGCGTGCGCGGCCTGGCGGTCGCCTACGGCCAGGTCTACATCGGCACGCTGGACAACCACGTCGTCGCACTCGACGCCGCGACCGGCCTGCCCCGCTGGTCGGTGCAGTCGGTGGATCCGCGGCAGTGCGGCTGCAACATCACCGCTGCGCCCTTGCTGGTCAAGGACATGGTCGTCGTGGGCAGCAGTGGCGGAGACAACAAGAACCGCGGCTACATCCATGCCTTCGACGCCCGGACCGGCAAGCTCCGCTGGCGTTTCTGGACCATTCCCGCACCCGGCGAACCTGGCAGCGAGACCTGGGCCGGCGACTCCTGGCGCTTCGGCGGCGCAGCGGCCTGGTACACCGGCTCCTTCGATCCGCAGCTCAACCTCATCTACTGGGGCGTCGGCAATCCCTCCTCGGACTACTACGGCGGCCATCGCAAGGGCGACAACCTCTACGCCGCCTCGCTGGTGGCGCTGGACGCGGACACGGGACAGCTGCGCTGGCACTACCAGGAGGTGCCGCATGACCTGTACGACTATGGCGCGATCTTCGAGCCGGTGCTGATCGACCTCGTCGACGAGGCCGGCGGTGCGCGCATCCCCGCCGTGGTCCACCCGAACAAGAGCGGCTACACCTATGTGCTGGACCGGCGTGATGGCCGGCTCCTCAATGCCTGGTCGCATGCCGAGTCCATCAACTGGAGCGGCGGGCTGGATCCCCGCGGCCGCCCCGTCAAACCGCTGGTGCCGTCGACCGAGCACCCGACCCTGGTCTGCCCCAGCAACTTCGGCTCGCGCAGCGTCAACCACTCGGCCTACAGCCCACGCACCGGCCTCTGGTACAACACCTCGTTCGAGATCTGCGGGCTCGTGACCGTGCGCCCCGAAGTGCCCGCCAAGGAAGGCGCCTGGTGGTTCTCGGGCAGCACCGAGCTCGTGCGTGCCGAGGGCCATGCGCCCTTCATCGGCGCCTTCGATCCGCGCACCGGACAGCGCAAGTGGGCCCGCCCGACGGACTCCATCAACCTGTCCTCCCTCCTCGCGACCGGGGGCGACCTGCTCTTCGGCGGCGACGTATACGGCAATGCCTGGGCCCTCGATGCGGAGACCGGCGAGCAGCTGTGGTCCTTCCCCACGGGCGGCGCCATCACGAGCTCGCCCATCACCTTCTCGGTGAACGGCCGGCAGTACGTCGCACTCGGCTCCGGCGCCGGCGTCGAGGCCTCCTACCTCGTGCCCAAGCTCTGGCCGGAGAAGGCGCACCAGGTGCCCCGCGGCGCGTCCACGCTGTTCGTCTTCGCCCTCGACGGCAACACCCATCGCTAGCCCACCATGCGTCAACTCCTCACTTCACTGTCTGGGTCGCTGGCGGGCGCGGCCGCCCTGCTCTGCCTGCCGGTCGCCGCACTGGCGGTCGATACCAAGACCGGCCCTCGCGTCGACGGCGCCGAGCTGTTCAATCGCAGCTGCGGCAATTCCCACTGCCACGGAACGAACGGCACCGGCGCCGGCGGGCCGGCGCTGCGCGGCCGCTCGCTGACGCCGGAGCGCATTGCGGACGTCCTCGCCAAGGGCATCCCCGGCACGCGCATGCGGGCTTTCGCCCAGGAGCTCAGCCCGGCCGAGATCTCGCTGATGGTGAGCTTCATCACCGGACGGCCGCCCGCGGCGGCCACCGCAAGGACCGCCACGCCCACGGGCGCGGCCACGCCCGTGGCCCTGCGCCCCGCCGACCGCCAGCGGGACGACACCCGTCAGGCTGCTGAGCGGCGAGGCGAGCGGCTGTTCTTCGACACCGCACGCGACCATCGCTGCGCCGCCTGCCATACCTACTTCGGACGCGGAGGCGTCTCGGCGGCGGACCTCACGGGCGCAGCGAACTGGACCTCGAAGCAGCTGAGCGAGGCCATCACGAACCCCGCGCCCGCCAAGGACGGCAAGAGCCGCGCCGTGCGGCTGACCCTGCGCGACGGCAGCAGCGCATCCGGCCTGCTGCAGTCGACCTCGCCAGGCGTCGTCCAGATCGCCGATGTCGGTGACTTCCCGGTCGTGCAGCGCTGGTTCGCCACCTCGGCCCTCGCCGAACAGCAGGCGCTGGCGCCGTCCGCGCTGCCGGTGCACGGCCGCCCGCCGCTCTCGGCCGACGAGCTGGGCGATGTCGTCGCCTATCTCCAGTCCCATGACCTGGCCGGCACGAAGCCGGTTCGCAAGGCGCAGACCGGGGCCAGCGCGCCCGGAGGGCAGTGACGTGAGGCCACGGACACCTTCCCCTCTCGCCTGTCGGGTGCTGACCCTGCCCGCCCTCGCGCTCTGGTCAGCCCTCGCGATGGCCAGCGAGACGCCGACAGATCCGGGCAAGCCGGGTTTCGAGGGCGGCAGCGTGAGCTACCACTTCCGCAGCTTCGCCGATGTGCAGGACATCGAGGGCGTGCTCCGTCGGCATGCGCTGACAGCCAATCTGCGCGTGTTGATGGACAGCGGACTCACGCCCGGGCCGGCCGGTCTGGGCTTCAACGCGAGCCTCTTCGTGGGGGCCGACGTGGGCAGCAGCAGCACGGCGGGCAATATGGCGCACATCAGAACGGACTGGACCCGCTCGGACCAGCCGGCCTGGGCCTACCTGGGCGAGTACGGCGTGCGGCTCAAGGGGGACGACTACCTCCTCCGCTACGGCGTGCAGACCTACAGCAATCCCTACCTGGAAAGCAAGGACAACCGCGGCCTGCCGCCCACCTTCCGCGGACTGGCCGGCGTCTACACCCCGGCCGAGAACTGGCGGGTCGAGCTCGGGTCGGTGGACTCCGTGTATGCACGTGGCATGGCGGCGCGCACGCCGCTGACCACCACCTACGGCAACACGCCCGTGCGGCGGCTGGACTTCGTCGGCGTCGCCTACGAAGCGCAGGACGGCCGCAGCGGCTCGCTGTACGCCGCCCATGCCCAGGATGTCTGGACGCAGTGGTTCGCGTCGGGCGCGGCCGGGGTCGGAGACCCGCAGGTCCTGCAGCTCAAGGGCAATGTCGCGGCCTACTTCACCCGCAGCACGGGCCGGGCCCTGCAAGGTCGGATCCATACCAATGCTTACAGCTTCTCGCTGTCGCCCACCCGCGGCCCCTACAGCGTCACCCTCGGTTTCCAGCACATCCAAGGCGACCAGTTCTTTGACTACCTCAGCGAGTCCTGGGGCATCGCCCTGGCCAATGCCTATGGTGCCGACTACAACGCCCCCAACGAGCGCTCGCTGATGCTGAGCTTCTCGCTGGATGGCGCGGGGGTCGGCCTGGCGGGCCTCAAGGCCACGCTGTGGCGCGGCCAGGGCTGGGGTGCCGATGCCTCGGTGGGCGCGCAGCCGTTCCGGAGTCCCGATGCGGCCCTGCATGCCCTCTACTGGAAGCAGGGGCAGCCGGTGCAGGGCAAGCACCGCGAGGCGGGTCTCTACCTGGAATATGCCGCGCCGCCGAGCTGGGCCAGGGAGCTTCGCCTGAAGCTCATCGCCATGCAGCACTGGAGCACGCAGCGCTATTCGGAAGACCCGTTCTACGAGGTCAAGTTCACCGTGGACAAGAAGTTCTGAGCGCCGCCATGCTCGCCCTCACCCCGCCCTGCCGACACCCGGCGCCCAGCGCCCGGCCCGCTGGGCGCTTGCCTTCAGCGCCCCAGCAGCTCGGAGAGCACCTGCTGCGTGTGCTCGCCGACCTTGGCGAGCGGGAAGCGCACGCCGGGGCGCCGGCCGCCCATCAGCACCGGGAGCAGCACCACCTGGGTGGCGCTCCCCTCGTCGGTGGTGATGTCCGCCAGGCTGCCGTTGGCGATCAGGTGCGGATCGTCGAAGAGCTGGTCCGGGCGCATGATGCGCGCATACGGCAGGCCCTCCTTCTCCAGCGCCTCGGCGAGCGGATCGCTGCGGAAGGTGGCCAGCGTCTCGGCCAGTTGCGCCAGCATGTGCGGCCGCGCCGCCACGCGCAGGGCATTGCTCGCGAGCGCCGGATCCTCGGCCAGGTCAGGACGGCCGATCACGCGGCACAGCGCCTGGAACTGCTTGTCGCTGGTCGCGGCGATGAAGAGCTGCTCGTCACCCGCGACGGTGAAGATGTCGTACACGCTCCAGGCCGCCGCACGTGCCGGCATGGGCGGCGGCGGCTCACCCGTCATCAGGTACTGCTGCATGTGCTGCTGCACGAGGAAGACGCAGTTCTCGAACAGCGCGCTCTGGATCTCCTGGCCGCGGCCGGTGCGCTCGCGCTCGTGCAGGGCCGCCAGCACACCGATGGCGCCGAACATGCCTCCGGCGATGTCGTTGACGCTGGTGCCGGCCCGCAGCGGCCGGCCCGGCGGCCCGGTCATGTAGGACAGGCCCGCCATCATCTGCACGACTTCATCGAGCGCCGTGCGCTGCTCATAGGGGCCGGGCAGGAAGCCCTTGTGGGACACATAGATCAGCCGGGGATGCAAGGCGGACAGCGAGGCGTAATCCAGTCCGAAGCGCGCCATGAGGCCCGGCCTGAAGTTCTCGAGCAGCACATCGCACTGCCCGATGAGATCACGGGCCGTGGCCTGGCCCTCGGCCGTCTGGATGTCCAGGACGATGCTCTTCTTGTTCCGGTTGAAGCTGCGGAAGAAGCCCATGCCCAGACCGGGCAGCTGGCGTGTCTTGTCGCCGCCCGGAGGCTCGACGCGGATCACCTCAGCGCCCAGATCAGCCAGGATGAGCCCGCAGGTCGGGCCCATCACCATGTGCGTGAACTCGATGACGCGAAGGCCTTCCAGCGGCAATGCGCTGCGCTCGGTGGTTTCCATGGAGTGCTTGTGGAGCAGGAGGTTTTCTTGGCTGGCACCGGAGCCGACACGGAGGCTCCGCCGGACTTGCAGCGCAGGACCGGCCGGGCGGGCGCCGGGATGCCTGGACAACAGCAAGGTCGCCGATGCGGCGACAACAAGCGAGCAAGATAGCATGAAAGCAATCCCGTCACCTTTGGACGTTAAGAACGCGTTCCCTCTCGATGGACAGGCCGCACGTCAGCTGCTGGCGCAGTCCCGGTCCGCCGTGGGCAGGCGCCTGAGGGGCGCCGAGCGGCGCCCGCTCGTGGTCGTCCGAGGGCCCGATGTGTGCACCTCGTCCGCCTTCATGCAATTCGCCTGGCGGCTGCGAGAGGAGCGTCTCGCAGCCGCTGGCAGCGCCGAGCTGATGCTGGGCGTTGATCTGCGGAATTGGCTGGTCAATTGCGCGTCTGGCAGGAACCCGGAGGAGTTGATGTATCTGGCGCGCCGCAAGATGATCGACGCGCTGGACACCGGGCTTCCGCTGGCGCTGTACCTGGACGACCCTCTGTCCTGGCAGTACTTCAATGACCTCGCCTCGTGGTCGTCCCTGGATGCCAGCGTCACGGAGAGCCAGGTGCATCGGGAGTTGGCCTCGGGCCTGCCGTCGGCGGTGGGCTTCAACTGCAGGACCCACGAGCAGTCCATCCAGGTGGCCGTGGACGCCGTGCGCGCGGCGTCCCGTCCGCACCACTTCATCGCCCTGGGCCCGAGCGGCGGCTGTGCCACGGTGCAGACGCGCGGCAACCCCGACTGCCACGTCGCGGTGAGCGGCCTGCAAGATCTGCAGGCGCTGGAAGGCGTGGCAGGCCGGGTGGCGCAGCTGGGCGACCATGGCCTGCCGGGAGCGGTGTTCCTCGAATGCGCCGGCGACGCGCGCCTCGCGGATGCAGCGGTGAAGGCGCTGGCCGAGGGCACGACGGACGGCCGGCTCATCGGCCTGGGCCTCACGGTGTCGACCGGGCTGGAACCCGGCGAGGCGGAACCTGAATCGGCGCTGCGCTGGGAGCGGTGCAAGACCTTGCTGCAGGACATCCGCGGCCTGCACGAGCGCTGGCATTCCCTGGCCTAGCGGGCCGCCCAGGACCCGCCACGCGCTGCCCCCCTTTGCTCCCGCGTCCCACGACGCGCCTCCTCTCGATGCCGCTGCTTGCCCCATGAGGTCTACTGCCTGTCTCTTCCTTCCCTGCACGCTCTGGCTGTGCGTCCCCTCGGCCTCGGCGGATGTCGAGGTCCAGACCCCCGTGATGGTGAAAGGCCTCAGCACGGACCAGAAGCAGCTTGACGTCCCCTTCGCCGTCAGCGTCGTCGATGCGCAGGCGCTGCGCCAGTCCGGCCCCATGTGGAACCTGGCCGAGGCGATGGCGCGGGTGCCTGGTCTGCTCGTCGCCGACCGGGGCAACTACGCACAGGACCAGCAGATCAGCTCCCGAGGCTTCGGCGCGCGCTCCAGCTTCGGCGTGCGCGGTCTGCGCCTGTACACGGACGGCATCCCCGCCACCATGCCTGATGGGCAGGGGCAGGTGGCGCATTTCGACCTGGCAGGTACCGCGCGGCTGGAGGTGGTGCGCGGCCCGCACGCGGTGCTCTACGGGGCCAGCTCGGGCGGCGTCATCGCATTGACTTCGCAGGCGATCCGCGATCGCCGGCTCGAACTCAACGTCGACGGCAACAGCGAGGGCGCCCACCAGGCCCGGGTGGCCCTGGCATCGCCACTGCCTTCGCCGGCGGGTGCACTGACCCTGCAGGCCAGCGCCTCCCGGCTGCATGTCGCCGGCTTCCGACCGCAGAGCGCGGCCACGCGCCAGCTCGCCCACCTGCGCCTGGGCTGGCAGGGCGAGCAGGACCGCCTGAACGTCGCGCTGTCCCAGCATGAGCAGGACGCGCAGGATCCGCTGGGCCTGCCCTTCCCGCCCGCCGGGATCGATCCTCACGCGACGACACCTGAGGCGCTGCAGTTCGACACGCGCAAGTCGGTCCACCAGCGACAGCTGGGCATGAGCTGGGTCCATGACTTCCACGACAGCGGGCCGCTGCGCCAGTCCTCGCTGGCCGCCTATGCGGGATCGCGCGGCATCCTGCAGTTCCTGGCCATCCCGGCGGCGACGCAGGCGAACCCGCGCCATGGCGGCGGCGTCGTGCAGGTGGACCGGCACTACGAAGGGCTGGAGGCCAAGGCGAGCTTCGGCGCCGGCGCAGCGGAGCTGGTGGTGGGCACCGCGCTGGAGCGCCAGGACGACGCCCGCAAAGGCTATGAGAACTTCACGCGGGTCGACCGTGCACTCGTGCTGGGCACGATGGGCGCCCTGCGTCGCGACGAACGGAACCAGGCCGCGACCGCCGACCTGTTCTTCGAGGCCCGCTACGACTGGAGCCCGGCCTGGAGCGCCACCCTCGGGGCCCGCACCGGGCACCTGGACGTCGAGGTGCGGGACGCCTACGTGGTACCGCCCGGCAACATCGACGACTCCGGCCGCCGCCGCTTCAGCTACACCAACCCGACCGCGGCCCTGGGCTATGCCCTGCGGCCGGACTGGAAGCTGTACGCCAGCCTGGCCCGGGGCTACGAAACCCCGACGCTGGCCGAGCTGGCCTACGGACCGGGGGACGGCGGCTTCAACCGGACACTGCAGGGCCAGCGCAGCACCCAGGGCGAGCTGGGCAGCAAGTACAGGACAGCCGCGCTCGAATGGGACGCCGTGCTGTTCCACACCCGGACCACGGACGAAATCGGCGTGCTCAGCAACGCGGCCGGGCGGGCGACCTACCAGAACATCGGACGCACCCTGAGGTACGGCGCCGAGTTCAGCGGACAGTGGCAGCTCCACCCGGGATGGCGCCTGAGCTGGGCATGGACCGCCCTGAGCGCCAGCAACAGGGATGGTTTCGAGACCTGCACCGGCGCGCCCTGCCCCAGCGCCAGCCTGCCCAAGGTCCAGGTTGCCTCGGGGCAGCGCCTCGTCGGGACCCAGGCGCGGACGGCCTGGGTGGGCGTCGCTTGGCAGCCGCGGTGGATGCCGGGCGAGCTGGGCATGGAGTGGCGCGGCCAGTCCCGCACCCCAGTCAGCGACGCCCGCCCCGTGTCCGCCGCCGGCTTTGGCATCACCCATCTGCGCTGGAGCCGGACCCTCGCGATGGACGATGGCAGCGAATGGCAGGCCCAGGTCCGGGTGGACAACGTGCTCAACCGGGCCTATGCCGGCACCGTCATCGTCAACGACGGGAATGGCCGCTTCCTGGAGCCTGGAGCGCCGCGCACGCTGTCGCTGTCAGTGCGATGGACCCGGCGCCTGTGAGCCAGGCGTCCGGCACCGCGAGAGGGCGGCGTCAGCAGGAAGGCAAGGGCCGCGGCAGCGGCAACACCTGACCCCGCCGTACCCGGTGTTTTCAAAGGGTGGTTCGGGACTGCTTGCGCAGGCCCGGGCGAGTCCCTTCAAAATAGCGGCTCGAACTCCGGCACCCCCCTGCCCGCACTGCCATGATGTCCTACCTGCACACCATGGTCCGCGTCACCGACCTGGACCAGTCCCTGAAGTTCTACCGCGACGCCCTGGGCCTGCGCGAGGTGCGCCGCACCGAGCACGAGACCGGCCGCTTCACCCTGGTCTACCTGGCCGCTCCGGGCAACGCCGACGGCCCCTTCCAGCCCCAGGTGGAGCTGACCTACAACTGGCCCGCCCCCGACGGCACGACCGAGACCTACACCGGCGGCCGCAACTTCGGCCACCTGGCCTTTGCCGTGGACGACATCTACGCCGCCTGCCAGCGCCTGGCAGACCACGGCGTGACGATTTCCCGCCCGCCCCGGGACGGCCGCATGGCCTTCGTGCGATCCCCCGACAACATCTCCGTCGAGTTGCTGCAGAATGGACCCGCCCTGGCTCCTGCCGAGCCCTGGGTGTCCATGCCCAATACCGGCAGCTGGTGATCCACCGGGGCCGGCGCAGCAGCTTCGAAGGAGTGTCATGCCGGCCCGCTTCCACCGTCCTTCCTCCCTTGCCGCCACCGCCCTGCTGGCCCTGCTGATCGCGGGAACGGCGCAGGCGCAGGGCAAGCTGCTCCTCACGGGCGGCGTCAGCAGCATCGACGGCGCGGCCGGCGGCGGCCTCACGCCCTGGGCCCTCATCGGCAGCTATGCCGCGCCGGGCGAGGTCGGCGCCACCGCCTTCGCCACCCGGGTCCACACCCAGGACTACGGCCTGACAGTCTATGGCGCGGCCCTGGGCCTGCACGACCGCTTCGAGCTGTCCCTCGCCCGCCAGGACTTCAGCACCGGCCCCACCGGCACCGCCCTGGGCCTGCCGGGCCTGCACCTGAAGCAGGACATCTTCGGCGCCAAATGGCGCATCGCCGGCGATGCCATCCTGGACAGCGACCGCTGGATGCCCCAGCTGAGCCTGGGCCTGGAGCACAAGCGCAGCCATGCGGGCGATCTCGCCCCCACGCTGGCCAGCCTGGGCACCCGCGCAAATGACACCGAGCTCTACCTCAGCGCCACCAAACTGCTGCTGCGCCAGAGCACCCTGCTGAACCTGACGCTGCGCGCCACCCGGGCCAACCAGAACGGCCTGCTGGGCTTCGGCGGCACGGCCAGCAGCCGCTTCAGCCTGCGGCCCGAGCTGTCCATGGCCTACCTGGTCAACCGGCGGCTGGCCGTGGGGGTGGAGTACCGCGCCAAGCCGGACAAGCTCAACCCTTCGGCCCTGGGCGCGGGCCTGGCCGAGCAGGACTGGAAGGATCTGTTCATCGCCTGGGCGCCGAGCAAGCAGTTCTCGCTGACCGCCGCCTATGTGGACCTGGGCGCCATCGTGCCCGGCGTTGTGCCGCGCCGGCAGACCGGGCTCTACCTCTCGGCCCAGATCGCCTACTAGCTCAGGGACTGAGCCACCATCAACAGGGATTGCTGCCGCATGAAAGCCCTTGCCCCTCTCGCCCTGGCCCTGCTGTGCGCCCTGCAGGCCATGCCCGCGCGCGCCGACGACAGCCTCTACACCCAGCTGGGCGGCAAGCCCGCGCTGGAGGCGGTGGTCGACGGCCTGCTGCAGCGCGCCACGCAGGACGCCCGCATCAAGGACTTCTTCAAGGAGACCAACCTCAAGTTCCTGCGCACCCAGCTGGTGGACCAGCTGTGCGCGGTGACAGGCGGGCCCTGCCGCTACGAGGGCGAGACCATGAAGAACGCGCACGCGGCCATGGGCCTGAACCTGGCCCATTTCAATGCCCTGGTCGAAGACCTGCAGGATGCGCTGGACGCCGCCGGCGTGCCCTTCGCCACGCAGGGCCGTCTGCTGGCCCTGCTGGCGCCCATGCACCGGGACATCGTCACCCGCTGAGCGCATCCCGGCCTGTCACGGCCGGCCGGAGGCCTCAGCGCGATTGCCGGGCGGCGGCGGCGCCGTCGTCCTTGATGTGCTTGAGGAAGTAGCGCAGGTAGAAGGCGCCCATGCCCAGGGTGATGGTCAGCACGGTCAGGCTCATCAGGCCCACGTCGCTGGTGAACAGCAGCTCGAATGCTTTCATGGTGGAGTCCGGAGGTCGTTGTTGGAACCCTCATTGAAGGCCTCAGCCGGGGCGCTGTCCTTGCCCTGGCGCAAACGCAGGACGGCCCTTGCCGGCCGGCCCGGCCGGGCTCTGCGCTGGCTCAAGTCCGGCGCCGCCCTGCTGCTGGCGACCGCGCTGCAGCCGGCCCCCGCCGAGCCCTGGGAGCGCCGCCCGGTGCCTGTGCCCAGCCTGGCCGAAGTCGAGCAGGCCTACCGGCGCCACGTGGCAGCGAGCAATGCCGAGATCCTCGAGGAGCTGGGGCCAGCACAGGCGCGCCCGCACCTGGTGCGCATCGTGTCACTGGAAGCCGTGCGCTGTGAATTCCACTCGGGGCGCAGCCATCTGTGCCGCATCGTCGTGAGCATCGAGGCCAATGGCCGCGTCGGCCCGCGCCGGGCCGGTGACGCCCTGATGACCCCGGACGAAGAAGCCGGCTGGAAGCTGCGCCTGCTGCGCAGACCGCGCTAGCTAGCCCGGCGCGGCCAGCAGGCGGTCCCCGGGCTGCAGCTCGCAGGCCGCCTGCGGCGCGAAGCCGCCCTCGCGCTGGATCAGCCCCTCGGCCGACTCGCAGAGGTCGACCCGGCGTGCCGCGGGGAAGCGCTGCAGCAGCCAGTCCATGAGGCCCTGCGGCAGGCTGATGCGCTGGCGCGCGGCGGCCAGGTCTTCATCCGGATGCTCGGCCAGATGAAGCCAGGGGCTGAGGGCCGCCAGCCACAGCCAGGGCCGGCCGGGCAGCTGCAGCACCGTGCCGGCATAGCCCTGCTCGCGCAGCCAGGCCTGGGCCTGGGCCTGGGCACGGTCGCCGGCGCCGCCCCAGGCCGCGGCCAGCAGCTCGGCCAGCCACTGGTTGCAGTTCTGGTAGCGCAGGCCGTAGACATAGGCATTGGCACTGTAGGCCGGATGCAGCAGGTCCAGGGCGCGGGCGTTGTCCAGGGCCAGCGCATGCAGGGCGGCGCTGGCCTCGGGCGGAAGCAGCAGCAGAGCCATGAAGCCCTGCTGGGGCCGCTGGCTGCCGCGCACGAAGGCGGCCAGGCCCTGGTCGAACAGGCGGGGGCGGCCGCTGTCGCAGTCGAAATAGAGCTGGCGCACGGCCCAGGGGCCGGCGGGGTTGTCGCGCAGGGCCAGGCCGGCGTGGGAGTAGCGCTGGCCCCAGCGGCGCAGGTCCAGGCCATCGCGGGCGATGAGGGCCAGGTCTTGCCCGCCGGCCTCCATCAGCTCGCGCAGGGCGGCGCTGAAGCGCAGGGCCCGTGCCTGCTCGGCTGCCGTGGCCTCCCGCTCGCGGGCGCAGAGCAGTTCCGTGGCCGCCCGGCTCGCCAGCGGTGCCAGCAGGCCCAGCAGGAGCGCCAGGGCCGGCAGCCCGCGGCGCCAGGCCGGGTTCACAGCGTCACGGCCCGGCGCTGGAATTCATGGCGCCAGCCCTCTTCCAGGGCCAGGAAGAAGGGCTCCCGGGCGCCCACGCGGGCAAAGGCCAGGCCATAGGCGGGCGCGCTCACGGCGATGCGGTCCCCGCTGCGCAGGGCCTCGCGCTCGCGCAGGGCGGCCGGCAGCAGCAGGCTGAAGCGGCCACCCTCGCCTTCCAGCTGGACGCGCTCCAGGCCGGGGCGGTCCTCGAGGGCGGCGATCTCGACCACGCGGTACTCGCCCGCCGCCACCCGGCGGCCGGTGGAGCTGTTGCTGGAACCCTGGATGGAGTCGGACACGCTGCCCAGCGACTGCGAGGCACCGGCCGAGATCGAGGACACCGAGCTGCTGTCCGCCTGAGCCACCAGAGGCGAGGCTGTCAGGCCCGCAAGGGTCAGGACGGCGAGGAGGGAAAGCGGCTTGGACATGATGATCAGGCAGGCGAAGGAGGGCGAACTCCGGATGCCGGCCAGCATAGCGCCTGCGCGATCAGGAGGCCGCGAGCGGGGTCTCGTCGGGGGCGAACTGCCAGCAGTTGCGGCCCGCGGCCTTGGCGGCGTACATGGCCAGGTCGGCCGCCCGCATAAGACCCTCCACGGTGCGACCATGCTGGGGAAAGCGGGCGATGCCCACGGACACGCCCACCACCACGCTCTGCCCCGCCAGCACCATGGGCTGGCTGACGGCCTCGATCAGGCGCCCGGCCACCAGCTCCAGCTCCTGGGGTCCGGCGGCCTGGTCCAGCAGCAGCACGAACTCGTCGCCGCCCAGGCGGGCCAGGGTGTCGGTGTCGCGCACCAGGGTGCTCATGCGTGCGGCCACCTGGCGCAGCAGGGCGTCACCCTGGGCGTGGCCCACGCTGTCGTTGACGGCCTTGAAGCCGTCCAGGTCCATGTACATGAGGGCCAGCTCGCGGCGCTCGCGGTGCGTCTGGCCCAGCAGGCGGCCCAGGCGCTCCATCAGCAGGCTGCGGTTGGCCAGGCCGGTCAGCGCGTCATGGAAGGCCAGGTGCTGCAGGCGCTCGTCGCGCCGCCGCTGTTCGGTGCCGTCGCTGAAGACGTGCAGCTGGCGCTCCTCGGCCCCGGTGAGGGGATCGCCGGGGATGACGCTCAGGTCCAGCCACTGCAGGAAGGCCTCGCCACTCTTGCGGCGGCGCCACAGCTCGCCCTGCCAGTGGCCCTGGGTGCGCAGGGCCTCCCGGGCCTGGGCCTCCAGCGCCCGGTCGTCGCGGCCCAGCACGTCGGCGGAGCGCCCCATCACGTCCGCGGGCTCGAAGCCGGTGATGGCCGTGAAGGCCGGGTTGACCGACAGGATCAGGCCCTGGGCGTCCGTCACCATCACGGCGTCCACCGTGGCGCTGAAGACCGAGGCCGCCAGCTGCAGCTCACGCTGCGCGGTCTTGAGACTGCTGACGTCGCTGGCCACGGCGAAGATGCCGCGCACCTCGCCGCGGGCGTCGGTGTCCGGCACGTAGTGGACCAGCATCTGGCCCAAGCGCCCGTCCGGCCGGCGGATGCTGCGCTCAAAGGTCTGCACCTGCCCGGCGAGCACGCCCTCGAGGTAGGGGCGCGTGCGCTCGTAGGCCTCGGGTCCCAGGACGTCAGGCACGCTCAGCCGCAGCATGTCCTCGCGGCTTCGGCCGTACCACTCCTCGAAGGAGCGGCTGGCGAAGCGGCAGCTGAGGTCGCGTCGCCAGTAGGCCACCAGGCCGGGCACGGCATCGGTGATGTTGCGCAGCAGGCGGGCGTTCTCCAGCGCCTCCTGGGCAGCGGCGCGCGCCTGGTCGCGGGCCTGCACCAGCTGGGCCTCGAAGACGCGCCGCTCGGTGATGTCCTCCACCATGCCCACGAAGCCGAGGGGCTCGCCGCGCAGGCTCTGCAGCTCCTGGGCCCGGCTGCGCACATGGCGGACCTCGCCACCGGGCCAGACCACGCGGTAGGTCTCGTCAAATGGTTCCTTGCCCCCCTGGCTGCGCTGCGAGGCCTGGCGCACGCGCTCGCGGTCCTCGGGGTGGATGCGCGACAGCCAGGTCTCGTGGCTCACCTGGGCTGGTGCGATCTGGTAGATCTGGCGCCACTGCTCGTTGGTGTAGCCCGACTGCCCGCCGCGGTCCACCTGGAAGACGCCCACGGGCACGCAGTCGCTGAGGCTGCGGAAGCGCTCGGCGCTGAGGGCCAGGGCCTGGGCCGCCTCCTCGCGGGCCGTGATGTCGCGGATGAACTCGGTGACCCCGATCTCGCCGCCGTCGAGGTCGTGCTCGGCCACCAGGGTCACGGAGACCAGCAGGCGCTGCCCGTCCAGGCGCAGCCGCTCGCTCTCGTGGCTCAGGGCCTCGCCGGCGGCCAGGGCCTGGCGGTTGTTCTGCTCGCGGGCCCGGAAGGACTCCGGCACCAGGGAGTCGTGCGAGCGACCCCGCAGCTGCAGCGGCGCCGCGCCGAAGAGCCGCTCGGCCGCGGCATTGGCCCGGCGGATGAGGCCTTGCGTGTCGATGCTGAGGATGGCGTCGGCGCTGTGCTGCAGCAGGGCGGCCGCCCGCGAGGCCTCGGCCATGGCGTGGCGCTCGATGCGCAGGGCGCGACGCCCCTCCAGCATCTGGCTGGCAGCCAGGGCAAGCTGCTGCAGGACCTCGCGCTGCTGATCGTCGAGCTGGCGGGGCTCGCGGTCGATCACGCACAGCGCACCCACGTGCTCGCCGCCGCTGAGCCTCAGCGGCGCACCGGCATAGAAGCGGATGTGGGGCGAGGCCAGCACCAGCGGGCTGTCGGCGAAGCGCGGGTCCAGCCGGGCGTCGGGCACCTCGAACACGGTCTCGCCCAGCACGGCATGGGCACAGAAGGCCGTCTCGCGCGGGGCCTCGTCCAGGCCCTTCAGGCCGACCTGGGCCTTGAACCACTGGCGCTGCGCATCGATCAGGCTGATCGCCGACACCGGCACGCCGCAGACCAGGGCGGCCGTGCGGACCAGGGCGTCGAACTCCGGCTCGGGCGGGCTGTCCAGCACCTGCAGGGCGCGCAGGGCGGCCAGGGCCCGGTCCTCGTCCGATCGAAGAGGGGCGGGAATCATGGCCCGATCATCGGTCATGACCACGCCCCCTTGAAAGGGCCTCCCCACCCTCCCCCGCGGGCGGGGGGCGTGCAGGCTTCACGACCGGGGCCCTTGCGTCAGGGCTTGGCGGCGTCCGGCCAGATCGTCTGCAGCAGCTGGGCCAGGCGGGCGCCGGCGCGCGCCAGCTGCTGGCGGACCAGGGCCTGGCTGCGCGCCTCGTAGTCGGCGGGCAGGGTCACGACCCAGCGCGAGCCGCGCAGGCTGGACTGGCGCTCGCCGAACTGCAGGCCGGCGTACGCGGTCTCGGCCTCGACCATGGTCTCGCTGGCCCACAAGGCGGGCCACTGGGCGGGATCGGCGGCCATGGCCGGCACCTGGCGGGCGGCGGCCGGCAGGGCCGCCAGCTGCTCGGGGCTCAGCTTGCCCGGGGCGTTGTCCCAGTAGGCGTGCAGATTGCCGCCCGGGCCGGTGGGGCCCATCACGGCCAGGGCGTTGCCTCCCACGGTGCGGGCCTGCGGGTCGTCGCCCTGGACGTCGGGGTCGCGCCGCTGCCCTTTCTCGTCGAGGTAGACCGAGCCCACGTGCAGGGGCTGGTGAACGTCGCCCAGGTCATGGACCAGCAGGGCCAGGGCCTCGCGCTCGGTCTG
The DNA here is from genome assembly GCF_039872765.1 of Roseateles flavus. Taxonomy (NCBI): domain Bacteria; kingdom Pseudomonadati; phylum Pseudomonadota; class Betaproteobacteria; order Burkholderiales; family Sphaerotilaceae; genus Roseateles; species Roseateles flavus. Next base: position 53,692 of record NZ_JBDPZC010000011.1, on the reverse strand, counting down.
CAGGGCGAAGGGGCCCGGCACGGTGCCACCGGCCAGGCGCTGGCGGGCGGCCTCGAGGGCATAGACGATGTCGTGGTCGCTGGTGCCCACCGAGCCCGGCCTGTAGCGGCCGCGCTCCAGGGCGGGGTTGGTGTAGTGGTACTGCTTGTGGCAGCTCTCCTCGCCGGGCCTGGGTCCGCAGCCCTCGTTGTTGCGCTTGACGTAGTCGCGCATGAGGGCCTCTTCCTCGGGCTTGTTCTCGAAGGGGGCGCACTCGGGGTAGCGGCCGGTGACGGTGTAGCGGAAGTCCTTGGCCGGGTCGATGCCCTTGACGCAATCGGGCCAGACGGCGATGTCGTGCAGGCTCACCCCGCCGAGGATGCGGTTGACTTCGCGCTCGGCCCGCGTGCCCTTGATCAGCTGGGCGGCGATGTCACCGACGGCCGAGTGGCCCGTGGCACCCCAGGCGTGGGCGGCCTGCTGGGGGCCGACGGCCAGGGCGAGGGCCGCGAAGGCGGTTGCCACGGTGGACAGGGCATTCGGATGACGGGACGGTGCGTACGGCATGGCGAGACTTCCTTGACTGCTTTGACTGCTGACCGCCCCCCAACCTGCCACGGCGTGCCAGGTCCCCCGAGGGGGCCAGGGAAACTTGGGCGGTCCGGCGTTTCCTTGAGGGGCGATTCTCGACCAAGTCCATGCCTGCGCCAGGGGTGGATCCCCGGGGCGGCCGATGGCGTGGCGCAGGACGCACAATGCGCCATCCTTCTTTCATCCAGAGTACGCGCCCATGAGCTACATGCTGCTGATCCTCGAACCCCACGGCCAGCGGGCCGATCGCGGCCGGGATGCCGGCGAGCAGGTCTACGAGCGCATGCTGCAGTTCGGTGCCGAGCTGCAGTCCCGCGGCCAGCTGCTGGCCAGCCAGTCGCTGTCGGGCCGCAGCAGCCGCGTGCAGAAGCGCGACGGCAGCCTGAGCATCACCGACGGCCCCTTTGCCGAGAGCAAGGAACTGGTCGGCGGCTTCTTCCTGCTGGACGTGCCCACGCGTGAGGCCGCGCTGGAGATCGCCGCGCGCTGCCCGGCGGCGGAGTGGGCAACGATCGAGGTGCGCGGCGTGGGCCCCTGCTTCGAGGACGCCCTCTGACGGTTGCGCCAAAAAAATTGCTGGCCCGCTGTCGAAATGCGTGGACCGCCTTCGTCGTACAGGCATGAGGCCGCATGGGGCGGCCCGCCACAGGAGACGGACATGCGATTCATGATCATGGTGCGCGCCACCGCGCAGAGCGAGACCGGCGGCACGCCGGACCCCCAGGTGATGCTGGACATGGCGGCCTATCACGAGGCGCTCTCCCGCGCCGGCGTGCTGCTGGACGCCGCGGGCCTCAAGCCCAGCAGCGCCGGCTGGCGCATCGAGCACGGCCCCGAGGGCAGCCGCCTGCTGGACGGCCCCTTCACCGAGTCCAAGGAGCTGATCGCCGGCTACACCCTCATCCAGGTGCGCAGCCGCGACGAAGCCCTGGAATGGGCGCGCCGCTTCCCGGCGCCCTTCGGCGAGGGGCAGGCAGGCTGCATCGAGGTCCGGCCGCTGTATGACCTGGACGACTTCGCCGAGCTGGAAGGCATCCAGCGCTTCAAGGCCCTGGAAGCGGAGCGCCAGGGAGGCCAGGCATGATCAAGATGATCGGACTCATCGTCCTGCTGCTGGCCGGCGTGCTCGTGGCGGCGGCCTTCCGGCCCGACCACTTCCGCGTCGAGCGCCGCCTGCGCATCCAGGCCCCGCCCGATACGGTCTACGGCCTGATCCAGGACCTGCACCAGTTCAACCGCTGGAACCCCTGGCTGCGCAAGGAGCCGGGCGCCCAGGGCGAGTACAGCGGGCCGGCCGCCGGCATCGGCGCCCGCTACGGCTGGCAGGGCAAGGAGCTGGGCCAGGGCAGCATGGAGATCACCGGCCTGCAGCCCGGGCGCGAGGTGCGCCTGCGCCTGGACTTCATCAAGCCCTTCGAGGCCCACAACCAGGCCCTCTTCCAGATCCAGCCGCAGGCCGACGGCAGCTGCGAGCTGAGCTGGGCCATGGAAGGCCCCAGCCCCTACCTCAGCAAGCTGATGGGCCTGATCTTCAACATGGACCGCATGGTCGGCACGGATTTCGAGCAGGGCCTGAAGAACCTGCAGCAGATCGCGGAACAACACTGAGAGGCCCCCGCATGCAGATCAAGTTCAGCCCCCTGCTGGTGCAGGACCAGGACGAGGCCCTGCGCTTCTACACGCAGCAGCTGGGCTTCGAGCCCTGCGCCGACATCCCCATGGGACCCTACCGCTTCCTCACCGTGCGCTCGCCCGAGGGCCTGGCCGGCGTGGAGCTGGTGCTGCAGCCCCTGGGCTTCGAGCCGGCGCGGGTCTACCAGCGTGCCCTCTATGAAGCCGGCATGCCCGCGGCCGCCTTCACCACCGCCGACATCGCGGCCGAGTACGAACGCCTGCGCGAGCGCGGCGTGCGCTTCCGCGAGCCGCCGCGTCCCATGGGCCCGATCATCGGCGCCCTGTTCGAGGACGGCTGCGGCAACCTCATCCACCTGGTCCAGCCGCTGGTGACACCAGAGAGCAAGACCTGACCCCCAGGAGAACCCCATGCATCGCCAGATCTTCGTCAACCTGCCCATCGCCGACATGGCGCGCTCCCGCGCCTTCTTCGAGGCCCTGGGCTACAGCTTCAATCCGCAGTTCAGCAACGAGCAGGGTGCCTGCCTGGTGCTGGGCGAAAACCTCTACGCCATGCTGCTGATCCATCCCTTCTTCCAGGGCTTCATCGACAAGCGCATCGCCGATGCCCGCGAGAGCACCGAGGTGCTGGTCTGCCTCTCCTGCGACAGCCGCGAGGAGGTCGACCAGCTGGTGGCCCGCGCCATCGCCGCGGGCGGCCGTGCGCCGCGCCCGCCGCAGGACCACGGCTTCATGTACGGCCACAGCTTCGAGGACCTCGACGGCCACCTCTGGGAGCTGGTGCACATGGTGGATGCCAGCCAGGTGAACGCTTCGCAGGGCACCGCGACGTGAGCGAGGCGGCGGCGCTGACCTCGCGCATCGCGGCCATCTGGCGGCTGGAGTCGCCGGCCGTGATCGGGGCGCTGCGCCGCCTGCTGCGCGACCTCGATGAAGCCGAGGAGATCGCCCAGGAGGCCCTGCTGGCCGCCCTGGAACACTGGCCGCGCGAGGGCGTGCCGGACAAGCCCGGTGCCTGGCTGATGACCACGGCCAAGCACCGCGCCCTGGACCGCCTGCGCCAGCGCCGCATGCAGGAACGCCACCACGAGGCCCTGGCCCAGGACATCGAGGCACGCCAGGAGCATGTGGTGCCCGACCTCAGCGAGACCCTGGACGCCCGCCGCGCCGATGACATCGGCGACGACCTCCTGCGCCTGATCTTCACCGCCTGCCACCCCCTGCTCTCGCCCGAGGCGCGCGCCGCCCTGACGCTGCGTCTGCTGGGCGGCCTCAGCACGGCCGAGATCGCCCGCGCCTACCTGTGCCCCGAGCCCACGGTGGCCCAGCGCATCAGCCGCGCCAAGCGCACGCTCAGCGAGGCCCAGGTGCCCTTCGAGCTGCCCGGCCCCGCCGAGCGCCTGCAGCGCCTGGGCGCGGTGCTGGAGGTGGTCTACCTGATCTTCAACGAGGGCTATGCCGCCAGCTCCGGCAGCGACTGGCTGCGCAGCGACCTGATGGGCGAGGCCCAGCGCCTGGCCCGCCTGCTGGCTGCGCTGATGCCGCAGGAGCCGGAAGTGCTGGGTCTGATGAGCCTGCTCGAGATCCAGGCCTCGCGCCAGGCGGCGCGGCTGGACGCGCAAGGCGCGCCCGTGCTGCTGATGGACCAGGACCGCCGCCGCTGGGACAGCCTGCTGATCCGCCGCGGCCTGGCCGCGCTGGCCGCGGGCGAGGCGGCCTGCGCGGCCCTGGGCCAGGCGCCGGGCTACTACCTGCTGCAGGCGGGCATCGCGGCCTGCCATGCCCGCGCCACGCGGGCCGAGGACACGGACTGGTCCCTGATCCTGGCCCTCTACACCCGGCTGCTGGAGGGCTGGCCCTCGCCCGTGGTCGCGCTGAACCGCGCGGTGGCGCTGAGCCGGGCGCCCGAGGGCAGCGCGGCGGAAGCCCTGGTCCTGGTCGACGCCCTGGGCGCGCAGGCCGCCATGCAGCGCTACCCCTGGTGGCACAGCGTGCGCGGCGACCTGCTGCAGCAGCAGCGGCGCGGCGAGGAGGCGGCCGAGGCCTTCGAGCGGGCTGCGGCGCTGAGCCTCAATGAAAAAGAGCGCGCTCTGCTGACGCAGCGCGCGCTCGAAGCGAGGAGCAAGGACGAGAGAAAGCGAGGACCGGCCCGCAGGCCGGCCGCGTGACTAGAGACTCAGGCTGAGGGCATAGCCGCCGGTCGCACCGGTGCTGCGCAGCACGCGCAGGTAGACGTTCACGTCCTTGCTGCCCGAGTTGGTGATCTGCAGCATCTGGGTGACGCCCGGCACGCCGGTGCTCAGCAGCAGCTGCGTGCCGCCGGCCGTGTAGGCCCCGAGGCCGAAGCCCGAGGCGCTGCCGGCGCTCAGCGTGACCTTGAGGGTCTTGCCGGCGGGGACGCTGTAGCGGTAGTAGTCGTTGTCGGTGTTGCTGGCGATGCTGCCGCTGATGGCCGCGCGGCTGGCGCTGATCACCTGGGCGGCGCCCAGGCTGTCATTGGGCTCGGCTTCCTTGATGGAGACGGGCGCCGGCGCAGGAGCAGGCGTCGGCTCGGGGCTCGGAGCCGGGGCGGGTGCGGGGGCCGGCGTGGGTGCGGGGGCGGGGGCGGCACCCGAAGCCTGCGCCAGGGCCGCGTTCACGGCCGCGTTCGCGTCAACGAGGCCGGCGCCACAGCCCATGCAGGCCGCCGGGAAGGCGCGGGCGCTGCTCTTGAGCAGGCTGGCCACTTGGTCGGGCGTGAGGTTTCTGTTGGCCTGGAGCATCAGGGCCACGACCCCGCTGACCACCGGCGTGGCCATGGAGGTGCCCATCATGCCGGCATAGCTGTCGCTGCCCGGCGTGGTGGCGCCCGTGTTGTAGGTGGACAGGATGGCGCCGTTGCTGTCGCCGCCCGGCGCGGCCAGCGTCACCTTGCTGCCGAAGTTGGAGTAGGACGCCCGCGCACCGGTCTTGCCGGTGGCCGCCACGGTGATCACGCCGCTGCAGCTGGCCGGCGAGAAGTTCGCCGCGTCCTGGCCGCTGTTGCCCGCGGCCACCACGACCACGGCGCCCTTGGCCCGGGCGGTGTTGATGGCGTTCTGCGTGGTGATGTCGCAGCTGCCGGCGCCGCCCAGCGAGAGGTTGATCACCTTCGCCGGATTGGCATTGACCGGCACGCCGCTGACGCTGCCACCGGCGGCCCAGACCATGGCATCGGCGATGTCCGAGGTATAGCCGCCGCACTTGCCCAGGGCGCGCACCGGCAGCAGCCGGGCCTTGAAGGCCACGCCGCTCACGCCGATGCCATTGCTGCCCGTGGCGCCGACGATGCCGCTGACATGCGTGCCGTGCCAGGAGCTGTTGCGCGCGGCACTGCCGGAGCCGCAGGCGCCTGCCGCGACGAAGTCGCCGGGGTCGCTGGCATCGGCGTCGCGCCCGCCGCCGTCACCGGCCACGGTGGTGTTCAGGATGAAGTCGTAGCCGGGCAGCAGGCGCGGCGCGAAGTCGGCATGGGGTCGTACGCCGGTGTCGATCACGGCCACGGTCACGCCATCGCCGCTGGACTTGTTCCAGGCGTCGGGGGCGCGGATGCCGCCCACGGCGTCGAACAGGCTCCACTGCTGGGCGTACATCGGGTCGGTGGGCGTCAGCTGCGGCTGCAGCAGGCGGTCGGGCTCGACGTACTCGATATTGGCGTCACCGCTGCGGAAGCTGGCGGCCAGGGCCTCGATGTCGCCCTTGCCCAGGCGACGGCTGAGCTTGAACACCTGGGCGCCGCTGGCCATCTGGCGCAGGGGGGTCAGCTGCACGCCATGGCGGTTGCTTGCGACCTGGGCGGCCAGGCGGGCGTTCTCGGTGGGGAAGGCGCCCTTGCCGGACTTGTACTTGACGATCAGGCGGTCCGTCTGGGCAGCCTGGACGATGAGGCCATCAGGGCCGACCTGGGCAGCCTGGAAGGCGGCCTGGGAAGAACCGGTGCCGGCCAGCAGGGCCAGGACCAGGGCGGAGAACAGGGGTGAGTTCATGTGGTTTCGCCTCGGAGTGCATCCATCGAGGCCAGTTCCCTGCCGGGGCGGCGGGGCAGCTGGCAACCCCGCTACCGTGGCCGGCGCCTGAAGGGCGTCGGCTGTAGGCCGGAGGCTTTGCGTCCCGCGCTTTCGCGCGGTTTGCCGATCACGGGGGAATCCCGTAGGCGCAACAGTAGGCGCTGGCGGCGCCGCTGAAAAGCGCTGCCACGCAGGTCGCGCGGCTTCCTGCGACTTTGTGCGCGCCCGGTGCCCCTGGGCGCGACGAAACGGTGTCCGGAGACTCAGCGCAGCGGCTGGTCCAGGCGCATCACCGGATACAGCCGGTAACGTTCATCCCAGGACGTATGCCGGCGCGCGAAGAAGGCGAGGCGGGCATGCGGGTCGGCGGCGAAGGCGGCGTCTTCGGCCAGGCGGCGCTGGAACTCGGCGGCCAGCTGCGGATCGGCCGCCAGCTGGGCCCGGGCCACGTCCTCGGCCACGTAATCCTCCATGTACTCCTTGGTCTCGAAGGCGTTGTTGAAGAAGCCCCAGGCCAGCAGGGAGTCTGGCGCCTGCGGTTCCAGCAGGGCCATCAGCAGGCGCACGCCGGGCTGGGCCGCGGGCACGAACAGGCTGCCGGCGGGCAGGTCGCGCGGCTCGGGGCGCCACTGGCCCTTCACCTCCAGGCGCTGGTGGCCTTCCACCGACTGCGCTCCGAAGCGCGCCTGCTCGGCCCTGAAGACCTGCACCGGCAGCGCCGGGCGCGCCGCGGCCAGGCGCTCGAAGCGCAGGCCGTGCAGGCGCAGCCTGGCCGCCACGGCCTCGGCATGCGCCGCGGGCACCAGATAGCCGGCGCCGGGCACCGGCAGGCTCAGGGCGGGGACGATCTCGTCGCGCAGGGGCACGTGCCAGATCTCGGGGCGGTGCTCGTCGTAGCGGGTCATCAGGGCGCCGGAGATGTCCGAGGGCGTGCGGGTGTAGGCATAGCCGCGGAAGTCGATCATGCGTTGCTTCGGGCTGGTCTCGAAGGCCAGGGGCTGCTCGCGGCCGGCCAGGCGCATCGCGCGCGCATCCGCCGCCCGGGCCTGCGCCAGCCAGTCGGCGCCGTGGCGGGCCATCAGCGCCAGCGTGGCGACCACAGTGTTGCGGGTGATGCGCACGCGGGTCGGGTAGTCCTTCCACGAGTGCGTCTCCACCAGCATGCCGAAGCGGTTGCGCAGCCAGAAGTAGCCGGTGGAGAAGCGCGGCGGCGGCACGCCATCGGCAAAGCCGGAGGCAGGGTCGTCCATCTTCTCGAAGGACATGTAGAAGGGCTGCGGCAGCGAGCCCTGCGCCGCCAGCGCCTCGATGACGCCGTCGCGCAGGCGCTGCCCGCTGGCGCGCAGGGCCTCGTCGCCCGCATGCACCGGCTCGACCTGGATGGAGACGTCGTGCTCGAACTGCGCGCCGTCGGTGACGTGCAGGTCGATGGTGGCCAGCGGGTCCCAGGCCTGGACCAGGCGCAGCATGGCCTGCATCTCGGGCGCATCGGCCTTGGCGTAGTCGCGGTTGAGGTTGTAGTTCTCGGCCGTGGTCCGCCAGCCCATGGCCTCGGGCCCGCGCTGGTTGGGGCGGTTCCAGGCGCCGAAACGCTCGTGGCCGTCGACATTGAAAACGGGCACGAAGACCAGCACCTGGCGCTTCAATGCGCCCGGCGCCGCCTGCCCTTCGAGCACCTGGCGCAGGGCAAGAAAGCCAGCGTCCTTGCCGTCGATCTCGCCCGCGTGGATGCCGCCCTGGATCAGCGTCACCGGCAGGCCGCGCCGGCGCGCCTCGGCCGGGCTGAACACCCCCTTCTGGCTGACGACCAGCGCCCACATGGGCCGCCCTTCCGGCGTGCTGCCGAAGCGCGTGCAGCGCACCGCGCGGGGAAAGTGCTGCTGGAAGGCCTGGCACAGACGGCCCACTTCCTCGTAGCGGCCGGTGCGCAGGTAGCTGCTGCGCTCGGCCTCGGTGCCGAGCGGGGGCGCGGCGCCCGCCAGGCCAGCCAGGGCCAGCAGCGGCAGGAGCAGGGCGTGGCGCACGGTGGGCAGGGGCAGGCGGGACAGGCGCATGGTCGACGGGGGGAGGGAGACAGGCAAGGCCTGGCACTGTAGCCAGCCCTGCCCAGGGGCGCTGCTGCGGATGGCCCGGGGTGCCTTCCGTCACCCCCGCCCCCCGGCTTGCATACTGCGCCGGCCCCAAGACTTCGTCCGATCGGAGGACTCCATGAGCCTGACTCGCCGCGGCTTTGCCGCCCTCGCCTGCCTGTCCATGATGACCACGGCCTGGGCCGGCAGCCCTGCCGCAGACAGCCCCGACACCGCGCTGCAGGCCGCCATCGCCGGCTCGCAGCGCACGCCCGCCTTCACCGCCCGCGACGGTGCCCGTCATCCCTACGAGACCCTGCGCTTCTTCGGCATCCGGCCCGAAATGACGGTGGTCGAGCTGAGCCCCGGCGGCGGCTGGTACACCGAGATCCTCGCGCCCTACCTGCATGGCAAAGGCCAGCTGATCCTGGGCGCCGACGACCCGCAGTCCAGCAACGCCTACCGCCAGCGCAGCGGCCAGCGCCTGAAGGAGAAGCTGGCCGCCGCGCCGGCGGTCTACGGCAAGGTGCAGATGAATGTGTTCGAGGTGCCCGGCCGCCTGCAGTACGCCGCGCCCGGCTCGGCCGATCTGGTGCTGACCTTCCGCAATGTGCACAACTGGATCGAGGCCGGCGGCGAGCCCGCCGTCACCGCGGTCTTCCGCAGCGCCTTCGAGGCCCTCAAGAAGGGCGGGACCTTCGGCGTGGTCGAGCACCGCCGCCCGGCCGCCCAGGCCCAGGACGAGAAGGCCAGCAGCGGCTATGTGCACGAGAGCTACGTGATCCGCATCGCCGAATCCGTGGGCTTCAAGCTGGCCGCGCGCAGCGAAGTCAATGCCAATCCCAAGGACACGGCGGACCACGAGAACGGCGTCTGGGCCCTGCCGCCCACGCTCACCAACAAGGACAAGGACCGCGAGCGCTACACCGCCATCGGCGAGAGCGACCGCATGACCCTGCGCTTCGTGAAGCCCTGAGCCCGCGCCCCGGCCTCAGCCGCCGGCCCGCTTGGCCGGATGGCCCTGGGCGATCAACCAGGCGGTGACGCGCTCGGCATGGTCGCCCTGGATCTCCAGGACGCCGTCCTTGCACGTGCCGCCGCTGCCGCAGGCGCTGCGCAGCTGCTTGCCCAGGGCCTGCAGCGCGGCGTCGTCCAGGGGCAGGCCCTTGACCAGGGTGACGGTCTTGCCGCCCCGGCCCTTGCTCTCACGCCAGACGCGCGCGATGCCATCGCCCGAGGGGCGGGTGGCGGGCTTGCCGCAGCGGCAGGCCGCCAGCGCCGCGCGGCACTGCGGGCAAGTGCGCCCCAGCTCGGTGGAATAGACCAGGCGGCTGCCGCTCATCACGGCCTCTTCAGCGCTGGCGCATCACGGCGGCGCTGGCCGCGCCGGAGCCCTCGCCCGTCTGCTCGCTGAGCATGCGGTGCATGAGCGCGAAGAAGCGGTCGTAGAACTCACCGGCGGGGATGGTCTCGGAAGCCACCTTCACCATGGAGTCCTGCGACGCCGCCAGCGGCACCGAGATCGATCCGATCGCGCTGACCCCGATGCTGGTGGAGTTGGCGCTCTTCTTGATGGCGTAGCGGTCCTGCTGCGCCGAGACGAAGGCCGTGGCCAGCTGGGCATTGCGCCCGTCGGGCACGCAGACCACGTTGAAGTTGATCTCCACGTGCACCTCCCCCTCGGGCTGGAAGCGCTTGGTGCCGCTCACCGCGCCCGCCTTGCCGGGGTTGATCAGGTAGCCCTGGCTCAGCAGCGCACGCCGCGCGGCCTCGCAGGTGTCCTCCATGGAGGCGTCGAAGAGGCGGGAGAAGGTCTCCTCGGCCTGGAAGCGCTCGTTCTGGTAGACCGAGACCTTGGCCGGCTCACGGCCCGGCACGGAGATCGCACAGCCGGCCAGCAAGCAGGCTCCGGCCAGACTGGCCAGAGGGGTGGCTGTCCAAGTTCTGCTCATCGATCGTTCTCCCTCACTGGCCCTCGGCACACGGTTCACAGGGCCGGCGCAACGGGCGCCGGCTCCGGTCCCGCATTATCCCGGTCCCGCAGGGCCCGGCACGGGAAGACACCCCCTGCGCCAAGGGCTGTCCGGCCGGAGCGGCACCCGGGCGGCGCCAGCGCGGCCGTGGCAAAGCACCGCTTTGCGCACGCAGATGGGCGGGCCTCGGCCCAGCTCAAGGCCGGCGCGGAGCCGCAGGCGCACAATGCGGCCGTCATGCCTGATGCCACCGTGCCTTCGCGACGCCTGAGCCTGGCCGCCCTGCTCGGCCTGGGCCTGGGCCTGGGGTTCGGGCGCCACGCCGGCGCCTCGGCCGAGGAGGAACTGCGCATCGGCAGCTCGGCGGCGCTCAGCGGCCCGGCCGCCCAGCTGGGGCTGCGCTACCACGCGGGCATCCGGGCGCAGCTGGACATGCTCAACCAGCAGGGGGGCGTGCAGGGCCGCAAGGTGGTGCTGGACCTGCGCGATGACGGCTATGAACCCGACCGCGCCGAAATCAACACCCGCCAGTTCGTCGAGGACCCGCGCGTGCTGCTGCTGTTCGGCTACGTGGGCACGCCCACCAGCCGCGTGGCCCTGCCCTACCTGAAGCGCCACGGCATCAGCTTCCTCGGCGCCTACACGGGCGCCAGCATGCTTTACGAGCCTGGCCCGGGCCGGATCTTCAGCGTGCGCGCCAGCTACATGGACGAATCCGTCGCCCTGGCTCATGCGATGAGACAGGACGGCGTGCAGCGCTTCAACGTGCTGCTGCAGGCCGACCTCTTCGGCCGCGCCGGCCTGGAGGCCATGCGCGAAGCCGCGCTGCCCCTGAAGCTGCAACTGCAGGCCTCGGCCACGGTCCGGCGCAACTCGACCCAGGTGGACGAGGCCCTGGACGCCCTGATCACCCGCGAGCCCGCCGAGGCGGTGTTCATGATCAGCACCTACGAGACCTGCGCCGCCTTCATCCGCCAGGCACGCAGCCGCGGCTACAAGGGCCGCTTCTACGTGCTGTCCTTCGTGGGCCTGGAGCCGCTGAAGGAATCCCTGATGGGCGACATGCGCCAGATCCGCGTCTCCCAGGTGGTGCCGGATGCGCACGACACCAGCCTGCCGGTGGTGGCGGCCTACCAGAAGGCCATGCTGGCCCGGGGCGACCGCCAGTTCGACTCCCTGAGCCTGGAGGGCTACGTGGCCGCCCGCGTCCTCACCGAGGGGCTGCGCCGCATCCGGGGCCCCATCAACCGCGACAGCCTGCAGCACGCCCTGGCCGGCCTGGGCGAGCTGGACCTGGGCGGCTTCAAGCTGCGCTACCAGGAAGAGTCGCACCGCGGCAGCTCGCTGGTGCTGATCCGCTGAGCCGCGGCAGGGCCGGCGCCCAGTCCGGCGCTCAGTCCGGACGCTGCACTTCCCAGACCCCCACCCAGTCCTGGCGCTCGTCGGCACGGTGGCCGACCAGGCGGAAGCCCGCCTTGGCCAGCACGCGCTGGGAAGGCAGGTTCTCCGGCAGGACCTCCGCCCGCACCACCTGCACGCCCGAGGCCCAGGCCTCCTCCAGCATCAGTCGCACGGCGGCGGTGGCCAGACCCTGGCCCTGCTGGCCGGGGGCGACGTGGTAGCCGATCTCCACGCGCCCCTCGCAGGGTGCGCCCTTGAAGCTGATGTTGCCCAGGTAGCGCCCGTCGCTGGGCCGGCACATCATGCAGCTGACCGCCCAGCAGGGGGCGCAGCCCTCCGCCAGCAGGGCCAGGGCGCGGCGGTGCACGCGCTCGGGCGGCAGGGCGCCAGGCTCCACGCGGTCCAGCCATCCGGCCGGCCATTGCCCGGCTTCGAGCAGGCGCAGCTCCTCCAGGCTCAGTCGTTCAAGGGTCAGGTCCATGGCGGCATTGTGGGGCCGCGCGCCGGGCCGTCGGCAGTGCCGCGGGACATGCGCCTGCCCCAATGGCCAAGGCCCCAGCACGCTCGTGACGCCTGGGGCCTTGACTGCAGGGGGTGGGGCCGTCGTGGGCCTGGCCTGCTCCGCGGGGGTCTTGCCCGGGCGGTGGAGGGCTGCTGTTTGCAGTGATTCCAGTGTAGGAAGCGCGGCCGGGCAGAAAATTGCGAAGATGGCTTCAATCCCATTCCGTTTGGCATTAAATTGCCCACATTAAATCATTTGAGCAATTTGCATGGAATTAGACCGCATAGACCGCCAGATCCTGGACATCCTCCAGCAGGAAGGCCGCATCGCCAACCAGGACCTCGCCGACCGCGTGGGCCTCTCACCCTCCCCCTGCCTGCGCCGGGTGCGCGCCCTGGAGGACAGCGGCCTGATCGCCGGCTACCGCGCCCTGCTGGACGCCCGCAAGCTGGGCCTGAGCCTGATGGCCCTGGTGCACATCTCCATGGACCAGCACACGCCGGAGCGCTTTGCCAATTTCGAGGCCTCGGTGCGCGTGCTGCCCGAGGTGCTGGAATGCCTGCTGATCACCGGCCAGGCGGCGGACTACCAGCTCAAGCTCTGGGTGCGCGACATGGACCACTTCCAGAGCCTGCTGCTGGGCAAGCTCACCCGCATCGCCGGCGTGACGGGCGTGCATTCCAGCTTCGTGCTGCAGCATGTGATCAGCCGCACGGCGCTGCCGCTGGATGCGGCCCAGGCCTGATCAGGCCGGGGAGCGCCCGCCCGGGGCGCCTGCCGCCGGCTCCACCACCACGCGGGCATAGCGCTGGAAGCTCCAGTAGGCCCAGGCCCAGTCCATCAGCACCACCAGGCGGTTGCGGAAGCCGATCAGGAAATAGATGTGGACGAAGAGCCAGAACAGCCAGGCCGCATAGCCCGAGAACTGCAGCCAGCCCAGGTCGGCCACCGCGGCCTTGCGGCCGATGGTGGCCAGGGCGCCGTAGTCGCGGTAGCGGAAGGGCCGCAGTGCCGACTCGCGGCCGCGCAGGGCCGCGAGGATGCTGCGCGCCGCATGCGCGCCCATCTGCTTGGCCGCGGGGCTGACGCCGGGCACGGGCCGCTGGCGGCCATCGGGCTCCAGGCTCTGGGCTGCGGCCAGGTCGCCGATCACGAAGACCTCGGGGTGGCCGGGAATGCGCAGGAAGCCATCGACCTGCACCCGGCCGGCGCGGTCCAGCGGCACCTCCAGCAGACGGCCCAGGGGCGAAGCCGCCACGCCGGCGGCCCAGACCACAGTGCGGGCCTCGATGCGCCGCGGCTCGGCGCCGTCCCCCTGCTGGACGCTCACACCCTCGGCATCGATGCCCACCACGCGGCAGCGGGTCTGCACCTCCACGCCCAGGCCGCGCAGCTGCGCCTCGGCCTTGGCGGACAGCGAGCGCGGCAGCGCCTGCAGCACCCGCTCCGAGCCCTCCAGCAGCAGCACGCGGGCCTTGGAGGGGTCGATGCGGCGGAACTCGTCGCGCAGGGTGTGGTGGGCGATCTCGGCCAGGGTCCCGGCCATCTCGACCCCGGTGGGCCCGCCGCCGATCACCACGAAGCTCAGGTGCGCCGCCTGCCGCGCCGGGTCGGGCTCCAGCTCGGCCTGCTCGAAGGCCTTGAGCACGCGGGCGCGCAGGCGGAAGGCATCCTCCAGCGTCTTGAGCCCCGGGGCGTGCGCGGCCCACTCGTCATGACCGAAATAGCTGTGCGTGGCGCCGGCCGCCACGATGAGGAAGTCGTAGCCCAGCACCTGTCCGTCAGCCAGGCTGACGCTGCGCCGGGTCTTGTCGATGCCGCTGACTTCCGCCATCAGCACGGTCACGTTGCGCTGGCCGCGCAGCATGTGGCGGATGGGCGCCGCGATGGAAGGCGCCGACAGCCCCGCGGTGGCCACCTGGTACAGCAGCGGCTGGAAGAGGTGGTGGTTGCTGCGGTCGACCAGGGTGATGTCGACCGGCGCCCCCGCCAGGGCCCGCGTGGCGGCCAGGCCGCCGAAGCCGCAACCGATGATGAGCACCCGCGGGCGGGTGGACGAGGCGATGCTTTGAGGCTGGCTGTCCATGCCGATCATTGTGCGCCGCAACAATCACCCCGGCCGGCGCTGGGGCATGCAGCAATGGCATGGAGAGCTGGGCGGCCGGCATGGCCTGCGCGCAGCGCGCACGGCACTCAGGGGCTGCCGGCCTGGCGGGCGCGCAGCTGGCCGATGCGCTGCCACAGCTGGCGCGCCAGCGCGGGGTGCTGCTGCTCAAAGCGCTGCGTCAGGATCAGATGGAGCTCGAAGCTGCTGAAGGGCCTGGGCAGGGCCTCGATGGGGGCCTCCAGGCCCTGCTGGCGCAACAGCTCGCCCTGTGCCTCCTGCACGATGGCCAGGGCCACGCGCCCCTTGGCCAGCTTGCGCAGCAGCTGTTCGGCCGAGGTGGCCTTGTCGTCGATCGGTGCCGCGCTGCGGGCCAGGGCCCCGCCGTAGGAAAAGCCCAGGCGCACGCCCACCGGCGCGCCCTGCAGCTGGCTGAAGCGCTCGCCGTCCCAGTCCGCCGGGCTCCCCACGCGGCGGTAGACCAGGAAGCGGCCGGCAGCCAGGGCCTGGCTGCCGTCGGGCTGATCCCCGCGCATGGGGTAGCGGGCCCAGGCCAGGCGTTCGGGATCGAAGACGCCGATCAGCGCCTCCGCCTGGCCCGCCCGGGCGTCGAGCAGGCAGCGCGAGCGCGGCGCCACATAGGACTGCAGGCGCAGGGGCAGCCCTTGCAGGGCCTGGGCCAGCAGGCGCTGGCTGCTGCCGGAGCCGTCGGGCGCGGTATAGGGCACGAAGGGGCTGTCCGAGGTGCACAGGCGCAGCACGGGCCAGGGTGGCGGCGGTGCCGATGCCGGCGGCGCCGTCTGGGGCACGGCCCGCGCCCAGCTGCTGCCCAGCAGCAGCAGGCACAGAACCCATCCAACGGCGGCAAAGGGCGGCATAGGCGCTCCGGGAAGCTGGGGCCAGTCTAGCCCCGGGCGGGCGTCCTGGCCTGCGGCTGTGCCTGCGCCCAGCCCTGCCAGTCGCGGGCCCGGGCCAGGATGTCTACAGGCCTGCCCTGCAGCGCGTGCAGGGGAATGGCGATGTCCGCACCGTCGCCATCCCAGCGCATGGAGCGGGCCGTCCAGCGCGCGCCAGCGCCCAGCCTGCGCAGGACCAGGGCACGCCGCTCGCGGTACAGGGCCAGCTGCAGGCGGCTGCCGTAGAGATCGAGGGCCTGGATGTCGGTCCAGGCGATGGGCGGCCAGTCGCGGCTCAGGTCCTGCAGGCCCTCGGGCCCCAGGATCAGCAGCGGCCCGCCCCGGGGCCGCCACAGCAGCCAGCGCAGCAGGCCCCAGGCCAGGGCCAGGGCGACGGGCCCGCTGCCGAGCCACGCCGCGGGCCCCAGCAGCGACTGCAGGATCTGGTGGCCCATGAACATCACCAGCCCCGTCAGCAGCAGGGCCGCGAGGCCGGCCAGACGCCTCAGGGTGCCGCGCGGCCGCTCGTGCAGGACCATGCGGGCGGGCTCGCTGCGCGGCAGGGGGGCGGTGTCCTGCCACTGCCGGGCGTCGGGCGCCAGGCTCTGGCGCCACACCGCCCGGCACAGTCCCAGGCACAGGCCGCTGCCCAGCATCCAGGCGATGAAGCGCAGGCTGAAGCCCAGGGGCTGCCCGCGCCAGGTGACGACGTGGTCGAAATGCCCCTGGTACAGGCCGCGCAGGCCGATGAAGCCCAGGGCCAGGCCGAAGAACGCGAGGGTGGCCAGCCCCACGGCGTCGCGGGCGGGGGCGGCGCTGCTCATGCGGCCTTCTCGATCACCGCCACCTGCACGTCAGCACGCCATCGGAAACCCAGGCTTTCGTAGAGGGCGATGGCGGCCTCGTTGCTGCGCCAGGCATGCAGGAAGGGGCGTTCGCCGCGGGCCTCGATCTGCCGGGCCACGGCGGCGGACAGCTGGCGGGCCAGGCCCAGGCCGCGGAAGTCCGGGTGCGTGCAGACGCCGCTGATCTCGGTGTGGCCGGCCACATGCATGCGCTCGCCCGCCATCGCGGCCAGCCGGCCCTGAAGGCGAACGCCCAGGAAGCGGCCCATGCGGTGGGTCTGCGCCAGGAAAGGGCCGGGCTGGGTCAGCTCGGCCAGGGCCAGCATCTCGGCTGCGTCGGCATCGCCCAGGGGCTGGATGGCGGGGTGGGAAGGCTCATCCGCGAGCGAGCGCGTGGCCAGCATCTGCACACCCAGGGCCTCCTTGAGCACGCGTGCACCGGGCGGCAGGCACAGCGGCGGCGCCTGCAGCAGGTACAGCGAGCCCTGGTCCGGCAGCAGTCGCGCCAGCGCGGCCAGGGCCTCGGGGCGGTCATCCGCGGTAGCGGCGAAGAGGTGGATCTCGGGGCGATAGCGCCTCGCCAGCGCATCGCCCAGGGCCAGGTCTTGCTGGGGACCGGTGAGGCTGTGCCACACCGGCCGGTCCAGCAAGGTGGCGGCCGGCTGGGCATCGAGGGGCGGGAAAGAGGCCTGGGGCATGTCGAGCAACTCCTGAAGCCGGCGGGCGGCGCGAGGAGCCTAGCAGAAGCGATCCCGGCCCGGGATGGCTCAGCCCCCGAAGCGCACCCGGCTGCGGCGCACCGTGAGCCCGGCCGGCGGCTGGCCCAGCCACCAGTCCTTGGGCAGGTGCAGCGGCGTCAGCCCGTCCGCGCGCTCGATGCCCACATGGCCGTCCCGGCCCTGCGCCTTGGCGGCATAGAGGGCCGCGTCAGTGAGGCCCAGGCTGGCGTCCCAGTCCCAGGCACGGGGCTGCGAGGGGTCCAGCGGGAAGGCCGTCCAGCCCAGGGACACGGTGACCGGGATCTGCCGGCCCTCGCCGATGTCGAAGAGGCGCTCGCGAACCGCCGTGCAGGCCCGCTCGGCCAGCTCGGCCGCGCTGCCGCGGTTGCTGTCACGCACCAGCACCAGCACTTCCTCGCCGCCCCAGCGCACGAGGGAGTCCGTGCCGCGGAAGACCTTGCGCAGGCGCTCGGCCAGCTGCACCAGCACGGCGTCGCCGGCACCGTGGCCGTGGACGTCGTTGACGCGCTTGAAGTGGTCCAGGTCCAGCAGCATCAGCAGCAGGTCGCTGTCGGGCCCGGGCTCCTGGCCCTCGGACTCGAAGCGGCGCAGGCACAGATTGAGGTCGTCCTCCAGGCGCAGCGCCAGGTAGCGGCGGTTGCGCAGGCCGGTGAGCGTGTCGGTCAGGCTGGCCTCGCGCAGCTCCACCGTGCGCGCATCCACCAGCGCCCGCAGTTCGACCTCGCGGTGGCGCAGCCGCCGGGTGCGCCACTGCACCCAGCTCCAGATCGACAGCAGCAGCAGCACGCCGGCGCCGGAGCGCGCCCACCAGGTCTGCCACCAGGCGGGCAGCAGCTCGATGGGCAGGTCCAGCGAGGCCATGCGGCCCGCGCCCTGCTGGGGCATGGCACGCATCTGCAGCACATAGCGGCCGGGCTTGAGCGGGCCGAAGCTGGGGCTGCGGGCGCTGGCGTCCACGCGGGTCCACTCGGTGTCCTGGCCCAGCAGGCGGTACTGGTAGCGCAGGCGCTGCGGGTCGGCATAGTCCAGGCCCGCGAACTCCACGGTCAGCGTGCGCATGCCGGGCTGCAGGGTCAGGCCTTGCTGCAGGCTTTGCGGATGGAAGGGCTGGCCGTTGAGGCGCAGGCCGCTGATCACCATGGGCACCTCGCCCGTGGGCGGGGCATAGGCCTCCGGCTGCACGCGCAGCAGGCCGCGGCTGCCGCCGAACAGCAGGCCGCCGCCGGGCAGATCGCAGCTGGCGAAGAACCAGAAGCTGCCGAAGAAGGCACCCTCGGCCGGGCCGAAGGCGTCGATGCGGTCGGCCCGCGGGTCATAGACGTAGAGCTGGCTCCAGATGCGCCCCTGGCTGTCTTCGTGCAGATTGCCACCGAAGACGCCCTGCACCTCGTGGCGCTCGCTGATGCGCTCGAAGCGCGAGCGGCCCTGGGCGTCCAGGCCGACGCGGCGGTGCAGGCCGCTGACCGGCGTGTCCACCCACAGCGTGCCGTCACGCGACCACAGCAGGCCCATGACGATGGGGCTGCCCAGCGCCTCCTTGGGCGACTGCGCCAGCGGCACAAGGCCGCCAGCCCCCTCGACGAACAGGCCCTGCTGCCCGCCGACCCACAGCGCCTGGGTGCCCGGCTCCTCGCGCAGCACGTAGATGCCGCCCTTCAGCGCCTCGCCGCCCGCCAGCGTGACGCGCTGCAGCGCGGGCGCCTCGGGCGATGCCAGGCGGTACAGGCCCTCCTGCATGCCCAGCCAGACCTCGCCCGTGCGGCGGATCAGCAGCTGCTGGGCACGTGCGCCGTCCAGGGGCCAGTCGCGCAGCAGGCGGCCGTCCAGGCTGCGGTGCTCCAGGCGCCCGGCCGAGGCCAGCCACAGGCTGCCGTCCGGCGCCTGGTTGAGGGCATCGACCACGCTGCGGCGCTCGCGCGGCCAGGCGCCCAGCGTCGCCAGCGCCTGACCGGGACGGCCGTCCAGGCGCACCACGGGGCCCAGCTGCGTGGGGGCCAGCACCTCGCCGTTGTGCAGGCGCAGCAGGGCGCGCACATCCAGCTCGCTCAGGGGGCTCTGGGCGTCGTTGTCGGGCCCGCGCACGGCGAGCGCGGGATGGTCCTGGTGGCGCTGCAGGCCCAGGCCGTAGCCGCTCACCCACATCACGCCCCAGCGGTCGCGCAGCAGGCCGCTGATGTCATTGCCCGCCAGGCCGCGCAGGTGGCGCGGGTCATGGCGCAGCCAGGCCTCGATGCTGCCGCGGTTGGGATCCAGCCAGTACAGGCCCTTCTTGCCGCCGACCCAGATGCGGCCGTCCTCGGCCTCGGCCAGGGCCTGCACCGGGGCCTTGAGGTCCTGCACCCAGCGCGCCTGGCCCTGCTCCACCACGCCCAGGCGCCCGTCCTGCGTGCCGAACCAGACGCGGCCGGCGCGGTCCTCGGTCAAGGCCAGCACGGTGGCCTCGTCCTGCGGGCCGGGCAGATCGACAGGGACCCAGCCCGCCCCCTGGCGGCGCGCCAGCCCGCGCCAATGGCCGGCCCAGACCGTGCCGTCATGGCCGACGACCAGCGCGGTGACACGCTGCTCCTGCTCGCCCTTGATGCTCAGCTCGTGGCGCTCGAAGCGCCGCTCGGCCGGCAGGTAGCGCTGCAGGCCCTGCCCCAGACTACCCATCCAGACGCTGCCGTCGCCGTCCTCGGCCAGGGCGCGGATGGGCACATGGGCCGCCTCGCGCCCCTCGGCGCTCCCCAGGGCCTGCACGCGGTCCTGCTGGGGGTCGTAGACCACGAGGCCCTGGAACTCGGTGCCGATCCACATGCGACCGTCGCGTGCAGGGGCCAGGGCCCGCACCCAGCCGAGGTTGCGGCGGGCGGCGGTGGGGCCCTCCTGCTCGACGGGCCGCAGGCGGTAGCCGTCGTAGCGGGTGAGGCCCTTGATGGTGGCGACCCAGATGAAGCCGCTGCGGTCCTGAGCCAGCGTGGGCACCGTGTTCTGCGGCACCTCGACGCTGCGGAACTGCGCATCGAGCACCTCGCCGGCCCGGGCAGGCAGCACCAGCAGACCGGCCCACTGGAGGCCCGTCCACAGGAACAGCAATGCGGACAGGCGCAGAACAGCTCGGTGCATGGAAGCGCATGATAAGCAGGCTCTGTGCAAGCCCCGCGTCACGCCCCCGCGCAGTGCGCAGAAATTCGCAGGGCTCAGGCTCCCAGCAGGCGCAGGACCAGCCAGGCCGGCAGGCCGAGGTACAGCAAGGCCAGCCCCGCGGACTCCAGGCCCTGGCGCATGGACAGCGCACCGGCAGGGCGCCACAGCAAGCCCAGCCAGGCCAGGGTCTCGATGCCGGCTCGCACCACCGCCGAGGCCATCAGCACCCCGACCGCCCAGGCCGCCCACCACAGGCCGAAGGCGCCCAGATAGGCCGCCAGGCCGTAGCTGCGGTACTCCCCCAGGAAGCCGCCGTAGGCAATGTGCTGGTGCAGGGCGAAGGCCGGCAGCGCCAGCAGCAGGGGCAGGCCCAGGAACTTCCAGGCTGGTCGGGCCAGGCGGTGACGGCGCAGGCGCTGGCGGGCCAGCGCGTAGCGCGCCGCCCGGCTGTCCTCGCCGGGCGCGGCCAGCGGCGCCCCGGCCGCGCGCAGGGCCTCGCGCAGGTCATGCGGCCGCCCCAGCAGCAGGGGCCAGGTCTTGCCCTCGTCCGTCAGCAGGTCCAGGCCCGGGCCGGGCCAGGGCAGGCGCCAGCCCTGAGCCTGGCGCAGGGAGGCCAGCGCGCAGCACAGGCGCTCGCCGCCGCGCCGGGCCAGCACCAGCGTGCCACCGTCCAGTGCCAGCCGGGCCGTGCAGGCCTGCAGCAGGCACCAGGCCGCCGCCTCCGGCGCCAGCACCAGGGCGGCGACCAGGCGCAGCTGCAGCAGGGACTGGGTACGCAGGCCCTCGTCCAGCAGCAGGGCCAGCCCCAGCCCCAGCACGCTCACCCGCGACAGGCCCCGCAGCGCAGCAATGCCGGCGCGCCAGGCCGGCGACACCACCCACACCCGCAAGGGCCAGACCAGCGGCGCGGCCGGCGGTGGCGCCCAGCCCCGCAGCGGCCGCCAGCGCGCCAGCAGCAGGCCCGCCAGGCTGAGCAGGCAGAGGGCGCCGACCCAGTCACCCCAGCGCACGAGCAAGGTCGGCGCCGGCTCGGGCACCGGCAGCGCACCGACGACCAGGGCGCGCTGGCCGAAGTCACCCGCGGCATGCACCGTGCCGCGGGCATCGATGACGGCGCTGTAGCCATTGGTCGTCACCCGGAACTGCGGCAGGCCGGTCTCGATGCTGCGGAAGGCCGCCACGGCCTGGTGCAGCCGGGCGCCCAGGGGGTCCGCGCTGAACCAGGCGTCGTTGGACATCGTCAGCAGCGCCCGCGCCCCCAGCCGTGCGCCGGAGATGGCCAGCGAGGGATCGACGTCATCCCGGCAGATCAGCGGCTGCACCGGCAGCTCGCGGCCATCGCGCAGGCGCAGCGGGAACACGCGCGCCCCGCTGCCGGGCTGCCAGCGCCCCGCCCAGGGCAGCCAGCGCTGCAGCAGCGGACCGTCCAGCCAGGCCGGCACCTGCTCGGTGA
This sequence comes from Roseateles flavus, assembly GCF_039872765.1. Taxonomy (NCBI): domain Bacteria; kingdom Pseudomonadati; phylum Pseudomonadota; class Betaproteobacteria; order Burkholderiales; family Sphaerotilaceae; genus Roseateles; species Roseateles flavus. The sequence goes on along the minus strand of NZ_JBDPZC010000011.1, from coordinate 32,353 downwards.
AGGGGAAGAGCCGGGTCTTGCGGTACAGCCCCAGCAGGCCCTGCTGCGGCTGCAGAAAGGCCGCGGCGTTGTACTCGCCCGCCGGGTCGCGGTCATAGGTGCCGAAGACGAAGGGCACGCCGGCGGCGTTGACGATGGAGGCGATCTCCTGGTCCAGCTGCGCGCCGGCCTCGCTCTTGGGCTGGCCGAAGGTCGTGGGGTAGATGGTCTCGGACCACAGGACGGCGTCGGCATGCTGGCGCTCGACGGCGTCGTAGCTCATGGCGTAGTGCACATCCAGCACCTCGCGCACCACGGCGTAGCTGCCCCGGGATTGGCGGCGGCCCTCGTAGTCCGCGATATTGGCCTGGACCAGGCCCACGCGCAGCAGGGGCAGGCCGGCGTCCAGGCGCGGGGCCTCGCGGCTGGCGCCATAGCCCAGCAGGCCCAGCGGCAGCAGCAGGGCCAGGCCCAGCGGGGCGAGCATCGCGCGAGCTCGGGTCTGCCTGGCCGGGCCCACCTGGCTCAGCGCCTGAGCCAGGGCCTCGTGGACCAGCAACAGCATCAGCGTCAGGCCGGCCGTGCCGCCCAGGGCCGCGGCCTGGCGCAGCTGGCCCGCGGGGTAGAGGCCATGGGCCAGCGTGTCGCCCAGCAGCTTGGGGCACAGCCACTCGACCCCGACCCACGCCGCCGCGGCCGCCCAGGCCCGCAACCAGGGCTGCCGTCGCCCGTCCAGCGCCTGGCGCACCAGGGCCCAGGCGATCAGCTGGGGCTGCAGCAAAGGCGCGATCAGCAGCAGCACGGCCTGCCCCTGGAGCTGCGGCCACTGCGCGTAGTGCGCGATGGCCGTGCCGAACCAGGTGAAGGCGGCCAGCACAAAGGCCAGGCTCAGCACCCAGGCCCGCAGCAGGCGCCGGCCCCAGCCCGCGGGCTGGTCCAGCCACCACAGCCAGGGCAGCAGGGCCACGAAGCCCAGGCCCCAGCTGCCCCGCGCATAGAACGCCAGCAGGACGGCGCCCAGGCCCACGGCCAGGGTCGCGCGGACCCAGGCCTTCGATGTCAGTGCATGCATGGAAATCCGCGAAAAGGATCAAGGCGAGCCGGAGGCCTCGCGGCCGGGCTCCTGCGGCCTCGGAATGACGACGAAGCGAATGGGAAAGCCCGGCGGCGCGAGGGCCGGCGTAACCACCCGGTCCGCAGGCACGGCGATCGGGCGCCCGGCGGCGTCATGGACGGGCCGGTCCGGCGCGAACATCAGGATGGCCTCGATGCGCTGCCCGTCGTCGGTGGCCTGGTGGTGGCGCACATAGCCGTCGGGCAGCACATAGTCCTCGGGCACCGCAAGGCCCACGATGGGCGGCCGCGTGCCCGGAGGCTGGAAGGCGCCCAGGCCGGTGCGCACGCCCGCCTTGTGCAGGCGCTCGATCACCTCCTGCATGCTGGGCGCGCTGCCGGCCGGCACGTGGTCGGCCAGGTCATCGCTCACGGCCGGACCCGAGGTGCCCACCAGCAGCCAGGGGTGCGGCGCGGCGCTGGCCGCGGAGGCCGGCACCGCGCTGGCAAGACCTGACCCCGCTCCACCCGGGGCGGCAGGCCCCGCGGGCGCTTCCGGCGTTCCGGGCGTGCCTGCGGGCCACAGCAAGGCCAGGGCGGCGGCCAGGCACAGCAGGGCCAGGCCGACATAGGCCAGCGGCGCCAGCCGGCGCCAGGCGGGCGGGGCCTGCTTCGCTGCCATGAGCCAGCCTGTGCTGTGCCGGCTCAGGGCGCGGCGGGGTTGGACACCGACAGCGCCCAGCCCATGCGCTCATGCCCGTACTGGTTCCAGATCGGGTTCTTGCCGCCGCTGAAGCTGGTGTAGCGCGGGGCGCCCGAGCCCGTGGTGCCGCCGAAGAGGCCGGCCGTCACCGTGCCGCCGTTGTAGGTCGGGTGGGTGTCATCGGACTGGATGTAGTCGTAGCTGCTGCTGGCCGAGACGAAGTGCGTGTTGGCGTCGCGCAGGGTGCTCCTGTAGGTGGAGGTGATGCGGGTCACATAGGCCGCCTCGGTGTCACCGGGCACGTAGCGGATGGCATCGGAGTCCACCTGCCCGTCGCCGTTGCTGTCGTAGTCGGCGGCCATGTACTGGGCGAAGTTGTCGGCGCACTTGAAGCCCTTCTGGCGGGCGTACTCGCACATCCAGTAGTTCATCTTGGTCAGGGCCGGCAGGAACTTGTCCCGCAGGTTGACGGTGGCGCCGGTGGCGGCATCCTTGCAGCTGCTCTGCACGTTGTCGGCAGCGTAGCCGGGGTAGTGCAGGTTGGAAATGATCTTCAGCTTGGTGCCCGCGTAGGCGTTGGCGTTGATGTAGTCCATCGCCTTGGCCACATAGGTCTTGCAGTTGGCCAGGCCGTTGTCCAGCACGCTGTAGTTGCAGGTGCCGGTCTGGCCCTTGAAGGCGGTGCGGGCCTGCAGGCCGTCGTTGCCGCACATCTCGAAGGTGACGACGCGGGTGCTGCTGGCCTGCATGTAGCTGGCCTCGCCCACGATCTTGTTGTTGTAGACGTCCGAGGCCACGGCGCCGGACTTGGCGCGGCGCACGCTCTCGATGTCGGCGTTCCACAGGGCGGACAGGTACTCCGCATCGACGGTGGGGGCCGAGTACTTGGCGGCATTGAGCGTGGAGCCGTTGTAGCCGGCGTAGATGGAATCGCCGTAGGCCACCACGCGGTACTTGGTACTGGTGCCCGCGCGGTCGATGGTCCAGGACACGTTCTGGTTGAGCGTGCTCGCCGCCGCGGGCAGGGCGCCCGCGGCCAGGACCACGGCCGAGACGCAGGCGGCCAGGAGGGAGGGGAACTTCTTCATGTTTGTCTCCATTGGGGTGAGAGTCGACGGCAAGTCGTGCGCGCGAATCCACAGGCTGTCTTGATGCAGCTCGCTGCACGATCCGGCAAAAGCCGGCGAGGCTCCACCCCAGCAAACCCTAGGCCGGGCATAGCGGCTGTGCCAGCGTGGACCAAGGCTGTCGCACAGGTGACAATGCACGCCGCAGTGGGCCCGCTCGCGGGCCGCAGGAATCCGGGGCAGATCCACCTAACCATGTCCACCCACCATGCAGTCCAGTCATCGTAGGCAAGCCCCATGACAGAAGCATTGCAGGCCCGTTGCCAGCCCCTGGGCGAGCGCGCCGTGCTGCTGGACTTCCCCGGCACCCCTGCCACCCTGGAGCTGCAGCGGCGGCTGTGGCGGCTGCGCGAGCAGCTGTTGGATGCGGGCGACGTTGTCGTCGACTGCGTGCCCGGCATGGGCAACCTCAGCTGGGTCTTCGATCCCGACCGGCTCGACGGCGAGGCCGCCTGCGCCCGGCTGATGCATCACTGGCAGGCGCAGCTCGACCAGCCCCTGGCGCCCCTGGACACGGGCCGCCTGGTGGAGGTCCCCGTGCACTACGGCGGCGAGGCTGGCCCTGACCTGGCCGGCGTCGCCCGCCATCATGGGCTCAGTGCGCGCGAGGTGGTGCGCCTGCACAGCGAGGCCGACTACCGCGTCTTCTTCCTGGGCTTCCTGCCCGGCTTCGCCTATCTGGAGGGCCTGCCCGTGGCCCTGCACACGCCGCGCCTGGCCACGCCGCGCAGGGCGGTGCCGGCGGGCTCGGTGGGCATCGGCGGTGCGCAGACGGGCGTCTATCCCTGCAGCAGCCCCGGCGGCTGGCAACTCATCGGCCGCACCGCCCTGCCCCTCTTCGATGCCGACTCGCAGCCGCCCACACTGCTGCAGCCGGGCGACCGCCTGCGCTTCGTGGTGGAGCGCTGCGATGGCTGAGCCCCTCCTCATGCAGGTGATCAAGCCCGGCGTGCAGAGCAGCGTGCAGGACCTCGGCCGTACGGGCTGGCGGCATCTGGGCATCGGCAGCGCCGGGGCCATGGATCCCGTGTCCCTGCAGCTGGCCAACGCCCTGTTGAGGCAAGACCTGACCCTCCCCGCGCTGGAGGTCAGCGGCGGCCCGGTGGAGCTGCGCTTCGAACGCGACGCCGTCTTTGCACTGGCCGGCGCCGACTACGAAGGAATGCTGGACGCCCAGCCCTGCCCCATCGGCTGGCCTCAGCCCGCCCGCGCCGGCCAGACGCTGAGGCTGCAGGGGCCGCGCGCGGGGCGCTTCGCCTATCTGGCGCTGCCGGGCGGCATCGTGGCGCCCTCGCGCATGGGCTCCTTCAGCACCGACCTGGCCGGCGGCTTCGGCGGCCCGCAGGGGCGCGCGCTGCGCGTGGGAGACGTGCTGCAGGCCGCGGGCCGGGCCGCACTGCCTGCGGGACGCCGGCGCGGTCTTGCCGCCTTCACCGCCCCCGCGACCCTGGCGCTGCGCGTGCTGCCCGGCCCCGAGGCCGCGCTGTTCCACCCCGAGGCCATGGCCGACTTCTGGCAGGCCGGCTGGCGCCTGGGTGCGCGCAGCAACCGCATGGGCAGCCAGCTTGATGGCCCCGCGCTGCGCCGCCCCGATCGACCCGACCAGTTGGCCGAGCTTCCCTCGCACGCCGTGCTCCCGGGCGTCGTGCAGGTACCGCCAGACGGCCAGCCCATCGTGCTGATGGCCGACGCCCAGGCGACCGGTGGCTATCCGCGCCTGGCCGTACTCATCGAGGCCGACCTGCCGCGCCTGGCCCAGTGCACCCCTGGCCAGCGCCTGCGCTTCCTGCCCGTGGACGAGGCGCAGGCCCGCGCCGCCCGGCGGCAGGCACGGGACGCCCTGCACTGTCAATGCCAGGCTCTGCAGGAGGGCTGACAGCCGGCGCCCCTGACAATCGCCCCATGCGCCCCGCACCGCCCCCCGCCGCCCTGGACCTCAACGCCGACCTCGGCGAGGGCTGTGCCGACGAGGCGCTGATCCTGCCCTGGATCAGCTCGGCCAACATCGCCTGCGGCGGCCATACCGGCGACGCCGCCAGCATGCGGGCCTCCATCGCCCGCGCCCTCGAGCGCGGCGTGGCGGTGGGCGCGCATCCCAGCTTTGCCGACCCTGCACATTTCGGTCGCCAGCCGCAGGCCGCGACGCCCTCCATGCTGGCCGCCCTGCGCGGCGAGCTGGCGCGGCAGCTGCAGGACTTCCAGCGGGCCGCCCAGCAGGAGGGCGCCAGGCCCAGGCATGTGAAGCCGCACGGCGCCCTCTACAACCAGGCAGCCCAGGACCCCGGCCTGATCGAGCTGCTGCTGGCGCTGCTGCCGCGCGAGGCCCCAGGCCTGGCCCTGGTCGCGCTGGCCCGCAGCCCGCTGGCGGAGGCGGCCCGCCGTGCCGGCCTGCCCGTGCGCGAAGAGGGCTTCGCCGACCGGCGCTACACCGCTGCCGCCACCCTGGTGCCGCGCAGCGAGCCGCGGGCCGTGCTGGAGGCGCTGGACGAGGGCGTCGCGCAAGGCCTGGCCCTCGCCCGGGGCGAGCCCCTGCAGGCACAGGATGGCAGCCCCCTGCGCCTGCGCATCGACACCCTCTGCGTGCACGGCGACGGCCTGGCCGCCCTGCCTCTGGTGCGCGCTCTGCATGAATCCCTGCGTGCCGCCGGCCTGGCCGTGCGCGCTCCCGACTGATGTGCACTCGCCCCTCCCTCAAGACCTGACCCCATGGACCTCGCCCCCTTCCTGCCGCTGGTCGGCATCCCCCTCGTCGTTGCGGGCTTCGCCCTGCGCTTCAACGCGTTGCTGGTGGTGCTGGTGGCGGGCACGGTGACCGGCCTGTGCGCCGGCCTCGAGCCCCTGGCGCTGCTGGAGCTCTTCGGCGAGAAGTTCATGGCCAGCCGCTCGCTGGCGGTGGTCGTGCTGCTGCTGCCGGTGATGGCCCTGGTGGAGCGCCACGGCCTGCGCGAGCATGCGCAGGCCTGGGTGGGCCGCTTGCGCGGTGCCAGCACCGGCCGGCTGCTGATGCTGTACTACCTGCTGCGCCAGGGCACGGCCGCGCTGGGGCTGACCAGCCTGGGCGGCCCGGCCCAGACGGTGCGCCCCCTGCTGGCGCCCATGGCCGAGGGCCTGGCTGTGCAGCGCCACGGCCCGCTGCCGCCGGCCCTGCGCGAACGCATCCTGGCCCACGCAGCGGCCTGCGACAACGTGGCCCTCTTCTTCGGCGAGGACATCTTCATCGCCTTCGGCGCCGTGCTGCTGATCCACAGCTTCATGCAGCAGAGCGGCATCCCGGTGGCCGAGCCCCTGGTGATCGGCCTGTGGGCCATTCCCACGGCCCTGTGCGCGGCGGTGGTGCACCTGGCGCGGCTGTCACGGCTGGACACCCAGATCGCCGCCGCCCTGCCCGCCGAGCCCAGCACCTGGGAGGCCGCATGAGCACCGCGCCCGTGGCGTCCGCCCCTGCCCTCATCGGTCCCGGCCTGACCCTGCCCCTGGTGGGCGTGGTCCTGCTTGCCACGGCCCTGGGCTGCTGGCGCGAGAGCGGCACGCCGCGGCGCTTCTGGCGCGGCCTGTTCTGGGCCCTGTTCGGCCTGCCCTTCCTGCTGGGCGACCTGATACAGGACCAGCTCGGCAAGCCCCTCACCGACCGCCTGGCCGGCCTGCTGGTGCTGGCCCTGGGCCTGATCGCCGGCCTGGGCTACAGCGCCGGCCCTGCCACGCCGCCTTCGCCCAAGGACCAGAAGCGCCGCCAGCAGCGCGCTGCCTTGCTGGGCCACCGGCTCTTCCTGCCGGTGCTGGCCATCCCGGCGCTGACGGTGGTGGGCGTGCTGGCCGGCCCCCACCTGCGCTGGCCTCAAGGGAGCCTGCTGGCCCCGCAACACCTGACCCTCGCAGCCCTGACCCTGGCCTGCCTGGGCGCCCTGCTGCTGGCCTGGCGGGTGACGGGCGACTCGCCACGGCGGGCGCTGCAGGCCTCGCAGGGCCTGATCGAGTCCATCGGCTGGCCGCTGCTGCTGCCGCTGATGCTGGCCATGCTGGGCGGCGTCTTCCTGGCCAGCCACACGGGCGAGGCCGTCGAGACCCTGGCCCGCCGGCTGCTGCGTCCGGACAGCAAGGCCGCGGTGGTGGCCACCTACACCGTGGGCATGGCGGCCTTCACCATGGTCATGGGCAATGCCTTCGCCGCCTTCCCCGTGATGGCGGCCGGCGTGGCCCTGCCCTTTCTGATCCAGGACCAGGGCGCCAATCCGGCGGCCGTGCTGTCCATCGGCATGCTCAGCGGCTATTGCGGTACCCTGATGACGCCCATGGCGGCCAACTTCAACATCGTGCCCGCCGCCCTCCTGAACCTGCAGGACCGCCACGCCGTGATCAAGGCCCAGACGCCCACGGCCCTGCTGCTGCTGGCCTTGCAGACCCTGCTGCTGTACCTGATCGTCTGAGCCGCCCCGCCGCCATGAACGCCCCCGACTGCCTCCTGATCACCGGCTTCGAGCCCTTCGACGGCGAGTCCGTCAACCCCTCCGCCCAGCTGGTGCTGCGGCTGCAGGGCGAGGCGATCGCCCCGGGCGCGCGCGTGGAGGCCGTGGTGCTGCCCTGCGAGTTCGGCGCCGCCCTGCAGGTGCTGGAGGCCCACGTGGACCGCCTGCGGCCGCGCCTGGTCCTGTGCTGCGGCCAGGCGGGCGGGCGCACAGCGCTGAGCTTCGAGCGCGTGGCCATCAACCTGGACGACGCGCGCATCCCCGACAACGCCGGCGCCCAGCCCATCGACCGCCCGGTGCAGGCCGCGGGCCCCGCCGCCTACTTCACGACGCTGCCGGTCAAGGCCATGACCCAGGCCCTGCGCGGCGCGGGTGTGCCGGCCGAGGTGTCCTACACGGCCGGCACCTTTGTGTGCAACCACGTCTTCTACGGCCTGATGCACCTGGCGCAGCGGCGCCCCTGGCTGCGCCAGGCCGGCTTCATGCACCTGCCCTACCTGCCCGAGCAGGCAGCGCAGCATCCGCATGCGGCCTCCATGGCGCTGGACACCATGGGCGCCGGCCTGCGTCTGGCCCTGCGTACCGCCCTGGCGACGACCCAGGACCTGCAGGTGAGCGAGGGCACCCTCTGTTGATTCCGCCCGCCGGCCATCGGCCCTGCGCCCCTGATTGACGGGTCTTGCTCCTGATCGGGGTCTACTCCTAAGCTTGCCGAAAACAGCACGACGCCAGCGGCCCCTCGCCACGGCAGGGCCTGTGCGTCCAGGGAGCACGGCATGGTCGATCCTTCTCGCAATCACCTGAGGCTGCTGGGCCAGGGCGGGCCCACCCTGGTCTTCGGCCATGGCTTTGGCTCAGACCAGGCCGCCTGGAGCCGCGTGGCCGAGGCCATGGCCTCCACGCACCGCGTGCTGCTCTTCGACCACGTCGGCTTCGGCCGCTCGGACCGCCTGGCTCATTGCGACCAGCGCCACAGCTCCCTGGATGGCTATGCCCAGGACCTGCTGGACATCCTGGAGGACCAGGACCTCGGCGACGTGGTCTATGTGGGCCATTCCATCGGCGGCGTCATCGGCCTGCTGGCCAGCCTGCGTGCACCGCGGCGCTTTGCGCGGCTGGTGCTGCTCAACACCTCGCCGCACTTCATCGACGAGCCCGGCTACCGCGGGGGCTTCCAGCGCCGACAGATCGCCGAGCTGCTCGCACGCATGGACGCCGACTACCCGGCCACCGCCGCCTTCCTGGCCCCCGTGGCCATCGGGCCGGACAACCCAGCGCACCACATCGAGGCCTTCGGCCGCGGCCTCCATGCCCTGGATCCGCTGATCGCCACCCGCTTCGCCCGGCTGACCTTCTACGTGGACTGCCGGGCGCGCCTGGCAGAGGTGCGCCACCCCTGCCTGGTGCTGCAGAGCACGCACGATACCTTCGTGCCGGTGGACGTCGGCGAGTACCTCCACCGGCAGCTGCGGGGCTCGACACTGCAGTTGCTGGAGAACTCGGGCCACTGCCCGCACATCACCCATCCGCAGCTGATCGAGCAGGCGCTGCGCGCCTCGCTGGAGCCTCGCGAAGCGGCGGCGCTGCGGGCCTGAGCTCAGCGCAGGGACTTCACCAGCGAGTCCATCAGCACCTTCAGCGAACGGTCATGCCGCGTGATCGGCGGCACGGGGCGCTGCACGCCCAGCAGCTGGTAGACGGCCATCTGCGCCGCGCGCACCGAGTACTCGACGGTGAAGACCACGTCGTCCGCGATCTCCACGAACTGGCTCACGAAGGCCACATTGCGCGAGCCCGGCGGCACCGGCAGCGGCCGGTCGGCGTGGGCGCGAGGCATGAACATGCTGGTGATGTAGGGCATGCGGCAGGGGATGCACACGGCGCGCTCCAGCACCTCGAGGTCGAGGTTCAGGTGGCCGCGCAACTCCTGCAGGATCTCCGCCCCGCTGCATTCGCTCATGGGCTTGGCCACGAAGTCGCCGATGCGGTCCGGCTGCAGCGCATAGCCCCAGAACACCTGCAGGCCCTCCGGCTGGCCGCGGAAATGCGGCTGGTGGTAGAGCACCACGGACATCTGCCAGGCCGAGTCCTTGAAGGTCACGAGGCCGCCGGTACCGGCGCGGTTGCCGGTGAAGGCCTCCATGTGATCGAAGAAGGCCGGCTGCGCGCAGGTGACGGTGAAGGACAGCCAGTAGGACTCCGCCAGGCGGCTGTTGAAGGCCGAGGGATTGCCGAACTGCGGCCGGCCCTCGGCGAGCTTTTCCCACAGGGCCCAGCCCTGGCTGTCCGCCTTGGTGAGGCGCGGCGCGGGCGCGCTCATGCTGCCCACGCTGGAGGCATCGGTCATGGAGGCGTTCTGCACGAAGACCAGGTCCTCGGGTGCGATGCTGACGGTGCGCTCGCCCTGGGCGTCGCGCAGGGTGAGGGCGCGGGCCACGGTCTGACCGTCCGCCTCGTCCAGGGCCACGTCCGTCGCGGTGGTGCCGTGCACGAAGTTCACGCCGCGCTGCCGCAGCCAGGTCTCCAGCGGCCGCACGAGGGAGTCGTACTGGTTGTAGACCGTGCGCTTGACGCCGCCCAGGGTCTCGATGCGCGGGAACTCGTTCATGAAGCGGTGCAGATAGCGCTTGAACTCCACCGCGCTGTGCCAGGGCTGGAAGGCGAAGGTGGTCTGCCACATCCACCAGAAGTTGGTGTCGAAGAAGGCGGGCGAGAGCCAGTCGCTGATCTTGCTGGTGCCCAGGGCCTCCTCGCTGGCCTCGGTGAGGCGCAGCAGCTCCAGGCGGTCGGCGTTGCTGAAGCCCATGTGGCTGACGTCCAGCTTGTGGCGGCGGCGGTCCACCAGCCGGGCCTTGGAGTGCGCGGGGTTCTGCTCGTTGAAGCGCACGGTCTCCTCGAAGACCGAGAGCTCGGGCTGGTCCAGCGAGGGGATGGACTTCATCAGGTCCCACAGGCACTCGTAGTGGTCCGTGGTGAGCATGCGGCCGCCGCGCAGGCTGTAGCCCTGCTCGGGGCGCCAGGCGGCGTCCAGGCTGCCGCCGCTCTGGGGCTGGCTTTCGTAGATCGTGATGTCCGTGCCGGGCACACCGGCGTCGCGGATCATGAAGGCGGCGCCGGCCAGTGAACCGATGCCGCTGCCGAGGAAATGGGCTTTCATTGGAATGCTCCCTGTGAAGAAATGGATGCGGCCCATTCTTCGCAGGAGGGTTCGCGGCCCCTTGACTCAGATCATTTCGAGGGGCGGAGTGAGAGCCCTCTCTAATGTTCACATGACGCGTCAGGCCTGCGGATGGCGGGCCTGCCAGGCGCGCAGGGCCTGGCGGTAGGCATCCATGGCGAGGTCATGGGCGTCGAAGATGCAGGGGTCGCAGCCATTGCCGCAGCAGTCCTCCAGCGCGGGCGGCTCGGGGGGCTGGGGCTTGGGGTCTTCGTCGACGGAAGCAGGGTCAGGCGGGTTCATGGCGGCGAATTCTCGCGCAGCGCCCAGCGGGGCTCAGCGCCCCGCCTGGCGCAGCGTCTGCACCAGCATGCGGTGCAGGCTGTCCACGGCCTTGTTGCCCTGCGAGGCACGGCTGCGGTAGACGGCCACCTCCATAGGCGCCAGCGGGCCCAGGCCGTGCTGCTCGCCCAGCACCTGCAGGTGCGGCGGCGCGCTGCACTGGGTCAGCACCGCCACGGCCAGGCCACTCTCCACCGCGGCGATCTGGCCGGCCAGGCTGGAGCTGTTGTAGACGATCCGGTAGGGGCGCCCCTGCAGCGCCAGCGCATTCAGGGCGCTGCGACGGCCGGGGCTGGCGGGCTCGTAGACCGCAATGGGCAGGGGGCTGCGGGTCCAGACATCGAACTGCGTGGAGCCCACCCACACCATGGGCTCGTGGAACAGCAGGGTGCCGCGCCGGGCGTTGTCGCGCGAGACCAGTGCCAGGTCCAGCTCGCCCCGGCCGACCCGGGGGATCAGCGAGGTGGACTGCTCGCAGTCCAGCTGGATCTCGACCCCGCCGTGGCGCGGCGCGAAGCGCTTGAGCACGGGCGTGAGGTATTTGCTGGCGTAGTCGTCCGGCACACCCAGGCGCACGAGGCCGGTCAGGGCTTCCTCGTGCAGGGCTGCCTGCGCCTCCGCGTGCAGGTCCAGCATGCGGCGGGCGTAGCCCAGCAAGACCTGACCCTCGTGCGTGAGCTGCAGCTGGCGCGGCCCACGCAGCAAGACCGGGTGACCCAGGGCCGCCTCCAGCTTCTTGATCTGCATGCTGACGGCGGACTGCGAGCGGTGGATCTCCGGCGCGGCGCTGCTCAGGGAGCCGGCGTCCACGGTGGCCACGAAGCACTTGAGCCAATCGATCTGGAGGTCGCGCATGCTTTCGATAAGCGCATGGATGGTTCACGAATTATGCGCTTTTCAACAATCACAGCCGCACCCACAGTGAGGCCATCATGAGCCTGCTGACCCCTGCCCTGCCCGCCGGACCCCGGCCCCATGCCGCCACCCCCGGCGCGCTGGACCTGCGCGCCACCGCCACCATGCTGATACTGTGCCTGCTGTGGAGCCTGCAGCAGGTCTCGCTGAAGGCGGTGGCCGGGGAGCTGAGCCCCATGCTGATGATCGCGCTGCGCTCCTGCATCGCCCTGGCGCTGCTGGGCCTGCTGATGCGCCACCGCGGCGAGCGCCTGGCCCGCGAGCGCTGGCGTGCCGGCGCGCTGGCGGGGCTGCTGTTCGGGCTGGAGTTCCTGCTGGTGTCCGAGGCCCTGCAGCGCACACAGGCGGCCCATGTGATCGTGTTCCTCTACACCGCCCCCATCTTCGCGGCCCTGGGCCTGCACCTGCGCTGGCCGGCGGAGCGCATGGGCGCCTGGCAATGGGCCGGCGCCCTGCTGGCCTTCGCGGGCATCGCCTGCGCCTTCCTGGGTCCGCGTGCCGGGGCGCCGGGACACGCCGGCGGCCAGGCCCTGGCAGGCGATGCCCTGGCCCTGCTGGCCGCCCTGGCCTGGGGCGCGACGACCGTGACGCTGCGCAGCACCCGCCTCGTCGAGGCGCCGGCCACGGAAACGCTGATGTACCAGCTGATGGGCGCGGCCCTGCTCCTGCTGCCCGCGGCCCTGCTGAGCGGCCAGGCGCAGTTCGCCTGCACGCCGCGGGTGCTGGCCCACCTGGGCTTCCAGAGCCTGGTGGTGTCCTTTGCCAGCTTCCTGACCTGGTGCTGGCTGCTGCGCCGCTACCTGGCCTCACAGCTGGGCATGTTCTCCTTCCTGACACCGCTGTTCGGCGTGCTGCTGGGCGCGGCGCTGCTGGACGAGACGCTGGAGGCCTCCTTCCTCGCCAGCAGCGTGCTGGTGCTGGCGGGCATCGGCCTGGTCAGCGCGCAGGGGCCGCTGCAGCGGGCCTGGCGGCAGGCCAGGCCAAAGCGGCGGGCCCACTGAGCCGGCAGCGGCCACAATGGCGGCATGGCACAAGGCAAACGCATCTCCGTCGACATCCACCCCGCCGCCCTCCAGGCCATCCAGGCCCTGGGCGCGGCCGCCCGCCAGGCCCGGCTGCAGGCCGGCGAGGGCCAGGCCGCCGCGGCGGCCCGGCTGGGCGTGCATGTGCAGACCATCGGCCGCATCGAGTCCGGCGAGCCCGGCGTGGCGATCGGCCACGTGCTGGGGCTGCTGGCGCTGTACGGGCTCACCGCCGCGCCCCTGGCCGCTGCGGCAGGCGAGGCCGGCGCATGAGCGGCACGCCCCTGGGCGGCCTGCAGATTCCGCGCTTCGAGACCGAACGCCTCTGGCTGCGTCCTTTTCGCGAGGCGGACTTCGACGGCCTGGCGCGCTTCTTCGCCAGCCCGGTCTCGGCCACCTACGGCGGCCCCTGCTCGCGTGAGGAAGCCTGGCGCAAGTTCGCCGCCTACCTGGGCCACTGGGCCCTGCGCGGCTACGGCCCCTGGGCGCTCGAAAGCAAGCGCGATGGCGCCTTCGTGGGCCTCAGCGGCCTGTGGAATCCCGAGGGCTGGGTGGAGCCGGAGATCACCTGGGCCCTGCTGCCCGAGGCCCAGGGCCGGGGCTATGCCACCGAGGCCGCCCGCGGCGCACTGGCCGCGGCCTATGGCCACTTCGGCTGGCGCACCGCCGTCAGCGTGGTGGCGGAGGGCAACAGCGCCTCCAGCGCCGTGGCCGAGCGTCTGGGTGCGCAGCTGGAGCGGCGCATTCCCTTCCGCGGCGGTCAGGGCCTGGTGTACCGGCATCGCGGGCCGGACGAAGTCTGAGCGCCTCGGCCTGCGTCACGCCTGCGCCGCACGCCCCTGTGCCAGGGCGGGGCCCCTCGGCATGAGCCCTCTGGACGGCAGCGGCGGGACCGGCACGTGCACCTCGGCCGGACGTACGCGCGCCGCCACCTCGTCATACCAGTAGGCCGCGGGCTGCGCGCCCTCGGCGAGGGCCTGCCAGGTGCGCTCCAGGGCCTGCACCAGACGCCGGCTGGCGCTGCTGTGCAACCAGCGTGCGGCCAGGGCCTTCAGCGGGGCCTCGTGCACAGAGCCCAGCCACAGCGCGCGCGGCAGCTCGTGCGTCAGCGGCAGCAGCTGGCCGTCGGACTGCAGCACCAGCACTGGCGCCAGGGCCGTCAAGCCTGGCGCCGGCCAGGCGGGCACCAGCCGTTCGCGGTGGGCCAGGATCTGGTCCTGGCTCAGCGCATCCACCTGTACCCGCACGCCGCTGCGGGTCTGCAGAGCCTGCGCCAGCCGCTGCGCCTCGACGATGGCCGCGAGCAGCTCCTGGCCATCGGGCCGCGCGCCGGCCAGCGTCTCGCGGGCGCGCCCGTGCAGCGTCAGCGGATGCACCTGCACGCCTTGCGCGCCGTGCGCGGCGGCCAGTCCCACGACGTCCTCCAGCTCGTCGACGTTGTGCTGGGTCAAGGTGAAGATGAAGCCGAAGGGCGTGCCCGTGGCGCGCGGCTGGGCCAGCAACCGCAGGGTGCGCGCCAGCGCGCCGGCCTGTCCGCGCAAGGCATCGTGCGTGGTCTCGCGGCCATCGACGGAAATGGCCAGGCGGTCCAGATGCGGCGCGATGGCCGCCCAGCGCTGCGGGCTCAGCAGCAGACCGTTGCTCGTGAGGCTGGTCAGCATCCCCAGGCGGCGGGCGTGCTGCAGCAGGCCCGGCAGCGCCTCGTACAGCAGGGGCTCGCCCCCGGAGACCGCCAGCTGCCGGTAGCCCAGCGCCGCGGCGTCGTCCAGCACGGCCCGCAGCAGCGGCAGGGGCAGCTGCTGCGTCTCGCGCGGGCCGGACGAGGTGTAGCAATGCGCGCAGGCCAGGTTGCACAGCCGCGTGGGATGCAGCTGGATGATGGGCGCCACACCCGTGGGCCCACCGCAGCCGGCCTGCAGCGCCGGGCGGGCGATGGCGCCCGGCGCTGTCCAGGGGGCGAAGTTCTCAGCCACCCAAGGCCCCGCGCGCGCCGAGCTGGCTGATGCCACCTTCCAGCACATTGGCGGGCTGCACCACATGGCCGAAGTCCAGCTGCATGCGGATCAGGTCCGGCCAGGGCGTGCCGTCGATCAGGATGCGCGGCGGCTTGACCTCGCCGCCATGCGTGCGATGCCACTTGAGCCAGAAGAGCAGGTCGTTGCCGCACATGGGCACGTCATCGCCCGCATAGCTCAGCGAGAGCCGCATGCCCGTGGCGTTGGCGCCGCCGTAGACCGTGGCCTCCTCGATGCGGGCGGGGGACTTGTCCATGGCCTGTGCGATCTCCCGCACGGACTCCTCGGTGAGCTGGCGAGCCTTCCAGGCGGCCAGCAGCTTCTCCGAACCGCGTTGCTTGTCGATGTTCATGATGGGGACTCCCTTGATGAGGGCATAGGCGGCCACGCAGGACGCGCGGCTTGGCCTTCAGACTCTAGGAGCCCCGCGCCCCGAAGCAGCCCACGACCTAGGGAGACCCGGCCCCGAAGGCGCACCAACCTAGGGGGATGCCGCGCCGCGGGGTTCCCACAGCGAACCCCTGTGCAGGCCGCGTGGCCCCTGCGCCCGGCAGACGCCGGCCCGCACTAGACTGTGGACGGCCCTTGTTCCGCTGACTCCGCCCATGAGCTCCACGCCGCCCCTGCTGCCTCGCAAGTCCCCGCGCCAGCGCCGTTCGCAGCTGACCGTCGCCAGCCTCCTGGAGGCCGCGGCCCAGCTCCTGGAGACGCAGGGCCTGGAGGGTTTCAACACCAACGCGGTGGCGGAGCGTGCAGGCGTGGGCATCGGCTCGCTGTACCAGTACTTTCCGTCCAAGGACGCCCTGACCCTGGCCCTGCTGGAACGCGAGGCTGCCCGCTTCGAGGCCGATGCCCTGGCCGCGCTGGAGGTGCCCGACGGGCCCGCCGCCCTGCGCCACCTGATCCGGGCCTCTGTGCGTCAGCAGCTGGAGCGTGCCGAGCTGGCCCGGCTGCTGGACGAGCAGGAGGGCCGGCCCGAGCTGCGCGCCCATCTGGACAAGGGGCGCTTCGGCCAGCTGATCAACACGCTGCTGCAGCGCCCGGGCCTGCCCCCGCAGGCGGACGCTGCCCTCGCCGCGGCGGACGTCGCCGCCCTGATCCGCGGCCTGGTGGATGGCGCGGGCGAGCGCCGCGAGACCGATCTGGCGCATCTGCAGTGCCGCGTGGAAGCGGCGGTCTTCGGCTACCTGGAACGGGCCGCGGCCGCTGCGAGGGGCCTGCAAGGCCGTGAATGCGAGTCGGGCATGCGAGCCGGCGCCGCCCCGGCCTGATTCCACCGGCCGGGTAGGTGCGGCCGGGATGCGAGTACCGGGCCGGGGAGCCGCTCCCTAGCATGGGCGGACTTTTCAATGCACGGAGATTCCATGTCCCAGTCCCGCCACCAGGCCCCCGCCACCCAGACCCTCAACCACCTCAGCTTCCCTGCCCCCGACCTGGAGGCCACCACCGCCTTCTTCGAGCAGCAGCTGGGCTGCACCGTGCGCCGCATGGGCGCCTTCAACTTCCTCAAGCACCAGGGATTCGACATCGTCATCGAGGACGGCCGCCTGCACGGCCTCAGCGCCGTCGACTGGCCGCACAACTTTCACATCGGCTTCGAGCTGCCGACCCGCCAGGCCGTGGTCGATCTCTTCGAGCGCTTCACCGCCCAGGGCGTTCGCTTCACGCAGACCCTGCACCACGCCATGCGCGGCACGCGCTTCTTCTGCGAGGCCCCGGGCGGGCTGGTGATCGAGGTGAACACGCGGGAGGATGCGCAGGTGCCGCTGGAGTGAGCCCCTGCCGCGGCAAGCTTCAGGCGAGCGGCCGGGCCGCCTCCTCCAGCAGCCAGTCGCGAAAGGCCGCGAGACGGGGCAGGCCGGCGCATTCGCCGCGGTAGACCACGTAGTAGGACAGCGGCGAGCGGTACGGCACCTCGGGGAAGAGCCGGACCAGCCGCCCCGCGGCCAGGTCGTCCCGGACCATCACGCTGCGGGCCAGCGCCACGCCCTGGCCCTCCGCCGCGGCCTGCAGCACGGCGGCCGAGTTGTTGATGCGCAGGGGGCAGCGCGACAGGCGGGTGCGCACACCAGCGGCCTCCAGCCAGCTCGCCCAGCCGGGGAAGCCAGCGTGGTCGTCCATGGATTCATCGTGGATCAGCGTCTCGCGCAGCAGGTCCTCGGGCTGGCGCAGGCGGTCCTGCGACTGCAGCAGGCGCGGCGCGCAGACGGGGAACAGGTCTTCGTCCAGCAGCTTCACCGCGCTCAGCCCAGGCCAGTGGCCCAGGCCGTAGCGCACGCCGATGTCCACCCGCTGCGCGAGGAAGTCCACCGCCTTCAGCCGGGTTTCCAGGCGGACGTCCGTGTCGGGGTGGCGCTGCTGGAAGCGCTCCAGGCGCGGCAGCAGCCACTTGGCCGCGAAGGCCGGGCTGACCGTCAGGGTCAGCACCCCGTGGCCCGCACTTTCCCGCAGCCGCTCCATGCCCATGGCCAGGCGATCCAATCCGGCGCGGATGTCCGGCAGCGCGCGCTCAGCCGCCTCGGTGGGCTGCAGGCGGGCGCGGCCGCTGCTGCCGCGCAGGAACAGCGGCGTGCCCAGCCAGTCCTCCAGCGAGCGCACCAGCTGCCCCACGGCCGCGGGCGTGACATGCAGCTCACCGGCCGCCAGCGCAAAGCTCTGGTGCCGCGCCGAGGCCTCGAAGGCCCGCAGGGCGTTGAGGTGGACCAGGGTCTTGCCGTTCATGAAGATTTTCTTTCCCGTGCGGACAGATTATCTCGCTTGTCACCCTGAGGGCCGACGCGAAGAATCCATTCCGACGACTGAGCACGCCTCCAGCAGGCGACCGGGTCGTTCCGTCAGTCGGCGGGTCCGGGCTGGATAGCTTTTCTTTCTCATCCGCTCGCGCCCCGTCGGTGTCAACTCCAAGGACAGAAGAGGTTTGCGATGAGTGATGCATTTCAAGGCAGGAAGCTGCTGGTGCTGGGTGGGACGAGCGGCATGGGTCTGGAGACCGCACGCCTGGTGCTGGGCCAGGGCGGCAGCGCGGTGATCGTCGGCCATGACGCCGGCAAGGCGGAGGCCGCGCGGGCGCAGCTGGCCACGCTGGGCCCCGTGCAGGCCATCACGGCGGACCTGGGCAGCGACCAGGGCGTGGCCGCCCTGCTGGAGGTGCTGCGCAGCCGGCATGCCGACATCGACCTGCTGGTCAATGCCGCCGGCGTCTTCTTCCCCAAACCGTTCCTGGACCACGAGGCCGCCGACTACGAGCGCTACATGGCCCTGAACAAGGCCTTCTTCTTCATCACCCAGGCCGTGACGCGGCAGTGGGTGGGCCAGGGGCGGCCGGGCGCCATCGTCAACATCGGCTCCATGTGGGCGCGCCAGGCCATCGCGGCCACGCCCTCCTCGGCCTATTCCATGGCCAAGGCCGGCCTGCATGCGCTGACCCAGCACCTGGCCATGGAGCTGGCGCCGCACCGCATCCGCGTCAACGCCGTCTCGCCGGCCATCGTGGAGACGCCCGTCTACGAGCGTTTCATCCCCAGGGACCAGGTGGCCGCCACGCTGCAGGGCTTCCACAGCTTCCACCCCATCGGCCGCGTGGGCCAGCCGCAGGACGTGGCCGAGGCCATCGCCTTCCTGCTGTCCGACAAGGCCGGCTGGGTGACGGGGGCGGTGTGGGATGTGGACGGGGGGGTGATGGCGGGGAGGAATTGAGGCCCGCCCGCCCTCGCTAGAGCGCCCGGGCCTGGACCTGCCAGGCGCTGCCCTCGTGTCCGACGGGCGTTGCCGAGAACCGCACCGGCAGGAATCGCTCGATCACCTCGAAGTTCGTCCTCGCATGCGGCGTCAGCTCGGTGCAGGTGTAGGACGCCTGGCCGCCGCGCTGCCACAGGGCCAGGGCCAGCGGCAGGGCCCACTGGTCCGCCAGGTGCGGGCCCAGCGCCGCCTCACCGGCCTCGTAGGCCCGCAGCTCGTTCGCCACGGCCTGCGCCACCTGCTCGCTGCTCACCCCCTTCTCGCCAAAGGCCGTGAAGACTTCGGTGACGTGCTCGTACTCAAGGGTCGCGATCAGGGCGTTGCCCGGCCCTTCGTTCTGCCGCGTGGCGACCTCGCGCAGCTGCGCCTCGGGCCAGTCCAGGAGCGCGCACAGCTGCTGCAGCTCGCGGCGCGCGACGGAGCGCGGCAGGGCGGGCGCGAAGCACTCGGCGTGGGACTCGCGCAGGGCACCGCGCTCGTTCACGTCGAAGGGCTGGAGCAGGTCCCGCGCCGGCCGGATGAGGGCCTCGATCTCGCCTCCGCCGGCGGGATAGAAACCCAGGCGGCGCAGCACGAGGTCGGCCTCCGCGCCCAGACGGCGCAGCAAGGGCGCATAGCTGCGGGCCAGGAAATGGAAGGGCGGCGCCATGGGGTTGTGCGTGCCGCCGCCCAGCTTCACGCGGCTGGGCGCCATGGCCATCATCAGCGCCGGCCAGACGGTCTGCAGCACCAGGGTGCAGCTGCCCGCCGTGCCGACGTTGAAGGCATAGTCCCCCGCCCGCACCGGGCCCGGCACGAAGCGCAGGGACTGCGAGTTCAGTTCGGCGCCCTGCACTTGCGCGCCGCACACCTCGGTCGCTGCGTTCACGCAGGTCAGGTGCTGGCGCATCAGGCCGGGCTTGGGGCGGCCGGCACGAATGCGGCTCAGCTCGAAAGCCTGACCGGTGCACATGGCCAGGGCCAGCGAGGTCCTCAGGATCTGCCCACCGCCCTCGCCGGTGGAGCCGTCGATTTCAATCATGGTCTTCTCTCTTCTTTTCGTTCAGACGCCAGTCCCGCCCGGACCGTCGACATGCAGGACCGTCTCCTGAAGGTACCGGTCCAGCGGCCGACCGTCGGCCCGGGGGCCCTGCTCGGGCTGGTGGCTCAAGATATGAGCCAGCTCAGCCTCGATGACGTCGTGCAGCACGGTCCAGCGCGGGCTCTTCCAGCACCTTGGCGTCGCTGGCCAGCTCGGCAAAGCGCATGGGCGGCACGCCGCGCCCCTCGCGTATCCAGCGCGCAGCCAGAAGCGGCCGGATCACATACAGGTACTTCTTGTAGCGCACCTGCTCGCCGTAGAGGTGCTCGCGCTCATCCCTTCACGCACACCACCTGCTTCAGCGTGTGCACCACCTCCACCAGGTCGCTCTGCGCGGCCATGACGGCGTCGATGTCCTTGTAGGCCATGGGGATCTCGTCGATCACGTTGGCATCCTTGCGGCATTCCACGCCCTCGGTCGCCTTGACCTGGTCCGCCACGGTGAACAGCTTCTTGGCCTTGGTGCGGCTCATGACGCGGCCCGCGCCGTGGCTGCAGCTCTCGAAGCTCTCCGGGTTGCCCAGGCCGCGCACGATGTAGCTGCGGGCGCCCATGCTGCCGGGGATGATGCCCATCTGGCCTCGCCTGGCGCTCACGGCGCCCTTGCGGGTCACGAAGACGTCCTGCCCGAAGTGGCGCTCCTGCTGCACATAGTTGTGGTGGCAGTTCACCGCCTCCACATGGGCTTCGAAGGGCTTGGGAATCACCGATCGCACCGTGGCGATCAGGTGGGCCATCATCACCTCGCGGTTCTTCATCGCGAACTTCTGGGCCCAGGACACGCCACGCACGTAGTCGCCGAAGTACTGGGCGCCTTCCTCGAAGTAGGCCAGGTCCTGGTCGGGCAGATTGCGCTGGTGGCGCTCGGCGTCCTTCTTGGCCAGCTCGATGAAGTGGGTGCCGATGGCATTGCCCACGCCGCGCGAGCCCGAGTGCAGCATGAACCACACGAAGCCCGCCTCGTCGAGGCAGACCTCGATGAAGTGGTTGCCCGTGCCCAGCGTGCCCAGGTGCTTGTGGTTGTTGGTTTTCTTCAGGCGCGGGTGCAGCTCGCACAGCGCCTCGAACTCGTCCACCAGCGTGGCCCAGGCCTGGTCCACCAGGGCGGGCGGGTGCTCCCAGCTGCCGGCGTCGCGGCCGCGGTGCTTGGGCGTCAGGCCGTGCGGCACGGCACGCTCGATGGCCGAGCGCAGCGCGGCGAGGTTGTCCGGCAGGTCCTCGGCACGCAGCGTGGTCTTGGCGGCCATCATGCCGCAGCCGATGTCCACCCCCACCGCGGCCGGGATGATGGCCTTCAGCGTGGGGATCACCGAGCCGACGGTGGCGCCGATGCCCAGGTGGACGTCGGGCATGGCGGCGACGTGCTTGAAGACGATGGGCAGCTTGGCAGCATTGCTCAGCTGCTGCATGGCCTCGGGCTCGACGGGCACGCCCTTGGTCCACATCTTGATGGGGACGCCCCCCTCGGGCTTTTCGATCTTGTAGTTCATGACTTCCTCTGTTCTTCTTCGTTCATTGTCTGTTGGTGGACGCGACGGGATTCGAACCCGCATCAATGCAGCAACCAGCACCTGCATCCTCAACCGTGCTCGCCCACCCACTTGCCTGCTGCACCTGGTCTTACCCAGGCTGCCGGCATGACCCACATTTTTGGCAGTGGCGCTCCCTTCTGTGCCAGCGCGCCCGAAATCAAAAGCGATGCCCTGTGGCGACAAGAATCGGTGAAACGTCGTGCTCTACCGCTGAGCTACGGTCCCCCTGATACGGGACCGGCGGGACTCGAACCCGCGACCACGAGCTTCGAAGGCTGTAGTTCCACCTGCATTCGCCGCAGGGCATCTCAAACAAAAAGGCGCGACAAGGGACGGCAAGACACTGCCACTGGTTGCCCAGCTGGGGACTTGAACCCCCGGCGTACCGGATGTAGTCCTGCCTGCATTCGCGCAAAACCTGTGCCCCCGCGTGGCGACGAACGGTGGGTGAGACACGTTCTGGATGGAGTCCCACCGGCATTCGCCACGCGACGACGCGTGTTGTGTTGATCGGTCAGCGCCCCGGGCGACAAGAGTTGCAGGAGCGGCCTACGGGGTCTCCGTTGCGGGCTTGCGGGCCCGCGCGGCCAAGGGGCGCTGTACTCCTGCAGGCATTCGCCCGGGACACCTTCCAACCTTGATTGCCGTGGCCTTACTGCGCGGCCAGCGGCATCCTTTCAATTTCGCCGACCCAGTGCTCGGCGTCCATCGTGCCGGCGGCGAAGCGCGCCACCATCGTGAACACCGCGTCCGAGAAGCCGCCGACATTCAGGATGTCGCGCCGCTCCGCGGCCTGCGTGCTCGCCGACGGCTGGATGTCGATGCACACCAGGCGCGCCTGCGGGTTGCGCTGCTTCAGCACCTCCCACTCGCGCAGGGTCTGCGTCGCGCCGTGGCGCCGGGCATCGACCCAGGACTCGTTGTCCGAGACCAGGATCACCACATCGACCGCCGCGCGCTCCTGGTTCAGCAGGGCCAGCGGCGCGCTGCAGTTCGTCCCACCACCGCCGATCCGGGCCAACGCCTGGGCATTGCTCATCACCGAATCGCGAGCGTTCAGCGACAGCTTCACCACGTCCTGCTCGAAGGGCAGCACGCGGGCCTGCCGGTTCTTGCGCAGCACGGCGGCGGCGACCAGGGCCGCCAGGTCGATGCAGCGCGTGGTCGAGGTCGCCGAGCCGCGATGGCCGGTGACGGGTGAGCTCATCGAACCCGATACGTCGGGGCACACCACCACACGGCCGGCAAGCGCCGGCACATTCGCCAGCGACAGCTCCATCGCGTCCTGCAACGCCTCGCGCACCGACGCTGGCACGGTCTCGCCCGCCGCCTTGAAGGCCGACAACAGCTGGTAGGGCATCACCTTGGCCTTGGCCACGGCCTGCGCATCGCTCAGCTTGGCGGCCACGGCCTCGGCCATGCCGGGCAGCTCGAACACGCCGTGCCGGGCGAAGGTGTTCAGGTTCTGGCGCACCATCTGCCACGAGCCCTGGCGAGCGATCTGCGCCCACTGGGCAGCGCTCAGCGCCAGCGCGGTCAGCATCTGGAACGGCACCTCGGGCACCTCGGCCGCTACGCCCCGAGCGCTGTCGCGCTTGAAGCGTTCGAAGGCCTGGGTGATGGGCGGCAGCGCCGCTTCATCAAAGGGCCGGCCGATCAGCCAGGCGAACCAGGCGGCACGCCAGGCCTCGGCGGGCTTGGGGTGCACCATCTTCACCACGTCCGCCAGCGAAGGCGTGTTGCCCACGGCAGCGTTCAGCAGCTGCTTCTCGGTAGCCGTCAGCAGCCACTGCTGCACCAGCTTCTTGGGCCGCGAGCCCAGGGACTTGCGACCCACCGCGCCGCTGCGCAGGATCTGCACGAAGTTGCGCAGCATCTTGCCGTTGTCCACCACGCGGGAGAACACCTGGCTCAGCAGGGCCACGTCACGCTGGGCCAGGCTGGCGGCCAGCAGGGCCGGCAGGTCCTTCATGTGGCCGGATTGACGCCCGTAGATCGCCGCCTTGGCCACGAAGGCAGGCTCCAGCTGCTGCGTCAGAGCCAGCACCTGCTCGAGCTGGTCCTCAGCCGAGGCGTAGAAGGTTCGGCTCAGGCAACCCGTCGCGGCCAGCTGCGCCAGCTGATGGCGGGGGCTGAAGGCATAGGCCGGCGCCTGCTGCGCATTGCGCGCCGTGGCGGCGGGCAGCAGCGCGCCCTTGATCGTGTGGAAAAGCTGGGTGTTGACCATGAGGTGCTCCTCTTCTTCATTCAACGTCTTGTTCGTACCTTCTTCATTGCAACGGACGTGCCAGGTCTTGCCTCCAGCGGACCGAAGCATGGCAAGCCGTTGATTTCATTGGAGAAAAAATTTCCAGCCCGTTTCCCGGGGCCGGCACCCCCAAGATCCCACCCCCGGATTGCTAGACTATCAGCTAGCCATTTATCTTTTGAGCCATGCCCAAGAAAACCGTCGTCATCGGCTTCCTCGGTTCCCAACTGGACGCCGGCCAGGGCGCGGGCCGCTGGGAGAAGTGGCGGCCGACGGTCTCGCTGGTCCAGCATGAGGACATGGTGGTCGACCGCATCGAGCTGCTGTATTCGCGCCAGCACACCGCTCTGGCCCAGCAGGTGCAGCGCGACGTGAGCACCGCCTCGCCGGACACGGTCGTGAAGCTCGTGCCCATGGACGTGGCGGACCCCTGGGACTTCGGTGAGATGTACGCGGCGCTGTACGACTGGGCGCGCGCCTACCGCTTCGACCCGGCGCACGAGCAGTACTGGGCCCACATCACCACCGGCACGCATGTGGCGCAGATCTGCATGTTCCTGATGGTGGAGTCCCGCTTCATCCCCGGCGTGCTGCTGCAGACGGCCCCGCCGCGCAGGCAGCGCCAGGGCGACCCGGGCCGCTACACGCTGATCGACCTGGACCTCTCCCGCTACGACGTCCTGGCCCGGCGCTTCAGCCAGGCGCAGGCGGAGGCGCAGGACTTCCTCAAGAGCGGCATCGCCACGCGCAACAAGCGCTTCAATGCGCTGATCGAGGAGATCGAGCGCGTGGCTGTGCGCTCGCAGGCGCCCGTGCTGCTGACCGGCCCCACGGGGGCAGGCAAGTCCCACCTGGCGCGGCGTATGTTCGAGCTGAAGAAGGCGCAGCACCGGGTGGAGGGCGAGTTCGTCGAGGTGAACTGCGCCACCCTGCGCGGCGACAGCGCGGCCTCCACGCTCTTCGGCCACAAGAAGGGCGCCTTCACCGGCGCCGCCACGGACCGCGCCGGCCTGCTGCGCACCGCGCACCAGGGCGTGCTCTTCCTCGACGAGATCGGCGAGCTGGGGCTGGACGAACAGGCCATGCTGCTCAAGGCCGTGGAGGAGAAGCGCTTCTTCCCCATGGGCAGCGACCGCGAGGTCAGCAGCGACTTCCAGCTGATTGCCGGCACCAACCGCGACCTGCGCGTGGACGTGGCCCAGGGCCGCTTCCGCGAGGACCTCTTCGCCCGCATCAACCTCTGGGCCTACACCCTGCCCGGCCTGGCCCAGCGGCCGGAGGACATCGAGCCCAATGTCGATCACCTGCTGGCGCGCTGCGCCGCCGAGATGGGACACGCCGTGCGCTTCAATGTGGAGGCCAAGTCCCGCTACCTGCAGTTCGCCCGCAGCGCCGAGGCCTTGTGGAGCGGCAACTTCCGCGACCTCAGCGCCAGCATCACCCGCATGGCCACGCTGGCCGAGGGCGGGCGCATTGCGGCGGGGCTGGTCGATGCGGAGATCCAGCGCCTGCGCTGGCTGTGGGAGCCGGCGGGCGAGGCGCCTGCGCGCAAGGGGCAAGGCTCGGGCGAAGTCGACCTCACCGCCCTGCTCCCCGATGCGACCCTGGCCGCCATGGACCTCTTCGACCAGCTGCAGCTGCAGTCCGTGCTGCAGGTCTGCCGGGACTGTGCCACCCTTTCCGAGGCCGGCCGCCGCCTGTTCGACCACTCGCGCATGCAGCGCAGCGTGGTCAACGACGCGGATCGGTTGAGGAAGTATCTGATGCGGTTTGGCATTGGCTGGGATGAGGTGAAGGCGCTGCCGTGAGGCCGCCGGCCATTTCCCTTGACCGGCTTGCGGGCTGTTTGCGTCAGTTCTTCATCTGATACTGATCTCATCCTTCCGCACGACACCCCCGTGTTGATGCGGGTTCTGACTGATTTCCTCAGCGGATCTTCCGGCCCTTCGGGCTTATGGATCAAGGCAAGCGTCCGGCCTGAACGGCCTGTGCGCAGACACAATGGGGGCGCTCAGGGAGTCATGCACCGGCGCATCAGGCCAGGGGCTGACGAGCACATCAACAGCACCCCCACTATTGGGAGCCCCGCATGCGTCGCCTCGCCACAGCCCTTGCCATCCCGCTCCTGCTTGCCGCGCAGGCCGAGGCCTTCCAGCTTTCCCCCGAAGGCACCTCCTTCGAGAAGCGCCTGGCCCAGAAAGGCCAGCCCACCGGCGAGCGCCTCCTCGGGAAGCTGGCCAGCTGGGGCGTCAGCACCTTTGGATCGCCTGTGCATGAAGAGATCTCCAACCGGGCGCTGGATTGCGAAGGCGATGAAGACATCTGCGCCGACGTCAACTGGGACCCGGCGCAGGCCTACGTCCTCGCGGGCGTCCGCTGGAACGACGATCCGCCGTTCAGGTTCGAACAGAGCTTCGGAAAATACAGCGGATGCGCGCCCGGCCAGACCGTCCGCCTCGTCGTCCAGCCGGAATGCTGGGCACGCGTCTTCCGGGACGGCAAGCTGCGCGCTCAGCGCGGCGAGGCCCTGAATGCCAGGACGGCGCCCCTGCTCGTGCGCTCCCACTTCGGGGACCTGCAGTTCCTGCACGCAATGGGCGCGGCGGACGGGGAGCTGCCCGAGGTGACCCAGCGCCGCATCCTGATGTGGGCCGAGTTCACCTGGAAGGTCGCCACCCTGAAGATCCGGGGGGATGCGATCGTCGCGAAGCAGGAGATCGCCGGCATCCCCGAGGTGTTCGGCGCCAACGGCTGGAGCGTCCAGGACCTGTTTGCGCTGGGCAATCCCAATATACGCAAGCCCGCCTATCTGGCCGCGGTGGCCTTCGGAAGCCTCCTTCACACGGTGCAGGACTCCTTCTCCAGGGCCCACGTGAGCCGGCGCCAGCCCGCCTACCAGGGGACCTGCCCCGGCGCGGCGAGTGCCTACCCCGCCCCCGGCTTGATCGAGGAGTTCCATTCCTACTCGCACCAGGACTCCGGCCTGCACTCACAGGCAGACGTTCGCGCGGCCTTCGCGGTGAACCTCTCCTCCGGCAAGCCCACCGCGGTGGACCTGGGGCGCGCCCTGGCCGAGTTCTATGGGCGCCAGGCGGACTGGAGTGAGGTAGCACCCTACATCCAGTGCCTGTTCCAGCTCGCTCCGGACGCACGGCCGGCGTCGCCGGGTGACTACGCCGCCCAGTAGGCGAACAATGCACGCGAACGATGCAGGTGGACGATCCAGGCGTCCGCTGGGCGGCCGTGCATGCGCCCGGCATAAGACGCCGGGCTGATGCCGATCTCGCCTTGGGGGGCCCTCGGAGGTCGAGGCTGACTTGTGTAGGCTTCCCTCCTGAGGACCCGAGCGCCGAGCCCCCGGCCCGGCTCGGGCGACCGGACAGGAGGACCCATGCTTCGCTGGATCGCCGACCACTACCGCCGAAAGTACGCACAGCTCGTCCAACGCAACAACCACGACCGGCGGGACTTGCCCGCTTGGGGAGATCCGGTTTCGTGGGTGGACAAGGTCCCGGCCGCGGTTCAGCTGGGAGTCATGCCCATCGTCGCCCTGGGCTGCGCCGTGCTGGGATGGCGTGTCGGCGGCGTGGGCGGGGTGATCCTGCTGGGCCTTCTTGGCGTCCCCATCGGCCACCTGGTCGGATGGATCATCGGGCACCTGCTGACGGCGGTGGCGCAGACCAGCCTCCATGCGGCCGCGCTCCTGGCGGCGCTGCTGGCCATTGGCACGCCCATCGGCCTGGCCGTCCTGGCCTTCAAGCGGCTCTGGGGGCTGGGCATCGACTGAGCCGGTACCCGGGGCCCCCGGGCATGCCTGGCCGTTGAAGGCCTGCACCCGGGAAGCTGCCAGCAAGGAGCGCCTCGCACCAGGCCTCGCCCTCGAAGCCGGCAGGTTCAGCCCGCTCGCCGCCCCCAACGGGCGCCCATCCCCATCACACCCAGGGACGAGCCCAGCAAGTACGCCGCCACCCCCTGCGCCAGGCTCAGACCCGCCTGGGCCGATGCCAGGCCGGCCAGCGCTGCCAGCACGCCGAAGGCCAGCAGGGTCGCCCAGCGGGGCAGCTGGTTGTAGCGAGCCAGCAGGGCCGGCCGCTGCAGCTGCAGGGCCTGGCGGGTGAGGTGGTCGCGGTAGCCCATCATGAAGAGGCCGAAGGCTGCGCCCAGGGCCAGGCTGGCCAGAGCCTGCAGCAGCAGGCCGCCCGCGCTGGCCGCCGTGGGCAGCAGCAGGCAGGCGCCCACCAGGGCCAGCGTGGCCGGCGCACCCTGCAGCCAGGCCAGGCGCGGCGCCCAGCGCCGCCACTGCACCAGCGCGTTGCTGAGCATGGCCGCGGCATAGACCAGGGAGATCAGCAGCCAGGCCCGCTCCATCGCGCCCGCCTGGGCCAGCAGGTCGCGCAACAGGAAGGGCGCGGCGCTGGCCAGCACGCAGTAGTTGGCATAGACCAGCACGCCTGCGGCCCACAGCATCCATTCCGCCTTGGCTGGGGCGGCAGGCGTGGAGCCGGCTGCGGATCCGGGCGCAGACGCAGAGGCCGCTGCCGCTGCGGGCGCTGAGCTCGGCGCTCCTGCTGACCGGATCGCAGCATCCACGCCCGGCTCCTCTCCCTGCACCGCGCCCTGCACCACACGCTCTTGCGCCACCAGCAGCTGCCAGCCGCTGAAGGCCACCAGCACCACCATTGCCAACAGCAGCACCTGCGCGGCCGCACCGCCAGGCGGCATCAGGCTGAAAGCGCCTGGGGCCAGCAGCATGCCCAGGAAGCGCAGCAGGGAGATGCTCAGGTCATTCGCCACCCGCCCGTCCAGGCCGGCCTGCTGCACCGAGCGCTCGTCGAAGCGCTGCATCAGCGCCCCGGAGGCGAAGGACAGCGCCCAGACCACCAGGGCGTAGACCCAAGGGCTGCGCAGGGCATCGCTCCCGGCCGTCAGCAGCAGGGCGGCGTAGACCGCACAGCCGAGGCCCACACTCAGGGGCCGCAGCGCGGCGCTGCGCTGGCGCGTGGCCCAGGCCAGGCCCAGCAGCGCCGCCAGCGCGCCGCCCAGCAGCACCAGCGAGGTCCACATCGCCTCCTGCGGATGGCCCCAGAAGCGATGCTGCGGGAAGACCGTGATGCAGGCCGTGTTGGCAAATGAGAAGGACAGGAAGGCCGCATTGCGCGCCCAGCGCCCGCCCCGGCTCATGCGGAGGGCGCGGCGCCGGGCCGCGGGTCGACGTGGAAGTCCAGCACCCGCATGTAGCAATGCCAGAACGGCGCCTCGTGATAGGGCAGGCCATGGACCGTGACGAAGGCGCGCACATGGGGCGCGGCGCGGTGCAGGTGGTGGCGAGGCAGGTGCGGGAAGAGGTGGTGTTCCAGCTGCTTCTCCAGGCCGCCGAAGACAAAGTGCGTCCACCAGCCGCCGGTGTAGTTCCGCGTGGTTCGCGACTGCAGACTGAGCACGTCCAGCTGCCGCGCCTGCTCGGGCGTGAAGGTTTCCAGGTCGTAGTGATTGCCCGCGAAAGCCGAGTTCAGGTAGAGCATGCCCACATGCGTGTGCAGCAGGAACAGCAGCACGCCCAGCCAGGACCCCGTCAGCAGCACGAAGAAGACCAGCTGCGAGCCCAGGCCCAGCAGGACCGCCAGCAGCTCGGCCGCAAAGCGCTCGCGGTGGTGACGCCAGCAGTAGTAGCCGTCGCGCAGGGCCATGAAGATCAGCGTGGCCGGCACATAGACGCCGCGCAGCCGCGTGAACAGGAACAGGCCCAGCCAGGCTGCCAGGCGCGAGTGGTAGCGGCGCGTGGGGTCCCAGCGCTCGCGCTGGTCCCAGTCCTCGCCCAGCACATTGGTGCGGGCATGGTGGCGGTTGTGGCCATGCCGCCAGCCGCTGGGAAACTCGCCCAGGATGCCGGCGGTCAGGGCCGCAAAGCGGCGATTGGCTTGGATGCCCGGCCAGCTGCCGCCATGCGCGGCGTCGTGCATCAGCCAGCCGTTGCGGTAGAAGAGGAAGCTGCCCAGCACGAAGAGCGGCAGGCCGGCCCAGGCCGACCAGGCCTGCGCCGCCTCACGCGCAGCGAAGAAGGCCAGGACGCTGCCCAGCAGGTTGAAGAGCAGCTCCGCCACGGCCCGCCCCGGCTTGCGCTCGAAGCAGCCCGCGGCCTCCAGCTGGGCGCGCAGGAGGGCCAGGTCCGCACCGGCAGGGCCGGGAGCGCCTTGCGCGGGGGTCAGGTCTTGTGTGTCAGGCTTCATGCGCTCACCTGCATCAGCAGCCAGAACCAGGGGGCGACGAAGATCAGGCTGTCGCAGCGGTCCAGCACCCCGCCCTGCCCGGGCAGCAGGGTGCCGGTGTCCTTCACGCCCACGTCGCGCTTCCAGCAGGAGACCAGCAGGTCGCCCACCAGGCCCAGCAGCACCATGGCCAGCGCCAGCAGCACGCCGGCCCAGGCCGGCAGGCCCAGCAGCCAGGGCGCCAGCCCGAAGCCCAGCAGGGCGCAGACCAGCGCGGCAAAGGCCAGACCCTCCCAGGTCTTGCCTGGGCTGATGGACGGCGCCAGCGCGCGGCGGCCCCAGCACTTGCCACCCACGTACTGCATGGCATCCGAGAAGATCACCAGCACGAAGAAGAAGCCGCCCTGCCCCTGCCCGCCCAGGGGCCGGGCCGCCGGCGCCTGCAGCACCAGCAGACTGACGAAGAGAAAGAGCGTGGTGCAGGCATTGAGCACCAGCATGAGCCCGCCCACGCGGGTGATGAAGCGCTCCGGGCCGCTGGCCAGCATCTGCAGCGGCCCCAGCAGCAGGCCTGTGTAGACCAGGCACAGGCCCAGCGCCCAGGGCATCAGGCCTGCGGCGGCCAGCGCGTGGGCCGCCAGGCTCAGCAGCGCAGCCAGGCCGCCGTGCAGGCGCTGCTCGGCGGACGTCAGCGGCAGCAGGCGCAAACCCTCGCGCAGCAGGATCAGCGAGGTCAAGGCGCAGACCAGCCAGGTCAGCCCTGTCCCCAGCAGCACGGTCAGCGCCGCCATCAGAATGACCGGCACCCAGGATTGCACCGCCTGCTGCACGCGGCGCTGCGTGCGAAGGGCGGGGTGCAGGTGCGTCACCGCCGTGGCGGTGGAGATGGCGGCCAGGCCGCCTCCCACCAGGATCCAGAGGTCCGCAGGGGCGGGCGAGAGCTGCCAGAGCGCAGGGAGATCAGTCTTCAAGGGGCGGAGCAGAAATCGGCAAAGGTGCGATCATGCCTGCCCCGCGGCCACGACCGGGCGCGTCTGCGTGAGCGAAGCCCGCGTTTGCGGGGCAAGTTGCCCAGGCGCCGGCTACGGCGCGCTTACGTTCACCAGCCTGATGTTCACCGGCCTTGCGTTCCCCAGCCTTGGTTCAACTGCCCTCCGCCCTTTCATGCAAAAGCACGCCGCCCTCCTCCCCCACACGATCACGCTCGCCTCGGCCGCCGCGGCCAGCACCGGCCTGCCGTACCTCGGCTGGGCACCGGTGGAGCGCGCCGTGGCCGTCGCGATGCTGTGCCTGGCGCTCTGCCTGCTCTGCGATGTGCTGGATGGCAAGCTGGCGCGGGCGCTGGGGGTGAGCTCGCCGCTGGGCGCGCAGCTGGACAGCCTGGCCGACCTGCTCGCCTTCGGCCTGCTGCCCGCCTTTGCCCTGGCCAAGGTGCTGAACCCGGCGGGCACGCCCTCGTGGGGCGTGGCGGCTCTGTGCGTGGTGTACGTGCTGGCCGCGCTGCTGCGCCTGGCCCGCTACAGCCAGCGCGGTCTCGTGCGCACCCGCTTCGGCGAATGCTTCCAGGGCCTGCCCAGCTCCGTGGCCGCCATCCTGCTGATGGCCGGCGTGGTGCTGCGCCAGTTCTGGCAGGTGCCGGCCCCCGCCCTGGCCGGCCTGACGCTGGGCCTGGCGGTGGCCATGAACCTGTCCTTCCCCTTCCCGAAGCGGGGGATCGGCTTCTACCCCTGGCTGCTGCTGGTGCCCGGGCTGCTGGGAAGCGCCTGGTACCGGATGCTGGGCGCCGGCCTGTGAACGCCTGGCCGGCCTGCCGGCCCTGCCATCGCGGGGTCATGTCTTGACACAAGGCATTCGCAACACCTTGGACGCTCATTCAGCAAGCCAGACGCCACACTGATACCGAACTCATACGGTGCCGCAAGAACCCAGCACTGGCGCGGCTTCTGACGGTTTGCATCAGCGCAAACCCCGGCCCTTACGAGCCATCCGATGTGACATTTGCCCGGCGTGCCCGGCAGACGCACGGCCAAAATGGCTCGCACTCAGGGAGTCATGACACATGCTGATCAAAACAGCGGATGACAAGCAGCGCCGTTTGCGGCTGCTGGAGGACCTGCAGTCATCGCCCTTGCTGGACATGCGCCAGCGCGACTGGCTGCAGGACGAGCGGATGCGGTGCCAGCGCGGCCATCAGGGCGAGCGCGAGGCGGCGCATCACATCGATCACTGGAGCAAGGACAGCCCCAACAGGGCGGTGCTGCACGACCTGCGTTTCGTCGTGGAAGGCGAGACCGCGCAGATCGATCACCTGGTGGTGGACCGGATGCTGCACTTCTACCTGTTCGAGACCAAGTGCTTCGGCGGGGATGTGGAGATCAACGAGCAGGGCGAGTGGAGCGTGGCCTATGCCAAGGGGCGGCGCTATGGCGTGCCCTCGCCGCTGGAGCAGAGCCGGCGGCACGAGCGCATCCTGGACAAGCTGCTGGAGCGCCTGGACATCACCGGCCGCGGCAGCCTGAAGCCGACCTATCACCACGTCGTGCTGCTGCACCCCAAGGCCACCACGCTGGACAACGCGATCCTGAAAGAGATCAACGCAAAAAATGTATGGTCCGCCCCGCGGTTGCAAGGCTCAAGTTTCAGGCGGAGTCAGCTCGCACAAATGTATTCGGCCTCTCGCAAGTGGGCTGCTGTTGCAGCCAGGCCGTGATGAGATTCGCACGCGACGTTCCCAATAAATGGGCCGGGCTGATAGCCCGTTTTTTTGGCCGG
>NZ_JBDPZC010000010.1:0-181806 GCF_039872765.1 Roseateles flavus | reverse complement strand
ATCTGCCTCGCGCAGGATCGACACCATCTGCTCTTCCGTGAATCGACTCTTCCTCATGGGCTCCTCGTGAATTGGAGCCATCTTCTCTTGGAATCAGTGTCTCGGAGAAACCGGGCAGGTCAGAGACATGCGCGCGGCCAAGACACACTTCGATGCAGTGGCTGCCATCCCAGCGGTTGCACCCCGGGAATGGGTCAGCGATGTCCAGGCCAAAGCGAACCGCCTGGCCATGTCCTTCACATCGCTTGCAAATGCACGAGAGGCCATTGCCGTCGAAGTCGCTCAGACGCGAGAAAAGTTGGGACTTCCGAAGTTGCCGAATATGGCAGACCTATGGAACTCGCCTGGTGAGACCCCGGCCTGACCGCACACCGGCTGCTCGGCTCGGGGTCAGGCCTTCAGTTTCAAGCCCCCAGCCTCCACCCCCACGCCCTCATTTCCAAGGACATGACCACCCCGTTCGCCATGAGGACAATCTGCACGATCCGCGAACTTCCGCAGTCCCGGGATGTGCAACCTCTACCATGTCTCCCCCAAGGGCGACCTCACCACTTACTTCCGCGCCCTGCCGCCTGAGGGCCTGGTGGCCGGCCCGGTGGGGCCCTTTGGCGTGGGGGCCTTCCTCCGCATGGTCGATGGCGAGCTGCGCTGCACGCTGGGCCAATGGGGCTTGATCCGGCCCGGGCAGCCGGAGCGCGTTGACTACCTCCCGTCCAGGCCCGGCCCCGGCGGCAAGGCCCTGAAGCCGCGCCCGCGCTCGACCAACAACGCCCGCCTGGAAGGCATCGACACCAAGCCCACCTTCAAAGCCGCCTGGAAGGCCGGGCAGCGCTGCCTGGTGCCGGCGCTCTGGTACCAGGAACCCAACTGGGAGACGGGCAAGAACGTCTGGTGGCAGCTGCGCCGCGCAGACGGCCTGCCCTGGGCGCTGGCGGGGCTGTGGTCGGAATGGGTCGATCCGCAGACGGGCGAGGTGGTGCCCAACTTCACCCTCATCACCTGCAATTGCGACACCCACCCCCTGCTCGCCCGCCTGCACAAGCCGGACCCTGCCTTGCCCGCTGGCGGCCAGGACAAGCGCTCGCTCGCCCACATCGAGCCCGAGCACTGGGCGCAGTGGCTGGAGGGCACGGAGGCGCAGGCGCGGGCGCTGATCCAGCCCCCGCCCCTGGCCCTGTTCGACCTGGCCGATGCCCGGCGCACGGACCAGCTGCTGGCCCAGCAGCGCGCCGCTAGCGCCTGAGCGCCTCGCTGTCCGTCACGACGCGGCACCACCAGCTTTGGCGAAAGAGCTGCGGGGCCTTGTCGCTGAAGCCCAGGTCCTCGATGCCGGTGACGATGAGCTGCCAGCTGCGCACGGTGCGCACCTCGGCCCAGTCCAGCGGCGGCAGCAGGCTTTCGCGCTCCCGCAGCAGCGCGGCGAGCAGCGGGGTGGTGTCCTTGTCCACGGCCGGGCGGAAACGCGTGATCCACAGCTGGCCGCGGATGGGCGTGCGCATGCGCAAAGTGGCAGCCGGCAGGCGCTGGCCGCGGTGGCGCAGGGGGATGACATCAACAAGCATACTGTTTATTTATACAGTATGTTACAGGCCGGGGCGAGGGAGGAAGTCGCGGTTGCCGGGGCTGGGGGCAGTGGCTGGTGCGGCGGGGGCATGCCGTCGGGGAATTGAGGCACGGGAGCAGGGGCAGGCCTTTGATCCAAAGGCCTCCAGATCAGAAACCTGCCCCTAGCGTTGGTCGCTCCGCCCTCCAGAAGCAAGGCCTGCCGTCACCAGCAGGGATAGCGGTGTCAGGCCTTGAGTCTCAACGCCATCACCGGAGCGGCATCAAGCCTTCAATCTCAAGTCCTTCAGACTTAAGACCTCGTATCTGCCTCCGGCGACACGGGTGGGGCAGCTGGTGCTGTCGATTTCCTGAGGCCCGGCAGAGCCACTGCACATTCACTCTAGGCGTTACTTTCCATCCGCCCTGAGCCGCACACGAACCACCCCGATGAACTCGGCGATCCCTGGCACGCTGGCGTGCCGGAGGTGCCTGGCCGAAAGGATGGCGCAACCCTTGCTGCGCGCCAGCTTCTGCGTACTGCCCAGACGGAATTGCATGCGATGGCGCCTGGGCAGGCCAGGAGCGAAAAAGCCGTCCAGCAAGTCGGCGGGCGTTCGCCTGCAGGTCCCTGGGCTGAAGCCCAGGAGGCCACCATGGCAGTCAAGAAACCCGGACTGAACAGCGTCGCGATACCTCACGCCCGCGGCGCGGTAGAACCTGCTTTGGCGCTGGCAGCCCCTTCGGTCCTCTCGATACACGCGCACGTCCTGCAAGGGGCTTTTCGATCGAAAGGTCCAGATGCCGTAGGTGAGGTTCAACATGAGGGCGCTATCGTAAGCGGCCTGCCGGCCCTGTATAGCCGCCACTGCTAGCATCGCCCCGCATGAAACGATACGCCAAGTCTGTGAACGCGCGACGAAGCCTGCAAGGCCTGGGCCGCATCGCGCTGCGGCATTGGGATTCAGACCGAGGCTGGCGCGCCATCCACGAACTGCAGACACGCGGCTCACCGCAAGCCCTTGACCTCGCACGCCGCCTGGCCGCCAGCCCCGCTTGGCGGCGGCGCTGCCTGGGCCTGTACATCGCCTCCCAGCTCCGGCGAGGCAAGGGCGTGTCCGGTGTCGAGTACGCCCGGCAGGAGACCCAGCAACTCTTTCTGGCCGCCCTGGAGGATCCACAGGCGCAGGTGCTGTGTGCGGCAGTCTCAGGTCTCGGCCATCGCCCGCATCCTGAGGCCCTGCCCCGCCTGGTCGAGCTGACCACCCATCGTGACGCGCGGCTTCGCTGGCAAGTTGCCGTGACCCTCGGGGCGTACAAGGAAGCATCGGCCACCGAGGCGCTGGTGCAGCTCATGAAGGACCCGGACGACGCCGTGCGTGACTGGGCCACCTTTGGCCTCGGCTCGCTGCATGACGCAGACAGCCCCGCTGCCCGGGCCGCCTTGTGGGAAGGACTGGAGGACAACGATGCCGACGTGCGCGGTGAGGCCTTGGTCGGCCTGGCCGAACGGCGCGATCCGCGGCTCATCGACTACCTGCTGAAGCACCTGGACAGCAACTGCCTCGTCTACGACCTGGAAGCAGCGGAGAAGCTCGCGGACCCCAGGCTGCGGGCCCCGCTTCAGGCCATCGAAGGCTCGCTGCAAGCCGCTGGGCGTAAGGGCTATTGGTTCACTTGCCTGCAAGCGGCCATCGGCGCCTGCCAGCCGGGGCACGCGATCCGCTGAGGGGCGAGCAGCAAGCCTGGGCTGGCCGGCGTTGCATGAGGCCCGGGGTCAGGCCTTAAATTTCAAGTCCCCCTTCCCCCTGTTCTCCCAGCATCCTCTACCCTGCCCA
Organism: Roseateles flavus; assembly: GCF_039872765.1. Classification (NCBI taxonomy): domain Bacteria; kingdom Pseudomonadati; phylum Pseudomonadota; class Betaproteobacteria; order Burkholderiales; family Sphaerotilaceae; genus Roseateles; species Roseateles flavus. The sequence continues at coordinate 178,426 of NZ_JBDPZC010000010.1, read as the reverse complement.
CGCCTCCAGTCACCCGCCTCGATTTCACTCGCATCAGGCCTTAAATTCCAACTCCGGCTGACGTTGAAATGGAGTGGCCCGATGACCCGCCCTCTGCGCATCGAATTCCCCGGTGCGATCTACCACGTGACCTCGCGCGGTGATCGCCGGGAGCCCATCTTTGATGACGATGTTGACCGGGAGCTTCTCCTGGCTATCGTCGCCCAGACCCTGCAGCGCTGCGACGCACAGATGCTGGCCTACTGCCTGATGGGCAATCACTACCACTTCGTGCTGTACACGCGCCGCGCCAATCTCTCGGTGCTGATGCAGCAGCTCAACGGCATCTACACGCAGGCGTACAACCGTCGGCATGCCAAGGTCGGGCATCTGTTCCAGGGGCGGTTCAAGGCAATTCTTGTCGATCGGGACAGCTATCTGCTGGAGGTCTGTCGCTATGTCGAGCTCAATCCGGTCCGGGCCGGCATGGTGGAGAGCCCTGGCGACTGGCAATGGTCCAGCTATCGCGCCCACTGCCTGCAATGCGATGCTCCGGGCTGGCTCGACGTGGATGGCCTGCATGGCTACCTGCTGGGCAAGGAGGCGAGCACGATGGACTTGCAGCGGCGTGCAGTGCAGCGCTATGCGGAGCTGGTAGCGGCTCCGCAAGGGCGTTCTTTGTGGGAGCAGGCGCTCAGGCAGCAGATCTATCTTGGCAACGAGGCGTTTGTTGCGCGCATGCAGGAGCAGGCGGGGAAGGGCTCTGCGTTAGATCGGTCGAACGACGTCGCCAAGGTCCAGCGTCAACAGCAGGATGAAAGGACGCTGCAGCAATACCTGGCCGTCTCGACCACACGCGAAGAGGCCCTGTGGCTCGCGCATGCAAAGTCCGCCATGACGATGACCCAAATCGGGTGTGAGTTGGGGCTGACGACAGCGCGGGTGAGCCAGTTGATCAAGAAGCATGGGGAGAGGATTGGGCCTTGAAATTTAAGGCCTGACCCCGGCTCCCTTGACCCCGGCTCCCTGACCCCGGCTCCCTGACCCCGGCTCCCTGACCCCGGCTCCCAGGTTAATCAATAAACTTGGATTCCGGCACAGAAAAAACCCCATCGAGCGAGCCAGCCCCATCAAGAAAGAGCCCCGCACTCCTAAACATAGCCCTTAGCAACTCTTTAACCTCATTCAGCCTATTTTCAAGCAATGGAGAAAAATACTTAATAGAAAACAAGCAGTAACCCTCATTTCGGACTACCACCACACCACCATCAAAACACAACAGGTACCAATTGGCCGAATCCAGGCGAACTCCCGGCAGATCCAGCAATAGCGCTCCCGACTTCTCGTCAACGACACAGTTCGCGCCAAACAAGTCATCCGGCCAGCTACTTCTCGCAGGAATACAACTTGGCGGCGAATCGCCCCAATCAGTCGAATAAGCAAGGTTCAAATCAGAATCATTCATCTTCCTAAATGAGTACATTTCACTTATCTCCAATTGATTCATTGCTTCATCGCCGACATTCACACACACATCGACGCATTAAGCAACAGCAAAGCCACCAAAATCCTGCCCATTCAGAAAAATATCCTACCAACTCAACAACACCTGTTGAAATTTTCCCGCACACACATCTTAATTAAAGCAATTTCCGAATCCTAAAATACAGCCTGACAGCTTAACTATCTCGCCACTGAACCAAACTGCTGCAATCCATTCATCAGCGAAAATCGCCGGTTCACCTCTGCGTCCATTGGAGGACCGGGGCCAGGCCTCGGGGCTCCGGGGTCAGGCCTTAAGTTTCAGGCCTTAAGTTTCAAGCCCCAGCCGCCCTCCTCACCACGGGGTCAGGTGTTGAATCCGCACTGGCGCTAGGGTCAGGTCTTGAATCTAAAGGCCTCTTCCGTGAAGGCCTGCACTCAGAACCTTCCCCCATCTTGCCGATGCCGGCGGCTCACCCTCGCCTTGCTGTTGACCCGCACACCCTAGACTGCCCCGCCGTCTTTCGTGGCTTTGGCGGGACGAAGGTCATCGAGCATCGCTTGCCCAACCCAGGCCTCTGCAAGGCACGCCCTGGGGGCGATCGACGTTGCCCCTCTGCGCAGGGTCAAGGCCTCTTGGGCTGGCCATTGACTGCGCGGCACGCGGGTCCTGCCGACCTTCCTTCCCGATTATCAATACCTGTTATGGTATAAATTCATGCTCAAGCAAGGCCCCTACAAGCCCCTCGCCTTCATCGGCAGCAGCAAGAAGGACCTGATGGCGCTGCCCCTGGAGGTCCGCAAATTCTTCGGGCACACCCTGGACTTTGCGCAGCGTGGCGGGCAGCACGAGGCGGCCAAGGTGTTGAAGGGCTTTGGCGGCGCCGGTGTGCTGGAGGTTGTTGAGAGTGATGAGGGCGGCACCTATCGCGCCGTCTACACGGTCAGGTTTCAGGAGGCGGTGTTCGTCCTGCACTGCTTCCAGAAGAAGAGCAAGCGCGGCATCGCCACGCCCAAGGAAGACATCGACCTCATCCGCGAGCGTTTGAAGGTCGCCGAAGGCCACATCAAGGAGTTGCGTGATGCCCAGCAAGAAGCCTGAACCCGCCGCCGTCGAATTCGGTTCCGGCAATGTGTTTGCCGACCTCGGCCTGCCGGAGGCGGACAAGCTCAAGATCAAGTCCGGGCTGGTGTTCGAGATCACCCGCGCCATCCGGGACCAACAGCTCAGCCAGGCCGAAGCAGGGCGACGCATGGGCATCCCGCAGCCCAAGGTCTCGGCCATGATGCGCGGCGATTTCGCCAATCTCTCCGAGCGCAAGCTGATGGACTGCCTGACGCGCCTGGGCTATGACATCGAGATCAAGGTGACGCCCGCGGCTGAGCAGGTGGGGCAGTTGTTGCTGTCGATTGCTTGACCGCAGCCCTTCGCTTGGGGCTGTTGCAGGGGGCGGGGTCAGGTCTCAAATCTATCGAGCTTCAGATTTGCCTGATTAGGCACCTAAGTCCGCTGGCTCGTCTGGTGAGCCACTAGGCGATGAAGATGGTCGCAACCCACCCTGGAGGCGACCATGTCCACCAACCGCATTCAGTTCCAACCCGGCCTGCCATTGGCAGAGTTCTTCCGGCGTTTCGGCATGCGCGCGCAGTGTCAGCAAGCCCTATTCGAGATGCGTTGGCCGAGCGGCTTCGTCTGCCCCAAGTGCTCTTTCACTCGGCACAGCCGTCACGAGCGCGGCACCCGCTTGCTCCTTCAGTGCTGCGAATGCCGCCGCCAAACCAGTCTGACGGTGGGCACAGTGTTCGACGCCAGTAAGCTGCCGCTGACCACCTGGTTTCTGGCCATCCACCTGCTCACCCAGAGCAAAACCGGAATGTCGGCCCTGCAACTCATGCGTGACCTCGGGGTCAGCTACCGCAGCGCCTGGTTGCTCAAGCACAAGCTCATGCAGGTGATGTTCGGCCAAGAGCGTGGGCGCAAGCTAGAGACGCTGGTGCAGATTGACGATGTGTTCGTCGGCGGCGAGCGCCAGGGCGGCGGCGTCGGGCGGGTCGCCCCGAACAAGGTGCGGGTGGTGGCGGCCGTGCAGTCCTCGCCCCAGGGCAAGGCGATCTACACGCGGCTGGACGTGGTGCCGAACTGGCAGAAGACGACCATTGCACGATGGGCGCTCAAAGCGCTGGCTCCCGATGCACATGTGGTCAGCGACGGGCTGGCCACCTTCGCTGCGGTCAAGGAGGTGGGGTTCACACACGAGCCCATCATCGTGAACAGCACAGGCAAGGCGGCCGGGGCCCATCCGCGCTTCCTGGCGGTGAACACGACGCTGGGAAACCTGAAGACCTGGATGGCATCGACATTCAAGGGCTTCAAGCTAAGTCACTACTCGCAGCGCTACCTGGCAGAGTTCCAGTATCGCTTCAACCGGCGCTTTGACCTGCGGGCGATATCGATCGCGCTACTGAGCGACGCCATTGGCTCCCAGCCCTGGCGGCAGGCTTCATTGAGGCAGCGGATGCCAGCGGAGATAGGTGCCTAATCAGGCAGATTTAAGGTCTGCCCCCGACTCCCGAGCTGCTGTTATAAGGTCGCCCAGAGTGCAGAGCAGCATCTAGGGGATACAAACTTCATTCGACATGGCGACCTCATCGCAACATTCTCGATTGCTGACACTTGCTGCCCGCGAGCACCTCGGGTCCATCGGGTGCACGCAGAAAGGGCGTTCTCGCTTCTGGTTCGACGACCACGGATGGTGGGCCGCAACAGTCGAGTTCCAACCCAGCTCGTGGAGCAAGGGCAGCTATCTGAACGTCGGAGCCATGTGGCTCTGGCATCCGGCGGATCACTGGGTCTTCAATGAGTTCGATCGTGTTGAACCGTTCCACGAGTTTCACGACGACGCTCAGTTTCACTACGTTGCCGCCCAGCTCGCCGAGCACGCGGCAGCTGAGGTACATACGCTTCGCCGGAAGTTCGATTCGGTTGAATCCGTTGCAAAGCACTTGATGAAAAAACCGGCCGAAGGGCTCTGGCCCAACTATCACGCAGCGATTGCGGCATCGTTGATTGGAGACATGCGCGCGGCCAAGACACACTTCGATGCAGTGGCTGCCATCCCAGCGGTTGCACCCTGGGAATGGGTCAGCGATGTCCAGGCCAAAGCGAACCGCCTGGCCATGTCCTTCACATCGCTTGCAAATGCACGAGAGGCCATTGCCGTCGAAGTCGCTCGGACGCGAGAAAAGTTGGGACTTCCGAAGTTGCCGAATATGGCTGACCTATGGAACTCGCCTGGTGAGACCCCGGCCTGACCGCACACCGGCTGCTCGGCTCGGGGTCCGGCTCGGGGTCAGGCCTTCCGTTTCAAGCCCCAGCATCAGGAAACCGCGGGCAGGCCATCAATCCAAAGTCCTTCGCCTTGCGCCAGTGCCTCAGCTACCCCCACGGGCTGCTCAAATGAATTTCCACATCCGCACCACCACCGGCGGCGAGGTCATCTTCGAAGGCTTTGCAACTACGCCCGCCACCGTCTACTACGGCGGCCCTCCCCCTGAAACTGGCCGCTGGCGCGTGGACATTCCGGCCTTTGAGGCGCACTGCGCCCGGCATCTGGCCCCCGTCAGTTTCGGCGCGTCCATCGACACCTTTTTCTTCGGGCTGGAGATCGCGGAACTGGACGGCTGGGGAGATACCTTCACCGCCACCCGCACTTACACCAGCTACCGGCCCAAGATGCGGGCCCTCGTGTCGGTCGGGCAGATCGAATGGGCCGAGGTCAAGCATTTGCCCTGCGCCGAGCAGGTCGCGGCACTGTGGGCCGCGCTGCTGTCGTCCATCGAACGCGTGGCCAGCATGAAGCGCCGGCCCAAGGACTTCGATGCTGAGGCGCTGGCCTCCGCCGTCCGTCTGATCATGGCCAGCAGCGACGCTTCCATGTTCGCCATCACCCACGCACAGTAGCCGGAGGCAGGTCTTGAATCTGAAGACCCCCACAGTTAAGACCTGCCCTGCATGCCAGGCCCACCAAAGCCCGCCGAAGGCTCCCCACACCTGAGGACCCAGTGCCCGTCCTGCTCCTCTCAGGCTGCAAAGCCTTCCCTACACTCCCCCCACCGCAGCACCTCACCGGCCTTCCCTCCCCGCGGCACGACGGAAGCTCCGCATTGCACGATGCAATCATTGCATCAGTGCACTCATTGCACCATACTTCCTGCCATGCCAACTCTGGCTCAGCTGAACACCTGCAAGATCGCCATGTTTGCCGCAGACCACAACCCGCCGCACTTCCACCTGATGGCTCATGACGGCAGCAAGGCGCTGGTGGAGATCAAAGGCCTGACCGTGATCCGCGGCAAGGTGAATGCCACCGCACTGAAGGAGGCGCTCAGCTGGGCTCGTCAGAACGCAGGCGCCCTCGCCGCCCGCTGGAAGGAACTCAACCCATGAGCAAGCATTTCACCCTGAGCAAGGTGAAGGTCCTGGACGGTCTCAAGCTCGCCCTGGTCTATGCAGACGGCGAAGCGCTGACCGTCGACCTGGCGCCCCTCGTCAAGCGCCACAAGACGCTGGCCCCGCTGCGCGATGCGGCGGTGTTCAAGAAGCCCAGGATCACCGACGGTGGCGAGACCCTCACCTGGGCCGGCAATGACGAGCTGCAGCTGGCCGCAGACAACCTGCGCGCCCGCGCCATCGAGCAGGCGGGCGGCGTCTCGCACGAGTTCATCTGGCATTGGATGGACAAGCACCAGCTGACCCTGGACCAGGCCGCGAAGCACCTGGGGCTGTCCCGGCGCATGCTGGCCTACTACCGCAGCGGCGAGAAGCCGGTGCCGCTCACGGTGGGGCTGGCGTGCCTGGGGTGGGAGACGCTGCAGCAGCAGGCGGGGGCGGCCCATGAGGGGCACTTTGCGATGGCGGGGTGACGGGGTGCCGGCATCACCAGGGGCTGGACAACAGTAAACCCTGGGCATGGGGGCACAGCCTTCGACTGCATGGCTCCAGACCGGCCAACGGCGGTCGCCCAAGGAAGACATCGACCTCATCCGCGAGCGTTTGAAGGTCGCCGAAGGCCACATCAAGGAGTTGCGTGATGCCCAGCCAGAAGACTGAACCCACCGCCGTCGAATTCGGTTCCGGCCATGTGTTTGCCGACCTCGGCCTGCCGGGGGCGGACAAGCTCAAGATCAAGTCCGGGCTGGTGTTCGAGATCACCCGCGCCATCCGGGATCAGCAGCTCAGCCAGGCCGAAGCGGGGCGACGCATGGGCATCCCGCAGCCCAAGGTCTTGGCCATGATGCGCGGCGATTTCGCCAATCTCTCCGAGCGAAAGCTGATGGGCTGCCTGACGCGCCTGGGCGATGACATCGAGATCAAGGTGACGCCTGCGAAAAGGCAGATCGGACAATTGCTGCTGTGGACAAAAGCTGCAGATTGACGATACAGCTTTTGATAAGTAAATTTCAAAAACAGCGCATAAGCTGTAAGTTCAAAATACAGCCTTCAATGCGTACAGACCAATTCACGGTGCGGACCCCCGATCAACTGCCGGCCTTGCTACGCGCCTTCCGCAAGCAGGCGGGGCTGACGCAGGCTGAAGTAGCGCTGCGCCTGGGGGTGACGCAGCAGACCTACTCCGCCCTGGAGCGCAATGCCGACACCGTGGGCTTCGACAGGCTCCTCAAGCTGCTCAACCTCCTGGGCGTGCAGCTGAGCCTCGGCACGCCCGCACCCGCGCCCACGCAGCCGGTCCCGGGCGAGCAGGCGGGCACCGGCGGCGAACCGCCACAGTGGTGACGCCCCATGGCACGCAAGCGACCTCGCGCCCTGCAGCTGTGGATGAACGGCACCCGCGTGGGCACCTGGACCCTGCCCTCCCACGCGCCGGACATCCTGCAGTACGACCCGCAGTGGACGCAGTCGCCGGCCGGGCGCCCGCTGTCCCTGTCCTTGCCGTTCACGCCCGGGAATCAGCCCCTGCGCGGCGATGCGGTCAGGGCCTACTTCGAGAACCTGCTCCCTGACAGCAAGGACATCCGCGAGCGCATGGCCCGCCGCTTCGGCGTGAGCGCCAGCAGCGCCTACGAGCTGCTGGCCGAGGTGGGCCGGGACTGCGTCGGAGCGCTGGAGATCCTGCCGGAAGGGGCTGTGCCCACCGGCACCGGCCCGCTGCAGGCACGCCCGCTGGACGAGGCGGAGGTGGCCCAGGTCCTGCGCTCGGCGACGATGCCCCAGAGCCTGGGGCGGGCGGATGACGTCGACTTCCGCCTCTCGCTCGCGGGCGCCCAGGAGAAGACCGCGCTGCTGCAGCAGGAGGGCCGGTGGTTCATGCCACAGGGCAGCACGCCCACCACGCACATCTTCAAGCTGCCGCTGGGCCTCATTGGCGGCCTGAAGATCGACATGAGGCACTCGGTCGAGAACGAGTGGCTGTGCTCGATGATCCTGAAGGCCTTCGGCGTGCCGGTGGCCGACTGTTGGCCGGCGCAGTTCGAGGACGTCAAGGTGCTGGTGGTCGAGCGCTTCGACCGCGCCTGGCTGAGCAACCTGGGCCAGCAGCGCCGCCTGCTGCGGCTGCCCCAGGAGGACCTGTGTCAGGCGACCGCCACCCCGCCGTCGATCAAGTACGAGGCCGACGGCGGCCCCGGCATGGATCGCCTCATGACGGTCCTGGGCGGCTCGGTCACACGCGAGGAAGACCGGCGCATCTTCTTCAAGGCCCAGCTGCTCTTCTGGCTGCTGCGTGCGCCCGATGGCCATGCCAAGAACTTCAGCCTGCGCCTGCTCGCCGGCGGCCGCTACCAGCTCACGCCCCTCTACGACGTGCTGTCGGCCTACCCTGTGCTGGGCACCGGGCGCTCGCAGCTGTCGCCGTTCAAGGTGAAGATGGCCATGGCCGTGCGCTCGAAGAACCCGCACTGGGAGATGCGGGGCATCCTGCGCCGGCATTGGCTGGCCCTGGGGGCGAGGTACGGCATCACCACCGAGGACGGACGCCCGGCCGCCGAGCTGATCGACGAGATGATCGAGGCGGTCCCCCAGGTGGTCGACACCGTTCAAGCCGAGCTGCCGCCGGGCTTCCCGGACGAGGTCGCGAGCAGGATTCTGAAGGGCCTGCTCGACGCTGCGCAGCGGCTCAAGAACCCTGCCCCTTCGAATCCCGGCGGGCCGGGCTGACGGGGGACGTCACCCATGGAGCCAGGAGCAGCGCCGGGCCAAAACAAGGTCTCGGCCATGATGCGCGGCGATTTCGCCCATCTCGCCCATCTCGCCCATCTCTCCGAGCGCACGCTGATGGACTGCCTGCCCCGGCCAGGCCATGACAGATCGCGCTCACCCCGGCACCAAGGGCCCCACAAACGCCCTCGCCCTCTCCAGATTCCTCCCCGCCAACGCCTTCATCTCCGCCGACACCGGCACGGCCAGCACCTCCTCCTGCGCCGCCCGCCAGAAGCGCTCGGCCGCCTCCGCCGCGCAGCGCCACACCTCGGGCTTGGCGCCGATGCTGCCGATCTTGGGTTCGATGGGCGTGAGCTCCGGATCCACGCCGCCGCCCAGGGAGGCGTAGCGCATGGGCAGGATGTCGTAGGCCGGGGCCAGGCCCTGGAAGGCGCCGTCCTCGCCGATCAGCAGGGAGATGTTCTCGAAGTGGCGGTCGCTGTTGCCGATGAGCTCGCTGAAGGCGGCCAGGGTGTCCACGCGGCGCACGTCCTCGGCGCTGAGGAAGCGGGCCTGCGCGCAGCGGGCGGCGAAGGGAGACCAGGCGTCGCGCTGGCCGAAGTATTCGTCGTCCACCGCCCCGGCGGAGAGCAGGCCGATGCGGCCATGCGGCCCCACGCGGTCAAAGCGCCGGACCTCCAGGAAGACATAGCCACCCGCAGCAAGCAGCGCCGAATGGCTGGCGGGAATGCCCACCTCCTGCAGCGAGCGCAAGGCCAGGTGCTCCAGGGGCAGGAGATCGGCCATGCGGCTGCCCTGCTTCGCGAACTTCACGATGACGGGGCCGGCGTCCTGCGTCTGCCATAGGAACTTGGGCTGCTCGCCGCCAGCGCTGGAGCCGTAGGCCGCGCCCTTGAGCTGGGAGGCCATTGCGACGTAGGCGTCCAGCTTGTGCTCGGCCGGCGTGGGGGGCCGCGCGCGGAGGTCCAGCTCGCGCTGCAGGGCCGTGTCGCCAAAAACCAGATTGCCGGGCAGGTTCAGCCCCCAGGTGAAGAGCCAGGCCACGCGGTGGTCGTCGTTCCAGTCCCGCAGGCTGGCGGGGAAGCCGGAGGCCCGGGCCGCCTCCTGCGCCTGCTGGCGGCCGAGGAAGCCGGAGGGCGCGGCGAAGGCCATGTAGGGCGGCAGGCCCTCGTAGAGCCGCGCGACGCCGCCGCGGCGCTCCAGCGTGGCGCCGCCGGCCAGGAACTCCAGCTCGGCAAAGGGCTCGATGCTGCCGCTGCCCAGGACGCGGTAGATGCGCTGGCGGGCGCTGAGCCCCTGGGGCAGCTCGCGCAGCAAGGCGTAGCGGGGCGTGCGGTCGCCCTTGATGCGGAAGCTGGTGACGGTGTGGGCCAGGCCCTGAATAGTTCGAGACAGCGTCGGCTGGCTCACGCCCAGAGCGGCCATGAGCTGGGCAGCAGACCGCGGCCCTGCTCTGAGGGAGCGCTCGATGTCCCGGGGTGGATCCCCGAGGGAAAGACGCTGCCGGGTGCTCATCTGAATTCCTGATGAATAGTTCGATGAATTATCCCTGAATGCATCCGCCAGATCAAAATCGCGGGTAGCACCCCCTGCCATCGCGGCCGGCCTGTCCCCCCGCCCGCGCAGTCCGTCGCACCGCCGCTGCAGGCATGCCGGCCGATCGACATAGTCGCGCCCCATGCCATGGCAGCCGCCAGTGCAGAACAACGACGAGGAGACCCCATGCCTGCATCCACCCCGCGCCTGCGCGCCCTCCCCCTGCTGATGGCCACCAGCCTGGCCCTGGCCACAGGCACCACCCGCGCCGCCGAGATCGACACCGCCAAAGTCGACGCGGTGTTCGCCGCCTTCACCCCGCAGACCCCCGGCTGCGCTCTCGGCGTCTATCGCGAGGGTCAGGTCTTGCTGGCGCGCGGCTACGGCCTGGCCGACCTGAACCACGGCGTGGCGATCACACCCGAGACGGTGTTCGACATCGGCTCCAGCTCCAAGCAGTTCACGGCCCTGGCCGTGCTGATGCTGGCCAAGGACGGCAAGCTGAACCTGCAAGACAAGGTGTCCAAGCACCTGCCCGAGCTCCAGGCCCTGGGCCAGCGCTTCACGATTGACCAGATGCTGCACCACACCGCCGGCCTGCGGGACTACAACGAACTGATGGAGATAGCCGGTCACGACTTGGGCGACGTCACCAGCTCCGACGACGCGCTGCGCCTGCTCGCCGCCCAGCAGGGCCTGAACTTCGAACCGGGCACGCGCTTCAGCTACAGCAACAGCGGCTACTTCCTCGCCGCCATGATCGTCGAGCGGGTCAGCGGCCAGAGCCTGGACGCCTTCCTGCAGGCCCGCGTGTTCAAGCCCCTGGGCATGACGGCCACCCATGTGCGCACGGACCACACCGTCGTGGTGCCTCACCGCGCCACCGCCTATCGGCCCAACGGACCGGAAGGCTTCGCGATCGACATGTCCAACTGGAACCAGCCCGGTGACGGTGCCGTCCAGACCCATGTCCGCGACCTCGCGCGCTGGGACGCCGAGCTGGCCCACCCCAAGGTCATCGACCCGGCCCTGCTCAAGGCCATGCAGACGCCGGGCAAGCTGGCCGATGGCTCGCCCATCTCCTACGGCCTGGGCCTGAGCATGGACAGCTACCGCGGCCTGCCGCGCGTGCAGCACGGCGGCGCCTGGGGCGGCTACCGCGCCATGGTGATGCGCTTCCCCGAACAGCGCCTCGGCCTGGCGCTGACCTGCAATGCCGCGCAGGCCAGCACGCCGGCGCTGGCCCAGCGCGTGGCTGACGTCGTGCTGGCCGGCCAGTTCAAGGACACCCCTGCGGCCCAGGCCGCCCCGAGCGCAGCGCCCGCGGGCTTCGATCCCGCCGTCTTCGTCGGTCTCTACGAAGGCGAGCCGGGCGACATCCTGCGCATCGAGAAGCAGGCTTCGGGCGCACTCGCCATGCGCCGCGCCGGGGGTGGTGCGGCCCTGCGCGCTATAGGCCTGCGCCGCATGCAGAGCCACAGCGGCATCACCCAGCTGGACCTGGCGGACGATGGCAAAACGCTCACGCTGACGCGCAACGACGACCCCAAGCCGGTGCCCTTCAAGCGCCTGCCGGACTACCAGGCCGGTGCCGCCGAGCAGGCCTCGCTGACCGGCCGCTACTACAGCGCCGAGGTCGGGGCCGAGTGGACGCTGTCGAGCAAGAAGGACGGGCTCACACTCAAGGGCCCAGGTGCCCAGGAGGCGCAGGTGTCCGCCCTCAAGGCCGACCTGCTCGAGGGCCCAGGCTTCAGCCTGCGCGTGGAACGCGACGCCAAGGGCGCGCCGGTGGCGCTGGTCTATGACAGCGCCCGGACGCGCGGCCTCAAGTTCGTGAAGCGCTGAAGGCTGGGGCGGCATGGGGGCTGCTTGAAAACGTCCTCGGCTCCGCCCTGGCAGGTGCCAGGTCTTGCTGCCGCCACCGGCACGCGCCAGTCAGCCTGAGCGCCTGCGGCTGCCCGCCTCCTGACGCGAGGGCACGGACCCTCCGGCGATTCACGCTAGGATGTCCGACCCATTGACGCTAGGCACCCATGCTGCCCAAAACTCTGGCCCTGATCGACGACGATCGCGAATACAGCGACGGCCTCTCCCGCTACCTGATCGAGCGCGGCATTGCCGTCGACACCTTCGCGGACAGCAATGAGCTGCTCGCCTGCCGTGACCCCTACCGCTATGACTTCTACGTCTCGGACTTGATGCTGCCGGGGGTGGATGGCGTCGATCTCATCAAGATCCTGCGCATGCGCACCAACGCCGGGGTCCTGGTGGTGTCCGGCCGCCTGGCCAGCGACACCTTCAAGCAGGTGGTCACGGCCGGCGCCGACATGTACCTGGCCAAGCCCGTGCAGTTCGAGCAGGTCGAGATCGCGATCGAGGCGGTCTGCCGGCGGGCTTCCCCGGAGAGTACGCAGCACAGCGAATGGTTCTTTGACCGCCGCGACGCGCTCCTCGTGGCCCCCGACGGCGCGCAGGTCGAGCTCAGCGAGGTCGACGTCATCCTGCTGGAGTGCTTCATCGAGGCCCAAGGCGATTTCGTGTCACGGGACACGCTGCTGCAGCGCCTGGGCCGCACGGGCGGGGGCGAGGCCTCAGGCGGGCTCAACGCCATGATCTTCAGGCTGCGCCGTCGCATCGAGCGCGCCACGCCCGCGGCGGTCCCGCTGCAGACGAAGTCGGGCGTGGGCTACGCCTTCAGGGCGCCGCTCACCTCCCGTTAGCCTGCGGGGCGGCCCGGATCAGCTGTCCGTCTGGCAGATGGTCAGCCTGAAGGTGGTGCCTTGTTCACCGGTGCTCAGCACTTCGGCGGTGCCGCCGTGCAGCTGCATCACCTGGCGGACGATGTAGAGGCCCAGTCCGTTCCCTGAGCCCTTGCCGCTGCCGCGGGCGCCCTTGGAGAACAGGGTGGAGGCCAGGCTCGTGGGAATCCCCGGCCCTTCGTCCGTCACGTCGATCAGCAAGGCCAGCGGATCATCCGAGTCCGAGATGCGAAGGACGACCGGCGACGCTGGCGGGCCGAACTTCAGGGCATTGGCGATGAGGTTGCGCAGCGCCAGGCGCATCAGGCTCATGTCCAGCATGGCCGTTCGCGTCGCGGTGGCCCTGCGCACCTGCACCCGTGCCCGCTCACTCTCGGACATGTCGCCGATGGCGACGGCGATCAGGGCGTCGATATCGGTGTCCGTCTTCTGGATCGGCGCGGGACGGGCCAGCAGGGCCGCCACGGCCAGCGTGTTGTCAATGCTGGACTGCACCTGGCCCAGCACGGACTGCGCGCGTTGCAGCTGGTCAATCACCAGGTCCTGCCCCAGGTTCCTGAGCAGGCGGTGGGCTGTCTGCATGGCCGCGGAGGCGTTGTTCAGCGGCTGGCGCACTTCATGCGCCAGCACCTCCAGCATCTCCGTGCGCTCAGAGAGCAGCGTCTGCAGATGGCTGGCGTGCTCCTCGACCTGATGCCTGAGAGCCTCTTCGCGCCGCAGGGCCGCCTGGGTTTGCTTCAGCTGCGTCACTTCCGTGACCTGCACCAGGAAGCCGCGCACCGCCCCCCCGACGATATCGGAGATGTACTCAGCCAGGCTGTGCCGCTCAACGCCGTCCGGCCCGGAAATGATGCGTTCGAACACCTGCCGCTCGCCGGCCAGGGCGGCCCGCATATGGGGCTCATTCAGAGCGAACAGCGCCGGCCCGAGCAGGTCCCGGATGGAGGTTCCCAGGAGATTGCCTGGATTGACGCCAAACCAGCGCTCATAGGCACGGTTGGCGAACCGGCAGTGAAGGTTCTGGTCCCAATACGCCAGCATGGACGGCACCCGGTCCACCAGCAGGCGCATGTAGTAGTCAGGTCCACCGTAGGGTTCGTCGTTCATACCTTGGAAGTCTCGCTGAAGGGCGGGCATCTGCGCCGCCATTGTCGCCAGCCCAGGGCAGAGCCCGCCCGAGTCGAGCCAGGATCCCGGCCACCCAGCGGCCCTGCGTCCCGCACCGCCACGCATGCAGCGCCCCGTGCCCCCTTCCCGAAACCCGCACCCGGACGGTCAAGTCACAAGGCATCCGGATGATCTCCGCCTGATTCCGATCAGAAATTGCGCACTAGTGCACTTGTTTGATGTTCAGCGAATTTATTCGCCAACAAATGTAAACAAGCTTTGCTGCATCATGGATCAGCGCTCCAGCACAGGAGCCGACTCAGCCCAGCACGCAGCCGCTGAAGCGTGCCATGCCGGCCCGCTCTTGCCAGGAGCCGCCCCATCAAGCCCGGCATGGCAGCGGAAGCGGAGAGTGGCAGCGCTGGTCAGCTCCCGGCATGGGGCCCGCTCGGCCGGACAGGCTGTCGCTCCTCGCGGCCATCAGCAAGGCCGGGGCGACAGACAAGGATCTATCGGGCTCACGCATCAACACGCGCCAAGCAGGGCAGAAGTACGGAGTGGACATGTCAATTCAATCTCTCTCGGTCAAGGCCAAGCTCGCATCCGCGTTCGGACTGCTGTGCTTCATCTTCGTCATCGTGTCGATACTCGCCCTGAACGCCCTTTCGACGGCCAGCGAGAATTTCGCTCACTTCGTCCAGGGAACCAATGCGCGGCTGCTGCTTTCATATGAAGCCCGTACCGCCGTCGAAATGCGTGCCATCGCAGCAAGAGACCTGGTCAATGCGCCCGCCAGCGACGTGCAGACCGTCAAGTCCGAGGTCACAAAAGCCCATGTGAAGGTCACCAAGGATCTTGAAGACCTCAGCAGGCTGGTCGGCGATCCCCGCGTCACCGAGCCGGAGCGGAAGCTGTATGGGGAGCTGGCCGAGGTGGAGCGCAAGTACGCCCCGGTTGCCCTGGCCATCGTCGAGCTGGCCAGCAATGGCCAGCGCGAGGCGGCGGTGGCCAAGATGAACCAGGAATGCCGCCCTCTTCTTTCAGCGCTGGTGAAGGCCGCCCAAGCCTACCGGGACTACTCCGCCACCCATTCGTCCGAGCTCGTCGAGCAGGCGGCGCAGGCCTATTCCGCCAAGCGTTCCGCCTTGCTGATTGCCTGCCTGCTCACCGCCTGCGCGGCGATTGTTGCCGGGTATGCCATCACCCGAAGCCTCAGCCGTGCGCTGGGTGCGGAACCCGGTGTGCTGGGGCAAATTGCCCAGAAGGTCGCCGCCGGGGACCTGAGCGCCATCGAGGCCGGCAATGTCCCGGACGGCAGCGTCATGCATTCGCTGGTGGGCATGCAGCAAAGCCTCGCGAAAATCGTGGGCGCCGTGCGCAACGGCAGTGAGAGCATCGCCACCGGCACCTCGCAAATCGCAACAGGCAATGCAGACCTGAGCCAACGCACGGAAGAGCAGGCAAGCAACCTCCAGCAAACCGCAGCCTCGATGGAACAGCTGGCGGGCACCGTCCGGACGAGTGCTGAAACGTCGCGCGAGGCCAATCGCCTGGCCTCGGATGCCGCGGGGGCGGCCCTCCGCGGTGGAGAGCAGGTGGGCCAAGTCGTCCACGCCATGCGCGAGATCGCAGAGTCCTCCCACAAGATTGCGGACATCATCAGCGTCATCGACGGCATCGCCTTCCAGACGAACATCCTGGCCCTCAACGCCGCGGTCGAGGCCGCCCGCGCAGGCGAGCAGGGACGCGGCTTTGCCGTGGTCGCCGGCGAGGTCCGCACGCTGGCTCAGCGCAGCGCCCAGGCCGCCAAGGAAATCAAGGGGCTGATCACGGCCAGTGTCGAACGCGTGCAGGCGGGCTCCGCGCAGGTGGATCTTGCGGGGCAATCGATGCAGGAGATCGTTGAACAAGTGCAGCGGGTCAGCGCCATGATCAGTGAGCTGTCCACCGCGGCGAGCGAGCAGTCGCAGGGCATCAGCCAGGTGGGGGATGCCGTTCACCAGCTGGACCAGGTGACTCAGCAGAATGCAGCGCTGGTCGAGGAGACGTCCGCCGCGGCGGAAAGCCTGAGGGTCCAGGCCGCACAGCTTTCTCAGGCGGTCAGCGTGTTCCGGATCAGTATGGCGTGACCCGCATGACGGCCCGTGGGCCCGAGCGCCTCTGATGCGCCGGCCTCCTGACGCCACCCCGGCGAGCGGGTGCAGGGGCGGCGCCACGCGCAGCGGAGAGACAGGCGGGGCGCAAGTGCCGCCCAGGAGGAACGCCGACGGGGCGTGATGGCCGCATGAACGGCATGAACGGCATGAACGGCATGAACGGCGTGGCGTGCGCCGTGCTCCGCAGCTGCGGCCCCTGCCCCTGCCCCTGCCCCTGCGACGGCGGAGGCCGGCAGGCCGGGCCGCATACAATGCCTGCTTCAGCTCAGCCCTTGAGCTGATTCCGCTAGGGGTGCTGGCTCATCTGATGAGCCGGCTGAGAAAGTCCCTTTGAACCTGATCGCGCCCGGGCTGGCTGCCAGCTGGCTTGGGACCGAGGTAATCCTCGCGCAGGGAAGCACGCACGCCACGGCCTGAGCTCTCAGCAGGCCCTTGATGTGGCCGCTCGCCGCCCTGCCATCGCTAGAAGCAGTCCGACGATGGCCCGACTCCACACCGCCCTTCCCCATGTGCTCGCCGCCGCTTGCGCCCTTGCCTGCGCGCAGGCCGCGATCGCCCAGTCCAGCAACAGCCTCCCGAGCGTGGCCGTCAGCGGCCGCAGCGCCGATGCGCCCGTCAACGTGGGCGGCTTCGGGGACACGCCCGCCGCCAAGCTGCCCTTCCAGGCCAGCGTGCTCAACGCCGATCGCCTGGCCGACGCCGGCCTGAGCAGCCTCGCCGGCCTCGTGAACCTCGACGCCTCGGTGCAGGACAGCTACAACTCCAGCGGCTATGTGTCCTACCTGAAGGTCCGCGGCTTTGACCTGGACAACCGCTTCAACTACCGCCGCGACGGTCTGCCCATCAACGCCGAGACCGCGCTGGCGCTGGGCAACAAGAGCAGCATCGAAGTCTTCAAGGGCACCAGCGGCATCCAGGCCGGCACCAGCAGCCCCGGCGGCCTGGTGAACCTGGTGGTGAAGCGCCCGACGACCCAGCTGCTGAGCGCCACCCTGAGCGTCTCGGAGCGCGGCACGGCGGAAGCGGCGCTGGACTGGAGCCAGCGCTTCGGCGCAGGCGAGGCCTTCGGCGTGCGAGTCAACGCCGCCAGCGCACAACTGCGCCCCGAGCTGCGCGACGCCGACGGCAGCCGCCACCTGCTGGCCGTCGCCGCCGACGCGAGGCTGAGTCGCGACACTCTTCTTGAAGCCGAGCTCGAATGGAACCGCCAGTCCCAGCGCAGCCAGCCCGGCATGAGCCTGCTGGGTGACAAGCTGCCCTCGGCCCGGGACTTCGATCCGCGCACCAACCTCAACAACCAGGACTGGAGCCTGCCGGTGGTCTTCGACAACCGCCATGCCTCCCTGCGCCTCACCCAGCGCCTGAACGCGGACTGGCAGGCCCAGGCCCATCTCGGCCTCCAGCGCCTGAAGACGGACGACCGCCTGGCCTACGCCTTCGGCAAGTTCGACCCGGCCACCTACGACTGCAATCCCTGCGACCGCTATGCCGCCGACGGCAGCTTCTCGATCTGGGACTTCCGCAGCGAGAACGAGCGCCGCAACACGGACGCCCTGGACCTCTCCCTCGCCGGCCGTCTGAACACAGGCGCGCTGCAGCACCGCCTGAACACCGGCGTGCTGCTCAGCCGCTTCGAGAGCCGCTTCCAGCAGCAGGCCTACAACCTCGTGGGTGTGGGCACCATCGACGGCAAGAGCCGCGTCCCCGCGGATCCCAGCCTCACCGACGAGAACACCAACCGCGACGAGCGCAGCACCGAGTTCTACCTGCGCGACGCCGTGCAGATCGACGCGCAATGGCAGGCCTTCCTGGGCCTGCGCCACACACGGGTGCAGCGCGACAGCGTCCGCACCAACGGCTCGCGCGCCACCAGCTACTCGCAGAACCTCAACACGCCCTGGATCGGCCTGAGCTACGCGCTGAGCCCGAGCCTGATGGCCTATGGCAGCTGGGGCCAGGGCATGGAGTCCGACGTCACGCCCAATCGCAAGCGCTTCGGCACCCAGGCCGGCCAGGCCCTGCCCGCGATCAAGAGCCGCCAGGTGGAGCTGGGCCTGAAGTCCGGCAGCAGCACGGTGGACTGGTCCATCGCCTGGTTCGACATCCAGCGCCCCGTGTGGGTGGATGCCGGCGCCTGCGATGACGCCACGCCGGGCTCCTGCACCCGCAAGGAAGACGGCAGCGCCCGCCACCGCGGCCTGGAAGCCCAGGCGGACCTGAAGTGGAGCGGCGGCGGCCTGCTGGCCAGCTGGATGGAGATCAAGGCCCGCCGCGAGGGCAGCGCCGATGCGGCCACCAACGGCCTGCAGCCCACCAATGTGCCCAAGCGCAACATCAAGCTGCAGCTGCGCCAGGCCGTCATCGCCGGCGTGCAGGGTCAAATCGGCCTCGTCTACGAAGGCCCGCGCGCCGTGCTGCCGGACAACAGCGTGATGATCGCCGGCTGGACCCGCCTGGACGCCGGCCTGCGCTACGAGCAGGCCATGGGCACCCGCCTCTACACCTGGCGTGTGGGCGTGGACAACCTGACGGACAAGCGCGCCTGGCGCGAGAGCCCCTACCAGTACGGCCATGCCTACCTCTACCCCCTGGCCCCGCGCACCTGGCGCGCGAGCCTTGAGGTGACGCTGTAAGCGCAGCCACGGCAAGCCGCCAGCGCCGGGGCACCGGCAGGGCGGCCGCTGGCGCTAGGGGCTTCCCGGGCCTCCTGCACGCCGCTCTTGTAGAACCCTAAAAATTCTGTCTATAATCCAAGGCTCTGTTCCCCGATAGCTCAGTTGGTAGAGCGCCGGACTGTTAATCCGTAGGTCCCTGGTTCGAGCCCAGGTCGGGGAGCCAAGAACAGAACGCAAGGCAGGTCATGATCTGCTGAGCAGGCAGAAGCCACCGCGATCACCTCAAGGTGGCTTTGCTATTAATGAAAGCCTGCTTTTTGCGCCGCAGTGATTGCACAGGTGGCACAGGGAGCAGGCAGTACCGATCAATTCCCCGATAGCTCAGTCGGTAGAGCGCCGGACTGTTAATCCGTAGGTCCCTGGTTCGAGCCCAGGTCGGGGAGCCAACTCAAGACGCGTGGTGCCACCGCTTGCCACGCCGACATAGAACAATTCCCCGATAGCTCAGTCGGTAGAGCGCCGGACTGTTAATCCGTAGGTCCCTGGTTCGAGCCCAGGTCGGGGAGCCAACTCAAGGCCTCATCCGTGAAAGCGGATGGGGCTTTTTCTTTGTTACGACGCAGCGCCACGATCTCCCCACAGGGGGCCTCCATTGGAGAGAATGGCCGCTTCGTGCTTGCCGCATCGACTTCGATCGGCGCATCGCCTATCACAGGAGTCCCATGAAACGAGAAATCAAGCGCGCGCTCGCGTCCCTTTGCCTGCTGAGCTTCGCGTCTGTTGCATCCGCGATGACCACCGCCGACAACGCCTTCATCTGCCCGATCGGCGGCGAGCAGTTCCAGCAAACGATGAGCAGCTCGGGCACAGTGCGGGGCACCTACCTGGACCTGCGTCCCTACGGCGCCATCGAAGCTCCGTGGCCGCTGCCGCAATGCCCGGGCAATGGCTTCGTCATGTTCAAGAGGAATTTCAGTCTGCAGGAGCTGGACAAGCTGGCCGTGGCCATTGAATCCAATGACTACGTCAGGAGCCGTCAAACCGAGACGCCCTACTTCCTGGTAGCCCACCTGTTGGCCGCGATCGGTGCCGACCACCGCCAGCAAGCCTACGCACTGCTCAAGGCAAGCTGGCAAGGCAACGATGAACAGGCGCCACGCTACCGCGCCCTGGTGATCGAGCACCTCGACCAGCACAAGGAGCCCCCCAGCAAGCCGGAGCTCGCCGTGGTCGACCAATTGGTGGCCGGTGAGATGGAGCGGCGCCTCGGTCGGTTCGACGCTGCACGGCGCCGCTTCGAAGCTGTGAAGCGCTCCGCCGCGCCGCGCTCCGAGCAGTTGGACCGGATCATTGCTCTGCAGGTGCAGCTGATCGAAGCGAAGGATACGCAGGACCACAAGGCGCCCGCGGAGGAGAGCACCAGCGCCAAGCCGCGGCAGGAGCCGTCGTCGCCGAAGAAATAAGGGCACCGCACAGCCCGGGAGCGGAGGTCCGGCCCGCAAGCGGGCCTCCTGATCCCTGACCCCATCCCCGCAGCCGATCACCTTCTACGCCTTTCAGCCCCTCCGTCAATGAGCACCCTTCCCCCCTGCCCCCAATGCGCCTCCACCTACACCTACGAGGACGGCGCCAACCTCGTCTGCCCTGAATGCGGCCATGAGTGGTCCGCCCAGGCCGCGGCGGCTGAAGGCGCGGAGGAGGCCCGCGTGATCAAGGACGCGGTGGGCAATGTGCTCCAGGACGGAGACACCGTCACCGTCATCAAGGACCTCAAGATCAAGGGCTCGTCCCTGGTCGTGAAGGTGGGCACCAAGGTCAAGAACATCCGCCTGGCCGACGGCGACCATGACATCGACTGCAAGATCGATGGCATCGGCGCGATGGGGCTGAAGTCGGAGTTCGTGAAAAAAGTCTAACAACTCTTCTCAGCGCACAGACAAGCCGCAGATCCCCGCCTCCCGGAGGTGCGGGCCCCGGGCACAATCCGGCAGCCAAACCAAGCGGGAGAGCGGCATGACTGCGTCAGTGACCGGACCAAGCTCGGGTGGCGAGAGCCAGGACCTCGCCCCACGACCTGTCCATCTGTGCCTCTCCGGAGGTGGTTTCAGAGCCGCCTTCTTCCATCTGGGCGCACTGCACGGACTGGCCGAGCAGGGGCTCCTTCAACGCACGCGACTCCTGGTCACCGTCTCGGGTGGCTCCATCGCAGCCGGCGTGTTTTTCAGCAAATGGGAGGCGTCATCACGCCGCATGCAAGGCGCAGGCGCATCGCTGACCGACCTCGCCTGGCAAGCCCATAGCCACCTGCTGAAGGTGACGCGCGGCAACCCACGGATGCGGGCCATGGGCTCGGTCCGTGCGCTGAGTCGTGCGCTTGTCTTCGCAGAGACCGGTGTCCGGGAGGCCATGGCCCGTCAGTTTGAACGCTGGATGGGAGACGCCGGCTCGGCACCCTTGACGCCCATGCCGGCGATCACCCTCCCAGAGTGGCGCATCGCTTGCAGTGACTACGTTTCGGGTGCGCGGACCATGGTGGTTTTCAACGACCGCCATGGGTGCCGCCATCCGACCGTCCATTACATTGACGGCGAAACACTGGGCCGGGCACAAGCCATCAGCGCTTCAGCCGCAGTGCCCGGCATTTTTGAGCCACTCCGCCATGAACAGTACCTTCTGTCGGATGGCGGCGTGCTGGACAACCTCGGCACGCGCGAGCTAACGGACCAGGGAGCCGAGCGAATCTGCATTGACGCCGCCGCCCCGCTCCTGCCCATGACCAGGCATTCGCGGGCAAGCGCCATTCGTCAGGCCATGGACATGCTCATGGAGCAGGCCCGTGTGGATTGGCAGCAGCCGGATATCAAGACGTACTGCATTCGAGACTTACCCCCTGAGCCGCATCCCGGCGATTGGCGCAAGGCGCTCGTCAATCTGCGGACAGACCTCGACGATTTCTCCACGCTCGAAGCAAATTTGCTGTACCTGGCTGGGTATCAGAGCGTCGCCGGAGCGGACAAGATCCCCGACCTCCCTACGGACGCGGCAATCCGCCGGCGCATCACAGCCGTCTGGAAGTTTGCCAGTCAGCCGGTATGCAGCGACCACCCGGAAGCGGCAAAGTACCGCGAGAAGCTGCTGAGGCATCTGGAGCGAGGTCGCTATCGCATGCTGGCTCGACTGAAAGTCTGGACCCCCGGGTCATTCACGCAATGGTTGTTGTCCATGTACATGGGCCTCAGCATTCAGCTGGCTGCGTTGATCTACGTCTTGATTGGCGCACTGTTCCTGGCTGTCCTCCCGCACCGCTTGTTCAGCACAGGCTGGCTGCCGGGCGTAGCACTGGTTTGGGTGCTATGCAGTCTGCTGCTCGCGCGCATGCATCCTCCACTGAGCGGGACATCACGATGGAGGCGAAGGATGCAATTGGTGCTGCTCGCCCCACTGCTGATCCCAATCGTGATCTTCGGCCCCGTGCTGTGGCTCGCCGCTTACACATCACCTCAGAGGGAAGGGCTGATCCCCTTCAAGCTGTCAGAGGCATTTGAAACGGCCATTCTTGACACGTCCCTCGCCACCCACTCCCTCGGCGAACACCCCATCCGCTGCGCAAAGGCCCGCGAGAAAGCCGAGGGCGTGGCGTAGCCCAGCTCATCGGCCAGCTGCTTGACGGCCTGGCCGCGGCGCAGGGCCTGGCAGGCAAGGCTCAGGCGCCAGGCCAGCACATACTCGGCCGGGGTGTCGCCCATCAGGTCCTTGAACAGGCCGGCGAAGCGGCTGCGTGACATGCCGGCCTCCGCGGCCATGCGCTCCAGGCTCCAGGCCTCGCCCGGCCGTTCATGCACTGCCACCAGGGCCTGGGCCAGCTGGGGGTGGCCCAGGCCGCGCAGCAGGCCCGCCGGCAGGCCGCTGGCCTCGGGGTGGGCCAGCATCCAGCGCAGCAGCTGCATCAGCAGGACTTCGAACAGGCGGTCCGCCATCAGGCGCTGGCCGCACTGCACGCGCTCGGTCTCGGCGAAGAGCAGGGTCAGGCAGGGCTCAAGACCTGGCACCTGGGCCAAGGGCAGCACGATCAGCGGGGGCAGTGCACGCACCAGGGGGTGGGCGTCGCCGCCCTCGAACTCCAGCGTGGCGCAGGTGAATTCCGAGCCCTCCACGGGCGCATTGTGGAAGTCATGCGCCAGCGGCCGGGGATAGAAGAGCAGGCTGGGCTCGCGCACCTGCAGGCGGCGCGGCGTGCCCTCCTGCCCGCCGGGATGGCTCAGCGACATCTCACCCCGACGCATCACATGCAGGAAGCCGCGTCCGGGCTCGGCCGCGAAATGCGTGGTCCCGCACAGCGGGCCGGCATGGAAGAGATGGGCGCGCACCCGGCAACGCTCCAGCAGGCCGGAGAGGCGGTCCAGGCCCTCGCCGTCCGGCGTGGTGGGCGCCAAGGCGGGGTCAGGTCTTGCGTCCATGGGGTCAGGTCTTGCTGGGTTCTTCATGGCCTCGTGCCCGGGTGGGGCAGTCGTCGTCTCTTGCGCATCAGTGCCTCAGCGGCTTGAAGCGCAATTCTGTACCAATTGGACTGTTTCAAGTACGAATTGAACCCTTTCATCCAATCCTGAACGAGACACTGGCGCCATGCCTCAGGGCATGAACCTGTCTACCCCACGATGAAAGGATCGACCATGAACCGCCTCTCCCTGCCCTCCCCCGAGCAAGCCCCCGCCGCCAGCCGCCCGGTGCTGGACCAGATCCAGCAGGCCTTCGGCAGCACGCCCAAGATGTTCCGCACCGTCGCCCATTCGCCCGCCGCGCTGCAGGCCATGTGGGCTTTCTTCGGCGCCCTGGGCGGTGGCAGCCTGGGCGCCCGGCTTGGCGAGCAGATCGCCGTGGCCGTGGCAGATCGCAACCGCTGCGACTACTGCCTGGCCGCCCACACCGCCCTGGGCCGCAAGGCCGGTGCCACGTCCGAAGAACTGCGCGCCGCGCAGCAGGGCGAGTCGGCCGACCCGCGCACCGCCGCGGCCTTGCGCTTCGCGCTGCGGCTGGTGGAGCACCGCGGGCAGCTGCAGGACGCGGACCTGCAGGCCCTGCGCGCCGCCGGCTTCACGGAAGGCGAGACGGTGGAGATCCTGGCCCATGTGGCCCTGAACCTCTTCACCAACTACGTCAACGTGGCCTTCCAGGTGCCGGTCGACTTCCCGCCCGTGCCCCTGAGCCGCGCGGCCTGAGGCCTGGGGATCAGCGCAGCTGCAGGCGCGCCGACGCCCCGTCCGGCGCTTGCAGCTCGCCGATCTCCGCCGCCTGCGCAAAGCCTGCGTCACGGAAGCACTGCAGCACCTGGGGCACGGCCTCGGCGCTGCAGCTCACCAGCAGGCCGCCGCTGGTCTGGGGGTCGGTGAGCAGCGCGCGCTGCCAGTCCGACCAGCCCTCGACACCGCCCACCTCAGGGCCATAGGCCGTCCAGTTGCGGGTCGAGGCGCCGGTCCAGATGCCCTGCTGCGCGAAGACGAGGGCGCTGTGGATCAGCGGCATCTGCCGCCAGTCCACCGCGGCCTGCAGGCCGGAGCCGCGGCAGATCTCCAGGAGGTGGCCGGCCAGGCCGAAGCCGGTGACATCGGTGATGGCATGCACGGCGTCCAGCTGCGCCAGCTGGGCACCGACCTTGTTGAGCCGCGTGGTGTGGGCCAGCATCTCCTGGTAGCCGGCGGCGTCCAGCAGGCCTTTCTTGAGAGCGGCGGAGAGCACGCCCACGCCCAGCGGCTTGCCCAGCACCAGGCGGTCGCCCGCGAGCGCGTCGGCATTGCGGCGCACTTTCTTCGGGTGCACCAGGCCCAGGGCGACCAGGCCGTAGATGGGCTCGACCACATCGATGGAATGCCCGCCCGCGATGGGGATGCCCGCCTCCCGGCAGACGCTGGCCCCGCCTTCGAGGATGCGGCCGATGACGTCCGGGCTCAGCGTGTTGATGGGCATGCCAACGATGGCCAGGGCCATGATGGGCGTGCCGCCCATGGCGTAGACGTCGGACAGCGCGTTGGTCGCGGCAATGCGGCCGAAGTCGAAGGGATCGTCGACGATGGGCGTGAAGAAGTCCGTCGTGGCCACGAGGGCCTGCTCGTCGTTGAGCTGCCAGACGGCGGCGTCGTCACTGGTCTCGGTGCCCACCAGCAGCTGCGGCGGCACGATGCCGGGCGCCGTGCGGGCCAGGATGTCGGAGAGCAGCCCCGGGGCGATCTTGCAGCCGCAGCCGCCGCCGTGGGCCAGTTGGGTGAGTCGCGGTGCGGTGGAATCGTTCATGGCTTGTGTGCTGCGGATGACGCATCCGGCGGGAAGCGGGCCGGATTTCTGCGAGGATTGTGCCGCCTGCCAGGATCCCGCCCCTCATGTCCCGCCCCCGCCCCATCACGCCCGAGCGCATCCACGAGTTCGACAGCCTCATCGACGCCCGCTCGCCGTCGGAATTTGCGCTGGACCACATCCCCGGCGCCGTCAACTGCCCGGTGCTGGACGACGACGAGCGCCGCATCGTCGGCACGCTCTACAAGCAGCAGGGCACCTTCGAGGCCAAGCGCGTGGGCGGCGCCATGGTGGCGGCCCAGCTGGCGCGGCACCTGCGCGAGTCCTTCGCGGACAAGCCCAAGTCGTGGCGCCCCCTCGTCTACTGCTGGCGCGGCGGCATGCGCAGCGGCACCATGGTGCAATGGTTGCGCCTGGTC
Source organism: Roseateles flavus (assembly GCF_039872765.1). NCBI lineage: Bacteria > Pseudomonadati > Pseudomonadota > Betaproteobacteria > Burkholderiales > Sphaerotilaceae > Roseateles > Roseateles flavus. The sequence continues at coordinate 152,911 of NZ_JBDPZC010000010.1, read as the reverse complement.
GGCTGGGATGCCCAGCAGCTGCACGGCGGCTACAAGGCCTTCCGCGCCCACGTGATGGAGCGCATCGCCACGCTGGCGCCGCAGCTGAAGCTGCAGGTCGTCTGCGGCCCTACGGGCAGCGCCAAGACCGCGCTGTTGCAGGCCCTGCGGACCGAAGGCGCACAGGTGCTGGACCTGGAGGCCCTGGCCCGGCACAAGGGCTCGATCCTGGGGCGCTGGCCCGGCCAGGAGCAGCCCTCGCAGAAGGCCTTCGAGACCGCGCTGGCGCAGGCGCTGCTGGGCTTCGACCTTGCTCGGCCGGTGTTCGTGGAGGCCGAGAGCCGCAAGATCGGCCGCCTGATGCTGCCGGATGCGGTCCTGGACGCCCTGCGCGGGGCGGACTGCATCGCCATCGAGGCCCCCTTGCATGCCCGCCTGGCCTACCTGCTGCAGGACTACGCCTATCTGGGCAAGGATGGCGAGGAGCTCGCCAGCCTGCTGGGCCAGCTCAATGCCAACACCGGCCTGCATGCCAAGGAGGCCATCGCCCGCTGGCAGGCCTGGGCCCGCGCGGGCCAGCTGGCGCCCCTGTTCGAGGCCCTGATGACCGAGCACTACGACCCGCTCTACGCCCGTTCGCAGCGCAGCAACTTCCTGCGCCTGGCCCAGGCCCGGCCCCTGGCCCTGCCACGCCTGGAGGCGCAAGACCTGGCCCTGGCCGCCCGGCAGCTGATGGCCTGACCGACCCGTGCGCTTGGTCATGCGCACATCCCCGGGCTTGTGGCGCGGAGTCTGGCCGGTATCCAATGGCCCCTTCGCTTGCTGAAGAAGCCCGACCATGCCCTCCCTGCCTGCCTGGACCCGACGACGCCGCACCTGGCTGCTCTCCCTCGCCCTCCTGATGCTGGCCCTGGCCGGCTGGAAGCTCAGCCACCCTGGCGAGGACCCGAAGGACGCCGAGGCCCTGCCGCAGGCCAGCGCGGCCGATCAGGCCCATCCGGCCGTGCCGCCCTCGCTCGACAGCATCCCTCTGGCCCATGGCATGGCCGCGGCCGTGCGCACCCCCAGCGACCCCAAGGCCTGGGGCGGCGCCCGCAGTGGCCAGGAGGCCACGCTGTCCGACCGGGTGGTGGACTACCGCATCGAGGCAAGACTTGACCCCCAGCTCCACACGCTGGAAGGCAAGCAGCAGATGCGCTGGCGCAACCGCAGTGACCGCGAGGTTCGCTCGGTCTACCTGCACCTCTACCTGAACGCCTTCGAGGGCGAGGGCAGCACCTTCATGACGGAGAAGCGCCAGGGCTTCTCCTTCCGCACGGACGTGGAGTCCGAGGAAGGCCAATGGGGCCGCATCGAGCTGCGCAAGGTGCTGCAGCAGGGCCGGGCCGTGCCGTATCACTTCGTGCAGCCGGATGGCGGCCCGAAGACCGACCGCACCGTGGTCCGCCTGGACCTGCCGCAGGCCGTGCCGGCGGGCGGCAGCACTGTGCTGGACATCGACTTCTTCGACCAGCTGCCGCGCGTGGTGGCCCGCACCGGCCACTTCGGCAGCTTCCATCTCGTGGCGCAGTGGTTCCCCAAGATGGCCGTGCTGGAGCTGCCCGGCGAGCGGGGCGCCACCGAGCCGCGATGGAACGCCCACGAGTTCCACCTGCACAGCGAGTTCTACGCCGACTTCGGCAGCTATGACGTCACGCTGGACGTGCCGGAGGGCTATGTGGTGGGCGCCACCGGCGAGGAGCAGGGCGCACCGCGCAAGGAAGGCGGCCGCAGCATCCACCGTTTCGTCCAGGGCGACGTGCATGACTTCGCCTGGACGGCCGACAAACGCACCGCCGCGCCCCTCACCGGCCGCTGGACCTTCCCCGGCAGCCCCGAGGTGACGATCAAGGTGCTCTCGCCGCCCGAGTACGCCCACACCATGCCCTCGGTGCTCAAGGCCACGCAGGACGCGCTGACCTGGTTCTCCAAGACCCTGGGCCCCTACCCCTACCGCACCGTCACCGCCGTGATCCCGCCCTTCAACGCGGGCGAGGCGGGCGGCATGGAGTACCCCACCTTCTTCACCACCGACGCCTACAAGACCGACAAGGAAGGCACGATCGAGCGCTACGGCCTGGACTTCGTCACCATCCACGAGTTCGGCCACGGCTACTTCTACGGCATCCTGGCCTCGAACGAATTCGAGGAACCCATGCTGGACGAGGGCATGAACCAGTACTGGGACCAGCGCATGCTGCAGGCCGCCGGCCGCCGCATCCCCGTGGCGACGGGCCTGATGCAGCGCCTGGGCATCAACCCCAGCGTGGACGTGTTCGACGCCGAACGCATCGCCTCCCAGGGCAATCCGCCCGACGGCCTGGGCAGCAACTCCTGGCACCGCTACTCCAGCGGCAGCTATGGCAGCGTCTATTCCCGCACCGCCACCGTCATGCGCAGCCTGGAGCTGCAGCTGGGCAGCGAGGTGATGGACCGCGCCATCCAGACCTACTACCAGCGCTGGAAGTTCCGCCACCCCTCGGTGGCCGACCTGCGCGAGGTGCTGGCCGAGGTCTCGGGCAAGCCCGCCCTGATCGAGCAGGTCTTCGCCACCCATGTCTATGCCGCCGCCGGCGTCGACGACCGCGTCGAGAAGCTGGAGAGCGAGGAAGTGAAGCCGCTGCTGGGCCTCTACGGCGCGAAGGGCAGCGAGGTGACCGAGGAACAGCGCAGCAAGGTGGTCCGTGCCCAGCGCAAGGCCTGGGACAAGGCCCATCCGGACGCCGAGGCCAAGGACGGCGGCGCCCTGCCCTTCCGCACCACCGTCACCCTGCGCCGGCGCGGCGCGGCACAGCCCCAGGTGCTGGTGGTGCGCTTCGCCGACGGCAGCGAGGAGAAAGTGGTCTGGGACGACCAGGAACGCTGGAAGCGCTACAGCTGGGTCAAGCCCGTCAAGGCCGTCTCGGCCGAGCTGGACCCGCAGCAGGCGCAGCGCCTGGACATGAGCGTGGCCGACAACAGCCGCCGCCTCAAGCCCGACAGCAGCGGCACGCGACGCCTCATCAGCGACGCCGCCGCTGCCCTGATGTCCTTCCTTGCCCTGCTGAGCACGCTATGAACACGGTGACCGATATGGGCTCGTCCCTGCCCTCCTCCCCCCCTGCACCCTATGCCGCGGCCCTGCGAACGGGCCTGCGCCTGGGCCTGCAATGGCGCCTGCTGCTGAGCTGGCTGCTGGTGCTGGGTCTGTCCACCCTGCTGGCGCTGCTGCCGCTGTGGAGCTCGCTGGGCGATTACTTCAACCGCTCGCTGGCGGCCGAGCGCCTGCTGCAGCACCTCGACCCGGCGATGCTGGTCGACGCCATCGCCAACCTGCCGCAGCGCGGCTACAGCCCGCTGTCCACGCTGCCGGGCCTGGTGCTGGCGGCCCTGTGCCTGCCCTGGCTCAGCGGCATGGTGCAGGCTGCGGCGCGCTTCCACGTGGGGCGTCCCACGCTGGGCCAGCTGTGGCTGGGCGGCTGGAAGGAGTACCCCCAGATGGCACGGCTGTGGCTGTGGGGCCTGCTGCCCCTGGGCCTCGTCGCCGCGCTGATCGGCGGCGTGATGGACACGGTGGACGAGCAGGCGCGGCACTGGCTGCTGGAGTCCGACCTGGACCTGCACCGCCGCGTCCTCCTGCTTGGCGGGCTCGTCCTGCTGCTGCTGGTGACGGCTTCGCTGGACGCGACGCGCGCGCTGCTGGTGCTGGAACCCACCCGCCGCTCGGTGGTCGCGGCCTGGGGCAGCACCGTGCGCGGCCTGCTGCGCCGCCCGGCCCGGCTGTGCATCAGCCTGAGCCTGCTGGTGCTGGGCCTGCTGCTGGGCGCCCTGCTGGGCTGGGCCCGCATCCAGGTCCTGCCCATCGGCCCGCTGGGCGTGGCGGGCGCCGCCCTGCTGAGCCTGCTGCTGGTGCTGGCCCTGGCCTGGCTGCGCGCCGCCCGGGTGCTGGCCCTGGTGCAGTACGGACGCCAGCTGGGCGCCCGCTGACCCCTGCCGGCCGGCAAGGGGGGTCAGGTCATGCCAGGCCTGCGCCCTGCAGGCCGTAGGCCGCGTCCTTGGAGCCCGGCACCGCCGCGAAGCCGACGGCCAGGCGGTTCCAGCCATTGATGGCCACGATGGCAAAGCTCAGCGCCGCCAGCTCGGCCTCGCTGAAGTGGGCGCGCACGGCGGCGTAGTCGGCGTCCGTCACGCCATGGGCGGGCAGCTGCGTGAGCTGCTCGGTCCAGGCCAGGGCCGCTCGCTCGCGGGGCGAGAACAGGGGCGACTCCCGCCAGATCGCCACATGGTGCAGGCGCAGGGGGCGCTCGCCGTGAAGCATGGCCTCCTTGACGTGCATGTCCAAGCAAAAGGCGCAGCCATTGAGCTGCGAGGCCCGCAGCGTCAGCAGGTCCACGAGCGCGACCTCCAGCGGCCCTTTCTTGAGGCTGAGCGCGAAGTCCAGGTATTTCTTGAAGGCATCGGGGGCCAGCTGGGCGTAGTCGAGACGTTCGGACATGAAGAGACTCCTGAGGTTGATCGAGCCCGGGGCCCGGGCTTGCACCTCTCAAGACGCTCCAGCCCCCCGCCTTGTGACAGCCGCCGCCCAGGCCACGGCCAGGCCCTGCAGCTTGCGGGGATTGCGCTGGGTGTGGATGCGGGTGATGCGCTGCCCGTCGGTCTCCAGGCTCTGGGCCGATTCCAGGCGCCCGTCGATGAAGCGCAGCAGGCCCCACTGGCCATTCATGCGCACGATCTCCAGCTGCAGGCGGTGATGGCCCAGCGCATGGCGGCGCGAGGATGCGAAGTACAGCCGCGCGATGCGCCCCGCCCCCGCCAGCACGCGCCCAAAGCTGGGCACCACGCCGCCGCCATCGCTGATCAGCTCGGCGTCCTCGGCCAGCAGGGCCTGCAGGCGGGCGAAGTCGCCGTGCCGCGCGGCCTCGGCAAAGCCGGCGAGCAGGCGGTAGTGGGTGTCGGCGCTCACCTGGTAGCGGGGCCGTTCGGCCTTCAGCTGGCCCCGGGCGCGGGAGATGATCTGCCGGCAGGCCGCCTCGCTCTTGCCCAGGGCCTGGGCCACCTCGGCGTAGTCGGCATCGAAGACCTCGCGCAGCAGAAAGGCCGCGCGGGCCTCGGGGGTCAGCCGCTCCAGCAGGGTCAGGAAGGCCATGGAGATGTCGTCGGCCCGTGCCAGCTGCTCTTCCGGTGTGGCCGGACGCTCCACCTGCGCAGCGGGCGCCCGCTCGTCCAGCTCCAGCCAGGGCTCGGGCAGCCAGAAGCCCGCGTAATGCGCCCGCTGCGCCTGGGCCGCGCGCAGGCGGTCGATGGACAGGCGCGTGGTCACCGTCACCAGCCAGGCCTCGGCATTGGCCAGGCGGCCCTGATCCGCCTCGTGCCAGCGCAGCCACACGTCCTGCACCAGCTCCTCGGCCTCGGCGCGGGAGCCCAGCATGCGGTAGGCGATGCCCTGAAGGCGGGGGCGGCGCTGCTCGAAAAAGTCGGTGGGGTCGTTCATGAGGGCCTAGACGGATCCGCGGGGCCCAGTGTGACAGGGACGACGCGGCCGCCGGCAAATCCCCAGTCCTGCAAAAGCAGGGCGGCCTGGCCATACTGCCGCCCATGCGCCCCACCCTGCTCTGGTTCAAGCGGGATCTGCGCCTGCAGGACCACCCCGCCCTCTGCGACGCCGCCCGGCGCGGGCCGGTGCTGCCCCTGTTCATCGTCGAACCCGAGGCCTGGCGGCAGCCTGACAGCGCGCGCCAGCACTACGAGTTCCTCACCGAATGCCTGCGCGAGCTGCAGGCCGAGCTGGGGCAGGCGGGCTGCCCGCTGCTGGTCCAGGTGGGCGAGGCCTGTGCCGTGCTGGAGCGCCTGTGGCAGGCCCGGCACTTCGAGGCCCTGGTCTCGCATGAGGAGACGGGCAACGACTGGAGCTACGCCCGCGACCGCGCCGTGGCCGCCTGGTGCCGCTCGCGCGGCGTGCGCTGGACGCAGCATCCCAGCCACGGCGTGGTCCGCGCGCTGAAGGACCGCGACGGCTGGCGCGCGCACTGGGCCGACTGCATGGCCCGGCCGCTGCTGCCGGTCCCGACCCTGCCGTCGGCCCCCTGGCCCCTGTCGTCGCAGGAGCTGCCCGACTGGGCCGCCCTCGTGCCCGAACGTGCACATGAGGGCCAGCCGCCGCAACGTCAGCGCGGCGGACGGCGCCTGGCGCTGCGCTATCTGCAGGGCTTTCTGGACGACCGCGCGGCGCGGTACCGCGGCGGCATCTCCTCGCCGCTGAGCGCGCGCACGGCCTGCTCGCGGCTCTCGCCCTACCTGGCCTGGGGCTGCCTGGGCCTGCGGGAGGTCGTGCAGGCGACGCAGACCCGCATGGACACCGCCGGTCCCGGCCGCCTGGCCCAGGGCCTGCGGACCTTCCAGAGCCGCCTGGCCTGGCATGACCACTTCATCCAGAAGCTCGAGAGCGAGCCTGAACAGGAATGGCGCAACCTCCACCGGGGCTATGACGGGCTGCGAGAGCACGACTGGCGTGCCGAGCACTTCGCGGCCCTGCAGGCGGGCCGCACCGGCTGGCCGCTGGTGGACGCCTGCGTGGCGCAGCTGCGCGAGACCGGCTGGCTGAACTTCCGCATGCGGGCCATGCTGGTGTCGGTGGCGGCCTACCCGCTGTGGCTGCACTGGCGGGAGGTCGGCCTGTGGCTGGCCCGCCAGTTCCTGGACTACGAGCCCGGCATCCACTGGCCCCAGATGCAGATGCAGGCGGGCACCACCGGCATCAACACCACCCGCGTCTACAACCCCGTCAAGCAGGCGCAGGAGCAGGACCCCCAGGGCCTCTACGTCCGCCAGTGGCTGCCCTGGATGCAGGCCGTGCCCGACAGCTGGCTGTTCGAGCCCTGGCGCATGCCGCCGGCGCTGCGGCAGCGGCTGGGCCTGCTGGGCGGCGGGCAAGACCTGACCCTGCCCATCCCCCTGGTCGACCTGGAACTCGCCAGCCGGCAGGCCAAGGCCCGCCTGCATGAGCGCCGGGCCGAGCCCGCCGTGCGGGCGGCCAAGGCGGAGATCCTGCGCCGCCATGCCTCGCGCGACCCCGCGGGCTGGTCGGCGCGCCTGGCGGGCTCCTCGCCCGGTGCGCGCCGGGCTGGCCACGGCCCCGATCAACTGACACTGGAACTCTGAGATGGCCCGGATGCGCCTCAAGTCCGAACTGCCCAGCAAGCCCTGCCTGCACTGCGGCCGCCCCTTCACCTGGCGCCGCAAGTGGGCGCGGGACTGGGCGCAGGTGCGCTACTGCTCGGAGCGCTGCAAGCGTGCGCGCGGCGCCACCCCGCCGACTGGCGAGGGCCTGGCATGAGGCAGGGCCTGGTGCTGTGGTGGGTCCGGCGCGACCAGCGCCTGCATGACAACCCCGCCCTGCGCGCCGCCTGCGCGGAGGCTCGCCAGCGCGGACTGCCCCTGCTGTGCCTGGCCCCCCTGCCGCCGGACGGCCCCACGCGCTGGGGCTTCGCGCGCCTGGGCCCGCACCGGCGCTGGGTGGAGTGGCAAAGCCTGCAGGCGCTGGATGGCCAGCTGCGCCGCCATGGCCAGCGGCTGGGGTGGACGACCCTCACGCCCGCGCAAGCGCTGGGCGAGCTGGCCGCGCGGCATCGCGTGGTCGCCGTCCATGCCCAGCAAGGCCTGGCCCCGGAGGAAAAGGCCGAGGAGGCCGCGCTGGTCGCGCAGGGACTGCCTCTGCATCGCCATGAAAGCGGCGGCCTGTTCGAAGCCGCAGCGCTGCCCTTTGCGCGGGCCCCGGACACCGGCCTGCCGGCCCTGCCGTGCAGCTTCACGCCCTTCCGTCAGGCCCTGGAGCGATCGCAGCGGCAGCCGGGTTCGCCGCTGCCCGAGCCGCAATCCTGGCCGCCCTCGCCCGCAGGGGAGCTGCCGCTGCCAGCGCTGCAGCCCCCCTGCCCACCTGTGGACCCGCGCAGCAGCCATCCCTACACGACGCCGCCCTGTGCCCCGGGCGAGGCGGCGGCGCTGCAACATCTCGAGGCTTACCTGGCCTCGCCGGCCGTGCCCGTCTACAAGAAGACCCGCGACGCGCTGTCCGACCCGCAGGCCTCCACCCGATGGTCGCCCTGGCTGGCGACGGGCGCGCTGTCCCCGCGCCGTGCCTGGGCGGCGCTCGATGCGCACGAGGCCGCGCAAGGCCGCAGCGAGGGCAGCGACTGGATCCGTGTCGAGCTGCTGTGGCGCGAGTACTTCCGCTGGCTCATGGCCGTGGAGGGCGCGCGACTCTACCACCCCACCGGCCTGAAGCCCGGCGCTGCGGCGCCCGGGCACGACGCCGCAGCCTTTGAACGCTGGTGCCAGGGCCGCACCGGCCTGCCCCTGGTCGATGCCGGCATGCGCGAGCTCGCGGCAACGGGCTGGCTGTCCAACCGCCTGCGCCAGGTCTGCGCCAGCGCCCTGCTGCACGAGCTGGGCGGCGACTGGCGGGCCGGCGCCGCCTGGTACGAGGCCCAGCTGCTCGACTTCGACCCGCAGAGCAACCAGGGCAACTGGGCCTACATCGCCGGCTACGGCACGGACCCGCGCGGCGGCCGGCATTTCGACCTGGACTGGCAGGCGCGGCAGCATGATCCGCAGGGCACGTACCGGGCGCGCTGGAATGAGGGTCATCAACCGTGAACCGCGTCCCGCAAGACCTGGCCCCCGCCGCGGTGCTGCGCCTGGTGCTGGGCGACCAGCTCGATCCGCTGCATCCCTGGTTTGAGGCAAGACCTGACCCCCAGGTGCTGGTGGTGCTGATGGAGATCCGCCAGGAGACGGACTACGCCCTGCATCACGCGCAGAAGGTGCTGGCGATCTTCGCGGCGATGCGGCGCTTCGCGCAGCGCCTGCACGAGGCGGGCCACCGGGTGCACTATCTGCGCATCGGCAACCCGCACAACCGGCAGTCGCTGCCGGACAACCTGGACGCGCTGGCCCAGGCCACCGGCGCGACGACGGTCGAGGCGCAGCTGCCGGACGAATGGCGGCTCGACGCCCAGCTGCGCGCCCACGCCGCGCAGGCGCCCTATGCGCTGCACTGGGCCGACAGCCGGCATTTCCTCAGCAGCCGCGACGAAGCCGCCCGCTTCTTCGGCGACGGCCCCTGGCTGATGGAGCGCTTCTACCGCCACCTGCGCCAGCGCGAGCAGGTGCTGATGGAGGGCCGCCAGCCCGCCGGCGGACGCTGGAACTTCGACAGCGAGAACCGCAGCCGCTGGCCCGGCGATCCGCCCGAGCCGCCGGACGCGCGACGCCGCCATGCGCTCAGCGCCCTCTGGCAGGAGATCGAATCGGCCGGCGTGCGCACGATGGGCGAGCCCTGTGCCGAGGCCCTGCCCTGGCCGCTGGACCGCGAGGAGGCGCTCGAGGACCTGCAGCACTTCATCGCGCACGGCCTGCCGCATTTCGGGCCCTACCAGGATGCGCTGAGCGACAGCCACGAACGGCTCTTCCACTCCCTGCTGTCCTTCGCACTGAACACCAAGATGCTGCATCCGCGCGAGGTGATTGCCGCGGCCGAGGCCGCCTGGCGCTCGGGTCAGGCGCCGCTGGCCGGCGTCGAGGGCTTCATCCGCCAGATCCTGGGCTGGCGCGAGTATGTGCGGGGCGTCTACTGGGCGCGCATGCCCGGCTATGTGGCGCTGAACCACCTCGGCCACAAGCGCCCCCTGCCCGCCTGGTTCTGGACCGGCCAGACCCGCATGCGCTGCCTGCAGCAGGCCATCGGCCAGTCGCTGCGCGCGGCCCATGCGCACCACATCCAGCGCCTGATGGTGATCGGCAACTTCGCGCTGCTGGCCGGGCTCGATCCCGCCGAGGTGCACCCGTGGTACCTGGGCATCTACATCGATGCCTTCGAGTGGGTGGAGGCGCCCAACACCCTGGGCATGAGCCAGTTCGCCGACGGCGGCGGCATCACCACCAAGCCCTATGTGAGCAGCGCCGCCTACCTGGACCGCATGGGTGACCACTGCCGCCACTGCCCCTACGACAAACGCCAGCGCCTGGGCGAGCGCGCCTGCCCCTTCAATGCGCTGTACTGGGACTTCATGGACCGGCATGCCGAGCGGCTGCGCCATCTGCCGCGGCTGGCGCCGGTGTACCGGCAGCTGGAGCGGATGGCGGCGCAGGATCTGGCGGCCTTGCGCGGGCAGGCCCGGGCCACGCTCGAAAGGCTGGAATCCCTCTAGGGAGGGGCTGGCGCGGAGGCGGGCGTCCTGCAGAATGCGCCGCGCGGCCTCGACGGCCCATCAAGGAGGAACCATGGCCAACAGAGCCTGTCTGATCAATGCCGACATGCCGGGGGTGCCGCCTCAGCTGCACCCGCCCGGCGCCGGGAGCGAGCCGTCGCAAGCCCTGCGCGTGGCCGAAGCGGCCAACCGACTGCCACTGCCCTGGCTGCTGTGCTTCCGCCCGGAGGACCTGCTGCCGGCCGTGGTCCGGCTGCGGAGTGGACCGGAGCAGTTCAGCACCGTCGCGCTGAAGCTGCCGTGCACCAGCGTGGCGGCGGCCCGCGAGCGCCTGCAGCAGGCCCTGCCCATCTACGCCGCCCTCACCGGCGACGCCGCGCTGGCAGAGTCCTACTGGCGCCGGGCCTGTGAGGGCCTGAACGATCTGCCGCACCCCTGGCTGACGATGGATCCCATCGAGGTCCTGTGCCTCAATGACTTCGACGAAGACGCCCGGACGCTTGCCCAGAGTCTGAGCGGCGACGCCAGCGCCTTGCCCGGTCTGAAGTGGCTGAGCGGCTATGACGACGGCTTCGCGCCCTATGGCGCTGCAACGTACTTCGACGGCGACCCCGGCGCGCTGGACCATGTCGCCCGGCTGGGCAACAGTGCGGCACTGGATCCGGGGTATGTCCGCCCCAGTCCGCTGGAGGATGTGTCACGGGCGCGGGAGGAGGAGGCGCCCCACGTGGCCACGCGGGCGCCCCTGGCAGCCAGCGACAGCGCCAAGCTGCGCGAAGGGCTCACGCGCGGCCCCCTCAGTCGACCCAGCACCTGGCTGCTGCTGGGCATGCTGGCGGCCCTGCTGCTCTCGCTGCTGCGGCGCTGAATCACGTCCGACGGTGCAAGAAAAAAAGGCCTGGCCACCCGCAGGTGCCAGGCCTTGCCCGCCGATGACGGGCGCTTACTTCGCCGCCACCTTGCCCTCGGCACTCGCCTTGACCTTCAGACCGCGGCGCTCCAGCAGCGGATCGATCAGGGGCTCATGGCCAACAACGCCGCGGAACAGCTCCAGTGCGTCGCGGCTGCCGCCCTGGCTCAGCAGCTTGGCGCGGAAGGCGTCGCCCAGCTCGCGCTTGAGGCCGCCCTGGCCCTTGAACCAGGCCACGGTGTTGGCGTCCAGCACCTCGGACCAGATGTAGGCGTAGTAGCCGGCCGCGTAGCCGCCCATGATGTGGCTGAAGTAGGGGGTGCGGTAGCGCGGCGGCACGGGGGCGTAGTCGAAGCCCTCTTCCTTCAGCACGCGGGCCTCGAAGGCCATGACCTGCTCGGGCTTGGGCACCTCGCCCGCCTTCAGCTGGTGCCAGCGCTGGTCCAGCACCGAGGACGCGAGGTACTCGGTGGTGGCATAGCCCTGGTTGAACTTGCCGGCGGCCAGCACCTTGTCCAGCAGGGCGCGAGGCATGGTCTCACCGCTCTTGTAGTGCTTGGCGTAGTGGGCCAGGATCTCGGGCCAGTCGGCCCACATCTCATTGACCTGCGAGGGGAACTCGACGAAGTCGCGCGGCACGGCGGTGCCGGCGAAGGTCGGGTACTTCACCTGCGAGAACATGCCGTGCAGCGCATGGCCGAACTCGTGGAAGGCGGTGCGCACCTCGGCCCAGGTCATCAGCGTGGGCTCGCCGGCCGGCGGCTTGGGGATGTTGAGGTGGTTGGCCACCACGGGCAGCGTGCCCTCCAGGCCGTTCTGCGAGACGTAGGCGTTCATCCAGGCGCCACCGCGCTTGGAGGGCCGGGCGTACATGTCGGCGATGAAGATGGCCAGCTGCGAGCCGTCGGCATTGAAGACGTCGTAGACGCGCACATCGGGGTGGTAGACGGGCAGGTCGCGGCGCTCCTTGAAGCGCAGGCCGTAGACCTTCTCGGCGGCGTAGAACACGCCGTTCTCCAGCACGTTGCTCAGCTCCAGATAGGGCTTGAGCTGGCTCTCGTCGAAGCCGAACTTGGCGGCGCGCAGGCGTTCGCTGTAGAAGGCCCAGTCCCAGGCCTCGAGCTTGAAGGAAGGCTGGCCCTTGGCGGCCTGCTCCTTGTCGATCAGGGCCTGCAGCTCGGCCCCCTCGCGGCGGGCGGCGGCCACGGCGGCGGGCGCCAGCTGGCGCATCATGGCGTTCACGGCCTGCTGGCTCTTGGCGGTCTCTTCCTCCAGTACGAAGTCGGCATGGGTGGCGTAGCCCAGCAGCTGGGCCCGCTCGGCGCGCAGGGCGGTGACCTGGGCGACGATGGCCGTGGTGTCATGCTCGTTGCCGCGGCTGCCGCGGGCCACCGAGGCCTTGTGAAGGCGCTCGCGCAGGGCGCGGTTCTCCAGCTGCGCCTCGAAGGGCTGGCCGGTGGTGTTGAGCAGGGCGATCACGAACTTGCCCTCCAGGCCGCGGGCCTTGGCGGCCTCGCGGGCGGCGGCGATCTGGCCGGCGGAGAGCCCCTTGAGCTCCGCCTCGCTGTCCACCACCACGGCACTGGCGTTCACCTCGGCCAGCACGGCCTGGTTGAACTGGGCGCCCAGGCGGGCCAGTTCGGCGTTGATGGCCTTGATGCGGGTCTTCTGGGCCTCCTCCAGCTTGGCACCGGCGCGCACCAGGCGCTTGTAGTAGCGCTCGGTGAGGCGCTGCTCCACGGCGCCGAGCTTGTCACGCTGCGCGTAGAGGGCCGAGATGCGCTGGAAGAGCCTGGGGTTCAGGGAGATGGCATCGGCATGCGCCGCCAGCTTGGGGGCGTACTCGGCCTGCAGCTTGAGGCGGGCCGGGTTGGAGTCGGCGCCCAGCAGGCTGAAGAGCACCGTGGTGGCGCGGTTCAGCGTGCGGCCCGAGCGCTCCAGGGCGACGAGGGTGTTCTCGAAGGTGGGCGCGGCCGGGTTGTCGGCGATGGCAGCCACTTCCTTCAGATGCTCGGCCATGCCGGCGTCCATCGCGGGGGCGAAGTCGGCGTCGCGGATCTTGTCGAAGGGCGGGTAGCGCAGCGGCAGCGGGCTTTCGCTGAGCAGGGCGTTGGGGGCAGTCTGGGCAGCGGTCACGGCGGCACTCACGGGCGAGATGGATTCGGCGGCCTGGGCGGCCAGCAGGGGCGACGCCAGGCTCATGCCGGCGGCCAGGACATAGGGGAGCTTCACGTCAGGGGTACCTGTCTGGATGCAAAGGCGCGAGCCTAGCAAAAGCGCCCCCCGCTGCCGGGAGTCACGCCCCCAGCAGGCGCCAGAACATGCCAAGAAGGGCGCACACGCCCACCACTTCCAGCACGCCGCGCTTGAAGCGGATCAGGGCCAGGCCCGCCGCCGCCGTGAGCAGCAGGGCCAGGGCATCCATCCCGCCATCCAGCCCTCGCGGCCAGATCACGTGCAGCGCGAAGAACAGGGCCAGGTTGAGGATCACCCCCACCACGGCCGCGGTGATGGCCGTCAGCGGGCCGGTGATGCGCAGGTCCTGGTGCGTGGCCTCGACCACGGGCGCGCCGGTCAGGATGAAGACGAAGGACGGCAGGAAGGTGAACCACGTGACCAGCAGGGCCGCCACCGTGCCGGCGGCCAGGGCCGCCCACTCGCGGCCCACCACCGCGGCCCAGCCCGCCTGCAGGGCCTCGGACTGCCAGCCGCCGACGAAGGCGATGAAGGTCACCACCATGATCAACGGCCCCGGCGTGCTCTCGCCCAGGGCCAGGCCGTCCATCACCTGGCCGGGGCCCAGCCAGCGGAACTGATGAACGGCGGCCTGGGTCACATAGGGCAGCACCGCATAGGCGCCGCCGAAGGTCAGCAGGGCCGCCTTGGTGAAGAACCAGGCCATCTGCGTGTAGGGCCCCGTGGCCCCCTGCCAGGCCCACAGCAGGCCGAAGGGCAGCGCCCACAGCAGCAGGGCCACGGCCGCCTGCCGGGCCAGGCGGGGCCAGCGGAAGCGGGCGCGTTCGGGCAGGGGGCTGTGGTCGTCGATGACGGTGGGCCGGTGGAGCTCGTCCTTCGCGCTGCCATGCCCGGCCCCGGTCCGCACCAGGGCCGGCCGCCAGCGCCCCAGGGCCCAGCCAGCCGCCGCCGCCGCTGCGACGAGGGCCGGGAAAGGCAGGTGCAGCACGGCCAGGCCGAGGAAGGCCGCCCCGGCGAGCGCCCACAGCCAGGCATTGCGCAGGGTGCGCTGCCCGATGCGCCAGGCTGCCTGGGCCACCAGGGCCGTCACCGCCGGCTTGACGCCGTAGAACAGGCCCGCCACCCAGTCCAGCTGCCCGAAGGCCATGTAGACCCAGGACAGGCCGATCAGCAGGACCAGCGAGGGCAGCACGAAGAGCGCGCCCGCGGCAATGCCGCCGGCCGTGCCATGCAGCAGCCAGCCGATGTAGGTGGCGAGCTGCTGCGCCTCGGGGCCGGGCAGCACCATGCAGTAGTTCAGGGCATGGAGAAAGCGGCGTTCGCTGATCCAGCGGCGGCGCCGCACCAGCTCCTCGTGCATCAGGGCGATCTGCCCCGCGGGACCGCCAAAGCTGATGCAGCCGAGCCTGAGCCAGTAGCGCAGCGCCTCGCCCAGGCGCGGGTGCGCCGGCGCGAGGGTGTCGGGATCGAGAAGGCGTGTCATGGCGGGCCGATGCTACGTCAGCCGGCCGCCATGGGCGATGCCCAGGCTCTTCGGTTTGGAAACATCCATATGCAAAACCTGAAGGGACGGCCACCGTCTTCAGGCGCTAGGCTTGCCCCCTTGCCACTTCCCGTCCCACCAGGAGCCCCCATGAGCCAGAACCCTCACGCCGCCGAATGGCGCTTCGAGACCCGCGCCGTGCACGCCGGCTACTCGCCCGACCCCACCACCCGCGCCGTGGCCGTGCCCATCTACCAGACCGTGGCCTATGCCTTCGACAGCGCCCAGCACGCGGCCGACCTCTTCGACCTCAAGGCCGAGGGCCACATCTACACCCGCATCAACAACCCCACCAATGCCGTGCTGGAGCAGCGCCTGGCGGCGCTGGAAGGCGGCATCGGCGCGCTGGCCCTGGCCTCGGGGCAGGCAGCCGTCACCTATGCCATCCAGACCATCGCCGAGGCGGGCGACAACATCGTGGCTTCCAGCGCGCTCTATGGCGGCACCTACAACCTCTTCGCCCACACCCTGCCGCAGCTGGGCATCACCACCCGCTTTGCCGACTACCGCCGCCCCGAGAGCTTCGAGGGCCTGATCGACGAGCGCACCAAGGCCGTCTTCGTGGAGTCCCTGGGCAATCCGCAGGGCAATGTGACGGACATCGCCCGCATCGCCGAGGTCGCGCACCGCCACGGCGTGCCCCTGATCGTGGACAACACCGTGCCCAGCCCCTACCTGAGCCGCCCCATCGAGCATGGCGCGGACATCGTCGTGCACTCGCTGACCAAGTACCTGGGCGGCCACGGCGCGGCGGTGGGCGGCGCCATCATCGACTCCGGCCGCTTCCCCTGGGACCAGCACAAGGCCCGCTTCAAGCGCCTCAACGAACCCGACCCCAGCTACCACGGCGTGGTCTACACCCAGGCCGCGGGCGCGGCGGCCTACATCACCCGGGCGCGCGTCGTGCCCCTGCGCAACACGGGCGCGGCGCTGTCGCCCTTCAATGCCTTCCTGATCCTGCAGGGCATCGAGACCCTGCCCCTGCGCATGGACCGCATCAGCCAGAACGCCCGCGCCGTGGCCGAGCATCTGAAGGCCCATCCCAAGGTGGCCTGGGTCAACTACGCCGGCCTGCCCGACCACCCGGACCACGCCCTGGTGCAGCAGTACCTTTCGGGCCAGGGCTCGGGCCTGCTGACCTTCGGCCTGAAGACCGCGCCGGGCCAGAACCCGCGCGAGGCCGGCGCCCGCTTCCTCGATGCGCTGCAGCTCTTCACCCGCCTGGTCAACATCGGCGACGCGAAGTCCCTGGCCACGCACCCCGCCTCCACCACCCACCGCCAACTCTCGCCGGCCGAGCTGGATCAGGCAGGCGTGGGAGAGGACACCGTGCGGCTCTCGCTGGGCATCGAGCACATCGAAGACCTGCGGCAGGACCTGGACCGCGCGCTGGCGGCGGTCTGAGCTCAGGCGCTGGCCAGGTCCTGGATGACCTCCAGCGCCGTCTTCACCTTGAAGGGCTTGAGCAGGATGCGGCGCACGCCCTGCTCCTTGTAGAGCTGGGCCGTGGCCAGGTCGCAGTGCTCCGCTGTCAGGGCGACGGGCATGCTCATCTCGCAGCGGGTGGCGCCGCCGCGGATGTTGTGCAGCAGGTTCAGGGCCTCCAGGCCTTCGCCGATGTCCATCAGCAGGCCGTCGACCCGCTGGCGCTCCAGCAGGCGCTGGGCTGCTTCGAGGCTGCTGGTCTCCTGGACATCCGCCAGGTGCAGGTCACGGGCCACCAGGGCCAGGGTGCGGCGGAACAGGGAATGGGGATCGGCCAGCAGAAGCGTCTTGTTGGGCATGTCAGTCCTCCACCGACTCGACGGACTCGCCGCGCAGTTCCCCGGCGCACAGCGCGCCCAGGGTGCCGAGGATGGCGAGATCCGTGGCGTCCAGCTGGCGCGGCCGGTGGTCAAGCAGGCACAGCGTGCCCAGGGTGAGTCCCTCCTTGCTGTTCAGCGGCACGCCTGCATAGAAGCGCAGATGGGGCGCCTGCTGCACCAGGGGCGCGTCTGCGAAGCGCGGGTCTTGCGTCAGGTCCTCGACGACCAGCGCCTGGCTCGAAAAGACCACATAGGAACAGAAAGACTCTTCACGTCGCATCTCGCAGGCCACCATGCCGACGGCCGCCTTGCTCCACTGCCGGCCCTCATCGATCAGGTTGATCAAGGCGACGGGCACCTCGAACTCCTGGGCGGCGAACTCGACGATGCGGTCGAAGCGCTGCTCGGGCGGCGTGTCCAGGATCAACAGGGCGCGCAGGGCGGCCAGGCGATCGGGCTCATTGGCAGGCAAGGGGGCGGGCTGCATCCGGCGGCTCTCCTGTGAACGGGCAGGCCAGCCTAGCGCAGCCGCACGGGTCCGCCAAGAGCGCTTATGCCGGATCGAAGCAATGCTTATTCCGGATAAGCAAATACAAAAACTATCGTTTATCGAATAAGGAACCTTGGGCACATTGGCGGCTCCTGATCAATCGAGGCTCCGCCATGACGTTCCTGCGCTCCCTGCCCCGCCGCTCCCTGCTGCTCGCCGCCGCCCTGCCCCTGGCCGCGGCGCTGATGCCGGCTCAGGCCGCCGAGCCCGGCCTGCTCAACGTCAGCTACGACGTCTCGCGCGAGCTCTACAAGCAGATCAACCCCGCCTTCGCCGCCAGCTGGAAGGCCAAGACCGGCCAGAGCGTGGTGCTGAACCAGTCGCACGGTGGCTCCAGCAAGCAGATCGGCTCGGTGATCGGTGGCCTGGAGGCCGACGTGGTCACCATGAACCAGGCGACCGACGTCGACCAGCTCGCCGAGAAGGGCCTGACCCCCGCCGACTGGCGCCAGCGCTTCCCCCACAACGCCGCGCCCTACACCTCCACCATCGTTTTCCTGGTGAAGAAGGGCAACCCCAAAGGCATCAAGGACTGGACCGACCTGGCCAAGCCCGGCGTGCAGGTGATCATCCCCAACCCCAAGGTCACCGGCAACGGCCGCTACAGCTACCTCGCGGCCTGGGGCAGCGTGATCGCCAAGGGCGGCAGCGAGGCGCAGGCGCGTGAACTCGTCGGCAAGATCTTCGCCAACGTGCCCGTGCTGGACGGCGGTGGCCGCGGCGCCACCACCACCTTCACCCAGCGCGGCATCGGCGACGTGCTGCTGACCTTCGAGGCCGAGGCCGAGCTGATCGAGAACGAGTTCGGCAAGGGCCTGTTCGATGTGGTCGCGCCCACCGTGTCCATCGAGGCCGAGGCGCCCGTCGCCCTCGTCGACAAGGTCGCCGCCAAGAAGGGCAACACGGCCCTGGCCAAGGCCTACCTGGACTTCCTCTTCACGCCCGAGGCGCAAGAGATCATCGCCAAGAACAACTTCCGCCCGCGCGACGCCGCCGTGTTCAAGCGCCATGCGCAGCGCTATGCCGACATCAAGCTCTTCAGCGTCGACCAGCTGCTGGGGGGCTGGCCCAAGGTGAGCAAGACGCACTTTGCGGATGGGGGCACTTACGACCAGATCGTCGCCAACCTGAAGCGCTGAGGATGCCCCACCCCCTACGCGCTTCACGCGCCCCCTCCAGGGGGCACGCCCGCAGGCCCGGCAAAGCCGGATCCTCGGGCGTCGCTGGCTTCAATGCGGCAGCAAGTGGCCGCCGGAACACTGAATGAACACCGCCGTCCTCTCTCCCGACCAGGCTGCCGCCGTGCCGGTGCCCAAGCGCCGCCGCGTGCTGCCCGGCTTCGGCCCGACGCTGGGCTTCACGCTCTTCTACCTCTCGCTGCTGGTGCTGATCCCGCTGGCGGCCGTGTTCCTGAAGTCGGCAGGCCATGGCTTCGAGGCCTTCTGGGCCGCGGCCACTTCGCCGCGCGTGCTGGCCTCCTACAAGCTCAGCTTCGGCGCCGCGCTGCTGGCCGCGGGCATCAATCTGGTCTTCGGCCTGATCCTGGCCTGGTGCCTGGTGCGCTACGAGTTCCCGGGCAAGAAGCTGGTGGACGCCCTCGTGGACCTGCCCTTCGCCCTGCCCACCGCGGTGGCGGGCATCGCGCTGACGGCGCTGTATGCGCCCAATGGCTGGGTGGGCTCGCTGCTGGCACCGCATGACATCAAGGTGGCCTTCACCCCGCTGGGCGTGCTGGTGGCCCTGATCTTCATCGGCCTGCCCTTCATCGTGCGCACGGTGCAGCCGGTGCTGGAGGACATGGAAACCGAGCTGGAGGAAGCCGCCGCCTCGCTGGGCGCGCACCGCTGGCAGACCTTCCGCTACGTCGTGCTGCCCACGCTGACGCCGGCCCTGCTGACCGGCTTCGCGCTGGCCTTTGCCCGCGCCGTGGGCGAGTACGGCTCGGTGATCTTCATCGCCGGCAACATCCCCCTGGTCAGCGAGATCACGCCGCTGATGATCATCTCCAAGCTGGAGCAGTACGACTACGTGGGCGCCACCGCCATCGCCACGGTGATGCTGCTGTTCAGCTTCGTGCTGCTGCTGGGCATCAACGGGCTGCAGGCGTGGAGCTCGCGGCGCAACGGTCTGGAGGGTCGCAAATGAGCGGCGCCGTCTCTTCCCTGGGCCACGGCGCTGCCGCCGGCGGCCGCTACCAGAGCAACCCCGCCACGCGCGAGGCGCCGTGGGTGCGCTGGACCCTGCTCACGCTGGGCCTGGGCTTCTTCGCCCTCTTCCTGATCCTGCCCCTGGTGGCCGTGTTCACCGAGGCCCTGCGCAAGGGCTTCGACGTCTACCTCGCTGCGCTGATCGAGGACGACGCGCTCTCGGCCATCAAGCTCACCCTGATCGCCACGGTGGTCGCGGTGCCGCTGAACCTGGTCTTCGGCGTCAGCGCCGCCTGGGCCATCGCCAAGCATGACTTCCGCGGCAAGCAGCTGCTGATCACGCTGATCGACCTGCCCTTCTCCGTCTCGCCCGTCGTGGCCGGCCTGATCTATGTGCTGCTGTTCGGCGCGCAGGGCTGGTTCGGGCCCTGGCTGCAGGCGCATGACCTGAAGATCATCTTCGCCGTGCCAGGCATCGTGCTGGCCACCGTCTTCGTGACCTTCCCCTTCGTGGCCCGCGAGCTGATCCCGCTGATGCAGGCCCAGGGCCGTGACGAGGAGGAGGCCGCTACCGTGCTGGGCGCCAGCGGCTGGCAGACCTTCTGGCACGTGACGCTGCCCAACATCAAGTGGGGCCTGCTGTACGGCGTGATCCTGTGCAATGCGCGGGCCATGGGTGAGTTCGGCGCGGTGTCGGTCGTCTCCGGCCACATCCGCGGCCAGACCAACACCCTGCCCCTGCATGTCGAGATTCTCTACAACGAGTACCAGTTCGCCGCCGCCTTCGCCGTGGCCTCGCTGCTGGCGCTGCTGGCGCTGGTCACCCTCGGTCTGAAGCAGTTTGTCGAATGGAGAGCAGCCGTCGCCGCACGCGCTGCGAAGGAAGAAGCATGAGCATCCAGGTCCGCAACATCCACAAGCAGTTCGGCGACTTCACCGCCCTGGGCGACGTCAGCCTGGACTTCCCCACCGGCGAGCTGGTCGCCCTGCTGGGCCCCTCGGGCTGCGGCAAGACCACGCTGCTGCGCATCATCGCCGGCCTGGAGACGCCCGACCGGGGTCAGGTCTTGCTCGACGGCGAGGACGCCTCCGACACCCATGTGCGCGAACGCCAGGTGGGCTTCGTGTTCCAGCACTACGCCCTGTTCCGCCACATGACGGTCTTCGACAACGTGGCCTTCGGCCTGCGGGTCAAGCCGCGCAAGCAGCGGCCCAGCGAGGCCGAGATCAAGCGCAAGGTGCACGAGCTGCTGCAGCTGGTCCAGCTGGACTGGCTGGCCGACCGCTACCCGCCCCAGCTCTCCGGCGGCCAGCGCCAGCGCATCGCCCTGGCCCGCGCCCTGGCGGTGGAGCCCCGCGTGCTGCTGCTGGACGAGCCCTTCGGCGCCCTGGACGCCAAGGTGCGCAAGGAGCTGCGCCGCTGGCTGCGCCGCCTGCACGACGAGCTGCACATCACCAGCATCTTCGTGACCCACGACCAGGAAGAGGCCCTGGAAGTGGCGGACCGCATCGTGCTGATGGACCACGGCAAGGTGGAGCAGGTGGGCGCGCCGCAGGAAGTCTGGGAGCGCCCGGCCACGCCCTTCGTCTACGGTTTCCTGGGTGCGGTCAACCGCTTCGAGGGCGAGGCGCAGGGCAGCGTGCTGCACATTGGCGAGCAGCAGCTGCGCCATGGCGGCAGCCTGCAGGCCCAGGGCCGCGTGCTGGCCTATGCCCGCCCGCATGAGCTGCAGATCCTCACCGACGCCCAGGCCCGCGGCCTGCCCGCCACGGTGGACCGCGTGCTGAGCTTCGGCGCCGCGGCCCGCGTGGAGCTGCGCGGCCCGGACGGCCAGCACCTGGAAGCCGAGCTGACCCGCGAGCAGGCCTCGCAGCTGCAGCTGCAGCCGGGCCAGCGCGTGCAGCTGCAGGCCTCGCGCCTGTCGCTCTTCGAAGCCGCCTGAGGCCGCCCGCGACATGAACTTCCAGCAGCTGCGCATCATCCGCGAGGCCGTCCAGCAGAACTTCAATCTGACCGAGGTGGCGGCGGCGCTGTTCACCTCGCAGTCCGGCGTGTCCAAGCACATCAAGGACCTGGAGGACGAACTCGGCGTGGAGCTCTTCGTGCGCCGCGGCAAGCGCCTGCTGGGGCTGACCGCGCCGGGCAAGGAGCTGGCGATCATCGTGGACCGCATGCTGCAGGACGCCCGCAACATCAAGCGCCTGGCCGACCAGTTCGCCGATGCCGAGGCCGGCCAGCTGACCGTGGCCACCACGCACACCCAGGCCCGCTACGCCCTGCCGCAGGTCGTGGCGCGCTTCAAGGCCGCCTTTCCCAAGGTGCACCTGGTGCTGCTGCAGGCCAACCCGGCGGAGATCGTCAGCCTGCTGCAGTCGGGCGAGGCGGACATCGGCATTGCCACCGAGGCCCTGGGCGAGGACCCGGCCTTCGTCACCTTCCCCTTCTACGACTGGCACCACAGCGTGGTCGTGCCCGAGGGCCATTCGCTGGCCACCGAGCCGCTGACGCTGGAGGCCCTGGCCGAGCAGCCCCTGATCACCTACCACGAGGGCTTCACCGGCCGCGCCCGCATCGACGCCAGCTTCGCGCAGGCCGGCCTGGCGCCGGACATCGTGCTCTCCGCCCTGGATGCCGACGTCATCAAGACCTATGTGCAGGTCGGCCTGGGCCTGGGCATCATCGCCTCCATGGCCTTCGAGCCCCAGCGCGACGCGGGCCTGCGCCTGCTGGACGCCTCCCACCTCTTCCCCACCAACACCACGCACCTGGCCCTGAAGAAGGGCCACTACCTGCGCGGCTATGCCTACCGATTCCTGCAGGAATGCGTGGGCTCGCTGAGCGAGGAGCGCATCCGCGAGGCGCTGGGCACCGAGGCCTGAAGGTCTTCACTTTCCCTCTTTGCTTAGCTGATTTTCTTGGAGGACAGCGGCGGCCGGCTTCGCAAGAATGGCAGCACAGGACGCAAGACCTGACCCCAGAAACCTTGATATCCACGCTGTCCATGCAAGCCTCCACCTTCCTTCGCCGCCTGTCCCTGGGCGCCGCGCTCCTGGGCCTCGGCGGTGCCGTGCTGGCACAGACCCAGCTGCTCAACGTCTCCTATGACCCGACGCGTGAGCTCTACCAGGACTTCAACGCCGCCTTCGCGAAGCAATGGAAGGCCAGGGCCGGCGAGACCGTGTCCATCAAGCAGTCGCACGGTGGCTCGGGCAAGCAGGCGCGCTCGGTGATCGACGGCCTGGAGGCGGACGTCGTGACCCTGGCCCTGGCCTACGACATCGACGCCCTGCACGATGCCGCCAGGCTCGTGCCCGCGGACTGGCAGAAACGCCTGCCCCACAACGCCAGCCCCTATACCTCCACCATCGTGTTCCTGGTGCGCAAGGGCAACCCCAAGAAGATCACAAACTGGCCGGACCTGGCGCGTAGCGGCATCGACATCATCACGCCCAACCCCAAGACCTCGGGCGGCGCGCGCTGGAACTACCTGGCGGCCTGGGGCTATGCCCTGAAGCAGCCCGGCGGCAATGCCGACTCCGCCAAGGCCTTCGTCAAGCGCATCTACGCCAACACCAAGGTGCTGGACTCCGGCGCCCGCGGCTCCACCACCACCTTTGTGGAACGCGGCATCGGCGATGTGCTGATCGCCTGGGAGAACGAGGCCTACCTGGCGGTGAAGGAGCTGGGCAAGGACAAGTTCGAGATCGTCACCCCCAGCATCTCCGTGCTGGCAGAGCCGCCCGTGGCCGTGGTGGACAAGGTCGTGGACAAGCGCGGCACCCGCAAGCAGGCGCAGGCCTACCTGGACTACCTCTACAGCCCCGAGGGCCAGGAGATCGCCGCCCGCCACTACTACCGCCCCCGGGACATCAAGGTCGCGGCCAGGTACGCCAGGCAGTTCGCGCCCGTGCAGCTCTTCACCGTGGACGAGCTCTTCGGCGGCTGGCGCCTGGCCCAGAAGACGCACTTCGACGACGGCGGCGTGTTCGACCAGATCTATTCGCCGGGCGCCCGCTGATACAGGCAAGACCTGACCCTCAAAGCCATTCAAGCACCGTTTGTCTCCTCGTCAGACCCCCGCGCGCCCAGCTCTCGTGAGCTGCGCGGACTGACCTTGGACCTCCCCGGCCCCGGCCGCGGGAGGTCCTTTTTTGATCCTCGAAAACCTTGCTCCTCGTCAAATGCCTGACACAAACGCGGCGCACAATGCGAAGCATCAGGAAGCGAGAAATCGGCTGCAACATAGGGCAGAGGACTGGAACCCGTGACCAGCGCTGAATGATCCGTCAGGGCCTTGCGCCCTGTCCGGTAGCAGGGCCACCGCTGGTGGCCCTTTGCTTTTTTGCGGGCCCGACATGGCCTGCCCGGGCCTGGGTACCCACCCGGTGAAGCGCCTGTAAAGAAGTTAAAAAAGCAGGCATGCCAAACGTCAGGGCCCGGCCCGCGTGAGATGCTTCGCCCCGTGCAGTGATCGCCCTGAACACTGCAAGGCCGGCCCCCTCCCCCTGCTCGGCCGTCCACGAAAATGCACAGTCCGCCGCCGCCGCTGTGTTCCTGCCTGCAGTCACCATGTCGCCCTTCTCCGCCTTGCCTTCCGAGCCGTCCACGTCCCGATTCGCCCTGCGCGGCCTTTGCTTGAGTCTCAGCCTGATGGGCTGCGCCCACCTCGCCCTGGCGCAGGAGGCGGCCCCTGCGCCCGCTGCACCGGCCAGTGCACCGCGCCCCCCGGTGAAGCCGGCCGCCGAACGCAAGCCCGCTGCCGAGCCGCGCCAGACGCTGGAGAAGGTCGAGGTCAGCGGCGGGCCGAGCGACGACGCCACGCGCCGCGCCGCCTCGGCCGCCAGGATCGTGATCAGCCGCGAGGAGATCGAGAAGTTCGGCGACAACAGCCTGGGTGAAGTGATGAAGCGCCTGCCCGGCGTCACCACCGGCGGCCGTCCCGGCCGAGGCGGCGACATCCGCATGCGCGGCATGGGCGGCGGCTTCACCCAGATCCTGGTCAATGGCGAGCGCATGCCGCCGGGCTTCTCGCTGGACCAGCTGCCCCCGGAGCAGGTCGAGCGCATCGAGATCATGCGTGCGCCCACGGCCGAGTACGGCGCCCGCGCCATTGCCGGCACCATCAATGTGGTGCTGCGCGAGGCCTACCAGCGCAAGGTCAACGACCTGCGCGCCGGCCTCACCGTGGAGCGCTCGAACGTCAATCCCAACCTCTCCTGGCAGCGCAACGACAAGCTGGACGACGCCGGCAGCAGCTACAACCTGGCCGTCAACGCCGGGCAGATGAAGCACGAGGACGACCAGAACGGCCGCACGGTGACCGAGGACCTTCACGGCGGCCCGACCCGCGTGCTGAACACCACCGGCAGCAGCAGCGACGAACGCCGCATGCTCAACGCCAACGGCCGTGTGCAATGGCGCCTGGGCGAGGGCGAGTCCTTCTCCGTCCAGCCCTTCCTGAGCGTCAACAAGGGCACGAGCGGCAGCCAGCAACGCCAGGCGGGCGATCGCAGCGACGGACGCCCCCTGGCCTACGACAGCGCCCAGACCGAGGGCCGGACCGAATTCAAGATGCTGCGCCTCAACACGCAGCTGCAGAAGAAGCTGGACCCCGACACCCGCCTGGACCTGCGCGCCGGCCTGGGCCGCGCGCTGATGGACTCTCACACCCTGCGCCAGGAGTTCCTCGGCGGCCTGGGCTCGCGCACACAGGACGACACGCTCAACGGGCATGACAGCAACTGGAGCCTGATCGCCAAGGTCTCGCGCCAGCTGGAGAACGAGCACAGCCTGGTGGGCGGCGTGGAAGCCGAGAACCAGACCCGCGACCAGACCCGCGTGAGCCTGCAGAACGGCCTGCCGCGCCCCGAGCTGGCGGACTTCGGCGACAACCTCTCGGCCTCCGTGCGCCGCTTCGCCGCCTATGGCCAGGACGAATGGACCATGGGCCCGCACTGGTCCTTCTACGCCGGCCTGCGCTGGGAAGGCATCGAGACCCACAGCGATGCCGCCAACTACGCCGTGCGCAACAAGTCCAGCGTCTGGACCCCGCTGCTGCACGCCGTCTGGAAACCGGAGGAGAAGAGCCGCAACCAGGTGCGCATGAGCCTCACCCGCAGCTACCGCTCGCCGCAGCTGCAGGACCTGATCGCACGCCCCAGCATCAACAGCGAGTACCCCTGCCCTGCCGACGGCGCCTGCGGCCCCAATGCCGTCCAGTACCCCGACCGCAGCGGCAACCCGGACCTGCGGCCCGAGATGGCCACGGGCGTGGAGATCGCCTTCGAACGCTACCTGGTCAAGGGCGGCCTGCTGAGCGCGAACTTCTTCTACCGCCACATCAATGACCTGATCCGCACCGAGACCCGCCTGGAGACCGTCTCCTGGGCCGCGGTGCCGCGCTGGGTGGCGCGTCCGCAGAACATCGGCACGGCCAAGACCTTCGGTGTGGAGCTGGAGGCGAAGTTCCGCCTGGACGAGTTTGTAGACGACGCCCTGCCCCTCAATCTGCGCAGCAACCTGAGCCTCTTCAGCTCCCGCGTGGACGGCATTCCCGGCCCCAACAACCGCATCGATTCACAGCCCCGGGCCACGGCCAATCTCGGCGTCGACTACAAGCTGCGCAGCCTGCCCCTGACCCTGGCCGCCGGCCTGAACTGGACGCCCGGTGGCACCATCCAGCAGACCCTGATCCAGCAGAGCGTGACCCCCACCAAGCGGGTGGTCGACGCCTCCGCCACCTGGGCCATCGACCGCGACACGCAGCTGCGCCTCTCCGCCTCCAACCTCGCCCCGCTGGACTACAACACCAGCTCGGTGATCACCACGGCCGACAACCGCATCACGTCGGACAGTCTGGGGCGCAGCTTCACGGTGTGGCAGCTGCGCTGGGAGAAGAAGCTGTAAGGCAGGAGTGCCCCCCGCCGGGGGCTCTGGCATCATGGCGCGGGGGCGCCGCTCTTGCGCCCTGGAACCTCCGCATGCACGCCCTGAGCATCCCGCCGGAATCCTCGCCAACGCCAACGCCCACGCCGGGCCTGTGCATTGCGCCGCTGGCCGCCGTCCTGCTGGCGCTGATCAGCCTGTGGATGCTGGCCATGCCGGCGCCGCTGCACGCCGTGGCCTTGCGTCTGAACGCCGGCTGCACGGAGGAGGAAGCACTGCCGTCGCCCGTCCACACCGTGCGCATCGCGGCGGACAGCGCCGTCTTCCTCGACGGGCAGCGCCTCGAGGGCCGCGCTGAGATCGAGGCCCGCCTGCAGGCGCTCGCCTCGCCGACTGACGGCCTGCCACCGGTGGTGCAGGTCGTGCCGCATCCGGCGGCCGACTACCGCACCACCGTGGCCGTGCTGGCCGCGGCTCAGCGCCAGCACATCGCCCACCTGCAGGTCCAGGCCGAGGGGTTCCTGCTGCCCATGGCGATCTGCCCTCGGCGCATCGACGACGACGGCGCGCTCGGCGGTCGCTGAGACGGGCTCTGGCGGGCGGGATGGATCCACGCCCGACACCATCAAAAAGGCCCCCGACCAGCGCCGGGCGCCGTGCGGAGGCTGAAGGGCGGGGCTGGCGGCGTCTGGAAGCCCGCCCCGCCACCAGCAACTTACTCGTCCGAGCTGCCGAAGCCGAACAGCGCCAGCAGGCTGGTGAAGAGATTGAAGACCGAGACATACAGGCTGACGGTCGCCAGCACATAGTTGCGCTCACCGCCGTTCACGATATGGCTGGTCTCGAACAGGATCAGGCCCGCCGAGAGCAGCGCCACCATGCCGGACACGGCCAGGCCCAGCGCCGGGATCTCAAAGAACACGGCGGCCAGACCGGCCAGGACGGCGATCACCATGCCGGCGAACAGGAAGCCGCCCATGAAGCTGAAGTCGCGCCGCGTCGTCAGCACCCAGGCCGAGAGGCCGAGGAAGGTGGCGCCCGTTGCGCCCAGGGCCAGCGCGATGGTCTGAGCACCGCCCGGCAAGGCCAGCGTCTGGCTCAGGACGGGGCCGAGGCTGTAGCCCATGAAGCCGGTCAGTGCGAACACCGCGGGCAGCGCCCAGCCGCTGTTCTGCAGGCGATGGATGGCAAACAGCAAGCCGAAATAGACACCCAGCGTGAGCAGAAGACCGGGAGCCGGCAGCTTCATCGCCACGCTCGCGGCAGCTACGGCGGCGCTGAAGAGCAAGGTCATGGACAGCAGCGCGTAGGTGTTGCGAAGCACCCGGCTGGTGTCTGCGGGCACGGCCATGTCGGGGATCGAGCGCACCGTGGCGGGCGGGGTCGCCGTCGGGGCCGTCGGCATGGGGTTCAGGGGGTTCATCGAGCTCATGGCTTTCTCCTTTGTTCGGTCGGTGATCGGGGTCATCGTTCATCGCGCTGCGGGCGCTGGCGCTGGCGCCCGTGCTCATGGGTGCGCCGCCACTGGCGGACCAGAAAGCGGGCCGCCCGGGCCAGGGCCTGGTCCAGCGCCGTGCGCCAGTGACGAGCCACGGACGCCACCACCACCGTGCCGGCCCCGTCAGTCCGAAGGGCGATCTGGCAGCGCTTGTCGAGGCCGCCCTTGGGCCCGTTCAGGTCCGAGAGCTGCACCTCGGCGCGCGGCACCCGCCACGCCAGGCGCCGCAGCGCGAAGCGGATGCGTTGCTCGCTCAAGGCCCGGAATTCGGCGGCCAGTGGGTGGCGGGATACGAACAGCACTTGCATCGGAATCTCCTTCGATGAGGGACGCTGCGCCACTGTGCCGCCAGGATGACTTCCGAAAAACAAGCAATTTGCAGAACAACACTTCGGAAAAACATGAATGAAGAGCCGAGCGCCCGTCAACAGGCGCTGGGCGGGGCTTTCCGGGAGAGTGCCACCCGTCACACACCCTCAGTGGGGGTCGGCCAGGGCTGAAAACCCTCCGTCTTCTGGTGGATACTCTGTCCCGCGGTCACCCCGACCGCATTGACTGGAGCCTGGAGGGTCACCATGGGTTTGATGGATTTCATCAAGAAACAATTCATTGACGTCCTGCAATGGACGGAGGACGGGGACGGCACCCTCGCCTGGCGCTATCCCATGCAGGACTTCGAAATCCAGTACGGCGCCCAGCTGGTGGTGCGCGAGTCGCAGCTGGCGGTCTTCGTCAACGAAGGCAAGGTGGCGGACGTCTTCGGCCCCGGCACCTACAAGCTCACCACGCAGACCCTGCCCCTGCTGACCAACCTGAAGAACTGGGACAAGCTCTTCGAGTCCCCGTTCAAGAGCGACGTCTACTTCTTCAGCAGCCGCCAGCAGATCGACCAGCGCTGGGGCACCCCGCAGCCCGTCACCATCCGTGACAAGGACTTCGGCGCCGTGCGCCTGCGCGCCTTCGGCAACTACGCCTACCGTATCGCCGACGCCAAGCGCTTCCACCAGGAGATCTCGGGCACCCGCGATCGCTACACCGCGCAGGAGCTGGACGGCCAGCTGCGCGGCACCATCCTGCAGCACATCAGCGACGCCGTCGCGCAGAGCGGCATCCCCTTCCTGGACCTGGCGGCCAACCAGGTCGAGTTCGCCTCGCAGCTGCAGGCCGCCACCTCGCCGGCCTTCGAGAAGCTGGGCCTGAAGCTGGAGTCGGTCACGCTGCAGAGCGTGTCCCTGCCCGAGGAGCTGCAGAAGATCCTCGACCAGAAGATCGGCATGGGCATGATCGGCCAGAACATGGGCCAGTTCATGCAGTACCAGACAGCCCAGGCCATCCCGAAGCTCGCCGAAGGCGTGGGCCAGGGCGGTGGCGGCATCGCGGGCGATGCCATGGGCCTGGGGGCAGGTCTTGCCCTGGGTCAGACGCTGGCGCAGCAGATGGCCGCCGGCCTCGCCGCCCAGCCGCAGGCCGCCGCCCAGCCGGCAGCCGCCGCGGCGCCGGTGACGCAGAGCGCCGACGACATCATGTCCCTGCTGGAGAAGCTGGGCGAGCTCAAGGCCAAGGGCATCCTCACCGAGGAAGAGTTCGCGGCCAAGAAGGCCGACCTGCTGAAGAAGCTGGGCTGAGGCCACCGTCAAATCTGCACGCAGCGCCCCGGGTTGAGCGCCCGAGGCCCGCGTGCGCAGCCTGACACCGAGTGGCAAGCACTTCTCCCCAGCGCCGCTGGCAAGCGGCCTGCCCCAATTGCGGAGCGCCCGTCGAGTTCGCCTCGGCGGCGTCGCACAGCGCCGTCTGCAGCTACTGCCGCGCCACCCTGCTGCGCGAGGGCGAGGCCCTGCGCAAGATCGGCCAGAGCGCCGAGCTCTTCGAGGACTACTCCCCCCTTCAGCTGGGCGCCAGCGGCAAGTACCAGGGCGAGCCCTTCACCGTGCTGGGCCGCATCCAGCTGCGCACCGAGGAGGCCAGCTGGAACGAGTGGCACATCCTCTTCGGCCATGGGCGCAGCGCCTGGCTCTCGGAGGACAACGGCGCCTTCGTGATCGGCTTCGAGCTGCCGCTGGCCGAGGCCCCGCCGCTGGCGGCCAATGTCATCGTCGGCTCGCCGCTGACCCTGGGCGGCTCGCGCTGGGAGGTGGCCTCCAAGGTGGATGCCACCGTGCTGGCCTGCGAAGGCGAGCTGCCGCGCCCGCCCGAGCTGCTCAAGAGCTACTGGGTGGTGGAGCTGCGAAGCAGCAAGGGCGAGGTCGGCAGCCTGGAGTTCAGCCAGCCGCAGGCGCCGGTCTGGACCGTGGGCCGCAGCGTGCGCCTGGCCGACCTGGCCCTCAGCGGCCTGCGCGAGGACAGCAGCAAGACGCTCTCCGGCAAGTCCCTGCCCTGCCCGGGCTGCGGTGCCTCGCTGACGCCCAAGCTGGACAACACCCAGTCCATCGTCTGCCCGCAATGCCACACCGTCACCGACATCTCCAAGGGGGTAGGCGGGGACCTGGCCCACTATGCCCAGGACAACGGCATGGAGCCGCTGATCCCCATGGGCAGCAGTGGCAAGTTGGCGGTCATGGGTGGCACGCCCCAGGACTGGCAGGTCGTGGGCTACATGGAACGCTGCGACCTGCCGCAGGGTCAGGACGAGGAACAGACCTTCTGGCGCGAGTACCTGCTCTTCAACCGCCTGGAGGGCTTCGCCTTCCTGGTGGACACCGAGGAAGGCTGGAGCGTGGTGCGCCCGCTCACCGGCGCGCCCACGGCCGACAAGGGCGGCGCCGTCAGCTGGCAGGACAAGCGCTTCGCGCGGCGCTGGCAGTACACCGCCCTCATCACCTATGTACTGGGCGAGTTCTACTGGCGCGTGAAGCGCGGTGAAAAATGCCTGGTCACCGACTACGAATACCGCGCCGGCAGCCGCACCGAGCTGCTCAGCCGCGAGCAGACGGGCAACGAGGTCACCTGGAGCCACGGCCGCAAGCTGGACGCCGACGAAGTGCTCAAGGGCTTTGCCCTGGCGCCGGAGAAGCGCGCCGCCTTCGCCCGCGACGCCGGCGTGCGTGCCAGCGGAGATGCCCACGGGCTCTTCGCCAAGATCATCCTCGGGGCCTTCGTGCTGCTGGTGCTGCTGCTGCTCTTCCGGGCCTGCAGCAGCGATGATTGCCAGTCCTACAAGGAGACCTTCGGGGAGTCCAGTGCCGAGTACCAGGCCTGCAAGCGCAGCGGCGGCGTGCGTTCCAGCGGCGGTTCCGGTGGCTCCTGGGGCGGCTACAGCAGCGGTGGAGGCGGGCATAAATGATGCCGGCCCGGATCAGAGCGAACACAGGAAAGGCGTGCACCTCATGAACGGCTTCGAATACCTCAAGCCCGGCATCGTGCTGGGATCCATCCTCTACGCCATCATCGGCGTGCTGATGTTTTGGATCAGTTTCATCATCATCGACAAGCTCACCCCCTACAAGCTGTGGGAGGAGATCGTCGAGCACAAGAACATGGCCCTGGCCGTGGTGGTGGCGGCCATGTGCATCTCCATCGGGCAGATCGTGGCGGCGGCCATCCATGGCTGAAGGCGGGCCGCGGTGACGCTGGGGCCCTCCCCGCTTCGCCGGCATGCCCTGACTGACTCCAGCGCGGCTGCGGCCCCCCTTTCATCGACGCCCCATGCTTTTCATCGTCCGATTCCATGACCGCGAGGAGGCCCTGCCCCTGCGCCACGAGCACATGCAGGCCCACCTGGACTGGCTGGCCCTGCATGCCGAACAGGTGCGCATCGCCGGCTCCCTGCGCGAGGACCCCGTCCTGCCGCCCCTGGGCGCGCTGTGGATCGTGGAGGCGCCTAGCCGCGAGGCCGTCCAGGCCCTGATCGCCACCGATCCCTTCTCCCTGGCGGGCCTGCGCGCGCGCTGGGAGATCCTGCACTGGTCCAAGGCCTTCCCGGGCCAGCAGGTGACGATCTGACATGAGTCCCCCTCCTCTCGACGAGACCCTGCCCGCCGGCCAACGCGTCAGCCTGCAGGAACTGCTGCTGCTGTCCAGCGTCTTCGTGATCGCGGCCTGCGGCCTGGTCTACGAGCTGACGGCCGGCGCCCTGGCCAGCTACCTGATGGGCGATTCGGTGCTGCAGTTCAGCACCATCATCGGTTGCTACCTCTTCGCCATGGGGCTGGGCTCCTGGCTCTCGCGCTTCGTGGAACGCCAGCTGGTGGCGCAGTTCCTGCGCATCGAGCTGCTGGTAGGCGTGATCGGCGGGTTGATGCCGGCGGGGCTCTTCCTCGCGCACAGCTGGCTGCCGCCCTCCGAGCTGCTGGTGTTCCGCAGCCTGCTCTACGGCCTGGTGCTGCTGGTGGGCATTCTGGTGGGCCTGGAGATCCCGCTGGTGATGCGCATCATCAAGCGCCAGGTGCGCCAGCGCTATGCGCTCAAGGATCTGGTCTCCCAGGTGCTGACCTTCGACTACCTCGGCGCCCTCGTCGTGGCCCTGGCCTTTCCGCTGCTGCTGGTGCCGCAGCTGGGCCTGGTGCGCACGGGCCTGGTCTTCGGCCTGCTCAACGTGGCCGTGGCCTGCTGGGCGCTGTGGATGTTCCGCGGCGAGCTGCGCGGCTGGCGCCAGCATGCCCTGGCCTGCGCGGGCTCGGCCCTGCTGCTGCTGGCCGGTCTGGCCGGCGCCGAACGCCTCACCACCTGGGCCGAGGACCGCTTCTACGGCGAGCACATCCTGATCAAGGAGAGCAGCGCCTACCAGCGCATCGTCGTCACCCAGGGCAAGGCCGGCGTGCGG
This sequence comes from Roseateles flavus, assembly GCF_039872765.1. Classification (NCBI taxonomy): domain Bacteria; kingdom Pseudomonadati; phylum Pseudomonadota; class Betaproteobacteria; order Burkholderiales; family Sphaerotilaceae; genus Roseateles; species Roseateles flavus. The sequence goes on along the minus strand of NZ_JBDPZC010000010.1, from coordinate 120,415 downwards.
CTCTTCCTCAACGGCAATCTGCAGTTCCACTCGAAAGACGAATACCGCTACCACGAGGCTCTGGTCCACCCCGCCATGGCTGCGCATGGCGCGCCACGCCGCGTGCTGGTGCTGGGCGGTGGGGACGGCATGGCGGTGCGCGAGATCCTGCGCTACCCCTCGGTGCTGTCGGTGACGCTGGTCGAGCTGGACCCCCACATGACGCGGCTCTTCTCCACCCTGCCCCTGCTGCGCAGCCTCAACCAGGACGCGCTGCGCAGCCCCAAGCTGCGGGTGGTCAATGCCGACGCCTTCGGCTGGCTGGAACAGCACGAGGAGCGCTTCGACGTCATCGTGATCGACTTCCCCGACCCCAGCAACTTCGCGCTGGGCAAGCTCTACACGACCAGCTTCTACCAGCTGATCGACCAGCACCTGGACGCCGGCGGCTACGCGGTGGTGCAGACGACCTCGCCCCTGATCGCCCGGCGCAGCTTCTGGACCGTGGTCAACACCCTGGAGGCCTTGGGCCTGTCCACCACGCCCTATCACACGCATGTGCCCAGCTTCGGCGAATGGGGCTTCGTGCTGGCCGCGCGCCGGCCCTGGGCCCAGCCGCGCGGCCTGCCGCCGGGCCTGCGCTTCCTCACCGTGGACAGCCTGCCGACCATGATGAGCTTCCCCGCCGACATGAGCCGGGTCGAGACCGAGGTCAACCGCCTCTCCAACCAGGCCCTGGTACGCGAGTTCGAGGCCGAGTGGGGCAAGGTGCACTGAGCATGCGCCGCCGCGAGCTGCTGGCTGCCCTGGGCACGGCGCCCGCCCTGCTGGGCGGCTGCGCGCCTCGCGATCGGCCGCCGCTGGCGGGCGCCTGGGTGGGCGCGCATGCCGACCGCGGCCATCTGCTGCGCGAGGCCGGCACGCGCGAGCGCCTGCTGCGCGCCGCGCGCGAGGCCCAAGCCCGGCGGACCGGCACCCTCATCGTCGGCGGCGGGGTGTCAGGTCTTGCCTGCGCCCGCCGCCTGGCGCAGGCCGGCCGCGACTTCGCCCTGCTGGAGCTGGAAGACGAGGCCGGCGGCAATGCGCGCGGCCATCGCATGGGCGGCTTCGGCTGCCCTTTGGGCGCCCACTACCTGCCGACGCCGGGCCCGCAGGCGCCCGAAGTGGCCCAACTGCTGGAGGAGCTGGGCGCCAGCCGCCGGCAGGCCGGGCGCACGGTCTACGAGGAGCGCTACCTGTGCCACAGCCCGCAGGAGCGCCTCTACTTCGAGGGCCAGTGGCATGAGGGCCTGCTGCCGCCGACAGACAGCGCGAGGACGCGCACGCAATACCAGCGCTTCGGTCAGGCCGTGGCCCGCGCCCAGGCCCTGGGCTTTGCCATGCCCTCGCACCGCGCGCCCTGGTCCGCCGAGCATGCCGCCCTGGATGCGCAGCCCTTCGCGCGCTGGCTGGACGCGCAGGGCCTCGACGACCCCGCCCTGCGCTGGTACCTGGACTACTGCTGCCGCGACGACTACGGCGCAGGCGCCGGCACCGTCAGCGCCTGGGCTGGCCTGCACTATTTCGCCAGCCGGCACGGTTTCCATGGCGGCGAGTCCCGCACGGGGGACGAGGAACGCGAGGCCGTGCTGACCTGGCCCGAGGGCAATGCCTGGCTGACCGGGCACATGGCCCGTCCGCTGGGCGATCGCCTGCAGGCCGGCCGTCTGGTGCTGCAGGTGGCCCAGGGCCGCCATCAGGTGGAGGTGCTGGCCTGGAACGCGTCCACCCAGACCGGCGAGCGCTGGCTGGGGCAGCAGCTGGTGATGGCCACGCCGCTGTTCATTGCCGCACGCGTGCTGGACGAGGCGCCCGCCGCGCTGCGCGAGGCCGTCGCCCTGCAGCCCCATGCGCCGTGGCTGGTCGCCAACCTGCAGCTGGCCGCCCCCCTGCTGGACCGCAGCGGCGCAAGCCTCAGCTGGGACAACGTGATCTATGGCAGCGAGCAGCTGGGCTATGTGGATGCCGGCCACCAGCGCCTGGACCCCACCCCCGGCCCCACCGTGCTGACGGCCTACTGGGCCCTGCCCGTCTCGCAGCGTGGCGAGCTGCTGACGGGCTCCTGGGACGCCTGGGCACGGCGCGTCCTGGCGCCGCTGCAGGCCGTGCATCCGGACCTGCCGGACAAGCTGCAGCGCATGGACCTGATGCGCTGGGGCCACGCCATGAGCATCCCCGTGCCCGGGCTGCGGGGCAGCGCCGCCCTGCAGGCCCTGCAGCAGCCCCATGGCCGCCTGCAGTTCGCCCACAGCGACCTGGCCGCCTACTCGGTCTTCGAGGAGGCCTACATCGCCGGGTGGCGCGCCGCCGGCCACCTGCTCGGCGACAAGGCCTGAACCCCGCCCAGGCCGGGCTCCAGGCGCCGGGGCTGGCCGGCATCGCTCGGCCCATCGTCCGACCCATCGTCCAGTCAAGACCGGTCCGCCCTGCCCCCGTCTGTTCCCGGCTGATGCCGATTTCAGTTCTTGTATTTGCGCATTTACTCAAATAGTATATGAATGACATCCACAGCAATGCCGGCCTCCTGGTCCACGCGGGGCGGAACCGGTCCACAGGAGACAGCCATGGCTCACATCGTCATCCTCGGCGCCGGCACCGGCGGCATGCCGGCCGCCTATGAGCTGCGAGAGAAGCTGGACAGCAGCCATCGCATCACCGTCGTCAATGCCGTCGACTACTTCCAGTTCGTGCCATCCAACCCCTGGGTCGCCGTGGGCTGGCGCACGCGGGAGGACATCACCTTCCCCATCCGTCCCTACCTGGAGAAGAAAAACATCGGCTTCGTGGCCCAGCGCGTGGACCGCATCGACGCCGCCGCCAACGCCCTGCAGCTCGCTGACGGCAGCACCCTGCCCTACGACTACCTGGTGATCACCACCGGCCCCAAGCTGGCCTTTGACGAAGTGCCCGGCGCCGGCCCAGGGGCCCACACGCACTCCATCTGCGCGGTGGACCATGCGGACAGCACCTGGGCGGCCTACCAGGCCTTCCTGGAAGACCCCGGCCCGGTGATCATCGGCGCCATGCCCGGCGCCTCCTGCTTCGGGCCCGCCTACGAGTTCGCCTTCATCCTCAACCGCGACCTGCAGAAGCGCAAGCTGCGCCACAAGGTGCCCATGACCTTCGTGAGCAGCGAGCCCTACATCGGTCACCTCGGCCTGGGCGGCGTGGGCGATTCCAAGTCCATGCTGGAGAGCGAGTTCCGCAACCACCACATCCAGTGGATCACCAATGCCCGCGTGACCCAGGTCGAGCAAGGCCGCATGCACGTCAGCGAGCTGGACGAGGCCGGCGCCGTGAAGAAGGAGCACCAACTCCCCTTCAAGTTCAGCATGATGCTGCCCGCCTTCCGCGGCGTGGACGCCGTGGCGCAGGTGGAGGGCCTGTGCAACCCGCGAGGCTTCGTGCTGATCGACGAGCACCAGCGCAGCAGGACGTACCCCAACATCTTCTCGGCCGGCGTCTGCGTGGCCATCCCGCCGGTGGAGGCAACCCCAGTTCCCACGGGCGCGCCCAAGACCGGCTACATGATCGAGACCATGGTCAGCGCCATCGTCCAGAACATCGCCGACGAGCTGGCCGGCCGGCCCGTGAGCGCCAAGGGCACCTGGAATGCCATCTGCCTGGCCGACATGGGCGACACCGGGGCCGCCTTCGTCGCCCTGCCCCAGATCCCCCCGCGCAACGTCAACTGGTTCAGGAAGGGCAAGTGGGTCCATGTGGCCAAGATCGCCTTCGAGAAGTACTTCCTGTACAAGATGAAGACCGGCAGCTCGGAGCCCATCTACGAGAAGTACGTGCTCAAGTCCCTGGGCATCGAGCGGCTGGAGCGCTGAGCCCTGACCCGGCGTGCTGCATTGCGCCCACAGCGCCGGCCCCGGCCTGCCAACTCTGAACGCAGACCGCCTCCGGAGGCAGCGCGCCCGGCCTCGGTGGCCCGCATTGGAGGTAGGCTTGCCCTCCTGATGGAGACGGCACCTTGATCACCTTGCAGAGCCCGCCGCAACCCGCTGCGCAGGGCGAGGCCAGTGCCCCGGCGCCGCGGCCCAGGGGCCTGGCCATGCGCTGGGCCCTGCTGGGCCTGGTGGCGCTGCCGCTGCTGGTCCTGGTCCTCACCCTGGGCTACGACACCTGGCAGCAATACCAGGCCAGCCTGGCCGCCGCCTACCGCCAGGCCGCCGCCACGCGCCTGCTCTACGGCACCCAGACCGAGCTCTTCCTGACCCAGGCCGAGCGCGTGCTGGCCCGGCTGGCCGAGCGCCCGGGCGTGCGCGCCCTGGACCGGTCCCGCTGCGACCCCATGCTGGGCGAGCTGATGCAGTTCCAGCCGGCCTATGCCAATGTGCTCACCCTGGACGCCGGCGGCCGGCTGATCTGCAGCGCCACCGACGTCGTCTCCGGCAGCAAGGCCGGTCCGGACCCGCGCTACTACTTCAACGAGGTGCTCACCAGCGGCCGCTTCACCGTGGGCAAGCCCGCGCAAGGCTTCATCACGGGGCGCTGGGTCTCCACCCTGGCCTACCCCATCCGGCGCGAGGACGGCTCCATCAGCGGCGTGGTGGGCATCGCGGTGGACCTGACCAACTACCGCCCCCTGCTGCCTCCCGGCACGCTGCCGCCCCGGGCCTTTGTCGGCGTGATCAATGGCGACGGCATCGTGATCGCGCGCTCCGAGCGCGCCGAGGAACGGGTCGGCAAGCCCGCGCATCCGGAGACCTCCGCCCGCATGCGGCGCGAGCGCGAAGGCGTGCTGGCCGCGCCGGACTTCGAGGGCATCCCGCGCCTCTTCTCCTTCGGCCCCGTGCCGCACAGCGACTGGATCGTCTTCGTGGCCCTGGACCAGGCCGTCGTGATGGCGCCGGTGCTGCAACTGGCCTGGCAGCGCCTGGGCTTTACCGCCTGCCTGCTGTTGGCGGTAGGCCTGATCACGGCGCGGCTGACAAGACGGATTGCGCGGCCGGTGGAGGCGATCTCGCGCACCATGGCGGCCGTGGGCGCCGGCGCCATCTACGAGCGCGCCCTGCCCGAGGGTCCCGCCGAGCTCCAGGCCATCGCCCACGAACTCAACGCCATGCTGGACGCCCGCATGCGCGCAGACGCCCGGCTGCGCCAGAGCGAGGAGCGCTTCCGCATCGCCTTCCGCACCAGCCCCGATGCCCTGTGCATCACCCAGCTGAGCACGGGCCGCTTCATCGAGGTCAACGACAGCTTCCAGCCCCTCACCGGCTGGCCCCGCGAGAGCCTGGCAGGCAAGACGGTGCATGACATCCACCTCTGGCGCCATCCGGCGGACCGCCAGCGCCTGATCCAGCCGCTGATGAAGACCGGCACCTGCAGCAATATGGAAGCCGAGTTCCAGGCGCGGGACGGGCGTATCTGGACCGGCCTGATCTCCGCCCAGCTGATCAGCCTGGACGGCATGCCCTGCATCCTCTCCATCACCCGCGACATCAGCGAGCGCAAGGCCTCGGAGGAGCGCATCCACAGCCTGTCCTTCTCCGACCCGCTGACCGGCCTGCCCAACCGTCGCCTGTTCCTGGACCGCCTGCAGCAGGCCATGATCGGCTGCCAGCGCCACCACCGCCTGGGCGCCCTGCTCTATGTCGACCTGGACGACTTCAAGACCGTCAACGAGACCCTGGGCCACGACCAGGGCGACCTGCTGCTCCAGGAGGTGGCTCGCCGCCTGAGCCAGTGCGTGCAGGAGGGCGACACCGCGGCCCGGCTGGGCGGTGACGAGTTCGCCGTCGTGCTGGACGAGTTCAGCGGGCACAGCGAGGAAACCGCCTCGCATGCCGAGGCCGTGGCCGAGAAGCTGCTGCTGGCGCTCAAGCAGCCCTACCTGCTGGGCGGCGTCACCCAGCACCGCACGGCCAGCGTGGGCATCGCGCTGTTCGGCCACCCCACCGAGGGCACGGCGGAGGCGCCCACCGAGCCCCTGCGCCGCGCCGAGCTGGCCATGTACCAGGCCAAGGCCGCCGGCCGCAACACGCTGCAGTTCTTCGATCCGCAGATGCAGGCCGTGGTCAGCGCCCGCGCCTCGCTGGAGACCGGCCTGCGCGAGGCCATCGAGCAGCAGCAGTTCCAGCTGCACTACCAGCCCCAGGTCAATGCCGAAGGTCGCGTGGTGGGTGCCGAGGCCCTGGTGCGCTGGCTGGACCCGCGCCGAGGCATGGTGTCGCCCGCGGAATTCATCCCCCTGGCCGAGTCCTCCGGCCTCATCCTGCCCCTGGGCCGCTGGGTGCTGGAGACCGCCTGCGCCCAGCTGGCGCGCTGGCGCTCCATGCCGGGGCTGTCGCAGCTGAGCCTGTCGGTCAATGTCAGCGCCCGGCAGTTCGGCGAGGTGGATTTCGTCGAGCAGGTCATGACCACCCTCATGCGCAGCGGCTGCCGCGCCCAGACGCTCAAGCTCGAGATGACCGAGAGCATGCTGGCCACCAACATCGAGGACGTGACCGCCAAGATGAACGCGCTGAAGGGCCTGGGCCTGGGTTTTTCGCTGGACGACTTCGGCACCGGCTACTCCTCGCTGTCCTACCTCAAGCGCCTGCCGCTGGAGCAGCTCAAGATCGACCAGGGCTTCGTGCGTGACATCCTGGTCGACCCCAACGATGCGGCCATCGCCAAGATGGTGGTGGCCCTGGCCGACAGCATGGGCCTCACCGTGATCGCCGAGGGCGTGGAGACCGCGGCGCAGCGGGCCGCCCTGGCGGCGCTGGGCTGCGCGCACTACCAGGGCTATCTGTTCAGCCGCCCCCTGCCTGCGCCAGAATTCGAGGCCTGGGTGGCCCAGCAGGGGGTGGACAGCAAGACCTGACCCCGCCGGGACGCCGCCCTTCCCCGCAGCACGGCTCCGAGCTCCTTCCGCATCGCCATGAACCGACTCCACGCCCAGTGGCAACGCCTCTTCCTCGCCCCCGGCCTGTCGCCCCAGGACGGGCAGACGCCGCCGCTCACCGACGCCCAGGGCCGCACACGCGCCCTGCTGCTGGAGCTGGCCCGGCCGGCCGACTGGCGCGCCCTGGCCGGCGTGTGGCAGGCCGTGCAGCAGGAGCTGGGCCTGCCGGCGCCGGCCATCGCGGTGTCGGGCAGCGAGGGCTTCCAGCTCTGGTTCGCTCTGGCCGAGCCCGTGGAGCCGGCCACCGGCCTTGCCTTTCTCCAGGCCCTGTCCCAGCGCTACCTGCCGGACGTCGCGCCCCGGCGCCTGCGCCTGCAGGCCGGGGCCTCGAGCGACACCGCCCTCGCCACGCTGCCGCCCCAGCTGCAGGCGCAGGCCGGGCAGTGGTCGGCCTTCGTCAGCCCGGACCTCGCGCCGGTGTTTGCAGACACGCCCTGGCTGGACGTGGCGCCCGGCGCCGACGGGCAGGCCGATCTGCTGGCCGGCCTGCGCTGTCTCAGCACGGAGGACCTGCGCGAGGCCACCGCGCGGCTGGCCCCGCTGCACCTGGACAGCGAGTCGACCGAGCCCCGCGCCGCAGCCCCGGCAGACCCTGGTGCCGCGGCCCGGCAGACGCCGCAGGCCTTCCTCAGCGAGGTGATGAACGACGCGAGCGTGCCCCTGGCCCTGCGCATCGAGGCGGCCAAGGCGCTGCTGGCGCATTCACGCTAGCGGGACCGCCCGCAAGCGTGAGCGCCGCGGCCTCTGCGGCGGGGCGTCAGGCCATCACGATGTTCTGGAGCTCGAAGGCGAAGGGCTTCGACGCTGGGCCGGCGCCGCCGCCGGTCATCACGATGTCCGCACTGGCGATGCCCAGCAGCGAGATCTCCGTGTTGAGCTCGGACAGAAGGGCCGCGTTCATCACCTCCCCCGTCTGCACCTGAGACACCACGCCGATCCAGATCGTGGGCTTGAACTGGAAGGACGCCGTCTGCTGCGGAGCGACGCCGTGCTTGACGGCCAGCAGGCGACCGTCCCGGAAGCACAGCGCGTCGATCGCGCCCCTGTCCAGGGCATTGAGCACCTGCACTTCCTGCGGGCTGGCACCGGCGCCCGCCGGGACCAGCTGATTGCCTGACGGGGTCAGCGTCATCTTGAACAGCTCGCCGTCCTGCGCCGGCAGCTGCGGCGTGTAGTTGCCATCGCTGTCCCTGGCCCCGACCGCCAGGCTCAAGGGATAGACGAAGGGGTGGTGGCTGCCCTGGCCGCAGTTCTTGATGACCGTCCAGGCCACGGCGAGATCGCCGGAACCGCCCGCCGTGTGCCTCTGGAAGACCACGACCTCCGAATTGCTGGCGTCATTGGACTGGTTGATGAAGTTGAGCTGGATGTCCATGGCAAGTGCAGGTGAGGGTGTCGACCGCCCGCATTCTGGTGCAGTCCGGCGGCCCGCCAGGTCGGCGACGGCGGGATGACGCCCGACTGATCACGCAACTGATCTGCCACTGCGCCAGTCCGCGCTTCAGGGCCAGCCGACGAAGCGCGGATGGCAGTCCCGGCGCAGGGCCTGCAGCGCCGCCTCGGTGTCGAGGTCCTGCACCGGCCCGGGCCCGGGGACGTCCAGGAACCAGACCCGCCCCGGATGCGCTGCCAGCCAGTGCCGCACGCCCTGCCCGGGCAGTTGCTCGTCCACGGCCCTCAGCGCCGCCGCCGACAGCAGCACCGGATGGCCGCGCTGCCCCGCTACCGTGGGCACCAGGGCCTCGATGCCCGGCGAGCGCCGCGCCCAGGCCTCGCGCAGGCGCTGCAGGTCCTCGGCCCCCAAGGCGGTCAGGTCGCCCAGCAGCAGCCACAGCGGCTGAGCGGGCAGCAGGCGGCGATGGGCCTGCACCGCCAGGCGCTGGGAGTCGATCAGCGAAGGCTCGTCCCGCTCGTGCAGCAGAGGATCCAGGCCGGCGCGCAGCGCCAGCGGCAGCAGGGTCTCGCGGTAGGGCCCCAGCACCACGCGGGGCTGCGCCACGCCGGCCTCGCGCAGCGCCTGGGCGAGGCGCTCCAGCAGGCTCAGCGGGCCGATGTGCAGGGCGGCCTTGGGCCGGCCACCCAGGCGGCGACCCAGGCCGGCGGCGAGGATCACGGCCCCGGGGGCGGTGGCCTCACTCAGCGGCCGCACACCAGGGCGTCCTGAGGCGGTGGCGCGTCCGCGTCCGCGTCTGCCACCGCCTCCTCCAGCCCCTTGGCCTCGGCCACCTGGACCTGCGGCGGCAGGGCGATGCCGTTCTTGCGCGCAACGATCTCGGCCATGATGGACAGCGCGATCTCGGCCGGCGTCTTGCTGCCGATGTAGAGCCCCGCCGGGCTGCGCAGCGCCTCCATCTGGGCAGGGCTGAGGTCGAAATGCTCCTGCAGGCGCTGGCGGCGCTGCTGGGCATTGCGGCGCGAGCCGATGGCGCCCACGTAGAAGGCCGGGGACTGCAGGGCGTCGATCAGGGCGAGGTCGTCCAGCTTGGGGTCGTGCGTGAGGGCCACGACGGCGGTGCGGGCATCGGGCCGCAGGCGCTGGATCAGGTCGTCCGGCATCTCGTGGCTGACATGCACGCCAGGCAGGGCCCAGCTGGCGCGCTGCTCCGGTCGCGGGTCGCAGACCATGACCTCGAAGCCCAGGCTCAGGGCCATCTCCGACATGAAGCGCGAGAGGTCGCCCGCGCCGATCAACACGAGGCGGGCGCGCGGGCCGAAGTGGTTGACCAGCGTCTCGCCGTCCCAGCGCGGCACGCCGTCGGCACGGCCCGGCCTCAGGGTCACGGCGCCGCTGCGCACATCGAGGCAGCGCTCGGTGCTGCGCCGCGCGGCACAGGCGGCCAGCAGCTCGGGCACCTGGCTCTGCGCCTGCAGCGGCTCCAGCACCAGCTCCACCGTGCCGCCGCAGGGCAGACCGAAGCGGTGGGCCTGGTCAGCCGAGATGCCATAGCGCAGCACCGCCGGCCGGCCCTGCTCGCAGACCGAGGCGATGCCCTGCTCGCGGATGCGCTGGATGAGGTCGTCCTCGATGCAGCCGCCCGAGACCGAGCCCACCGTCTCGCCCTGCCCGCTGATGGCCATCAGCGAGCCCGGCGGCCGCGGCGAGGAGCCCCAGGTGCGGGCCACCGTCACCAGCAGCGCGGGCTGGCCCGCGGCCTGCCAGCCGGCGGCGGTGCGCAGCACCAGGGTGTCCAGGTCTTCCATCAGGCGCTCAAGTTCAAGCAAGCTTGAAGGGCAGCTGGCGCTGCGGCTTGCCGGTGAGCTTGGCGACGGCATTGGCAAAGGCCGGCGCCAGCGGCGGCAGACCCGGCTCGCCCATGCCGGTGGGCGGCTCCGCGCTGGGCACGATGTGCACGGCGATCGCCGGCATGTCGGTGATGCGCGGCACGACGTAGTCGCCGAAATTGCCCTGCTCCACCACGCCGTCCTTCAGCGTGATGGCCGCACCGGGCAGGCACATGCCCAGGCCCATCAGCGCGGCGCCCTGCACCTGGGCCTCCACCGTGCGGGGGTTCACCGCCAGATTGCAATGCACGCCGGCCGTGACCTGGTGCAGCACCGCCTGGCCCTTCTTCACCGAGGCCTCCACCACATAGGCCACCACGGTGTCGAAGGACTCATGCACCGCCACACCGAAGGCCCGGCCCGCCGGCAGCTTGCGCTGGCCATAGCCGCTCTGGGCCACGGCCAGCTCCAGCGCGGCGCGGTGGCGCGGGTGCTTGTCGCCGAACATCTTCAGCCGGTAGGCGACGGGGTCCTGCTTCGTCGCCCGGGCGATCTCGTCCACCAGCGTCTCCATCACGAAGGCCGTGTGGGTGGAGCCCACGCTGCGCCACCACAGCACCGGCACGTTGAGCTTGGGATGGTGCACGCGCAGGCGCATGGGGAAGGGATAGGGCTCCTTCATGCCTTCCACGGCGGTCTGGTCGATGCCGTTCTTGACCATGAAGCCTTCGAACATGGTGCCGGAGACGATGGACTGGCCCACGATGACGTGGTCCCAGGCCAGCACATTGCCCTGCTTGTCGAAGCCCAGGTGCGCCTGGTGCAGGTGCATGGGGCGGTAGTAGCCGCCATGGATGTCGTCCTCACGGCTCCACTGGGTCTTGATGGGCGCCTCGATGCCGGCGCTGCGGGCCGCCTTGGCCACGGCGCAGGCTTCCGTGACGAAGTCGCTGGTGGCCACCGCACGCCGGCCGAAGCCGCCCCCGGCCATCTGCACCTTGACGGCCACCTGCTCGGGCTTGAGGCCCAGCACCTTGGCGGCGGCCATGCCGTCCACGCCCGGGAACTGGGTGCCCACCCACAGCGTGGCGCCCTCGGGCTGCCACTGCACGGTGCAGTTCAGCGGCTCCATGGGCGCGTGGGCCAGGTAGGGGAAGTGGAACTCGGCCTGGATCTTGTGCGGAGCCTTGGCCAGCGGTGCCATGTCAGCCTTGAAGTGCTCGGGGGCGTCCTGGCGGGCGAGCTGGCGGTACTGGGCCAGCTGCTTCGCGCTGTCGACCTTCTCGACGGCCGAGTTGTCCCAGTCGATCTTGAGCGCCTCCCGGCCCATCTTGGCGGGCCAGTAGCCATCGGCGATCACGGCGATGCCTTCCGCACCGCGATCCAGGGGCACGCGCAGCACGGCCTTCACGCCACGCACGGCGCGCGCGGCGGCATCGTCCACCGAGCGGGGCTTGGCGCCGAAGACCGGCGGGCGGGCGATCACGGCGGTGAGCTGGCCGGGCAGGCGCACGTCGATGCCGAAGTCCTGCTTGCCACTGCTCTTGGCCTTGCTGTCCAGGCGGTCCATGGGCTTGCCGATCAGGCGGAAGTCCTTGGGGTTCTTCAGCGTGACCTGCTCGGGCACCGGCTGAGCCATCGCGGCATCCGCCAGCTCGCCGTAGCCGGCCCGGCGGCCGTCGGCGCTGATCACCTGGCCCTGCTCCGTGCGCAGCGTGGCCACGCCCACGTTCCAGCGCGCAGCGGCCGCGCCCATGAGCATGGCCCGGGCGCGGGCGCCCAGTTCGCGGTACTGCATGAAGCTGTTCTTGATGCTGTTGGAGCCGCCGGTCATGTGCAGGCCGAACGCGGGGTCCACGAAGGCCGGGTCATTGCTGCCAAGCTCGGCGCGCACGCGGGACCAGTCGGCATCCAGCTCCTCGGCCAGGATCATGGGCAGGGCCGTGTGCACGCCCTGGCCGAACTCCAGGCGGTTGACCAGCACCGTGACCGTGCCGTCCGGCGCAATGCGCAGGAAGGACACCGGCTGCTGGAAGGGCTTGAGGCCCTTGGCAGACGCCTCGGGGGCGTCGGCAGCGGTGGCGGCCAGCGGGGCGAAGCCCAGCGCGAAGCCGGCCCCGCCGGTGATCTTGAGGAAGCCGCGGCGGCTCAGCGCCGACGGCGCCTCGGCCGAATCGCGCGAGAGGATGTGCTGCAGCGCACGGGGCATCTCGGCGGCCAGGGCCGCGCCGAGTTCGGGAGACAGGTGGCGGTTCAGCATGGGGGTCTCCTTCAGGCCAGGGCGCGGGCGGCTTCGGCCACGGCGGCGCGGATGCGGGCATAGGTGCCACAGCGGCAGATGTTGCCGGCCATGGCGGCGTCGATCTCGGCGGCCGTGGGCTGCTTGCCCTTGGGCAGGCTCTTGAGGAAAGCGGTGGCCGACATGATCTGGCCGCTCTGGCAGTAGCCGCACTGGGCCACGTCATGCTTGACCCAGGCGGCATGCACGGCGGCGCCCACGCGGTCGCCACCGGCCGTCACGGCCTCGATGGTGGTCACCGGCTTGCCTTCGACGGCGGAAACAGGCGTCACGCAGGCCCGCACGGCCTGGCCGTCCACGTGGACGGTGCAGGCGCCGCACAGCGCGGCGCCACAGCCGAACTTGCTGCCGCACAGACCGAGCTTGTCACGCAGGGCCCAGAGGACGGGGGTGCCGGGATCGATGTCGAGCTGGTGCTCGCGGCCGTTGACGAGGAGCTGGGTCATGGCGTCGGGTCTCCGCACGATGAAGAGGGAAGAGGGGGAGCGCAGCCGCCGTCCGGACAGCAGTTCGGAGAGCGGAGCAGCGAAGCAATCAGCCGCTGAATGTAGGCCCTTCCCCGCAGCGCGGATAGCCCAGCGGCGCTTGCTGCACTGTCAAGCGTTGCTTGCCAATCGGGCGCTCGGCCGGAGGTGCTGGCGTCGGCCCTGCGCTTCCAGGCGGGCCAGTTCCTGCTCGCCCAGCACATAGTCCGTGTTGCCGGCCAGGCGCTCGATGGCCAGGTCGATGAAGGCCCGCACCCGCGCCGGCTGCGCGACCCGGCTGCCCCAGTAGATGTGCAGGCCGTACTGGTCGGCCACATGGGCGCTCAGCAGGGGCACCAGGCGGCCGGCGCGCAGGTGGGCCGCGCCCATGATGCCGCTGACCTGGCCGATGACCCGCCCGCTGAGCAGGGCGTCCAGCTCCAGGCCCTCCTCGTTGGTGGAGAAGCTGGACAGCACGTCCTGCTCCAGCGTGGCGCCGTCGACCTTGACCGGCCAGGGCATGAGCCGGCCCGTGCCCGGCTTGCGAAAGCCGCTGCAGCGGTGGGCCGCCAGCTCGGCCAGGCTGTCGGGCGCGCCGTAGCGGGCCAGGTAGGCGGGGGCGGCGCAGATGATCATCTGCAGGGGGAAGAGGCGCCGGGCGATGACGCCATCCGCGGGTGCCGAGCCCACGCGGAAGCCCACGTCCACCCGGTCCTCGACCCAGTTGCCGATGCGGTCGTCCAGCTGCACATCGGGCTGGGCATCGGGGTGGCGGCGGCAGAACTCGTCCACCAGGGCTCCGATCACCGGCTGGAAGCTGGAGCGCGGGCCCACGATGCGCAGGGGCCCCGCCACCTCGTCCCGCGCCTGGCGCACCACCTGGAAGGCGCGCTCCAGGCCCTGCAGGGCCGGCAGGGCGGCGTCCATGAAGAGCCGGCCCTCGTCCGTCAGCGACATGTTCCGCGTGGTGCGGTGGAACAGCCGCGCGCCCAGCTTCTGCTCCAGCTGGGCCAGGGCCTGGCTGGCCGCCTGGGGGCTGATGCCCTCGGCCGCCGCCGCGCGGCGCAGGCTGCCCAGTTCGGCGGTCTTGACGAAGATGGTGAGGGTACGCAGCTCGCTCTGGGACATGGGGCAGGCGCCTCCGGCTGGAGATGGATCAAGACGGCTTGGCACAGATTATCAAGCCGGACTTGCCAATTCCAGCGCCTGCGCGCCACCCTTCAGGCCTGGCCTTCCAGCATGCGCTGCGCCACCTGGCGCCAGCGCGCGTCCGGCGCCCGGACGTCCTCCTGCCAGCAGGCATGGACGCCCTTGATCACGTGCTCGTCGTCCTGGGCCAGGGCGGCGCGGTGCAGCGCCGGCCAGGGCAGCAGCGCGCCTGCCGGCACGCCCTCCTGCCAGTGCAGGCGCCCGGCCATCCAGCCGGCCACTGTGGCGCGGTCCAGCGCGGCGACGAGGGGCTGCTGATCGGCCGACGCCTGCAGCAGGGGCAGCAGCACCCGCAGCCCCCGCAGGCCGGTGATCAGGTGCAGGACCGTGAAATTGCGGCTGTGCAGATAGGCCTCGCGGGCCAAGGCCAACAGCTGCTCGCGGCGCTCGGCCAGGCCGGAGGCCGGCGCCAGGCACTCGGCCAGGCCGGCATAGAGCGGCGTCTCCCCTGCGCTGCGCATGCGATAGATGATCATGGGCAACTCGCTGCGCCAGCCCTGCGTGCGGCTGCGCAGCGCCTGGGCCCAGGCCTGCGGTGGCATCGCCTCGCCGTCCCGGCGCCCCGCGGGCAGCAGTTCCCACCAGGCGGCCCAGGTGGCCAGCGCCGCGGCCAGCTCGGCGCGGTGGCCGCTTTCCCAGGCATGCGCCGTGCGGATCAGGCCATGGAAGGCGAAGGCATGGGGCGAGCGCAGCAGCGCTTCGAGATGGGCTCCCAGGACCTGGGTGGCCGGCTGCTGGGCCAGCTGGGCCGAGAAGTAGGCCTGCAGCCAGGGGAAGGACTCGGGCTGGCCGCGATGCAGCAGCCATTCGTCCGCCCCCGCCGCGCCCGTCATGCGCCGCTGGGCGGCGCGCCGGGCCGAGGCGGCCTCGGCCTCCGAGGCCGGCCGTGCCGGCACCAGCTTGGGCCGCTCATGGTCGACCAGGGCCTGCAGGCGCGGGGCCTCCGCGCCCATCTCCCAGGCCGCATGCAGGGCCATGGGCAGGTGGTTGCTCATGGCACCGTCGAAAGCGGGGCCGAAGGCCTGCGCCGCGTCCAGGCCCCCATGGAGCAGGGCCTGCGAGCCGGCTTTTGGCGGCAGCGCCCGGCCCGCAGGCGCTGCCGGCCGGGCCGGCTCGTCAGCCAGGCGATGCGCCCAGTCCTGGAAGGCATGGTTCAGTAGCTCGTCCATCATCGTTCTCCTCATTGCGTCACGACACGATGGGCGCATACTGCAAGTTCAAGTGAACTTGAAGTCAAGCCTTCATTTCGTTCCCCCTCTCGTCTTGCGGAACCGTCATGAGCGATGCCTCCCCCACCCTGCTTCCCATCGGCGATTTCGCCCGCCGCGCCGGCGTGGCCGCCAGCGCCCTTCGCTTCTACGAGGAGCAGGGACTGCTGCTGAGCCACCGCAGCGCCTCGGGCCGCCGCCAGTTTGCCCGCAGCGACCTGCGCCGCGTGGCCTTCATCCGCGCCGCACAGCAGGTAGGCCTGAGCCTGGACCAGATCCGCGCCGCGCTGGCCAGCCTGCCAGACGCGCGCACACCCAATGCGCGCGACTGGGAGCGCCTCTCGCGCGCCTGGCAGCCCCTGCTGGCAGCACGGATCGCTGAGCTGCAGCAGCTGCAGGACACCCTCGCCTCCTGCATCGGCTGCGGCTGCCTGTCCCTCAGCAAGTGCAAGCTCTACAACCCGCAGGACGCGGCCGGGCGCCGCGGCGCGGGGGCGCGCTACTGGATGGGCGACCGGTCCAGCGAGGTGCTGGCGGAGCAGGCAACGCCGCAGACGACGCGGCGCCAGGGTCCCGGCTGAGGGCCTCAGGTGACAGGGCAGGAGCGGCCCTCTATCCTCCCCGGCAGGGCCTGCAGCGACGCCTGGACAAGGGGTCAGGTCTTGCCAGTCAGGCGGCCGTGGTGTGGAACGATCTGGAGAGTCCCATGGATTTCGTCGGTTTCAGCAGCTCCCGGGCGAGGCTCGGCGAGCTGGACATCGCCTACTGCATCGGCGGCTCAGGCCCGCCCCTGCTCCTGCTGCACGGCTTTCCCCAGAACCGGGCGATGTGGGCCCGCATCGCGCCGCAGCTGGCGCGGCACTACACCGTGGTGGCGGCCGACCTGCGCGGCTACGGGGATTCCGGCAAGCCCCGCGACCTGCCGGACCATTCGAACTATTCGTTCCGGGCCCTGGCCGACGACCAGCTCGGTCTGATGCGCCAGCTCGGCTTCGATCGCTTCCACCTCGTCGGCCATGACCGCGGCGGGCGCACCGCCCACCGGCTGGCGCTGGACCATCCCGAGGCCGTGCGTTCGCTGACCGTCATGGACATCGTGCCGACCCTGGCCATGTTCATGGACACCAACCGGCAGGTCGCGGCCACCTACTGGCACTGGTATTTCCTGCAGCAGCCCGAGCCCTTCCCCGAGCGCCTCATCGGCCAGGACCCGGACTATTTCTACGAGACCTGCCTGCTGGGCTGGGGCAAGGCGCGGCTGGGCGACTTCGACACAGAGCAGCTGGCCGACTACCGCCGCTGCTGGCGCGACCCCGGCATGATCCATGGTTCCTGCTCGGACTACCGCGCCGCGGCCACCGTGGACCTGGCCCTGGATCAGGCGGACGCCCAGCGGCTGGTTGAATGTCCGACCCTGGTCTTCTACGGCGAGGCAGGCGTGATGAACGCGCTCTTCGACATCCCGGCGCAATGGCGCACGCGCTGCCGCGCCGTGCAGACGGCGACGCTGCCCGGCGGCCACTTCTTCGCGGACCAGTTCCCCGACGAGACGGCCGCCGAACTCCTGCGTTTCCTGGGCAGCATCGACGCGCCCTGAGCAGGACTCAGCTCCCTGAGGCGCCGGCCGTCACCGCGGCCGGCGCCGCCCCTTCCGGCTGCCCCGCGATGATGGTGCCCTCCACCGGCGCACCGCGCTGGTCCGACGCGCTGTCCAGCAGGGCGCGGGCGTCCTCCAGCGTGTGGGTGGTGAAGGCCAGCTGGGCGGTGACGCGCAGCTTGCCCTCGGCCGTCAGCTGGGCCGTGTGCTTGGCGATGCCCATGGGGCGGCGGAAGGCCACCACCTGCTTGCCGCTGGCCAGGTCGAAGAGGCGCACCTCCTTGGTCGAGGCCTGGCGCACCACGGCCACCGGTCCGCCGGCGGTGTTGAACCACTGCGCCTGCCAGAAGTAGTGGAAGGCATTGGGCGAGCCGTCCGGGTTCCACAGGGACTCGTAGGAATCGGCCTTGGCGCATTTGTTGACCACGGCGTTCTGGCGGCGGCAGTCGCTGTAGCGGGTGACCTGCTTGTCGTCCACGGCCATGGCCAGCGTGCTGAGCATGCCGGTGTCCAGATGGAACAGGGCGTAGTCATTGGCTTCCTCGGCCCCCACCACGCGCTTGGCCAGGCTGAACAGGCCGCTCACGGCGCCGGTCAGGCTGTCGGGCGAGGGGCGCGTGGAGGCGTCCTTCTCCAGCAGCAGGGTGCGGGTGCTGGCCACGTCACCGCGCTGCAGCGGCACCGGGGTCCAGCCCTCGGGGATGGCGATGGTGCGCAAGGCCTGGCCCGGCCTGAACTCGAAGGCGCTGGCCGCGCGCAGCAGCAGCGCGCCCTGCGAGCTCAGCACCAGGCCGTCGCCGGCCAGGGTCTGGCCATCGACGGTCTGCAGCATCCACTGGCCCGGGCGGCTGCTCACCTGGCCCACCGTGAAGGGCGCCGCCGTGCCGCGGCCGCGCTTGAGCAGCTGAACACCATCCATGCGCTGCACCAGGTAGGCGAAGTCGCCGGTGAGGGGGTCCACCGCCGCACGCCCGACCTTGCCCTCCGGATCCACGACCAACTGCCCGTTGATGACGAAGCCATCCTTGCGCTGCTCGACCTGCACGGTGTGCGGGGCCGGCAAGGCGGCGATCTGCTGGGCCAGCTCGGCGGTGGCCCGCGCGGGCTGGGGCGTTGCGGCCTGCGCGGGTGCGGCCAGGGGCGCGGGGGGTGAAAAGAGCGAGGGCGAGGGCGAAGCCAAGGGCAAGGCCGAGCCCTGCACCGGCGCCCTGCCCTGGCCCAGCTGCTGCATGCGCTGCATCGTCTCGCGGATCTTGAGGCGCATGCTCAGCTCCTGCTCCGGGCTGAGCGTCTGCCCGCGCTGGGCCATGCTGTTGCGCATGGTTTCGATGAGCGCCTCCTCGTCCATGGCCTGTGCGGCCGCGAGGCCCGGCAGCGCCATCAGCAGGGCCGCGGCCAGGGAAGACAGATTCAAACGCAGACGCACACTCAGACCCATACCGTGTTTCCTCTCGAGGGGTGTTGAAGAGACCGGCCGCCCGCGAACACAGGGCCGGGAGACAGGACCGGGCGCGACGCTTCGTCAACGCGACGCAAGACCTGCCCCCCTGGGGAGGGAGTGCGCAACCCCGCCATCATGACCGCCTGCAGGCAGGCTGGCTGTAGACCGGAGGCTTTGCGACCCCGGCTTTCGCGCGGGTGTGCCAAGGAACAGATTGTTACGTCGCTCCGGGGCCGTCCGCCGTGTTTCGCCGTGCATATCTCACGCCCCTTCTTTGCGCCGCCTCAAGCCATCTGCCGGAGCAGCGCCGCGCAATCACCGCACTCCCGCCGCCACCCACCGTCAACCGAGCCGCCGCCCAGGCGTTCAGGAATGACCGCCGGCCCCCTTTCGCGCCGGCATTGCAAGGATCTCCACCATGACCACGCTGACCCTCACCTTCACCGGCACCCCTGGCCAGGCCCGCAAGGCCCTGGGTGAGCTCCTGCTGCGCTACCGCTCCGCCTATTTCGTCGAGCGCAGCAGCCATGAATACCTGGTGACGGCCGACGAGCCCACGGCGGCAGAGCTGGCCGCACAGGCCCAGTGGTCTATCCGCCGCGCGCCGGATCCGGTGCGCTGAGCCCGCGCGGCGAGCCTCCCGCCGCCATCCGGCCCCTCCAGGCAAGTCCCGAGGCCGGGGCCGCGCCTCGGTGATAGCGTCTGAGCTGCGCAGCCGGACGGTCCGCCTGCGAGCAACAGGCGCATCGGAGGCAAGCATGGCTTGGAATTGGTTGAAGGCGACGGGGCGGGTGGCGATCAGCATGGCAGCGGCGGCGGCGGCCCTGGTCGCGCTGCCCGCGCAGGCAGCGGGCGAGGAGGGTCTGGCACGGGGCGGGCAGCCGGACGTCTCCTTCATCAGCTTCCCCTCCCCCAACCTGGCATCGCCCGGCGCGATGTTGACGATCCAGGGCAAGCTGAGCCTGCCCGCGCACGCGATCCGGGGCGCCGGCCATGGCCACCGCAAGTTGCCGGCCGTGCTGATCCTGCATGGCTCGGCCGGCGTCGATGCCCGCGGAGACTTCTACGAGGCCGCGCTCAACGCCGCCGGCATCGCCACCCTGCAGATCGACATGTGGCAGGCCCGCGGCGTCAGCAACGCCAGCCAGCGCCCCAGTGCGCCGGTGCTGACCTACCCGGACGCCTTCTCGGCCCTGGCCTACCTGGCCCAGCGGCCGGAGATCGATGGCGCCCGCATCGGCGTGATGGGCTTCTCCTGGGGCGGTCTGGTGAGCCTGGGGGCGGCCGAGCGCCTCTATGCCGGCAGGTTCGGCGGCGGCCGCAGTTTCAAGGCGCACGTCGCGCATTACCCGGTCTGCTATCCCTGGAACAACGCGTCCCTGCTGGCCGCCCTGCACACCACGCCGGCCCAGTTCGGCGTCCAGTGGATCAACCTCACCGGCGCGCCGGTGATGATCCAGGTCGGCAGTCAGGACGACTACGACAACAGCGGCGCTCCCTGCCAGGCCCTGGCGCAGTCGGTCAATGCCAGCAATGGCGGCATCGTCAGCGTGAACGTCTACCCCGGCGCCTCCCATGGCTGGGACCGCCTGATGGTGCCCATCACGGTGACGGACCCCTACGCCAACCAGGGCAGCTACTTCAGCACGGGCGTCGTGCCCAGCGTGCAGATGAGCCCGGATGCCGAGCAGGCCTATCTGTCGCGCGCCCGCGTGGTGCGCTTCTTCGCGAGGCACCTTTGATGCGGCCTGCGGGCTCTTCACCGCGGCGTGCCGGGCTGCCACAGGTCCAGCAACTGCCGGTGGAGGGCCGCCGGTGCCGCGAGAAGGCCCGAGCCAGGTTCGCCCAGCGGCACGGTCCCGAGGCCTGACACCGTCGCCCCTGCCTCGCGGGCGATCAGCAGGCCGGGCAACCAGTCGACCAGATGCCGGCCGCATTCCCAGTAGGCATCGAGCCTGCCGCAGGCCACCAGAGCCAGTGACAGCGTGGCCGAACCGATCCAGCGCTGCGCCAGCACGGCCGGCACCGTGCGGGCCAGGTGACCCAGGAAGTCGTCGACCTCCGCCTGCGGCCGGGGCGGCACATTGGGAAAGCTGGTCCCCAGCGTGGACAGGGCCAGCAGCGGCGCCTCGCTG
This sequence comes from Roseateles flavus, assembly GCF_039872765.1. Taxonomy (NCBI): domain Bacteria; kingdom Pseudomonadati; phylum Pseudomonadota; class Betaproteobacteria; order Burkholderiales; family Sphaerotilaceae; genus Roseateles; species Roseateles flavus. The sequence continues at coordinate 99,924 of NZ_JBDPZC010000010.1, read as the reverse complement.
CAGCGGATGACCCCGCCATCGCAGCCCGCGCCCTGGCCCCGCAGCGCGTGGTAGCTGCGATCCAAGCAAGCATCGTGCACGAGGGCCAGCAGCGGCTCTGCGCCCTGCATCAGGGTCAGGTTGCAGGTCCACATCGGCAGTCCGGCCAGGTACTGGATCGCGCCGTCCAGTGGGTCGCAGAGCCAGTAGAGGCCCGTCACGGCAGGCAGGCGATCCGGCGTGAGCCCGGTCGGGAACACGGGAACGTCCGGCCACTGCGCCTGCAGGGCCTGGCCCAGGTGGCGCAGGGTGCTGGCGCCGGCTTCGTCCACGCACTGACGCATCAGGCTGGCATCGTGCCGGGCCCGCGAGGGTTGCCGGGACAGCAGGCGCTGGCCCGCCTCCCGCAGCAGGGGGATCAGGCGCTCGAGCAGGGGCTCGCCAGCCTGGGGGGTGGAAAGGTCGTGCGGCATCCGGATCTCCGGTGAACAAGGCCCTTCAGTGTTCCGGCGCGCGCTGCCGCATACTTGCGCGCTGTCGCCATCCGCCTTCCCGATCGGGCCAAGCGGCCATGCCCCGCCTCCACAGCCAAGCGCTGGACCACCAGCCCTCCGACGCGCCTGCACCGCATCGCCACCCGCAAGGGCAGCTGCTGTGGGTGAGCTCGGGCCTGCTGACGGTGCTCACCGAGGATTCGCGCTGGACCCTGCCGCCGGGCTTCCTGGCCTGGATGCCGCCCCAGGCCCTGCATGGCGCGCAATACCTGACCCCCACCCGCGGCCTCAATTTCTATGTGGACGAGGCCTGGGCCACGGCCGGCTTTCCCGCGCAGTGGAAAGTGCTGCTCAGCACGCCCCTGCTGAAGTCCCTGCTGCAGGCCCTGCACGACGAGGCCCATTGCCGCGCGCATGAGGCCTACCAGGCCGTGCTGGCCGACCTCGTCTGCCAGGCCCCCGCGCAGCCGCTGTGCATTCCCATGCCGGCCGATCCCCGGCTGCGGCCCCTCTGCGAGCATCTGCTGGCCCACCCTGACGACGCCACGGACCTGGACCACTGGGCCCAGCGCCTGCACATGAGCCGGCGCACCTTGAGCCGCCGTTTCCAGGGGGAGACGGGCATGGGCTTTGCGCAGTGGCGGCAGCAGGTCCGGCTGACGCTGGCCCTGGAGCGCCTGGTGGCCGGCGCCCCCGTGACCACCGTGGCTCTGGACATGGGCTACGAAAGCCCCAGTGCCTTCATCACGCGGTTCAAGCAGCGCATGGGCCTGCCGCCCAGGGCCTGGCTGGCCCGCGCCAGCTCAGGCGGCTGAACCGCCCTGGCCCCTGTGCAGGGTCTGGCGCTGAACCTCGCCGGGCGCAAAGGCACGGACCAGCGCAGCCATCAGGGACTCAGCCTTCGCGCTGTTGTCCGCCCCGTAGTTGCAGACATAGACATCCAGCGTCACCCCACCCAGCTCGGGCCAGGTGTGGACGGCCAGGTGCGATTCGGCCAGCAGCACCACGCCGGTGACGCCGCTGGGCTCGCCCTCCACGGCCGGCGTGAAGCGATGGAAGAGCTCGGCGACCGCGCCCAGCCCCGCCTCGGTGACCGCCGCCAGGCAGCGCTGGCGCAGCGCCGCGGGGTCGGTCATCAGCGGGAGGGCGGGGTCGCAGCCGCGCAGATCGGCGGTGAGGTGCAGGCCTTGCATCAGCCGTGGTCCTGAGTCTGGAGTTGCCGGGCCCGCCATTGTCGGGGCGCGGCACCATGCTGCTGGCGGAACTTGCGGCTGAAATGCGCACTGTCCTTGAAGCCCAGCTCGTAGGCCAGGGCCGTGATGGAGGGCGGCAGGGGCGCCAGCAGCGCAAGCCGCGCACGGTTCAGGCGCTCGGCCCAGATCAGCTGGGTGGCCGTGAGCCCCTCCTGCGCCAGGGCGGCGTCCAGGTGGCGGCGGCTGACGCGCAGCTGCCGGGCCAGTCCTGCGGCATCCCATGCGGCCGGATCCTGTGCCAGCAGGGCGCGGGCCTCGGCGCGCAGGCGTTCGGCAGGTGTCTGCGGCAGGGCCCGCAGCCCCAGCCACCAGCCCTTCGCCGCCTGGGCGGCATGCCATTGCGCCCGCCAGGGCATGGTGGCCGAGCCCCGCGACCAGCTGCCGAGAAAGTCGCCCAGCGGCGTGGGCAGGGACCGGGGCGACTCGCCGGCGCGGGCCTCGCGGCGCAGTTGCCCGTCCTCGTCAGGCAGCAGGGCCATCAGGTGCTGGAAAGGTGTGTCGCACTGCAAGTGCAGGGGCTGGGAGGGATCCAGCAGCAAGGCCTGGCCCGGGCGCAGGCTCAGTGGGCGGTGGCCCAGGCGCAGGCCCAGGACGCCGCTGCGCACCCACAGCAGCTTGGCGGCAGCCGGCGCTGCGCGGCCCAGCTCCGCCCGCCAGTCCAGGCCCTCGCCGGCCAGCTGGCAGGCGCCCAGGCCCTGGGCCAGGGCCTGGTGAAGGGGCGCGGGCAGGGGGTCGCTCAGGGAGACCAGCGGGGCCGCATCTCCATCCTGTCCTGCGCGTGCTTCCAGCTCATCCCTGCGGCCCATGGCGCTCCTGATTATGGTCTGGGCCTGCTCAACAACAGGAGGCCTCGGTGCCGCAGTCTACGTCCCCCGAATTGCAGTGGCTGGCCCTCTCGGCCGGTTGGTGCGCCCTGCTCTGGCTGCCCTATGTGGCCAATCGCTTCAAGGAGCTGGGCCCCCCGGGCTGGGCCTGGTTCCCGCCCGCCGACCCGCCGCCGCGCGCGCTCTGGGCGCAGCGGGCCTGGCGCGCCCACCTGAATGCCGTCGAGAACCTGGTGGTCTTCGCCCCGCTGGTCCTGGCCGTGGTGCTGGCCGGGCGTCAGGATGCCGGCACGGCGCTGGCCGCCCAGCTCTACTTCTGGGCCCGCGTGGGGCACTACGCCGTCAGCATCGCCGGACTGCCCATCGTGCCGCGCACGCTGTGCTTTCTGCTGGGCGTGGGCGCGCAGCTGTGGCTGGCAGGGCGGCTGATCCAGCCCGGGTGATCAGGGCAGCGTGTAGTCGAAGCGGTAGTGGTGCTGCCCATCCCGCCGCTCGATCTGCAGGACGCCGCGCAGGCCGGCCAGCTCACCGGTGCCGGAGTCCGGCACCACGCTGACGAGCAGGACCTGCTGGCTGCCCTGCATCACCCCGCGATGGACCAGGGCGAAGCTGCCCGAGCGCCCGTCCAGCGCACCCACGACGCGCTCCACGGCCACATAGGCGCCAGAGCCCTTGACCGTCCCGCCGGCCGTGAGCATCTCGCCCTCCGCCAGTGCCTCGAGCACGCCGTGATAGCGCTTGCTCAGGCCCTTGCGGCCGAGCACCGGCGACCCAGGCTGGGCGGCCACCGACGGGTCCAGGGCACTGAGCGTCACCTCCATCGTTCCGGAGATACTGCGGGCCCAGGCCTGCCCCGCGTCCAGCCCGCCCGGCTCCGCACCGCTCGCCGCCGACAGGCCGCACAGGGCCAGGGCGAGGCAGCCCGCGGCCCTGCCGATGCCTCCCAGCACCGCCTGGGCCCGTGTCCTTGCTGCCGAAGTCTGAATTTCCATGTCCTTGATCCTTTCGTCCCACACTCCCGCGGAGTGCAAGCCCGGCACTCTAGGCAGCCCGGCGCCACAAGGATTGCAAAAACCCGACGCGCCGCCGCAGGGCCGGGACCAGCCGCTGCACCAGCGCGGCATCATCGACCCCGCCGGCGCCGCCCGGCGCATCCAGCTGCAGCGCCACCCGGCCGAGCCCTGGCTGAGCCCCTTCGTCGAGTTCCTGTGGTGCGTGCAATGGGATCTGTCCGGCCAGCCCGCGCAGAGCCAGCGCACCCTGCCCTTTCCTCATGCGCATCTGGTGTTCGATCGCGGATGCACGGCCGTCCACGGCGTGCTGCGGCGGGTCTTCGAACGACAGCTGCAAGGCCGGGGGCGCGTGCTGGGCCTGCGATTCCGGGTCGGCGGCCTGCGCCCCCTGTTGCAGGGTCCGATGTCCGCGCTGACGGACCGGCAGGTCTCGACGGCCGCGCTCTGGGGCCTGCCCAGCGCGGCGGCCGAGTCGGCGGTGCTGGACGCCGAGGATCCAGCGGCCCTGTGCGCCCATGCCCAGGCCTTCCTGCAGCCGCTGGTACGAGGCGCGAAGCTGCCCGAGCCGCTGGCAGCGCAGGCCGTGGCCGTGGCGGCGGCGGACGAAGGCCCCTGCAGCGTCAGCGCCCTGGCCCGTGCGCTGTCCATGAGCGAGCGCCAGCTGCAGCGCCTCTTCCAGGAGCATGTGGGCGTGCCGCCCAAGTGGGTGGTGCAACGCTTCCGGCTTCAGGAGGCTGTGCACCGACTCTCCTCGCCCGAGGCCGTGGACCTGGCGGACCTGGCGCAGTCCCTGGGCTTCTACGACCAGGCCCATTTCACCCGCGAGTTCAGCCGGCTGATCGGCCGATCCCCGGCGAGCTACCGCCGGACCCAGATCGCCGCGGGCTGAAGCGGGCTCAGCCCCCCGTCACCGGCGGGAAGAAGGCGACCTCCGCCCCGGCCGGGATGGCGGCAGATTCCTTGGCCAGCTGCTGGTTCAGCGCGCAGCGCACGGCGCGCGTGCGGGCCAGGGCGCTGGCATGGGGCTCACCGCGTGCCAGCAGCGTGTCGCGCAACTGGCCCAGGGTCTGGCCCTCCTGCCAGGGCAGTGTCTCCTGCTCACCCAGGGCCTCGCGCAGCGAAGCGAAGTAGCGGACGGTGATGGAGCTCATTGCAGGGCGTTGAAGGGAAGGAAGCGCACAGTATCGCCGGCCTGGATGGGCATGCCTGGCGCCACGTCAACAAGACCGTCGCCCCACACCGCCGAACTCAGCACGCCCGAGCCCTGGTTGGCGAAGAGTTCCAGGCCGCCTTGAGCATTGAGCCGGGCGCGCAGGAACTCGCGGCGCTTGTCGGCGCGCGGCCAGTTGAAGTCGGCACGCAGGAGGTAGGCCTTCGGGGCGACGTCGGCCGCCCCCTGCAAGCGCAGGATCACCGGACGCACCGCCAGCAGAAAGGTCACGAAGCTGGACACCGGATTGCCAGGCAGGCCGATGAACCAGGCCTGGCGGCCCTCCTGCCCCGGACGGCGCACCGCGCCGAAGGCCAGGGGCTTGCCGGGCTTGATGGCCATCTGCCAGAGGTCCAGCTGGCCTTCGGCCTGCACGGCGGGGCGCAGGTGGTCCTCCTCGCCCACGGACACGCCGCCCGAGGTGAGGATGAGGTCGGCGCTGGCCGCAGCGGCGCGCAGGGCGGCCCGGGTGGCGTCCAGGGTGTCGGGCACGATGCCCAGGTCCTGCACCTCGCAGCCCAGCTGCTGCAGCAGGCCGCGCAGGGTGAAGCGGTTGCTGTTGTAGATGGCGCCGGGCTTCAGGGGCTCGCCGGGCATGGCGAGCTCGTCGCCCGTGGAGAAGAGGGCCACGCGCACGCGGCGGGCCACGCTCAGCGAGGCAGCCCCCACGGTGGCGGCCAGGCCCAGGGCGGCCGGGTCCAGGCGATGGCCGGCGGCCAGCACCACGCTGCCCGCCTGCACATCCTCACCGCGGCGGCGGATGGCCGCGCCGGCGCCTGGGCGATCCACCACGCGCACTGAACCCAGCCCCTCGCCGGGGATGGCCTCGCAATGCTCCTGCATCTGCACGGCATCCGCCCCTGCGGGCACGGGCGCGCCGGTGAAGATGCGGGCCGCCGTGCCGGGCTGCAGGGCCGCAGGCACGCTGCCGGCGGGCACGCGCTGGCTCACGGGCAGCACGGTGCCGTCTGCGGGCAGGTCAGACAGGCGCAGGGCATAGCCGTCCATGGCGCTGTTGTCGTGCGGGGGCACGTCCAGCTGCGAGCGCACCTCGGCGGCCAGCACGCGGCCCAGGGCATCGAAGGTGGACAGCTGCTCCGTCTCGCCCAGGGGCTGGACGGCGGACAGCAGGCGCGCCAGGGCCTCGTCGAGACTCAGCAGCGGCTTGCGGGCGGGGCTGGGGGAAGCGGTTTCAGCGGACATGGGCGTCAATGTAATCCTTCACGCGCTGCACATCGGCCGGCATCAGCTGCACCCGCTTGGGCAGGGCCTCGATGCCCTGCAAATGCGCGGGCCGCGGCGGCTCCTCGCCCAGGGCCTCGACGATGGTCGAGGCGAACTTGGCTGGCAGGGCCGTCTCCAGCACGAGCATGGGGATGCCGGCCTGGCGCCAGGCCTTCGCCACCTTCAGGCCGTCGGCCGTGTGGGTGTCGACGATGACGCCGTACTGCTGCTGCGTGGCGCGGATGGTGGCCAGCCGGTCCGCATGGCTGCTGGCGCCGGAGACGAAGCCGTAGCCGGCGATGGCCGCCTTCTCGGCGGCGCTGATCTCGAAGCGGCCCTCGCGCTCCAGGGCGTCCTTGAACAGGGCCTTCACGCGGGCGCCGTCCCGGCCCAGCAGGTCGAAGACGAAGCGCTCGAAGTTGCTGGCCTTGGAGATGTCCATGGAGGGGCTGGAGGTTTCATGGGTCTCGGCGCTGCCGCGCGGGCGGTAGACACCGGTGCGGAAGAACTCGTCCAGCACGTCGTTCTCATTGGTGGCGACCACCAGGCGCTCGATGGGCAGGCCCATCATGCGGGCCACATGGCCGGCACAGACGTTGCCGAAGTTGCCGGAGGGGACGCAGAAGCTGACCCGCTCCTCGTTGGACTTCGTCGCGTAGAAGTACCCGGCGAAGTAGTAGACCACCTGGGCCAGCAGGCGTGCCCAGTTGATCGAGTTGACGGTGCCGATGCGGTGCTCGCGCTTGAAGGTCAGGTCGTTGGACACGGCCTTGACGATGTCCTGGCAGTCGTCGAACACGCCCTCGACGGCAATGTTGTGGATGTTGGCGTCCTGCAGGCTGAACATCTGCGCCTGCTGGAAGGGGCTCATGCGCCCATGGGGCGACAGCATGAACACGCGCACGCCGGCCTTGCCGCGCATGGCGTATTCGGCGGCACTCCCGGTGTCACCGCTGGTGGCGCCGAGGATGTTGAGGGTCTCGCCGCGACGCTTGAGCTCGTACTCGAAGAGCTGGCCCAGCAGCTGCATGGCCATGTCCTTGAAGGCCAGCGTGGGGCCGTTGGACAGGGCCTGCAGGGCCAGCCCCGGCTCCAGGGGCTTGAGCGGCGTGATCTCGGGTGAGCCGAAGACCTCGGCCGTGTAGGTGCGGGCGCACAGGGCGCGCAGGTCCGCGGCGGGAATGTCGTCGATGTAGAGCGAGAGGATCTCGAAGGCCAGCTCGTGATAGGCCAGGCCGCGCCAGCGGGTGAGCGTGGCCGCATCGACCTGCGGGTAGTGCACGGGCAGGTAGAGGCCGCCGTCCGGCGCCAGGCCTTCCAGCAGGATTTCGCAGAATCGGCGTTCGGTCTTGTCACCGCGGGTGCTGATGTATTTCACGGGCTTGAGCTTCCAGCTTGAGGTTGATCGGGTGGGGTGTCGGGCGGCACCGTGGGCGCCGCGGACTTCGCATTCGAAAGCGCATATCGCTGCAGCAGCCGCCGGTAGCGATCGACGCCAGGGTGACGGCCGCACAGCGCGGCGAGGATCTGGCCGGCCTCCTCGCGGTAGGCCTCGGCCCGGGGGCCGGGCAGTGCGGCAGCGTCCAGCAGGGTGGAGGCCAGGTCGGCTTCGAGCTCGGGCGCCGCGCCGCCTTGCGCCAGCTGGGCACGGCTCTGGGCCAGGCGCTCGGGCAGGCCGCCCTGCTGCTCGATGAGCTGGCGGCGCAGCATCAGGGCTTCTTCATACGCCTCGGTGCCGCGCGCCCAGTCGCCCTGCGCCTCGGCCACGCGGCCGATGTTGTCCAGGGCCACGGACAGATCGCGCAAGGCATCCGGGCTGTCGCCCAGCCGACGGGCCAGCAGCTGCCGCAGGGACAGGCTCTCCTCGTAGACGGCGCCGGCGCGGTACCAGTCGCCCAGGGCTTGCGCCGCGTGGCCCGCGCGGTCCAGGGCCAGGGCCAGGCCGCGCAGGCTGTCCGGGGTCTCGCCCAGGCGGCTGGCCAGTCTGCGATGAACGCCCAGGCTGTCCTCGGCGGCGGCGGCGGCCCGGTGCCAGTCGCCCAGGATCTGTGCCGTGCGGCTGAGCTGGTCCAGCGCGAGCGCCAGCGCCTGCAGCACGGCGGGCGACTCGCCCAGGCGCGACAGCAGCTCGCGGCAGACGGCCACGTGCGCCTCGCCCAGTGGCAGGGCTTCCTGCGGGCGGCCGAGATGCAGCAGGATCCGCACCTGGCCCTCCAGGGCGGCGCACAGCTCGCGGCTGCTGGCGATGTCCAGCAGGCCCCGGCCCTGCGCCCTGCGGCGACGCGCCAGCGCCACCCATTGCTGCGCCAGCTGCAGCGCCTCCTCGGCGCGCCCCTGGCGCAGCAGGGCGTCCTGGCAGGCCAGGCTGTCCTGCAGGGCGAAGGCCGGCAGGGCGTCATCGGCCAGGTCCAGCTGCTCGACGGAACGCCCGGCCAGCAGGTCTTGCCAGCGCTGCAGCCACAGCGCCGAGGCGGCATCGGACAGGAGGGCCGAGGCGGGAGCCGGGCCTGCGACGGGCGCGGGAGGCGCACCCGCCGCGCGAGGATCCGCTTCCGCTTCCGCGGCCAACGCCGCGGGCGGCGGATCGGGAACGGGAGGAGCAAGAGGCAAGACCTGACCCTCCTGGCCCGCCAGCGCGGGCAGGCTCAGGCCCAGGCTGCGCACGTGCCACAGGTCGGGCGCCTGGCCGGCGGCGCTGCGTTGCGCGCCTTCCGGCAGCACAAGCACCAGGGTGCCCGCCAGCTCGGCCTCCAGCCGGCCGCGGCGCTCATTGAGGCGGCTCAGCAGCTCACCGCGCGCCTGCTCCCAGGCCGGCTGGCCGGCGCCGCGGTGCGCCTCCAGCCAGACCAGGCGGGGCGCAGGCTCGGCGGACAGGCTGTCGAACAGCGCAGTGATGCTGCGCTCCGCGAAGCCCGCGCTCTGGCGCTCGGACAGCGTCAGCCAGGGCCAGCCCCGCTCGCCCATCCAGGCGGCCAGGCGGGCCTTGAAGGGCGCCAGCACGGCTGGATCCGGCACGAACAGCACGATGTAGCCAAAGCCCTGCAACTGGCCCACGCGGCGCGCAAGGCGGGCCCAGGCCGCTTCGGCAGGGGCGCTGAAGGCCTCAGTTGCCACGGTCATGGGCGGCCGCCGGCGGCTGCCAGCGGGCGATGAGATCCCACAGCAGGGGATTCAGGTCCAGCCAGTCCACGCCATTGCGGTAGTTCAGCACGGCGCGCACGTCGAAGAAGTGCGCCACGGTGGAGAGCTCGTCGCGGTGGCGCAGGTCCAGGGCGTTCTGCTCGGCGATGCCCTTGAGCAGCGCGAATTCGTCCTGCACGACCAGGCTCTCGAACTCCACGCGATGGCGCTGGACCACGGTGTGCAGGATGGGGTCGTCCTCGCCCAGGGGCAGGCGTTCGAGCGCGAAGGCGGCCTCGTCCAGGGTGTCCAGCAGGAGGCGGCGCAGCAGCTGGCGGAGGTCGCCGCCGGAAGTGAGGATGAGGCGGTCCAGGGCGGGCTCGCTGAGCAGCTCGCGCCAGCGCGGGCAGCGGCGCTCCACGACCTGGCGCATGGCGTCCAGGCCGGTCGCGCGGGGCGCGCGCCGGGCCTTGGACGGCGGCTCGCAGACCCGCACCGAGGCCAGCATGAAGAGCTGGACCAGGGCCTTGATGTTGGTGAGGTAGGGCAGGTAGGGCGGCACGGAGTACACCATGTGCAGATCCGGCACGCGCAGCTGGTTCATGTCGCCGTCGAAGACCTTGACCACGCGGTCGAACATCTCCGAGGCCTCCTTGCCGATGCCGCGCAGGCGCTCCAGGGAATCGACCATCAGCACGATCTTCGGTGCCTGCCAGCGCCGCCGCACGGCCTCGGCCATCTGCCCGATGTGCTGGCGGCATTCGGCCATCACCCGCTCCTGGCGCGAAAGGTCGAAGGTACGCAGGCGCTGCACGATGCTCTGCTGCTGCTTCTTGAATTCGGCCTTGACCCCGCCCAGGGTCACGCCCGTGATCTCCACCTCCGCCCCCAGCCAGTGGGTGAAGCGCTGCAGCGGGCTCTCATGCGGGTCCTGGTCGGAGCCCAGGGCATCGGGGTGGCTGAGGCGGTCGGCGAAGGCGGCCGCGATCACCAGCAGCAGGTCCAGGGTGTCGATGGGGTGGGTGTCGCCGATGTAGTCGAGCGCATCGACGATGTAGGCGCGCGTGCCCGGCTGGCCATTGAGCAGGATCTCCAGCCGCCGCAGCTCGGTGCTCTTGCCGGTGCCGCGCTGGCCGCTGAAGTAGTAGAGCTGGGCGTCGCTGTGGCTGCGGCGGATCGCCCGGTCCAGCAGCGCGACCACGTCCTCGGCCCCGGTGCCGTGCAGATTGGGCACGTAGTAGCCGCTCTGCGTGGAGAGCGCACCGGGATCGTTGGCCAGCAGTGCCGAGAAATCATCCAGCAGCTGGCCCGGGTCGCTTGGCGTCATCACGGCATGTCCGGCGGCGGTGGCTGGGCGGGGCGGATGCTTGCAGGTGCCCCGCAGGCCTCAGGCCAGATCCTCCTTGCGCAGGCGCACGATGGGCGCCAGCACGGTGGGCAGGCTCTGCATCTGGGCCAGGGCCGTGCTCATGCGGCCTTCCTGCGTCTCGTGGGTCAGGATGATGAGGTCGGTCTGCTTCTCGCCCTCGGCCGACTCCCGCTGCAGCACGGCGTCGATGGAGATGTCGTGCTCAGCCAGGATGGTGGTGATGCGGGAGAGCACGCCGGCTTCATCCGCCACGCACAGGCGCAGGTAGAAGCTGGTCAGCACCTGCGCCATGGGCAGGATGGGCGTGTTGCTCATGCTGTCCGGCTGGAAGGCCAGGTGCGGCACGCGGTGATCGGGGTCGGCGGTGTGCAGGCGGGTGATGTCCACCAGGTCGGCGATGACGGCCGAGGCGGTGGGCTCGGAGCCGGCCCCCTTGCCGTAGTAGAGCGTGGTGCCCACGGCGTCGGCCTGGACCACGACGGCGTTCATCGCGCCTTCCACATTGGCGATCAGGCGCTGGGCCGGGATCAGCGTGGGGTGCACGCGCAGCTCGATGCCGCCACCCGCGACGTCACTGCGGCGGCGGGCGATGCCCAGCAGCTTGATGCGGTAGCCCAGCTGCTCGGCGTACTTGATGTCCGTGGCCTGCAGCTGGCTGATGCCTTCCACATGGGCCTTGTCGAATTGCACCGGGATGCCGAAGGCGATCGCGCTCATGATGGTGGCCTTGTGCGCGGCGTCCACGCCTTCGATGTCGAAGGTGGGGTCGGACTCGGCATAGCCCAGGCGCTGCGCCTCCTTCAGCACGGTGGCGAAGTCCAGGCCCTTGCTGCGCATCTCGGACAGGATGAAGTTCGTCGTGCCGTTGATGATGCCGGCGAGCCACTCGATGCGGTTGGCGGTGAGGCCCTCGCGCAGGGCCTTGATGATGGGGATGCCCCCAGCCACCGCGGCCTCGAAGGCCACCATCACGCCCTTCTCGCGGGCGGCGGCGAAGATCTCGGTGCCATGCTCGGCCAGCAGGGCCTTGTTGGCGGTGACCACGTGCTTGCCGGCGGCGATGGCCTCCAGCACCAGTTCGCGGGCCACGCCGCAGCCGCCGATCAGCTCGACGACGATGTCGATCTCGGGATTGGCGATGATCTCGCGCGGGTCGGCCACCACCTGGGCGGCGTCCCCCACGATCTCGCGCGCCAGCGCCACATTGCGGCGCGACACCATGGTGATCTCGATCCCCCGGCCGGCGCGGCCGCGAATCTCGGCCTGGTTGCGACGCAGCACGTTGAAGGTGCCGCTGCCCACGGTGCCGATGCCAAGGAGGCCGACTTTGATCGCTTTCATGGTGTGTTCTCGTTCTGACTGGATGGGGGGCGACTCAGCGCCCGTGACGTTTTCGGTAGTTCGACAGGAAACGCTCGATCCGGCCCACGGCCTCGCGGAGGTCGTCGGTGTTGGGCAGGAAGACGAGCCGGAAGTGATCGGGGGCACGCCAGTTGAAGCCCGTCCCCTGCACGATCAGCACCTTTTCCTCGGCCAGCAGCTCATAGGCGAACCGCTGGTCGTCCTCGATCGGGTAGATCTTGGGGTCCAGGCGGGGGAACATGTAGAGCGCGGCCTTCGGCTTCACGACGCTGACGCCGGGGATCTGGCTCAGCAGCTCGTAGGCCAGATCGCGCTGGCGGCACAGGCGGCCGCCGGGGGCGACCAGGTCCTTGATGCTCTGATAGCCGCCCAGTGCGGTCTGGATGGCCAGCTGGCCCGGCGTGTTGGCGCACAGGCGCATGGAGGCCAGCATGTTCAGGCCGGTGATGTAGTCCGCCGCATGGCGCTTCTCGCCCGAGACCACCATCCAGCCGGCCCGGTAGCCGCAGCTGCGGTAGTTCTTGGACAGGCCGTTGAAGGTCAGCGTGAGCACGTCTTCCGAGAGCGAGGCGATGCTGGTGTGGACGTTGCCGTCGAACAGCGTCTTGTCGTAGATCTCGTCGGCCATGATGATCAGCTGGTGCTGACGCGCGAGCTCGACGATCTCCAGCAGCAGCGACTCCGGATAGAGCGCGCCCGTGGGATTGTTCGGATTGATGACGACGATGGCCCGGGTGCGCGGGGTGATCTTGCGCTTGATGTCCTCGATGTCGGGCATCCAGTCGCTCTGCTCGTCGCAGACGTAATGCACCGGGTTGCCGCCCGAGAGAGCCACGGCGGCGGTGTAGAGCGGATAGTCGGGCGCGGGCAGCAGCACTTCGTCGCCGTTGTCCAGCAGCGCGTTGAGGGCCATCACGATCAGCTCGGAGGCGCCGTTGCCCAGGTAGACATCGTCCACGGTCACGCCGCGGATGTTCTTTTCCTGGCAGTAGTGCACCACTGCCTTGCGAGGGGCGAAGAGGCCCTTGGAATCGGTGTAGCCGGCGGCGTCGGGGAGGTTGCGGATCATGTCCTGGACGATCTCGTCCGGGGGGGCGATGCCGAAGGCGGCGATGTTGCCGATGTTCAGCTTGATGATCTTCTGCCCCTCCTCCTCCATCTGGCGCGCCTTGTCCAGCACAGGACCACGGATGTCGTAGCAGACATTGGCGAGCTTGGCGGACTTGGAAATCGGGTTCAAGACAGGGACTCCTCGTGGATGCCGCGCATGTTGCGCCGCAAAACGTAGAATTTAACAGGGTAGCAGGGCTTTCCCTGGATGGATCTCTCCATGGTTCGAAAGCCGCGCAGCTAGGCTTCGTCGCCCCGGCCCGCGACGCTTGCGTCCCGGGGCGGCCCCCTGCCCTTCCTCCGTCATCCACCGACCCCATCCCAGCGCTCCGGCATGAAATTCCAGCTCGACGAACAGCAAGGCGGCAACAGCATCTCCCGCCATGAGAAGAACCGCGTGTGGGTCAACGGCCAGCCCCACGGCAGCAGCCTGCTGGTGCCATGGCGCGGCGAGGTGCAGGCCTGGGGCGTGGACCGCTTCGAGTCGCTGGACGAAGCCGCCTTCGAGCGCATCCTGGCGCTGAAGCCCGAGTTGGTGATCTTCGGCAGCGGCGAGCGGCTGCGCTTCGTCCCGCCGGCCCGCTACCGGGCCCTCATCGAGGCCCGCATCGGCCTGGAGACCATGGACCTGGCCGCCGCCTGCCGCACCTACAACGTGCTGGCCGCCGAGGGGCGCTCGGTGCTGGCGGCGCTGCTGATCGAAGCGCAGGCCTGAGGGGCCTGGCAACCGCCGCCACCTCCGACGCCGGCCTCATCCGGCAAGTCCGGACAATCCCCCGAAAGGCCGGCAAAGCCGGAACTTGGCGTTCAACGTATAATTGCAGGCTATGCCCAGTCGGGCAGGCCTACTAGCAAAAACGCCCACATGACGCCAGCGCTCAACAAACCCCTCCCGGAAATTGAAGCTCTTGCTACCGGAGGCGTGAAGTTCACACCCCAGGCTTTCCATGGCCAGACGGTGGTGCTGTACTTCTACCCCAAGGACAATACCCCGGGTTGCACCACCGAAGCCATGCAATTCCGTGACCGACACAAGGACTTTGTGAAGGCCGGCGCCGTGGTGCTGGGGGTGTCGCGCGACAACATGGTCTCGCATGACAAGTTCAAGCAGACCCTGGAGTTGCCCTTCGAGCTCATCGCCGATACCGAAGAGAAGCTCTGCCACATGTTCGGTGTGGTCAAGAACAAGATCATGTACGGCAAGAAGGTGAAGGGCATCGAGCGCTCCACCTTCCTGATCGACGCCAGCGGCGTGCTGCGTGCCGAGTGGCGCGGCATCAAGGTGGCCGGCCATGTGGACGAAGTCCTCAAGGCCGTGAAGTCGCTGAAGAAGGAAGCCGCATGATCCAGGCCCCCCAGCCGTCCCAGGCCCGGGCGCCCGCCTGAGGCCCGCGGAATCTGGGGCCAGCCCCGCAGTATCCCGCTCGAGCCGGCCCCGTCAGATGACGAGGCCGGCTTTGTTGTATTTGGACGCCGCAGCCTGCCGCCCTCCGGGGGCCCGGACGACTTGTGCATAATCAAACCATGCCCTCGCGCTCCGGACCCTGCCCTGAACAAAGCCGCCCTCCGACGAAGGCGGCTTTTTGCTTTTCAGGACCCGATGCCGGGAGGCGGTCTCCGCACCCACTGCCAAGGACGGCTTGACCCGTCCCTTCAAACGCCTCATGCCACTGCCCAAGCCCCCGACCAAGCGCGCCAGCCGTCTGGACGCCAGCGAGTACGCCACCAGCCTGGTCCCCAGCAAGAAGAAACCGGTGTTGGCCGCCCTGCCCGAGGCCCCGGCCCCCACCCCGCCCGCACCGGTGCTGAGCGTGGTCGCCGCGCCCGCCCCGGCCCGGCCCCAGCGTTCGGCCAAGGTGCTGCGCACGGCCGAGCCGGCCGCGCCTGCCGTTATCGAGGCCCGCGCGCCCAAGGTTGAAACCCCTGCCGCCAGGGCGCCTGCCCCCGCACCTGCTCTTGCTCCTGCACCTTCGCCCGCGCCCGCTTCGGCGGCCAAGGCCCGCGCGAGCAAGGCGACCAAGCCGAAGGGCACCGGCAGCAGCAAGCTCTTCGTCCTCGACACCAACGTGCTGATGCACGATCCGATGTGCCTGTTCCGTTTCGAGGAACACGACATCTACCTCCCGATGATCACCCTGGAGGAGCTGGACGGGCACAAGAAGGGCATGACCGAGGTCGCCCGAAACGTGCGCCAGGTCAGCCGTGACCTCGACGCCCTGGCCGCCAGCCTCAAGAGCAGCACGCTGGAGGAAATGGCCAAGGGCCTGCCCCTGGACCAGACCGGCCACCGCGAGGCCGGCGGCAAGCTCTTCTTCCAGACCCAGCTGATCGACGCCCCCCTGCCCCAGGGTCTGCCCCAGGGCAAGGCGGACAACCAGATCCTGGGCGTGGTGCAGGCGCTCAAGGCGCAGCAACCGGAGCGCGAGGTCGTGCTGGTGTCCAAGGACATCAACATGCGGATCAAGGCCCGGGCCCTGGGCCTGCCCGCCGAGGACTACCGCAACGACAAGACCCTGGAAGATTCCGACCTGCTCTACACCGGCGTGCAGGCCCTCCCGGCCGACTTCTGGGAGCGCCATGGCAAGACCATGGAGAGCTGGCAGCAGGGCGGCATCACCTTCTACCGCATCAGCGGCCCGCTGGTGCCCTCGCTGCTGGTCAACGAGCTGGTCTACCTGGAAGCGCCGGGCACCGCGCCGCTCTATGCCAAGGTCACCGAGATCACCGGCAAGAGCGCCGTGCTGCGCACGCTCAAGGACTACGGCCACCAGAAGAATGCCGTGTGGGGCATCACCGCCCGCAACCGCGAGCAGAACTTCGCCCTCAACCTGCTGATGGACCCGGACGTCGACTTCGTCACCCTCACCGGCACCGCCGGCACGGGCAAGACGCTGATGACCCTGGCCGCCGGCCTGTCGCAGGTGCTGGACGAGCGCCGCTACAGCGAGATCATCGTCACCCGCGTGACCGTGCCCGTGGGCGAGGACATCGGTTTCCTTCCCGGCACCGAGGAAGAAAAGATGGGCCCCTGGATGGGCGCGCTGGACGACAACCTCGAGGTCCTGGCCCGCGGTGACAGCAGCGCCGGCGAATGGGGCCGGGCCGCCACCAACGACCTCGTGCGCAGCAAGATCAAGATCAAGAGCCTGAACTTCATGCGCGGCCGCACCTTCCTCAACAAGTTCGTCATCATCGACGAGGCGCAGAACCTGACGCCCAAGCAGATGAAGACCCTGATCACGCGCGCCGGCCCGGGCACCAAGATCGTCTGCCTGGGCAACCTCGCCCAGATCGACACGCCCTACCTCACCGAGGGCTCCTCGGGCCTGACCTACGCGGTGGACCGCTTCAAGGGCTGGGCCCACAGCGGTCACGTCACCCTGGCGCGCGGCGAGCGCTCGCGCCTGGCGGACTTCGCCTCCGAGGTGCTTTGAGGCCAGGCTTGCCTGACGCTTTCCCTGCGGCGCTGCGGCGCCGCTTTTCATTTGAGCTGCGATGACGCTTTACGTATCCGACCTCGACGGCACCCTGCTCAACCGCCAGGGCCTGCTGTCCGACACCACCCGCACCGGGCTCACCGAGCTGCTGGGCTCGGGCCTGGTCTTCACCGTGGCCAGCGCGCGCCATGTGGTGTCCATCCGCCAGCTGCTGGCCGGGCTGCCGCTGAGCCTGCCGGTGATCTCGTCCAACGGCGCCTTCATCAGCGACCTGGCCACGGGCCGGCATGAGCTGGTGCATGGCATGGACGGCGCCCTGAGCGAGGCGCTCTTCGCCCTGGTGCGCCGCCATGGGCAGATGCCCTTCCTCTCGGTCCACGCGCCCGAGGGCGACCGGCTTTGCTGGCAGGGCGTGGAGAACGAGGGCCAGCGGCATTTCGTCGACGAGCGGGTGCTCAACGGGGATCCCCGCCTGCGCCAGTGCACGGACCTCGCCCGCGAGCTGGGGGGCGGTCCGCTGATGACGCTGGTGGTGGTGGGCCCGCACGGCCCGCTGCAGGTGCTTTACGAGGACATCCAGGCCCAGTTCGGCGAGGCGGTGCAGTGCCACCTCAACGAGGACCTCTACCGCCCCGACTGGCCCTGGCTCACCGTGCATGACCGCCGCGCCACCAAGGACCAGGCCATCCACATCCTCGCCCAGCGTTACGGTCTGAGTGATCGCGAGGTGGTGGTCTTCGGCGACCAGGTCAACGACATCACCATGCTGCGCGCCGCCCACCGGGGCGTGGCCATGGCCAATGCCATCGACGAGGTCAAGGCGGAGGCACAGACGGTGATCGGGCACCACGACGAGGACGCCGTGCTGGCCTTCCTCCGGCAGGAGTGGGCCGCCCGGCGCTGACACAGCCGTTTACACGGCAAGCGCCGATCCGGGCGAGCATGTCGGGTTGCAAGCAACTGACCGAGTCCATGTCCTACCTTCTCCAGATCGCCGAATCACAGTCCTTCGGTCCGGCCAAGTTCGTGAACAAGGCCGGCCACACCGAATGCGTGGAGTATGTGCGTCAGGCCACCGGCGCCCCGTCGACGCCGGAATGGCGCCAGGGCGTGCAGGTGGTCGGTGCGCGGCCTGGCAGCATCCGCCGCGGCACGGCCATCGCGACCTTCGACGAGCACGGCCACTACCCCCGCGACGGCCGGGGCCGCCATGCCGCCATCTTCCTGGAGGAGAACGCCCTGGGCATCGTGGTGCTGGACCAGTGGAACAGCCAGGGCGAGGTCAAGCGCCGCACCATCTACCTGAAGCGGCCGGACTACCCGCGCGTCGACTGCGCCCGCCAGTACTTCGTCATCGAGTGAGGCAGATTTGCGACCAATTGCTACGCCACTGAGGGCCGCCGCGCTGGCGCTGTGCCTGGCCTCGGCCGCCTGGGCGGGCCCATCCGAGCCGGCACCGGCGCTGGCCTGCCCGGCCAGCCTCGAGGTCCGGGAACAGCCGGGCAGCGCGCCCGCCTCGCCCTGGCTGGCCTTGACCGACCCCGGCCTGCCGGTCCATGCGCTCAGCGGGGTGTCGATGCTGCAGGGGCCGCCCGAACAGGGCGCGCGGCTGGTGCCCGACTTCGAACGCAAGGCCGGCCGGCTGCGGCACTACGGCTGGACCTTCAAGCCCGTGCCCACCTCCGCGGCCACCGACGAGGCCCTCTGGCTGGCCTGCTCCTACCACCACACCGCACTGATCCTGGTGCGGCCCGTGCCTGCGGGCATGAAGCGCTGCGAGGTGCAGGAACGCCTGCTGCCGACGGGCCGCAGCCTCGGAATCGAGGGTCTGCGCTGCGAGTGAGGCCGGGGGCCCGTCCTCAGGCCAGCGACTGCAGGCTCAGCCGAGCCTGCTCGCGGCCAAGTGTCGCGCCCAGCAGGCGCGTCAGCGCATAGACCGCATCGAGGTTGGGGCTCGGCGTTCCGGTGATGCGGGCCAGTTCCACCACCGCGCCCAGCAGCGCCTCCAGCTCCAGCGCGCGCCCGGCCTCGACATCCTGCAGCATGGAAGTCTTGTGAGCGCCCACGGCCTCGGCGCCGGCAATGCGCTTGTCCAGCGAGATCTTGAACTGCACGCCCAGCTGCTCGCCCACGGTCTGCGCCTCGGTCATCATGCGAGCCGCCAGCTCGCGGGTGAGCGGGAAGCGGCAGATGTCCTCCAGCGTCGCATGCGTCAGCGCGGAGATGGGATTGAAGCTCAGGTTGCCCCACAGCTTGACCCACAGCTCGGAGCGGATGTCCCGGCTCACCGGAGCCTTGAAACCGGCCTGCATCAGCACCTGGGACAGGGCTTCGACGCGCTCGCTGCGCGTGCCGTCCAGCTCGCCCAGCGAGAAGCGGTTGCCCTCGATGAGACGGACCCTGCCCGGCGCCTCCAGCTGCGCCGCCGGGTAGACGATGCTGCCGATCACCTGGGCGGCCGGCAGTGTGCGCGCGATGGCGCCGCCCGGGTCCACGGACTCCAGCACCCGCCCCTCGTGCGGCCCCGCCAGGCCCTGGAAGTACCACCACGGCAGGCCGTTGATCATGCTGACGACGAGCGTCTGCGGCCCGATCAAGGCCGGCAGCTCCGCCAGCAGCTCATGCAGCTGGTGCGCCTTGACCGTCAGCAGCACCACGTCCTGCACGCCGGCCTCGGCCATGCGCTGCACGGCACGCAGGCTCTCGCCCGCCGGCGCCTGCAGGGCGCTGCCGTCTTCCTCGACGAGGGTGAAGCCCTCGCTGTTGATGGCCGCCAGGTTGCGATTGCGGGCGATGAAGGTGACTGCGTTTCCGGCCAGGGCCAGGCGCGTACCCAGAAGGCCGCCGATGGCACCGGCGCCGACGATTGCGAACTTCATGCACTCACCGCAAATTCATTGCGCGCCGCGCGGCGCTTGAGCAGCCCCCAAAGGGGCCAGACCAGCATCATCAGGGCCAGGGCCGTCAAGCTGCCGACCAGGGCATTGGACCAGAAGATGCCCAGGCTGCCCTGCGAGAGCAGCATGGACTGCCGGAAGTTGGACTCGGCCTTGTCGCCCAGCACCAGGGCCAGCACCAGGGGCGCCAACGGGATGCGCAGCTTCTTGAACACATAGCCCATCACGCCGAAGACCAGCATCATGTAGACATCGAACATGGCGCCATGCACGGTGTAGGCGCCGATGACGCAGGTCACCACGATCACCGGCGCAATGATGGCGAAGGGGATGCGCAGGATGGCGGCCCAGAAGGGCACCGTCGTCAGCACCACCAACAGGCCCACGACATTGCTGAGGTACATGGAGGCGATCAGGCCCCAGACGAAGTCCTTGTTCTCGGCGAAGAGCATGGGACCGGGCTGCAGGCCCCAGATCACCAGCCCGCCCAGCAGCACCGCCGCCGTGGGAGAGCCGGGAATGCCCAGGGTCAGCATGGGCAGCAGGGCCGAGGTGCCGGCGGCATGGGCCGCGGTCTCGGGCGCCACCACACCGGCCAGCTCACCCTTGCCGAAGCGCTCGGGGTGGCGCGAGAGCCGCTGCGCGACGCCGTAGCTCATGAAGGAGGCCGGCGTCGCGCCGCCCGGCGTGATGCCCATCCAGCAACCGATGGCCCCCGAGCGCAGGAAGAGCTTCCAGTGCTTCCGCAGCTCCCACCAGGTCTGGAACACCACCCTGGGACTGATGCGCGCCGACTGCCCCTTGAAGGCCAGCCCTTCCTCCATGGTCAGCAGGATCTCGCCGATGCCGAAGAGGCCGATCACCGCGATCAGGAAGTCGAAACCCTTGAGCAGCTCGGCAAAGCCGAAGGTCATGCGAAGCTGCCCGGTCATGTCATCCATGCCGATGGTGGCCAGGGCAAAGCCCATGAGCATGGAGATCAGGGTCTTGACCGGCGCCTCGCGGCTCATGCCGACGAAGCTGCAGAAGGTCAGCAGCTGCACGGCGAAGAGCTCGGCCGGGCCGAAGCTCACGGCAAAGCGCGCCAGCACGGGGGCCAGGAAGCTGATGAGCAGCGTGGCAAAGAGCGCCCCCACGAACGACGAGGTGAAGGCCGCCGTCAGCGCCTGCGCCGCCTCGCCCCGCTGGGCCATGGGGTAGCCGTCGAAGGTCGTGGCCACGGACCAGGGCTCGCCCGGGATGTTGAAGAGGATGGAGGTGATGGCCCCGCCGAACAGCGCCCCCCAGTAGATGCACGACAGCATGATGATGGCCGTCGTGGGGTTCATGCTGAAGGTCAGCGGCAGCAGGATGGCCACGCCGTTGGCGCCACCCAGGCCGGGCAGCACGCCGATCAGCACGCCCAGCAGCAGGCCCACGAGCATGTAGCCGAGGTTGGGCAGGGTGGCTGCGACGGAGAAGCCGTGCAGCAGGCTGTTGAAGTCGTCCATCGCGCGTTCCTCAGAAGCCGAGCCAGTGTTCCAGCGGCCCCTTGGGCAGCGGCTGGACAAACCATCGCTCGAAGAGCAGGAAGGCCAGCAGGGCGACGCCCATCGACACCGGCACGACCCGGCCCCAGCCATAGCCACCCTGGCGCCGCATGAACCAGGCGATCAGCAGGGCCGAGGGGACATAGACGCCCAGCCAGGGGATCACGGCCGCATAGGCCACGGTCGGCAGGAAGACGGCCGCCACGTCCCGCAGGGGCCCGCTCTCAACGAAGCGCTGGGTCGTCGTCGACCAGCGCCGCAGCTGCTGCAGCAGCAGCCAGGTGCTGCACAGGGCCAGGCCCAGGCCGATGCGGAACGGGAAGTAGCCGGACTGCGGGCCATCGTCGGCCCAGCCCGTGCCCAGGCGCAGGCTGTCACGGATCAGCAGCAGGGCAAAGGCCAGGATCAGGCCCGCCGTGATCAACTCCACCCAGCGCTGGGACCATCCCCGCCCCGGCGCCGGAGCCTCCGGCCGGTCTTGTGCGTCCATGTCGTCTCCCCTTGCATCAGCGGGCGCGACGGCCCGTCGGCGTCACTGGGCCAGGAAGCCCGCGTCCTTCATGAGGGTGCGGTGCAGCTGCTCGTTGCGGGCCAGCCAGTCGAAGTAGGCCTCGCCCTGCAGCGCCTCCTGCCGGAAGGCGCCCTTGGCCATGAAGTCCTTCCATTCGGGCAGCTGGCGCAGCTTGTCCAGCATCCCGGCGTAGAAGGCCTTCTGCTCGGGCGTCACGCCTGGCGCCATGAAGATGCCACGCAACATCACGTAGGACACCGGGATGCCCTGCGAGGCGCAGGTGGGCAGGTCCTGCCAGCTCTGCTTGGCGGTCACCTTCTCGGTGTAAGGCATGGGCTTGTCGTCGAAGACGCACAGGGGGCGCAGCTTGCCCGCGCGCCAGTGGGACTCGGCCTCGATGGGGTTGTTGACCGTGGCGTCCACATGCTTGCCCACCAGCTGCACGGCCACGTCGCCGCCGCCCTTGAAGGGCACATAGATGATCTTCTTGCCGGCGGCCTTCTCCAGCATCACGGTGATGATCTGGTCCTCCTGCTTGGACCCGGTGCCGCCCATCTTGAAGGTGCCCGAGGGCTGGCTCTTGACGGCCTTGAAGTAGTCGCCGGCTGTCTTGTAGGGCGAGTCCTCGTTGACCCACAGCACGAACTGGTCGAGGGCCATCATGGACACGGGGGTCAGGTCTCGCCAGTTGAAGGGCACGCCGGTGGCCAGGGGCGTGGTGTAGAGATTGGACAGGGTGATGACCAGCTTGTGCGGATTACCCTTGTCGCCCTTGACGTCGAGGAAGCCTTCCGCGCCGGCGCCGCCGGACTTGTTCACCACCACGATGGGCTGGGGCGAGAGCTGGTGCTTGGCCACCATGCCCTGGATGAAGCGAGCCATCTGGTCAGCGCCCCCACCGGTGCCGGCCGGAACGACGAACTCGACGGGCTTGCTCGGCTGCCAGGCAGCTGCCAGGGCATGTCCGCTGAAGGCCAGCGCCAGGGCGCCGAGGGCGTGAATCGTGTGCTTGTGCATGACGTGGAACCCTTCCTCTGCTTGAACTTGTTCTGCAGTCCTGGCTCAGGCCAGGCCCAGCTTCTGCGCCAGACCGATGCGCTGCAGCTTGCCGGTCGCACCCTTGGGAATCTCGGCCATGAAGAGGATCCTGGCCGGCACCTTGAAGTCCGCCAGGCGCTGGCCGACGAACTGCTGCAGCTCACGCTCGGTCGCGCTGGCGCCTTCGCGCAGCACCACCACGGCGCCCACCTCCTCGCCCAGCTTGGGATGCGGCAGGCCGAAGCACACGACCTGGGCCACGGCGGCGTGGTCCATCAGCACCTCGTCGACCTCGCGCGGGCTGATCTTCTCGCCGCCGCGATTGATGATCTCCTTGAGGCGACCGGTGATGGAGACATAGCCCTCGGCATCCATCTGACCCTGGTCCCCGGTGCGGAACCAGCCCTCGCGGAAGGCCTCGGCATTGGCCGCAGGATTGCTCTCGTAGCCCTGGGTCACATTGGGGCCGCGGATGACGATCTCGCCCGTCTCGCCGGCGGCCAGCAGCGCACCGTCGGGTCCCATGATGGCCACCTCGGGGCCGGCGGCCAGGCCTACGGTACCGGGCTTGCGCACGCTCGGCGGCAGCGGGTTGCTGGCCATCTGGTGCGTGGCCTCGGTCATGCCGTAGGCCTCGATCAGGGGCGCGCCGAAGACCTGCTCCAGCTCGCTGATGACCTGCGGCGGCATCGAGGAGGACGAGGAGCGCATGAAGCGCAGCGGATGGCGCCGGATCACGTCGGCGTTCTTGCCCGCGCGGGTCAGGATGGCCTGGTGCATGGTGGGCACGGCCGTGTACCAGGTGGGGGCGGCCTCGTCCATCCAGGCGAAGAACTTCAGCGCATTGAAGCCGGGCGTGCAGAAGACCTGCGAGCCCGCGCTCAGCGGCGCCAGCACCCCGGCGATCAGGCCATGGATGTGGAACAGGGGCATGATGTTGAGCCCCCGGTCCGCCGCCGTGAACTGCAGGGTGCGGCGGATGTTGGCGGCAGACGCGCAGAGGTTGCGCTGCGACAGCGGCACGATCTTGGGCCGCGAGGTGGTGCCCGAGGTGTGCAGCACCATGGAGACGTCATCCGGACGGGCCATGCCACCCTCGCTGCTGGCCGCGCTGCCGCTGAAGTCGCCCGTCAGGCGGAAGTCGCCCGCGGCTTGCAGCGGCTGCAGCCGGATGATGGGCACGCCCAGGGCCTGCGCCACCGCGACGGCCGGGGAGTCGCTGCCCTCCTCCACGATCAGCGCGCGGGCCTGCAGGTCACGCAGGTAGAAGTCGAACTCCTCGGCGCGGTAGGCGGGGTTCAGCGGTGCGCTGGCCACGCCGCAGGCACAGGCCAGGAAGCAGGCCGCCATCTCCGGCCCGTTGGGCAGCACGATGGCCACCCGGTCGTTGCGCCCCATGCCCCAGCCATTGAGCTGCTGCACGCTGCGCTCGATCAGCGCACGCAGGGCGCCATGGCTCAGCGCGGGACGCCCCGGCGCACGCAGCGCCACGGCCTCGGCAGGAAGCGACTGCAGTTGCAGCCAGAGAGAGTCTTGTGACATGGCATTCACCTTCTCGACAGCTCAGGAGACTTCAGCGCAGTGCGGCGCACGGCCGGGCAGCGGCGGCAGTGCAGCATACGTGCTGCCGATGCGCGCCGGGCCGGCCGCGCGCCTGCCACTGGCGTTCAGCGCACGTCCAGCCATTCGCCCAGCTTCATCATCTCGGCCTGCTCGAAGCGGGCGAATCCCTTCCACTTGGTGGGCTCCAGCTTCTTGCGGCCCTCCTCGCTGGCATCCAGGCCGGTGAGGTAGCTCTGCACCTTCTCGAACTGCTCGGCGCTGAGGCTGGGGCTGGCGATGACGTGCTTGATGGGCACCGGCCGGGTGTAGCCCAGGATCTTGCCGCCCTTGGCCTGCCAGGCCTTGAGCACCGCGCCGGAGGCCGTCACGCCCGCATGGGTGAGGTAGTTCTCGACGAAGAAGGGCACCGCGTCCTGGTAGCGGGTGTAGGTGATGCGCACCTGCGGGGCGCTCATCTTCAGGTCGCGCAGCGTGGCGCGCAGCATCACCGAGGTGATGGAGTCCTCGTCCGGCGCGCCCAGGTGCTGGCCGCGCAGGTCGGTGAGCTGGGTCCAGGGGGCATCGGCCCGCACCATGAAGCCCGCCTTGTAGTCGGTGAAGCCCTTGGTCACGGCCACCAGCCGGTAGCCCGAGTTCCGCATGGCCTGGATGGAGATGTGGGCCGGGTGCACGAGGGCCAGCTCCCAGCGCTTCTCTGCCAGGCCCTGGCGCAGGCTTTTGTAGTCGCTGATGGGCTCGATGGTGACCGGCTGCTGCAGCAGCTTGGAGAGGTCTGCGGCCATGCCCGCATAACGCGCCGCGATCTCGGCATTGCTCACCCGGTAGGTGACCCCTTCGTTGATGGCAAAGCTCAAGGCCTGCGCAGCAGTGCCTCCCGCCAGCAGGGCTGTCACGCCCAGGACCACGCCCGCTTGCTTCACCCACAGCCTGAACCATTCCATACGCATGCTCACTTCCGTCCTGCATCCCGACACGCCGGGTCATCGCAAGGCGCCCGGACTGTTGTGCGCCTTCCCCGACAGAACCTCCCCCGGGAGAAGACGCGCGCATTGTGGCCATCTCGCCCGGCCCCACAGTCCAGCAAAACCCTCAGTTGAGGCGCAACCTGAAACATCTGACAGGGGTGACGCGGGCAGCGCACAAAACACATTCGCACACACAAAGCGACAGACACGGCGGCCGCCAATGAAAACGGCCCGCCAGGGCGGGCCGTCAGCAGCGCGAGAACGCCGGGGGCGATCAGTGCTTCAGGTAGTCGAAGAAGGCCGCGTTGCTGGGGTTGCGCCCCAGGAAGTCGCGCACCAGCTCCGGTGCCGGCTTCTGGCCGCCCTGGGCCAGGATGCGCTCGCGGTAGCGGCGGCCGATCTCGGCATCCAGCTTGTTGGCCTCGAAGGGGCTGCGCAGATCCATGGCCAGCACCAGGCTCCAGAGATAACCGTAATAGCCCGCGCCATAGCCGCCGGCGATGTGGGAGAAGCCGGCCACGAACTTGCTGCCCGGCACATGGCCCATGGGCGTGGCGCCCTCCATCTTCGCCCACAGGGCCTGGGGGTCCTGCGGGTCCTTGCCGTGCAGGGCCAGGTCATAGCTGGCATAGAGATGCTGGCGACCGTACTGCGTGCCCTTGCCGAAGTGCTTGGCAGCCACGACCTTGTCCACCAGCGCCTCGGGCATGGGCTTGCAGTCGGCGCAGACCTCGCGCATCAGCGGCAGCACCTGCTTGTTGACCACCCAGTCCTCCAGCATCTGCGAGGGCGCCTCAACGAAGTCGTGCATCACCGCCGTACCCGCCTGCTGCAGGTAGAAGGTGTTGCTGAGGTTGTTGTGCACGGCATGGCCCAGCTCGTGCAGCAGAGTCTCCATCTCGTCGACGGTCAGGCCCTTGCGATTGAAGTTGACCACCAGCGCCGCGGCGGGCAGGCGCCCGATGCGCGTCGCGCTGCCGCGCAGGGGCCAGACGGCCGCGTGGTTGTACTTGCCTTCGCGGGGGAAGAGGTCCACGTAGAGATTGGCCAGGGGCTTGCCGGTGGCGGCGTCGCTCACGGCAAAGGCCTGGACCTCGGGGTGCCACAGCTCGGCAGGCACCGGGGTGTACTTCACGCCCATCAGGCGCTCGATGATGCGCATGGCGAAGCGCAGGCTCTCCTGGGCAGGGAAGTATTCGCGCAGCGCTTCCTGGTCCACCTGGAAGCGGGCCTGGCGCAGGCGCTCGGCATAGAAGCTGGCGTCCCAGCGCTCGACACGGGCCTGGGCCAGCGGCAGGCCCAGGTGCTGGGCCTTGGCCGCCTGCAGCTCGGCGACATCGGCGCGCTCACGCTCTGTCACCGTAGCCTGGACCTCGTCCAGGAACTTCCAGGCCGCCTGCGCATTGCCGGCCATGCGCCGGCGCAGGTTGAAATCCACGTAGTTGTCATAGCCGAACAGGCCCGCGTACTCGCGGCGCAGCTGGGCGATCTCGGCCAGCAGGCGCAGATTGGGCTCACCGCCCTCGTTGACCTTGGCCTCCCACATGCGGCGGCGGGTCTCGGGATTCTCAGCCGACTGCAGCACCGGCCCATAGCTGGGATAGTCCACGCCCAGTAGGATGCGCCCCTGCGCGTCGCGGCGGGCGTTCTTCCACACGCCTTCAGGCACGCCCTGCAGCTCCGCCTCGGTGTAGGCGATCTGGAGGCTGGCGTCGCGGATGTTCTTGTTGAACTGCTGGTCCAGCTCGCCCAGCTTGTCGATGATGGCCTTGGCGCGCTGGCGCTTGGGCGCGGGCAGGGACACGCCGCTATCCTCGAAGGCCCCCAGGGCCACGCGCTGCAGCTCGCGGTCGCGCGGCTGGGGCGTGGGAGCGCGCTTGAGCGCCTTGTAGAGCTGCTCGTTCTGGGCGACGGTGGAGTTGAACTGTGTCCAGCGCATGGAGCAGGCCTGGGCGGCGTCGCGGCCGGCCTTGTCCGGGTGCACGTACTGCACGAAGTCGACGGCGCTCTGGCCGTCCTCCACCGTGGCGGCATAGTCGTCGAAGGCCGCCATCCAGCCCAGGTCCACCTTGCGGCGCTCCAGCTGGGCCAGGGCCTTCTTGGCCGAAGCCAGGCCGCTGTCGCAGGCCTGGCGGATCTGGGCCACCGTCTTCAGCGTGGGGAACAGCGGAGCGGGCAGCGTGGCAGCGGCCTCGGCCTGTGCGAAGCCCGCGATGCCGGTCAGGCCGGCCAGAAGGAGCGCGCCGACGAGGCGGCGCGGAGTCTGCATCGATGTCATGGTGTGGCTGCGCGACGGCGCGGTCCGCGCCACCGCCTCTGCTGGGAATGGTGCGCGGATTGTGCCCGCGGCCCTGCCCTCGCCCGGAAGTCAGCGCACCGGGACAAACACCGAGACCGGCACCGCGCGGCGCCCCTCAGTCGGCCCTCAGTCGCCCCTCAGCCTCCCACCAGGCTGCGGATCTGCTGCAGGGCCGTCGGGTCCTCGATGGTGGTCAGGTCACCCGGGTCGCGCTGCTCGCACACGGCCTGGATGGCGCGGCGCAGCAGCTTGCCCGAGCGCGTCTTGGGCAGCACGCTCACGAAGCGCACGCGGGCCGGCCGGGCCACGGCGCCCAGTTGCTCGTCCACGCGCTTCATGATTTCGGCTTCCTGCTGGCGGGCGCCCTCCTCCGTGGCCGCACGGCTGGCATCCTTCAGCACGGCGAAGGCCATGGCCACCTGGCCCTTGAGCGCGTCGGCCACGCCCACCACGGCCACCTCGGCCACATTGGGGTGGCTGGCGATGCTCTCCTCGATCTCGCGCGTGCCCAGGCGGTGGCCGGCGACGTTGATCACGTCGTCGGTACGGCCCAGGATGTAGTAGTAGCCGTCCTCGTCGCGGATGCCCCAGTCGAAGGTCGAGTAGACCAGCTTGTCGGGGATGCTGGACCAGTAGGTGTTGACGAAGCGCGCGTCGTCGCCCCAGACCGTCTGCAGGCAGCCCGGCGGCAGCGGGCCCTCGATGGCCACCACGCCCTTCTGGTTCGCCCCCGTGAGTTCCTCGCCGGTGCTCTCGTTGAGGAGCTTCACCTTGTAGCCGTACATGGCCACGCCGGGTGAGCCGAACTTGCTGGGCTTCTTCTCGACGCCATTGGCGATCGAGAGGATGGGCCAGCCGGTCTCGGTCTGCCAGTAGTTGTCGATGATGGGGCGCCCCAGGCTCTGGGCAATCCAGGTGGCGGTGGGCTCGTCCAGGGGCTCGCCGGCCAGGAACAGGGCGCGCAGGCTGCTCAGGTCGTACTTGGCCAGGTAGGCCGGGTCCTGCTTCTTGAGCACGCGCACGGCCGTGGGCGCGCTGAACATCACCGTCACCTTGAAGCGCTCGACCAGCTGCCACCAGATGCCGGCGTCCGGCACGGTCGGCAGGCCCTCGTACATCAGCGTGGCCATGCCGGCGATCAGCGGGCCGTAGATGATGTAGCTGTGGCCCACCACCCAGCCGATGTCGCTGGTGGAGAAGTAGGTCTCGCCCGCGTTGCCGCAGTAGATGTGCTTCATGCTGGCCGCCAGGGCCACCGCGTAGCCGCCCACGTCGCGCTGGACGCCCTTGGGCTTGCCGGTGGTACCACTGGTGTAGAGCGTGTAGCTGACGGCATTGGACTCCAGCCAGGCGCAGGGCACCTGGGCGTCCTTGTGCTGCTCGCGCTGGGCGGCGTAGTCCAGGTCGCGCCCGGCCACGCGTTCGAAGGCGGCCAGGCCGCGGTCCACCATCAGCACGGCCTGCGGCTTGTGCTTCGCAAGCTGGATGGCTTCATCCAGCAGGTGCTTGTAGGGCACGACCTTGCCGGAGCGGCTGCCCGCGTCGGCGCTCACGATGAGCTTGGGCGACGCATCGTCGATGCGGCTGGCCAGGGACACGCTGGCGAAGCCGCCGAACACCACGGAGTGGATGGCGCCGATGCGCGCGCAGGCCAGCATCGCAAAGGCGGCCTCGGGAATCATGGGCATGTAGATCAGCACCCGGTCGCCCTGTCCCACGCCCTGGGCCTGGAGGATGGCCGCCATGCGCTCGACCTCTCGCTGCAGTTCGCGGAAGCTGTAGATGCGCTCTTCCTTGACCTCGGTGGAGACCCAGATCAGCGCGTTCTGATCACCCCGGTCGCGGGCGTGGCGGTCCACGGCGTTGTGGCAGAGGTTGGTGGTGCCGCCCACAAACCATTTCGCGAAGGGCGGCCGGCCGTAGTCGCAAGCCTGCTGGAAGGGCGTCTGCCACTCGATCAGGGCCGCCTGCTCGCGCCAGAACGCCTCCGGCTGCTCGACCGAGCGCTGGTAGAAGCTGGCGTAATCGCCCGGGACCTGGGGACTTGCGCTGCCGGGAATGCTGCTCATGGCTGACCTCTGCACTTCCATAATTACGAATTACGGCGCATTTCACGACGGGGCTCTGACGGCAGGCTGACCCTGCCGAGTCACGCCGGCGACAATTGCCGAGGATCAAGACAGGCGTTGCTGGTGTGCGCTTGGACACATGTGGCGACTCCCCCCTATGGTCCAATAGCGGTTGTTCCCCAAATTGAAACGCGGGGCAATTCGGGTGCCGAACAAGGCCCGGAATTACCCGCGGTTTGCCCCTGCCTTGCTTGACACTGCCAAGACCCGCTTCTTAAGCTGCGCGGCCGAGATCAAGTTCCCGATGCTGCCAGCCCGACGCCTTTCCCACCGCCAAAGCCCCCTGCGCCCCCTGCGCTCCGCGGTGGCCTGCGCCGCGCTGGCGCTGGGCCTCAGCGCCACCGGCGCACTGGCGCAGCAGCAGCCGGCCCAGGGCACTGCCCCGCTGGCGCCGCCGCCGGGCACCATGATGGGAGCCTATGGCCAGAGCCAGCAGGTGGCTGCCCAGCCAGGCAATGCCTCGGCGAGCAAGTCCCTCCCGACACCCGCCGACCTGGCCGCCGCCGCGGCCGCAGGCGCCGGCACCAACGGCAATGACGCCATCACCCGTTTCCTCCAGGACACCGGGCTGATGAAGAACGCCAGCGAGAACAAGCTGCTGAACCAGGTGCGCGACACGGCCTCAGACCTCGTCATGTCGGCCATGAACTTCCTGGGTGTGCCCTACAAGCGGGGCGGCAAGTCCCTGGAGAGCGGCTTCGACTGCAGCGGCTTCACCCGCCACATCTTCGAGATGTCCGTCGGGCTGGTCCTGCCCCACCGGGCGGACGAGCAGGCGCGCCTCTCCAGCCTCATTCCGATCAAGCAGGAAGAGCTGAAGCCGGGTGATCTGGTCTTCTTCAACACGATGAAGCGCACCTTCTCCCACGTGGGCATCTACGTGGGGGACGGCAAGTTCATCCACAGCCCCCGCGTGGGCAGCGCGGTGCGCGTGGAAGACCTGCGCGAGGCCTACTGGGCCAAGCGCTTCACCGGCGCGCGCCGGGCTGACCTCAGCGCAGCGCAGGCCAATGCCGACGCTCGCAATGTGCAGGGCCAGGCATCGCTGATTCGCTGAACGCCGCCACAGGACTGCATGGAAAAGAGGCCCCGCGGGGCCTCTTGTGCTTCTTGCCTGCGGCTTGAGCACTGCCCGGGACGGCTGACAGCCCGTCCCGGTGTGCCCTCTTGGGCAGCCCTCTTACTTGGCCGGCGCGGTGTTGGCCGTCTTGAGGTGCTTGTCGAGGAACTGCAGCATGCGGCCGCTGGCCTCGATGTTGTTCTTCTTCTTCGAGAAGCCATGGCCCTCGTCGTCGAAGACCACGTACTCGACCGGCACGCCGTTCTTCTTGACGGCCTCGACGATCTCGTCGCTCTCGGGCTTGATCACGCGCGGGTCATTGGCCCCCTGGATCACCATCAGCGGCTTGCGGATCTCCTTGGCATGGAACAGCGGCGAGGTGGCGATGAGGAAGTCCTTGTCCTTCACCGGATCCCCCACCTCCTGGTACAGCGCCTGGCGGAAGCTCTCCCAGTACGGCGGGATGGATTCCAGCGTGCGCAGCCAGTTGGAGACGCCGAAGATGTCGATGCCCACCTTGAAGGCCTCGGGGCGGAAGGCCAGGGCGGCCAGGGTCATGTAGCCACCGTAGGAGCCGCCGATGATGCCGATGCGCTCGGGGTCGATCACGCCGGTGCTGGCCAGGTAGGTCTTGGCCTCCACGCAGTCCCACAGCGGCTCGCGGCCATGCTTGCCGTCGTCGGCCGTGAAGAAGGTCTTGCCATAGCCCGAGCTGCCGCGGTTGTTGATGCCCAGGACCGCATAGCCGTGGTTGGCGAAGTACTGCATCAGGGCCGAGTAGCCGCGCATGGTCTGGCCGCCCGGGCCGCCATGCACCCAGACCAGGGCCGGCACCTTGTTGGTGGGCGAGGCTTCCTTGGGCTGGTAGTAGACCGAGGGGATGCTCATGCCGTCGAAGGACTTGAAGCGCACGATCTTGGCGTCCACCAGGTCATCGGGGTTGACTTCCTTGGACATGCTCTGCGTCAGCTGCTTGACCTGCTTGCTGGCGAAGTCATAGACGAAGAGATTGCTGGGCGAGCGGTCGCCGTTCACGTAGAAGGCCATCTTGCCGCTGCTGCCCGAGAAACGGACGCCGCGGATCTCGCCACCCGGCAGCTTGGGCAGGGCGACCTCGCGCTCCACGCCGTCCTTGCCCGTCTCGCGCAGCTTGAGCGCAATGCTGGCGTCGGCGTTGATGCCGGTGACGCGGTAGCGGCCGTCGTCGGAGAAGTCGGTGTAGACCACGTCCCAGTCGGCCTTCTCCAGCTCGCTCATCTTGCCGCTGGCCAGGTCGTAGCTCATCAGCCGGGTGAACTCCGCGCCCTCGTTGCTGGTGATCAGCAGGCGCTTGGAGGCCGGGTCAAAGCCGACCGGGCTGTTGTCGGCCACGCCCTGGTGAGGCGTCACGTGCTTGGTGGTCTTGGCCTGGGTGTCGTAGAGGTAGACGTCCTTGTCGGCCGTGGTGTTGGTCTTGCCGAAGGCGATCCAGCGGCCGTCGTCGCTGACCTGGGCCACGTTCATGCCGGTCTCGTTCTTGTAGATCAGCTCGCGGGCGTAGGTCTTGGTGTCGTAGCGGTAGACATCGAAGAAGCGCGCATCGCGCTCATTGGTGGCCACGTGGAAGCTGTTCTTGTCACCGGACCAGCCCATGAAGAGGGCCTTGAGCTTCTCGCCGGGGGTCAGGTCTTTCTCGCTGCCGTCCAGCTCGCGCACATAGAGGTGATTCAGCTCGTTGCCGCCCTGGTCGCGCGTGAAGAGCACGCGGTCGTCCTTGGGGAAGTAGCCGACGGCGTAGTGGCCGTCCTTGGTGGAGCTGGTCAGCGCCACCGGCTCGCCGCCCGTCACCGGGATGCTGTAGACGTTGAAGATGCCGGTCTTGTTGCTGTGGAAGAGGATGCGCTTTTCGTCGGCGCTGAAGGAGGCGCCGCCGATATTGGTCGTCGCCATGAACTGCTCGATGGTGTAGCGCTTGGGCGCGACGGGGGCGCTGCTCTGCTTGGCGGTGGTCGCAGCCTGGGCCGGCAGGCTCATGAGCAGGCCGCCGGTGCTGGCCAGGGCCAGGCACAGGGCCAGGCGATTCAGGGCGGCGCGGGGTGCCGCGGACTTCTGCTGTTCGTTCTTCAAGTGAGGCTCCTCGTTGGCTTGGCTGGGCAATGACCCAGCACCGCGCCAATGTAGTGAGACCCTGCGCCCTTGCCAATCCCTGGCGGATGACCTGCATCCCCGGCTGACGAACTGCAGACCGGGCCACACGGGCGGCGGTCGCCCATGAAAAAAGCCACCGGCCTCGCGGCGGGTGGCTTCATGCGGCAGACAATGGCTTACTTGCCGGTGGGCACCTTGCCCTCGACGCCCTTCACGTAGAAGTTGATGCCCGAGAGGAACTTGTCGTCGGCGACCTCGTCCTTCTTCAGCACGTCCTTGCCATCCTGGCCGACGATGGGGCCCTTCCAGATCACAAAGCTGCCGTCCTTCAGACCGGCCTTGACCTTGTCGATCTGTGCGCGGGTGTCGGCCGGCACGGCCTCGGCCAGGGAGACCAGGTCGATCGCACCTTCCTTGACACCCCACCAGCTGTGCGTACCCGGGCCGGCCGTCCACTTGCCGTCCAGCGCGTCACGCACGGCCTTGATGTAGTACGGGCCCCAGTTGATCACGGCCGAGGCCAGGTGGGCCTTGGGACCGTAGGCGGTCATGTCGGAGTCCCAGCCGAAGGCGTACTTGCCGTTCTTCTCAGCGGTCTGCAGCACGGCGCTGGAGTCGGTGTTCTGCATCAGCACGTCGGCGCCGCCGTCGATCAGGGACTGGGCGGCTTCGGTCTCCTTGGGCGGATTGAACCATTCGTTGACCCAGACCACGCGCACCTTGACCTTGGGGTTCACGCTCTGCGCGCCCAGGGTGAAGCTGTTGATGTTGCGGATCACCTCGGGGATGGGGATGGAGCCCACCACACCCAGCGTGCCGCTCTTGCTCATCTTGCCCGCCACCACGCCGGCCATGTAGGCGCCTTCGTAGGTGCGGGAGTCGTAGGTGCGCATGTTCGCAGCCTGCTTGTAGCCGGTGGCATGCTCGAACTTGACGTCCGGCGTGTCGGAGGCGACCTTGAGCATGGGCTCCATGTAGCCGAAGGTGGTGCCGAAGATCAGCTTGTTGCCCTGCCCCACCATGTCGCGGAACACGCGCTCGGCGTCGGCCGCCTCGGGGACCTTCTCGACGAAGCTGGTCTGGACCTTGTCACCGAATTCCTTCTCGACGGCCTTGCGGGCGTTGTCGTGGGCGAAGGTCCAGCCGCCGTCCCCCACCGGGCCAACATAGGCGAAGGCGATCTTCAGCGGCTCGGGCTTGGCCGCCGGGGCGGACGCTGCCGAAGCGGCGGCCGGGGCGGCGGCTTCTTCCTTCTTGCCGCAACCGACCAGCAGGGCCGCAGCGGCCAGGCTGGACCAGCCGGCCCACTTGATCAGATCACGCTTGCCAATGTGACGCATGGGTGCTCCTTGGAAATCCCGTGAGGGGAATGACGGGGTGAAGACTGCAGAAAATTCCAGCCGGCGATCTTAGCCGCCCGGATGGAAAGGCTTGCCCAGCGAAGCCGGCATATTGGCGCGGATGAAGCCGCTGTTGCGCGAGATCAGCACCAGCACCACGATGGTCGCCAGGTAGGGCAGCATGGACAGCAGCTGGCTGGGCACCTCCACCCCCTGCCCCTGCAGATGGAACTGCAGCATGGTGACGCCCCCGAAGAGATAGGCACCCAGCAGCACGCGGGCCGGACGCCAGGTGGCGAAGGTGGTCAGGGCCAGGGCGATCCAGCCCTTGCCGGCGATCATGCCCTCCACCCACAGCGGCGTGTAGGCCACCGAAACGTAGGCCCCGGCCAGGCCGCACAGCGCGCCGCCGGTCAGCACGGCCAGCAGGCGGATGCGGCGCACCGGGTAGCCCAGGGCATGGGCCGACTCGGGCGACTCCCCCACGGCCCGCAGCACCAGGCCGGCCCGCGAGCGGTAGAGGAACCAGGCCAGGCCCGCCGCCAGCGCCATCGCACCGTACACGAGGGGATGCTGCTTGAACAGCGCCGTGCCCACGAAGGGCAGATCGCTCAGGCCGGGGATGGCGAAGCTGGGTCGCGCCGAGAGCTTCTCCTGCACATAGCCCTGCCCCACGAAGGCCGAGAAGCCGGTGCCGAAGAGGCTCAGCGCGAGGCCGGCCGCGTACTGGTTGGTGTTGAGCCACAGGGCCAGCAGCGCGAAGACGCCCGCCAGCGCCGCGCCCGCGGTCATGCCGGCGAGGAAGGCCAGCGTGTCGCTGCCGGTGTGCACGCCGGTCGCGAAACCGGCGATGGCGGCCACCAGCATCATGCCCTCGGCCCCGAGGTTGACGACGCCGGCGCGTTCGTTGATCAAGAGGCCCAGAGCCGCCAGGGCCAGCAGCGTGCCGGCATTGAGCGTGGCGGCGACGAGTGCGGCGAGTGCGTTCAGATCCATGGTGCGACCTCAGGCAGCCCGGCGCGCCCAGCGCACGCGGTAGTGGATCAGCGTGTCCGAGGCCAGCAGCGTGAACAGCAGCAGGCCCTGGAAGACGCCGGTGATGGACTTGGGCAGGCCCAGGCGCGACTGCGCCAGCTCGCCGCCGATGTAGAACATGCTCATCAGCAGGCCCGAGCCCACGATGCCCACCGGGTGCAGCCGTCCCACAAAGGCCACGATGATGGCCGCGAAGCCGTAGCCCGCCGGCACATGCGGTGTCAGCTGGCCCAGCGGCCCGGCCGCCTCCAGCGCCCCGGCAAGGCCCGCCATCCCGCCGGACAGCAGCAGCGCGGTCCACAGCGCCCGGCGCGAGGAGAAGCCCGCATAGCGCGCCGCCGCGGGGGCCAGGCCGCCGACCTGCAGCGCATAGCCCGCATAGCTGCGGAACATCAGCAGCCAGAAGCCCGCCACCGCGCCCAGGGCCACCAGTACGCCAATGTTGACGCGCCAGCCGCTGAACAGCCGCGGGATCTTGGTGGCCGCGGCGAAGGTGATGGTCTGCGGGAAGTTGTAGCCGTTGGGGTCTTTCCAGGGCCCGTAGACCAGGTAGCCCAGCAGCAGGTCCGCCACGTAGACCAGCATCAGGCTCACCAGGATTTCGTTGGCATTGAAGCGATCGCGCAACAGGGCCGTGATGGCCGCCCAGGCCATGCCGCCCAGCACGCCGGCCAAGAGGATCAGCACGACGATGCCGCGGCCCGTCTGCGCATCGGCCTGCATCGCGACCCAGCCCGCCGCCAGCGCGCCGACGATGAACTGACCCTCGGCCCCGATGTTCCAGACGTTGGAGCGGAAGCACAGGGCCAGGCCCAGGGCGATGAGGATCAGGGGCGTGGCCTTGAGACCCAGCTCGCTCCAGGCATAGGCGCTGCGGATGGGCTCCCAGAAGAACATCTGCAGGCCGCGCAGCGGGTCCTTGCCCAGGGCCAGGAAGATCAGCACGCCCAGAAGCGTGGTCAGGGCCAGGGCCAGCAGGGGCGAGGCCAGGGCCATCAGCCGCGAGGGCTCGGGGCGGGTCTCAAGCCGCAGCATGCGGAGCCTCCTTGGCGTCGGTCGCGTCCCAGAGGCCGGACATCCACGCCCCGATACGCTCCACCGTGGCCTGGGCCACCGGCATGCTGGGTGAGAGGCGTCCCTGGGCCATCACCACCAGGCGGTCACTGATCTCGAACAACTCGTCCAACTCCTCACTGAAGACCAGGAGCGCGCAGCCGGCGTCGCGCAGCTTGAGCAGCTCCCCACGGATCTGGGCCGCTGCGCCCACGTCCACGCCCCAGGTGGGCTGGGCGATGAGCAGCAGCTTGGGGGCCGCATCGATCTCGCGACCCACGATGAACTTCTGAAGATTGCCCCCCGAGAGGCTGCGGGCCGCAGCCCCCGAGCCGCCGCAGCGAACGCCGAAGCGGGCGATCAGCTCCTCGGCCAGGCGCCGGGCCTGGGCCTTGTGCAGCCAGCCGCCGGCCTTGACGGCCTCGGTGCGGGTCAGCAGGGTGTTGTCGGCCAGGGAAAGACTGGGCACGGCGCCGCGCCCCAATCGCTCCTCGGGCACGACATGCAGACCCAGCCTGCGGCGCTTGCGGCAGCTGGCCTGGGCGATGTCCGCCTCGAACAGCCGGATGCTGCCCCTGGGCGCCCGCGGGTCCTCGCCCGACAGCGCGGCCAGCAGCTCCTGCTGGCCATTGCCGCTGACACCGGCCACGCCCAGGATCTCGCCCGCGCGCAGCTCGAAGGCCAGGCCGCGCAGGGCGGTGCCGAAGGGGTTGTCGGTGGCCAGGTCCAGGCCCTGCACGCGCAGCACCGGGGCGCCCGGCTCGCCGCGGGCGGCCTGCAGGCGCGGCGGCTCGCTGCCGATCATGAGGCGGGACAGCGCGGCGTTGTCCACGGTGCGCGGGTCCACCTCGCCCGTGACCTTGCCGCCGCGCAGCACCGTGCAGTGCTGGCACAGGGCGCGGATTTCGTCGAGCTTGTGGCTGATGTAGAGGATGGCGCAGCCCTCGGCGGCCAGGCGGCGCAGCACCTCGAAGAGCTTCTGCACGGCCTGCGGCGTGAGCACGGAGGTGGGCTCGTCGAGGATCAGCAGGCGGGGATTCGTCAGCAGGGCCCGCACGATCTCCACCCGCTGACGCTCGCCCACTGACAGCGTGTGCACCGGCCGCTGCGGGTCGACCTCCAGCCCGTAGGCGGCGGACAGCTCGCGGATGCGCTGCGTCACCTCGGCCAGGCTGAGGCTCTTGTCCAGGCCCAGCCAGACGTTCTCGGCGGCGCTGAGGGTGTCGAACAGCGAGAAGTGCTGGTAGACCATGCTGATGCCGAGCTGCCGGGCCTGGGCCGGGCTTCTGACCTGCACCGGCTGCCCGTTCCACAGCAGCCGGCCCTCGTCGGGCTGCACGGCGCCGTAGATGATCTTCATCAGCGTGGACTTGCCCGCGCCGTTCTCGCCCAGCACGGCCTGGATCTGCCCGGGCATCACCCGCAGCGAGACGCCATCGTTGGCCTTGACGGCCGGGTACTGCTTGCTGATGCCTTGGAGTTCGAGTCGGGGGACGGGTTCGGCCATGGCGATCAGCAAGACTTCTGCGTTTCAGGGGTGGGGCAAGGGATCCGGACGCCGATGGCGCGCCACGCCGGCCACGAAGGCAGCGGCGAGGTTGCGCTCGTCGGACAGCGTCATCCAGGCAAAGACCTTCTCGTGCAGTTCGCGGGCCACCGCGAAGCGCGCCTCGGCCACCGGGCCGCGGGCCCAGTCCCAGATGCAGACGTCGGCCAGTGTACCCACGCCGAGGTGGCCGATCTCATGGGACAGCCCCAGGCCTTGCGCTGCGCCAAGCGTGGCCGCATGAAGCCCCGCCCAGGCGGTCATCCGCCGGCCTGCCAGGGCCTGCACCTTGTAGGCATCGCCCAGGCTGCGCTGGGTGGACAGCGACGTGCCCCCGCCCACGTCCGAGGCCACGCTGACGGCAAAGCCCGCCTCGCGGGCCGCGACCCAGTCGAACAGCCCGCTGCCCAGGAAGAGATTGGACGAAGGGCAGAAGGCCAGCTGCGCGCCGCGCTGCGCCAGCAGGGCCCGGTCCTGCGCGTCCAGCCAGATCCCGTGGGCCAGCACGGCGCGCTCGTGCAGGAGGCCGACGCGGTCGTAGACGTCGAGGTAGCTGCGCGCCTCGGGAAAGAGCTTCGCCACCCATTCGACCTCGGCGCGGTTCTCGGCCACATGGGTCTGCATGTACAGCGAGGCGTCCTGGCGGCAGAGATCGCCGGCCATGGCCAGCTGGGCGGGCGTGCTGGTGGGGGCGAAACGCACGGTGACGGCATAGCCCAGGCGGTCCTGGCCGTGGAAGCGGCGGATCAGGTCCTCGCAGTCGCGCCGGGCCTGGTCCACGTCGTCGCGCAGGCCATCCGGGGCATGGCGGTCCATCAGCACCTTGCCCGTCAGCAGGCGCATGCCACGCTGGCGGGCCGCCTCGAACAGCGTCTCGGCGGACACCTTGTGCACCGTGGGGAAGACCATCGCCGCGGTCGTGCCGTGAGCCAGCAGGGCATCGAGGAAGCGCTCGGCACCGCCGCGCGCCACGGCCGGGTCGGCATAGCGCTGCTCGGCGGGGAAGGTGTAGGTGTTGAGCCAGTCCAGCAGCTCGGCGCCGTAGCTGGCAATGACGTCCAGCTGCGGGCAGTGCACATGGGTGTCGATGAAGCCGGGCAGGATCAGGCGGCCGCGGTGGTCCTCGCGGGTCCAGCGGGCATCGGGGTCTTCGGCCTGGGCGCCCACGATGCGTCCGTCCTCGATCAGCAGCCAGTGGTCCGGGCGGAAGCGCACGGCCGGGTCGTCCAGC
This sequence comes from Roseateles flavus, assembly GCF_039872765.1. NCBI lineage: Bacteria > Pseudomonadati > Pseudomonadota > Betaproteobacteria > Burkholderiales > Sphaerotilaceae > Roseateles > Roseateles flavus. Next base: position 61,206 of record NZ_JBDPZC010000010.1, on the reverse strand, counting down.
GCGCCCCAGGCAGGCGTGCCGGTGAAGTCCAGGAGGTCGCCGCGCAGGGCCAGGCGGGAGGAAGCGGTCACGGTCTCTTTCGTCATGGGTTTCAGGCGCGCGCCAGCTGGCGCGCGAGCTCGCGCACCTGCTCGCGCAGCCAGCGATGGGCGGGCGCCGCGTGGCCCAGCTCATGCCAGAGCTGGTAGTAGTTCAGAGGCGGGAAAGGCACGGGGCAGCGCAGGATCTTCACCGGCAGCTGGTCCACGAAGCGGCTGCAGAACTGGCGCCCCGTCGTCAGCACCAGCAGGCTCTGGGCCACCATCTGCGGCAGCTGCCCGAAATGGGCGCTGCGCACGGCGACGGAGCGGCTCAGGCCCAGGCTGGCCAGGTGCTGGTCCACGAACCCCGGCTGGGCCGCGGCAAAGGGCATGGGCGCGAGATGCTGGCAGGCGAGGTAGCGCTCCAAGGTCCAGCTGCGCGCAGGGGCCCGCGCCATGGGGTGGTCCTGGCTCATCAGCACCACCAGCTCGTCGCTGAAGAGGCGGCCCAGGTGCAGCTCCTCAGGCGGCTCGGGCCAGTTGCCGATGACGAGGTCCACCTCGCCGCGGGCCAGGGCGGCGCGGTAGTCGAAATCCGCAGAAAGCGCCTGCAGGTCCAGCTGCACACCCGGCGCCTCGCGCTGCAGGCGGGCCACCAGCTCGGGCAGGAAGAAGGGATCGAGGTAGTCGCTGGCGGCGATGCGGAAGCGCTGTCGGGCCGTGGCCGGCTCGAAGGCCTGCAGGCGCTGGCGCGGGCTGAAGATGCGCTCGGCCTCCAGCAGCAGGCGCGCGGCCGGCTCCTGCAGCGCCAGGGCCGTGGGCGTGGGCGCCATGCCCTGGCCGCTGCGCACCAGCAGCGGGTCGCCCGTGAGCGCGCGCAGACGCCGCAACTGGCCGGAAACGGCCGGTTGCGAGCTGCCGAGCCGCAGGGCGGCCCGGGAAACGCTGCGTTCGCTGATCAATGTGTGCAGGACCCGGATGAGCTGAAGCTCGATCTTGGCCAGTGCCGCCGCTTCCGCCATATTCGCTCGCTGATACCCACTATTTGAGTGAGCATATCCCGTCCGCGCGACCGCGCGCGTAAGGTGCGAGGCTGGAACAGGATTCTCATGAACACACGCCCCATCCGCTTCTTCTTCCGTGGCCAGATCCAGGAAGTGCGCTCGCTGCCCCCGACGACGAGCGTGCTGCGCTGGCTGCGCGAATCCGCCGACGCCTGCGGCAGCAAGGAAGGCTGCGCCGAGGGCGACTGCGGCGCCTGCACGGTACTGGTCGGCGAGCTCGACGCCCAGGAGCGCCTGCAGCTGCGCAACCTCAATGCCTGCATCCAGTTCCTGCCCATGCTGGACGGCAAGGCCCTCTTCACTGTGGAGGACCTGGGCTCCTCGCGCCAGCTCAATCCCGTGCAACAGGCCCTGGTGGACTGCCATGGCTCGCAATGCGGCTTCTGCACGCCGGGTTTCGCGATGACGCTGCAGGCCCTTTATGAATCGCATCAGGCGGCGGGCACGCGCCCCAGCCGCCAGCAGCTGGCCGACGGCCTGGCGGGCAATCTGTGCCGCTGCACGGGCTACCGCCCCATCCTGGACGCGGGCGAGCAGATGTTCGAGCGGCCTGTCCAGCGTCTCGACACCAGCGCGGCCGAAGCCGCGCTGCGCCAGCTGCGCGAGGACGCCCCGCTGGCCTACGAGGCCTTCGATCCCGCCCAGCAGGCGCCGCGCCAGTTCCTCGCGCCCCGCAGCCTGGAAGACCTGGCCGTGCTGCGCCAGCAGTGGCCGCAGTCGCGCCTGCTGGCCGGTGCCACCGACATCGGCCTGTGGGTCAACAAGCAGCACCGCGACGTGGGGACCTTGATCAGCACGCTGCAGGTGGCCGCCCTGCGCGAATGGCGCGCCGAGCCCTGGCATGACGGCCAGCCCGGCTTGTGGATAGGCGCGGCCGTGTCCCTGGAGGACGCCTGGACCGCGCTGGTGGACCGGGTCCCGGCCCTGCGCGAGCTATGGCTGCGCTTTGCCTCGCCGCCAGTGCGCCATGCGGGCACGCTGGGCGGCAACATCGCCAATGGCTCACCCATCGGCGACGGCGCGCCGGCCCTGATCGCCCTGGGCGCCGAGATCGTGCTGCGCCTGGGCGCCGCGCAGCGCCGCCTGCCCCTGCAGGACTTCTACCTCGACTACATGAAGAACGCCCTGCAGCCCGGCGAGTTCGTCGAGGCCCTGCACCTGCCCCTGCCCGGCGAGGACTGGCAGCTGCGCGGCTACAAGATCGCCAAGCGTTACGACAGCGACATCTCCGCCGTCTGCGCCGTGTTCGCGTTGCGCCTGGCGCAAGGCAAGGTCCGCGAGGCCCGCCTGGTCTATGGCGGCATGGCGGGCATCGTCAAGCGCGCCTCGCAGGCGGAAGCCGCCTTGCTGGACCAGGCCTGGGATGAGCACACGCTGCAGACAGCGGTGGCGGCCCTGCCCCAGGACTTCCAGCCCCTCAGCGATCTGCGAGCCTCTGCGGCGTATCGACTCCAGGTCGCCGGCAACCTGCTGCGGCGCTTCTGGCTGGAGACGCGCACCGACAGCCCCCTGCCCGCCGCGCGCAGCGGCCTCTGGTGGGCCACGCAGCTGGGGCGCGATGGCCAGCAGCCGGTGACCGGAGCTCAGCCATGAACAAGGCCTGCCCACCCCTCGCTGCGGAGACGCTCTCGCCCACCCCTGTCGCCGGCAGCAGCCGGCCGCATGAATCGGCGGCCCTGCACGTCAGCGGCGAGGCCCGCTACACCGACGACCTCCCGGAGTTGCGCGGCACCCTGCATGCCGCGCTGGGTCTGTCGCCCATCGCCCATGGCCGCTTGATCGGCGTGGACCGCGCCGCCCTGCTGGCCCTGCCCGGCGTCGTGGCCGTGCTCACCGCCGAGGACATCCCGGGCGAGAACAACTGCGGTCCGCTGCTGCATGACGACCCCATCCTGGCCGACGGCGAGCTGCGCTACCTCGGGCAGCCGGTGTTCGCCGTGATCGCGAGCGATCGGGACCTGGCCCGGCGTGCGGCCGCGCAGGCCGCCCGCTTCATCCAGTGCGAGGCCCGGCCGGCGCTGCTCACCGCGCTGGACGCCCATGCCGCCGGCCAGTACGTCGTGCCCCCCATGCACCTTCGGCGTGGCGATGCGGCGGCGGCGCTGGCATCGGCACCGCGTCGCTGGCAGGGCGAGTGGGCGGTGGGCGGCCAGGAGCAGTTCTACCTGGAAGGCCAGATCAGCTACGCGCTGCCTCAGGAAGACCAGGGCCTGCTGCTGCACTGCTCGACCCAGCACCCCTCGGAGATGCAGCAGCTGGTGGCTCACGCATTGAGCTGGGAGAGTCACCGAGTGCAGGTGCAATGCCGGCGCATGGGGGGTGGCTTTGGCGGCAAGGAATCGCAGTCGGCGCTCTTCGCCTGTGTGGCCGCCCTCGCGGCCCACCGGCTGCAGCGCCCCGTCAAGCTGCGCCTGGACCGTGACGACGACTTCCTCATCACCGGGCGGCGCCACGGCTTCGACTACCGCTGGGACGTGGGCTTCGACGCCGACGGCCGGCTGCTCGCCGCCGAGGTCGATCTCATTGCCAACTGCGGCCATTCAGCGGACCTCTCGGCGCCGGTGATGACGCGCGCCCTGTGCCACTTCGACAATGCCTACTGGCTGCCGCACGTGGCCCTGCACGGCTTCTGCGCCCGCACGAACACGCAGAGCAACACCGCCTTCCGCGGCTTCGGCGGGCCCCAGGGCGCGCTGGTCATGGAGGTGATCCTCGACGGCATCGCCCGACAGCTGGGACTGGACCCGGCCGTGGTCCGGCAGCGCAACTTCTACGCCGACGAAGGCGGGCGCAATGTCACGCCCTATGGCCAGGTGGTGGAGGACAACCTGCTGGAGCCGCTCAGCACGCAGCTGCTGCAGGACTGCGACTACGCGCAGCGCCGTGCCGAGATCGCCGATTTCAACGCCCGCAGCCCGGTGCTCAAGCGTGGCCTGGCGTTCACGCCGCTGAAGTTCGGCATTTCCTTCAACGTCGTCCATCTCAACCAGGCCGGCGCACTGGTACATGTGTACACCGATGGTTCGGTGCTAGTGAACCACGGCGGCACCGAGATGGGCCAGGGCCTCAACACCAAGGTCGCACAGGTGGTGGCCCAGACCCTGGGCCTGCCGCTGGCAGCCGTGCGCGCCACCGCGACCGACACCAGCAAGATCGCCAACACCTCGGCCACGGCCGCCTCGACCGGGGCCGACCTCAACGGCAAGGCGGCCCAGGACGCCGCGGGGCGCATCCGCCAGCGGCTGGAACCCCTGGCGGCCGAACTGCTGCAGGCGCCGGTCGATTCGCTGCGCTGGGCCGAGGGGCAGGTCCGGGTGGCCGGGCGCCCCGACGCCACCCTTCCCTTCGGCACGCTGGTGCAGCAGGCCTATCTGCGACGCATCCAGTTGTGGAGCGAAGGCTTCTATGCCACCCCCGGCTTGCACTGGAATCGCGAGACCCTGCAGGGGCGGCCCTTCTTCTACTTTGCCTTCGGCGCGGCCGTGGCCGAGGTCCTGGTCGACACGCTCACCGGCGAATCCCGGGTGCTGCGCGCCGATGTCCTGCATGACGTCGGCCAGTCACTGAACCCGGCGCTGGACATCGGCCAGGTCGAAGGCGCGTTCGTGCAGGGCCAGGGCTGGCTCACCACCGAGGAGCTGCGCTGGCATCCCCAGAGCGGCAAGCTGCTGACCCATGCGCCCAGCACCTACAAGATCCCCACGGCCAATGACATGCCGCTGGATTTCCGGGTGAAGCTCTTCGGGCGGCCCAATGGGGCCGACAGCATCCACCGCTCCAAGGCCGTGGGCGAGCCGCCGCTGCTGCTGCCCTTCGCCGTGCTTCTGGCCCTGCAGGATGCCGTGGCCAGCGTCAATCCCTCGGCGCCGCCCCTGCAGGCTCCGGCCACGGCAGAACGGGTCCTGCGGGCCCTGCAACCATTCTGAGCGCGGCAAGCTCAGCCGCCGCGAGCCGCCACGAAAAAACCCCGAGGCCTTGCGGCACTCGGGGTTCGATCTTGAGGACTTGACCTGCCGCGGCTGCGGCAGGTGTCAGGCCATTAGGCGCGACGGCGGCGACCGATCAGGCCAGCACCGATGGCGGCGATGCCCAGCAGAGCCAGGGAGCCGGGTTCCGGCACCAGGGACGGGGGCAGGCCCAGGCCAGCGAAGCCGTAGCCGTAGGCCGGGGCGAAGTCGCCGTCAGCCACGCTGTTGCCGGTGGTGTAGGAGTAGGCTTCCACGCCGACCGAACCCAGAGCGGCCTTCAGGCCACCCACGGAGCGCGAAGCGCCGATGAAGGTGTTGAAGGAGGTGGACTCGCCAGCGTTCAGGGCGCCGAAGCCGAAGACGAAGTAACCGCCCTTGTCACCCACCGAGTTCACCACATTGGTGTCGGACTCTTGAGCGCGGAACACCATCGGGTCCGGCACGGCGAAGGGGTTGGTGGAGGTGTGCAGCACCTTGCCGCCGGGGCCCGTGGGGGTGCCGCCGTAGACGGTGGTGTAGTTGCTGCCGAAGTAGCCCGGGGTCACGTCCCAGTCCAGGGTACGGGCATAGCGCACGTCGCTCAGGGAACCGGCGGTGGTGTTGGTCAGCACCACTTCGATCTTGAACAGCGAGCCGCCAGCGGCGTACGAGTACTTGTGGGTGACTTGCAGACCGTTGGACAGCATCACCACGGATTGGGCCGACAGGCCGGCACCGGAAGCGGTGGTGGTGGTGGTCAGTGCGGACACGACGCCCGTGCCACCCAGGCCGTACACGTAGCCCGAAGCGCCGCCAGCGGCAGCGCCCCAGCCTTCGCACAGGCAGCCCGGGGTGATGGCATCACCCGTGGGGCCGGACAGGCCGACGCCCATGGCGCCCAGGCCGCCGTTGTCGGCCACGCCCATCTTCAGAATGCCCGTGTCCAGCACGGTCGGTGCAGCTTGGGCTGCAAAGCTGCCTGCCACCAGGGCCAGACCAGCCAAAACCTTGTATGCCTTCATCTTGTTTCTCCGTTGAGTAGATTCGTTACAAGCCCCGCCGGTAACAAGGCCGGGCAGAGACTGCGCAGGACTCAATGCATATGCCGTGCCAACACCCCTTTGCTGTGCAGAATCAATAACTTGGAAAATCGTTTCCAAATGCTTCAGATTTTTCTGTCAAAGCACCCGACACCCCTAGGTTGATGGAGAAGACGTAACTGGCGGCATACTGGTATCCGACTGGAATCCTCATCGCGACTGCTTCGGCACCGCCCGGCCCTGCATTCAGGTGGGACGACAAAGTCAGGCGCTTGGGCTCCAATAGCGTTCCATCCCCTCCACCCCTCCTCAACTGGCAGGCCTGGACACGCCGGAGCCCGCCCATCGACGCCATGCAATTGCCCCGCCCCCATCGCCTCGTCATCGCATTGGCCCTCGCTCTGAGTCTGCCGACCTTCGCCAATCCTGTGGTCAACGAGACGGCGCACAAGAACCGCCTGGCGCAGCGCGAGGCCGGCGGTCAGCGTCCGCTGGGGGCAGACAGCGCCCTGCTGAGCCAGCACGAGGCCGAGGAAGCCTGGCGCAAGGGCAACCAGGCCCTGGACAAGGGCCAGTGGGCCGAGGCCGATGCCGCCTTCAACCTGGCCGCCAAGCTGGCCCCCAAGGCCTATGAGCCGCTCCTGGGCCTGGCGGACGTGCAGCTGCGCCGCTCCAATGTCGCCGCGGCAGAGAAGCTGGTGCAACGCGCCCTGGCCCTGGCGCCCAAGTCGGCCGAGGTCCTGACCACCGCAGGCCGGCTGGCCGCAGCCCAGGGCAAGGCGGCCGATGCGGAGCGTCAGTTCCAGCTTGCCGCCCGGTCGGATGCCAAGTACGCGCCGGCACAGCTCGACCTCGGCGAGCTGCAGCTCAGCCTGGGCAAGGCCAAGGAAGCTGCCGCCAGCTTCCGCATGGCCAGCCAGGCCGATCCCCTGCATCCCGCCGCTGCCTTCGGCCTGGGACGCGCCCTGGTGGCCCAACGGGACCTGGCCGGCGCGCTGAAGGCCTTCGAGCAGTGCAGCGGCCTCGCGCCCCGCAACCCCCTGCCCCTGCTGGCCGCCGCCGAAATCCATGCCGCCCAGCGCAGCTGGGACAAGGCCATCGAGCTGGCCCGCCAGGCAGAGTCCCTGGACCCCGCCCTGGCTCGCAGCAAGCTGCTCCTGCTGGACCTGCAGGCTGGCGCCGGGCGCTGGCCGGCCGCCCAGCAGGACTACGAGCGATTCGCCGCGCAGGGCAAGGGCGAGGACACCGCCGCGCTTCACCTCAAGTGGGGCAACCTGTTGGAAGGCCAGGGCAAGACCGCGGAAGCCATGGCGGCCTATCGCAAGGCCAGCGAGGCCGATCCGAAGCTGGCAGGCGCCTGGAACAACATGGCCTGGCTGGCCGCCCAGCAGCAGAAGGACCTCGGTCCGGCGCAGGAATGGGCTCGCAAGGCCGTGGAACTGGAACCGCGCAACTTCGGCTTCCTGGACACCCTGGCCGCCGTGCAGCTGGCCAGCGGCGACGCCGAGGCGGCGCTGCGCTCGATCCAGCAGGCCCAGAAGCTGGCACCGCAGCTGCCCTACCTGAAGTACCGCCAGGGCCTGGCCCTGGAGAAGCTGGGCCAGACGGCCCAGGCAGCGCAGGCCTACCAGGAGTCGCTCAAGTCGGGCGCGAAGTTCGACGGCGCCGAGGATGCGCGCAAGCGCCTGGCCGCGATGGGCAAGCCGGTCGGCAAGACCTGACCCCCTCGCCCGGTCAAGCCGGGCGGCGGGCAGGGGACCTCAGTGCAGCAGCAGGTCGGCGTCTGAGCTGAGGTCGCCGGCCGCCTCGAGCCGGGCGCGCAGATAGTCCAGGTCCAGATGGACATGGCCCACCAGCTCAGGCACGGCCGCGTTGAGGGCTTTGACCGGGTCCTCGTGCGCCTGCTGTGCATCAGCCAGCACCTCCGCCATGTGCAGGACAGCGGCCATCAGCGAGAAAGGCCGGATCTCCATCGGGGCGTTGGCATCCTTGAAGGCCTCGACCATGGCCGGCGGGAAATGCCAGTGCTGGGCCAGGGAGGCCGTCACGTCGGCATGGGTGCAGGCGAAGCGGTGCATTTCCAGCGAGAAGCGGCTGCCGGGTTCGGCGGCATGCTTCTCCACGTCAGCCACCTGGCCGGGATCCGACAGGGCCATCATCAACTGCCCGGTCCGCATCATGAGGCCCGCGAGATAGGTGGTGTCGGCATCCAGCTGCAGCATGCGGCCGAGGATGCGCGCATAGCCGGCGGTAGCCAGGCTGTGGCGCCAGAACAGGGTCCGGTCCAGGCCCGGCACCGAAGGGAAGGCACCGCACATGCAGGCGGCGAGCGACAGGTTGCGCAGGCTGTCCATGCCCAGCGCGGCCGCGGCGTCCTGCAGGGTGGCGATGGTGTGCGAGGGGCTGTAGCGCGCCGAGTTGGCCAGGCGCAGCACCTTGGCAGCCAGCGAGGCGTCCTTGGCCACCAGGTCGGCGATGGCACCGAGGCTGATGCGGTCGTCGTCGAAGCTGCGCAGCAGCCTGCTGGCGACCTCGGGCATGGTGGGCAGGGCGTTGTGGTTCGAGAAGAACTTTTCTGCGGCTGCAAGCACGGGGCGCTCCTTCCAGGACAGATGAGGTCTGGGTCAGACTGTCGATCCAGTCTAGATGAGCAGGTGCCGCGCAGGTATCGCCGGCGCACCACGCTTTTCCGCGCAGACGCTGTGAAATGTCACGCTTGAGGTGCGCTTGAATATGGCCCAGGCCGCGGAACCACCGGCCTGCGGCGGGCGCGGGAGGCATGCTGCGGCGCAGCAGCCTCAATCGGCGCGGCGAGGTTCAGTCGCCCGCGAGCGCGCGCAGCGCCGGCAGGTCCAGCACGCGCACCTGGTAGCCCTGCACCTCGATCAGGCCCTTGCGGTTGAGCTGGCGCATCATGCGCGACAGCGTCTCCGGCGTGATGGCCAGTTGGGCGGCGATGTCCCGCTTGCGTTCCTTCAGCGCCACGCGACCCTCGCGTTCGTCAACGGCTTCGCAGGACTGCAGCAGCCAGGCCGCGAGGCGCCGTTCGGCGTCCTTGTGCATCAGGTCATGGGTGACGCTGGTGAGGCTGTGCACGGTGCCCGCCAGGGCCACCAGCAGCCGTTCCTGCAGCGCCGGCTGGCGCATCAGCAGGCTGCGCAGGGGCTGCAGCGGCAGGCCGACGACGCGAGCATCGTTCACCGCCCGGGCGTCCTGCGCGTGCTCGGCACCCAGCCAGGCGCTGGCCAGGTCCAGCCACTGCGGGCCGCGCACGGTGCGCTCGAGGTGAAAGGGCTCGTCGGCACGGGCCAGGCCCAGGCCCACCGAACCGTCGAGCACGGCATAGAGCTGCGTGGCCGGCTGCTGCCGGGTGAACACGAAGCTGCCGGCCGGCACCCATTGCTGGGTCGCCATGCCCTGCAGGGCCTGCAGCTCGGAGGTGCTCAGTGCCGGCGAGCCCAGCAGGGGCGTCCAGTCGGAGGGCAGGCACAGCACGGCGCCGGCGTCAAAGCCGGCCGGACGCACGGTGGCGTGGGCGGATTGCAGGCTGCGGCTGTCGAGGGTGTCCACGTGTTGGTCAGGGTGCCAGGATGATGGGCAGACTGTCCCGCATGGCCCGGCCGGCGTCCTTGCGCTGAATCAAAGGGACATGGCTGCAAGGGGCAGCCCGGCGCGGCCACAATGGGACGCATGGCCCAGATCAAATTCCAGGCTCCGCAGAGCCAGACGCCGGAGCAGCGCTTCGGCAGCAGCTATGAGCAGCCCTTCGAGCTGCTGCAGGCCTGCCATGAACGGGTGGAGCGCAGCCTGCAGCTGCTGATGCGCCTGTGCCAGCATCTGAAGGTCCAGGGCGTGGATGCCAGCGCCCGTGACGCCGCCCGGGACATCCGGCGCTACTTCGACCTCGCTGCCCCCCTGCATCACCAGGACGAGGAACTGCATGTCTTCCCCGTGCTGGAGCAGCTGGACGACGAAGCCCTGCAGGAAGTCTGCACCCGGCTGCGGGACGACCACCAGCGCATCCACGCGCAATGGCAGGTGCTGCGCACCCTGCTGGCCCAGCTCGACGGCCTGCCGGACGGCCCTCTGCCCACCCTGCAGCAGGAGGTGCTCTGGCGGGCCAGCGACGCCTTCGTCGACATCCACAAGGAGCATGTGCGCCTGGAAAACCAGCTGGTCTTCCCCAGCGCGCAGCACGGCCTCAGCACGGCGCAGCAGCAGGCCATGGGCGAGGAGATGGCGGCACGGCGCGGCCTGGAGCTGCGTCAGCCCCGCTGAGGCCTCTCTTGCGCCGGATCAAGGCAACAGCAGCGCGCGGAAGTCGTTGACGTTGGTGAAGGTCGGCCCCGGGCTGAAGAGGTCTCCCAGGGCCTCGAAGAAGTCGTAGGCCCGGTGCCGGGCGAGCAGGTCGGCCGCGGACAGGCCCAGCGCCTGCGCGCGGGCGAGGCTGTCCGGCCCGATGAAGGCCCCGGCATTGGCCTCGGAACCGTCGATGCCGTCGGTGTCGGCCGCCAGCACATGAACGCCCGGCTCGCCCTGCAGGCCCAGGGCGCAACCCAGCAGAAACTCGGTGGCGCGGCCACCGCGGCCCTGCAGACCGGCGGCCATGCTCACCGTGGTCTCGCCGCCGGAGAGGATCACGCAGGGCCGGCTGAAAGGCTCGCCATGCCGGGCCGCCGACTGCGCCAGGGCTGCGTGCATGCGGCCGATCTCGCGCGACTCCCCTTCGATCTGGTCCGACAGCACATGGGCCGCCAGCCCCAGGCTGCGGGCCAGCGCGGCGGCGGCCTGCAGGCTCAGGCGCGGCGTGGCCAGCATCTGCACGCGGTGGCCGGTGAAGCAGGCATCGCCCGGCTTGGGCGTCTCGAAGGCGCCGCTGCGCAGGCCCGCCCAGGCGGCCTCGGGCAGCTCGAGCGCGTAGCGCTGGCACAGCGCGAGGGCGTCCTCGCAGCGGGTGGCATCCGGCACCGTCGGGCCGGATGCGATCACGGCGGGATCGTCACCCGGCACGTCCGAGATCAGCAGAGTCGCGACGCGCGCCGGCGCGCAGGCCGCCGCCAGATGCCCGCCCTTGATGGCCGAGAGGTGCTTGCGCACGCAATTCATTTCCTGGATGGAGGCGCCCGAGGCCAGCAGCTGGCGGTTGAGCGATTGCTTGTCCGCCAGGCTCAGGCCCGGCTGGGGCAGGCTCAGCAGCGCGGAGCCGCCGCCGGAGATCAGGCAGATCACCCGGTCCTCGGGCCGCAGGCCCTGCACGAGGGTCAGGATCCGGGCCGCAGCCTGCGCCCCTGCGGCATCGGGCACCGGATGCGAGGCCTCGACGATCTCGATGCGACGGCAGGCCGCCCAGGGTGGGGTGTGAAGGCGGCGGGTGATGACCAGGCCTTCCAGCGGCGCCGCGGCCGGCCAGTGGGCCTCCAGGGCCGCCGCCATCGCGGCCGAGGCCTTGCCGGCACCGATCACCAGGCAGCGGCCGGGCAGCGCCTGCGGCTCGGCGCCCAGCAGATCGGTCCAGTCGATGCGGCCGGGCTGGAAGAGCTCCAGCGGCGCAGCCTGGTCGACCGCGGCCTGGTAGAGCCGGGTCAGCAGTTCACGGGGGGTCAGGTCCATCGGGCCAGTGTAGGCCGGCCGCCGCGGGGGTCAGGGCCGCGCGCCGCCCTGCACCCAGCGGCCGATCAGAGCGCGCTCGTCCTCGGTGATCTGCGTGGCGTTGTTGAGGGGCATGGTCCTCTGCAGCACTACCTGCTGGTAGACCTGGGGGGCCTGCGCCCGCAGGGCCTCGGCGCTGTCCAGCCGCACGCCCTTCTGGGCCAGCTCCGCGCCGTGGCACATCACGCAGCGCTGCGTCACCACCGCCTGCACCTGGGCCAGACTGGGCGCCGCGCTGCCGGCCGCGGCCACCGGCGGCGCCGGCCTCACCAGCCACAGCAGGGCCGCCAGCATCAGCGCCACGACGACCAGCAGCGGCCAGGCATTGACGCCCTTGTGGCGCTTGACGAACCAGGTGCGGGTCAGCGAGCCACCCAGCATCAGCAGGATCAGCACGAGCCAGTTCCAGTCATGGCTGTAGAGCATGCCGTAGTGGTTGGAGAGCATGCTGACGAGCACCGGTGCCGTCAGGAAGGTGTTGTGCACGCTGCGCTGCTTGCCGCGCTGCCCGTAGACCGGGCTCACCGGGCGGCCCGCGCGCATGTCCGCGATCACCTGCTTCTGGCCGGGGATGATCCAGAAGAAGACGTTGGCGCTCATGATGGTGGCGATCATGGCCCCCACGATCAGGAAGGCCGCCCGCCCCGCGAAGAGCTGGCAGGCCGCCCAGGCCGCGAAGGCGACGAAGACGGCGATCAGGCCCAGCACCAGGCCGTCGTTGCCAATGCTGCCGTCCTTGCGGTGGCCGAAGCGGCGGCAGATCTGGTCGTAGACCAGCCAGCCCGCCGCGAGAAAGCCCAGCGCGCTGGCAATGGCCGCGGGCGCCGACCAGTCGTGCACGCGCCGGTCGATCAGGAAGCTCTCGGCATTGAACAGGTACAGGACCGTGAACAGCGCGAAGCCGCTCATCCAGGTCCAGTAGCTCTCCCAGTAGAACCAGTGCAGGTGCTGAGGCAGGTTGGGCGGCGCGACCAGGTACTTCTGCGGGTTGTAGAAGCCGCCGCCATGCACGGCCCACAGCTCGCCGTCCACGCCGCGGGCCTTGAGCTCCGGCGCCTCCGGCTTGAGCAGGTGGTTGTCGAGCCAGACGAAGTAGAAGGAGGCGCCGATCCAGGCGATGGCCGTCACGATGTGCAGCCAGCGCAGCAGCAGATTGGCCCAGTCCAGCAGATAGCTTTCCATGCGGTATCAGCTCCAGTGCGGCTCACCACAGCGGGCCCTGTGAACCGGGAAGGTCGCGGATGTGCTGCCGGATGTCTTGCCATCGGGCAGCAGGCGGCCGCGGCGACCGAAGCGAAAGTGTATACAGTTTCTTGCGCACCAGCGTCCGTGCGAAGGCTGAACCCGCCGCAGGGGCCCGGGTCGCCCTGACGGCATACTGAGGGCATTGAACCCTCCACAGGAGCCCTGTCGATGACATCCTTCCCCACGTCTCTCCGTCACGCCTTCGCCCGCCCCCTGCTGGGCCTGGCCCTCTGCAGCGCGGCCCTGGCCGCGCAGGCCCAGGTCAGCGTCAAGGACGCCTGGGTGCGTGCCACCGTTGCCCAGCAGAAGAGCACCGGTGCCTTCATGCAGCTCAGCAGCGCCAAGGCGGTCAAGCTGGTGAGTGTCAGCAGCCCGGTGGCCGGCGTGGCCGAGGTGCACGAGATGAAGATGGACGGCGGCGTGATGAAGATGCGCCCCGTCGAGGCCCTGGACCTGCCCGCGGGCCAGGCCGTGGAGCTCAAGCCTGGCGGCTTCCATCTGATGCTCATGGAGCTGAAGGGCCCCGTCAAGGACGGTGACACCGTGCCCCTGAGCCTGGTCTTCGAAGGCGCCGACAAGAAGCGCGAGACCATGGAGATCAAGGCCAGCGTGCGCGGCATGGGCATGATGCAGGGCGGCATGGGCATGGGCTCCGGCCACAAGCACGGCGCAGCCTCTGCGCCGCAAGAGCACAAGCACTGAGCTCAGGCGTCCGGCAGGCCCAGCAGCTGGGCGGCCACGGCGATGGCGATGACCTCCGGCTGCTTGCCGGCAATGCCCGGCAGGCCGATGGGGCAGTGCACCGCCGCCAGCTCGGCCTCGCTGAAACCGCGCTCGCGCAGCCGGGCCTGGAACTTCGCCCACTTGCTGCGGCTGCCGATCAGCCCGATGAAGGGCAGGTCCGCGTGTTCACGCCGGCGCTTCAGGCAGGCGGCGAGGATGTCCAGGTCCTCGGCGTGCGAGAAGCTCATGATCAGCACCCGGCTGCCCGGGGCAAGACCTGGCACCGCGCCCTGCACCGGCTCCGAATGCTCGGTGCGCACCCGCTCGGCCAGACCGCCGGGGAAGATCTCGTCCCGGCTGTCGATCCAGTGGATGCGCATCGGCAGGCGCGACAGCACCTCGACCAGAGCCCGCCCCACATGGCCGCCACCAAAGAGCGCAACGGGCCGCCACTGCGCCTCGCCGCCCAGGCGCTCGCGCAGGCCGGCGATGTGCGAGGCGTCCAGCCATTCGAAATCCAGGTGGACGACACCGCCACAGCACTGGCCCAGGCTGGGGCCCAGCGCGAAGCGCCGACGCGCCTGCAGCACATGCCCTGCGGCCAGGCCGGCGCGGGCCTCGGCCATGGCCTCGTGCTCCAGCTGCCCGCCGCCGATGGTGCCCAGCAGGCTTGAAGCGTTGACGGCCATCCAGGCCCCGACCTCACGCGGCCCGCTGCCCTCCACCTGCGCCACACGCACCAGCACCGCGGGCCCGCGGGTCAGCCACCGCGCCAGTTCCTGCCAGACGCTCATCGATCAGCTGCCGCGGTAGGTGGAGTAGCTCCAGGGGCTGGCAAGCAGGGGCACGTGGTAGTGAGCGGCCGTGTCCGCGATGCCGAAATCCAGCGGCACCTCGTCCAGGAAGGCCGGCTCGGGCAGCACGGCGCCTTGGCTCCGGAAATAGTCCGCTACGGCAAAGACCAGGCGGTAGCGGCCCGCCAGCAGGGCATCGCCCTCCAGCAGCGGGCCGTCGACGCGGCCGTCGGCGTTGAGATGCAGGGACTTGAGCAGCTGCAGCGTGCCACCGGGCGCAGCATCCAGTCGGTAGAGCCGCAGCTGCATGCCGGCGGCGGGTCGTCCGTGCATGGTGTCCAGCACGTGGGTGGTGAGCTTGCCCATGGAGTTCCTCGATCCTGGTCAGGGGTGCCGTCCTGCGGCGTTGGGCAAAGTGTATACACTCCAGCACACAGCCAGCGAATTCACATGCCCAGCCCGTCTCGCCGCAAGGCGCCCGCCCCTTCCCAGGACGGCGACAGCGCCACCGACCGCATCGCCACCGCCCTGACCCAGGCCATCATCGAACGCCGCCTGATGCCGGGCACGCGCCTGGCGGAGCAGAAGCTGGCGGATCTCTTCCAGGTCTCGCGCACCCTGGTGCGACAGGCCCTGAACCAGCTGAGCCGCGACCGCCTCGTCACCCTCACCCCTGCCCGCGGCGCCTGCGTGGCCGAGCCCAGCGTGGAGGAGGCCCGCCAGGTCTTCGAGCTGCGCCGCATGCTGGAGGCGCAGCTGGCGCGTGAGCTGGCCGGCCGCATCACGCCCGCGCAGGTCCGCGCGCTTCGCACGCATCTGCGCGAGGAACGCGCCGCGGTGAAGCGCCAGGACGTCAGCGGCCGCACCCGCCTGCTGGCCGACTTCCACGTGCTGCTCGCCCGCCTGCTGGGCAACGAGGTGATGGCCGACCTGCTTCAGGAGCTGCTCTCGCGCTCCTCCCTGATCGCGCTGATGTACCAGAGCAGCCACTCGGCGGCCGAGAGCCAGGCCGGGCACGAGGCCCTGGTCGATGCCCTCGAGGCCGGTGATGCCGCCCGCGCCGAGCAGCTGATGCTGGACCACCTGGGCCATGTCGAGGCCCATCTGCGCCTGCAGCAACCCTCTTCCGACCTCAGGACCGCCCTGCAGCTATGAACGCACGCTATCCCCGCGACCTCATCGGCTACGGCCGCAATCTGCCCCAGGCGCAATGGCCGGGCCAGGCCCGCGTCGCCCTGCAGTTCGTGCTGAACTACGAGGAGGGCGGGGAGAACTCGGTGCTGCACGGCGATGCGGGCTCCGAGCAGTTCCTCTCCGAAATGTTCAACCCTGCGGCCTACCCCGCGCGGCACCTGAGCATGGAAGGCATCTACGAATACGGCTCGCGCGTGGGCGTGTGGCGCCTGCTGCGCGAGTTCGAGCGACGCGGCCTGCCGCTGACCGTCTTCGGCGTCTCGATGGCGCTGGAGCGGCATCCCGAGCTGACGCAGGCCTTCGTCGAGCTGGGTCACGAGATCGCCTGCCACGGCTGGCGCTGGATCCACTACCAGGGCATGGACGAGGCCCAGGAGCGCGAGCACCTGCAGCGCGGCATGGCCATCATCGAGCGCCTGACCGGCCAGCGCCCCGAAGGCTGGTACACCGGGCGGGACAGCCCCAACACCCGCCGCCTGGTGGCCGAGCACGGCGGCTTCGCCTATGACAGCGACTACTACGGCGACGACCTCCCCTTCTGGCTGCAAGTGCGCAAGTCCGACGGCACGCTGGCACCGCATCTGGTCGTGCCCTACACCCTGGACTGCAACGACATGCGCTTCGCCCTGCCGCAGGGTTTCAGCCATGGCGACGAGTTCTTCGAGTACCTGCGCGACAGCTTCGATGTGCTGTACGCCGAGGGCGCCGAGACCCCGCGCATGATGAGCGTGGGCATGCACTGCCGGCTGCTGGGCCGTCCCGGCCGCATGAAGGCGCTGCAGCGCTTCCTGGACCACGTGCAGTCGCATGAGCAGGTGTGGATCTGCCGCCGCCTCGACATCGCACGGCACTGGCGCGCCATGCATCCCTTCGATCCCGCCACCGCCTTTGTCTGGGAGTGAGCCGTGAGCCTGGACCTCCAACACCTCAACACCCTGGACGGCGAGGCCTTCGTGGCCGCGCTGGACGGCGTCTACGAGCACTCGCCCTGGATCGCCCGCCGCGCCGCCGCGCGGCGGCCCTTCGCCAGCCTGGCCGCCCTGAAGCTGGCCCTGGCTCAGGCGGTGAGCCAGGCCTCGCCGCAGGAGCAGCTGGGCCTGATCCGCGCCCACCCGGAGCTGGCCGGCAAGGCCGCCGTCGCGGGCCAGCTGACCGCCGAATCCACCGACGAGCAAAGCCGCGCCGGCCTGCAGCACTGCAGCCCCACCGAGTTCGAACGGCTGCAGGCACTGAACAAGGCCTATGGCGAGCGCTTCGGCTGGCCCTTCATCCTGGCGGTGCGCGGGCCGCGGGGCCTGGGCCTCTCGCGCCAGGCCATCATCGAGGCCTTCGAGCGCCGCCTGCACGCACCGCCCGATGTGGAGCGCGCCGAGTGCCTGCGCAACATCCACCGCATCGCCGAGATCCGGCTGGACGACAAGTTCGCCGCGCCGCCCCTGCTGGGCAACGCGGTGCTGGACGCCGCCGATCACCTGGCCCGTCACTCCGAGCCGCCCTTCGCCGAGCAGGGCCAGCTCTGCGTGACCTACATGACGCCTGCCCACCAGGCCGTCGCGCAAGACCTGACCCTGGCGATGCAGGAAGCTGGCTTCGACGACGTGAGCGTCGACGCGCTGGGCAATGTGGTGGGCGTCCTCCATGGCATTCAGGCTGACGCGCCCTGGCTGCTCACCGGCAGCCACTACGACACCGTGCGCAACGCCGGCCGCCATGACGGCCGGCTGGGCGTGCTGGCCACGATCGAGGCCGTGCGCCAGCTGAAGCAGCAGGGCCGCCGCCTGCCCTTCACGCTGGAGCTGGTGGCCTTTGCCGAGGAGGAGGGCCAGCGCTTCGCCGCCACCTTCCTCAGCAGCAGCGCGCTGGTGGGACGCTTCGACCCGGCCTGGCTGGATCAGCAGGACGCCGAGGGCATCCGCCTGCAGGACGCCCTGCGCGCCGCCGGCCATCCCGGCACGCTGGCCTCCATCCAGGCCCTGCGGCGCGATCCCGCCCGCTACGGGGGCTATGTGGAGCTGCACATCGAGCAGGGCCCCGTGCTGTGCGAGCTGGACCTGCCCCTGGGCGTGGTCACCTCCATCAACGGCAGCCGCCGCTACCTGGGCGAGATCACCGGCCTGGCCAGCCACGCCGGCACCACGCCCATGGACCGGCGCCGCGACGCCGCCGCGGCCGCGGCCGAGCTGGTGCTGGCCGTCGAGCACGAGGCGCAGGCAAGACCTGGCACCGTGGGCACCGTGGGGCTGCTGGAGGTGCCGGGCGGCTCGATCAATGTGGTGCCCGGCCGCTGCCGCTTCAGCCTGGACCTCCGCGCTGGCGACGACACCCAGCGCGATGCACTGGACGCCGCCGTGCGCGCCCGCCTCCAGTCGATCTGCGAGCGCCGTGGCCTGCAGGGCTCGCTCACCCCGACCGTCGTCGCCTCGGCCGCGCCCAGCGACGCGGCCTGGCAGGCACGCTGGGAAGCCGCTGTGCAGAGCCTGGGCCTGCCCGTGCACCGCCTGCCTTCGGGCGCCGGCCATGACGCCATGAAGATCCACGAGGCGCTGCCCCAGGCCATGCTCTTCGTGCGCGGCGGCAATCTGGGCATCAGCCACAACCCGCTGGAAACGGTCAGCAACGACGATGCCGACCTCGCCGTGCGCGCCCTGCTGGCGCTGCTGGATGGATTGAGCAAGGAACACAAGGCATGAGCCCCATCATCCCCCCCGCCCCTGACAGGCAGGCGCTCTACGCGCAGCTGGACGCCTGGATCGCCGCCCACTTTGAGGAGGAGGTGGCCTATCTGCAGGCCCTGGTCCAGGTCCCCACCGACACGCCTCCCGGCAACAACGCGCCCCATGCCCAGCGCACGGCGGAGCTGCTGGCCGCCATGGGGCTGCAGGCCGAGCCGCATGCGGTGCCGCAGGAGGAGGTCGAGGCCGCCGGGCTGCAGAGCATCACCAACCTCATCGTGCGCCGCCGCTACGGCGAGGGCGGCCCGGTGATCGCGCTCAATGCCCATGGCGACGTGGTGCCGCCCGGCGAGGGCTGGACCCACGGTCCCTACAGCGGCGAGGTGGCGAATGGCCGGCTCTATGGCCGCGCCGCCGCCGTCAGCAAGAGCGACTTCGCCACCTACACCTTCGCCCTGCGCGCACTGGAGAGCCTGCAGCAGCCCCTGCGCGGCGGCGTGGAGCTGCACTTCACCTACGACGAGGAGTTCGGCGGCGAGCTGGGCCCGGGCTGGCTGCTCAGGCAGGGCCTCACCCGCCCGGATCTGCTGCTGGCCGCCGGCTTCAGCTACCAGGTGGTGACCGCCCACAACGGCTGCCTGCAGATGGAGCTCACGGTGCACGGCCGCATGGCCCATGCCGCCATCCCCGACACCGGCATCGACGCCCTGCAGGGCGCGGTGACGATCCTCAACGCCCTGTATGCCCAGAACGAGCGCTACCGCCAGCTCTGCAGCCAGGTGCCCGGCATCCAGCATCCCTACCTGAACGTGGGCCGCATCGAGGGCGGGACCAACACCAACGTCGTCCCCGGCAAGGTGGTGCTGAAGCTGGACCGCCGCATGATTCCCGAGGAGGACCCGGTGCAGGTCGAGGCCGAGCTGCGCCAGGTGATCGCCGAGGCGGCCCGGGGCTTTGCGGGCACGGTGGAGATCCGGCGCCTGCTGCTGGCCCGTTCGCTGAAGCCGCTGCCGGGGCACGAGCGCCTGGTGGAACCCCTGCAGCGCCATGGCCAGGCCCTGTTCGGGGAGCCCATCCCGACCTCCGGCACGCCGCTCTACACCGATGTGCGCCTCTATGGCGAGCAGGGCATCCCGGCCGCCATCTACGGCGCCGGGCCGCGCACCGTGCTGGAGTCCAATGCCAAGCGGGCCGACGAGCACCTGGTGCTGGACGACCTGCGGCGGGCCACCCAGGTCGTGGCCCGCACGCTGCTGGATCTGCTCTGCGCCTGATACCGCCGCCGTTGCAGGGGCGCACTGCCAGCGGGTCGCCAGCCAGGGGTTTGAGCGCATACTGCGGGCCTGCAGGGGCATAACTCCCAAAGACGGGTCCCTGCCCACGCTGGAGCCGTCATGCCCGAGTCCGCCCTGCGACGCCGACACTGCCTCGCCCTCGCCCTGGCCCCACTGGCCGGGGTGGGCAGCGGGCCGGCGCGGGCGGCGGGCCCGTCGGTCCTGCCGGTCCTGAGCTACTACGACTACCCGCCCTTCTCCACTGGCCCGGGCCAGGGCCTGACGCAGTCGCTGCTGGCACTGCTGCAGGAGCGGGCCGGACCGCTGCTGCCGCCGATGCATGAAGAGCTGCTACCGCGCCGCCGGGTGGCCGCCCTGGTCGGGCGCAGCGACTGGATAGGCCTGGTGCCCTGGGTGAGCCCGGCCTGGTTCCAGGACCCCGACCGCCACCGCTTCCTCTGGACCGAGCCGCTGATGCAGGACGAGGACCTCGTCGCCTCGCTGAGGTCCTACCCCGTGGACTACCAGGGCCCGACCTCGCTGAAAGGCCTGACCCTGGGCGGCGTCTTCGGCCACGTCTACCCGGAAACTGAAGCGCTGGTGAAGTCGGGCGAGGTGCAGCGCCTGGACTCCTTCAGCCAGGAGGCTTGCCTGCGCATGCTGCTGATGGGGCGGGTGCACGCCATCTTCCTCTCCCGCAGCGGACTGGCCGGCTGGCGCCAGCGCCTGCCGGGCTTCGATGCCCGGCTCCATGTTGCCGAGACGCCCCGCCAGCGCTACCAGCGGCGCCTGCTGCTGTCGCCGCTGATGCCCGCCGAGCAGAGCGAATGGCTGCGCCGGACCGTGGCCGGCCTGCTGCAGGATCCCGCCTGGCGGGAGCTGCTGCAGCACCACGGCGTCGATCCCACCCTGTCCTGAACCTGTCCTCCGGGCTTGATCCAGTTCGTGTTCCTGGCGGAAGCCTTTGGCTACACTTCGCCCCGTGATCACCCGCCACCCCTCCCTGCTGATGCGCTACCTCGTGCTGCTGAGCCTCTGGTTCGGCGCGCTGGCGCCTGCGCTGTCGCAGGTGGTGGCGGCCCAGCGGGGTGAGCTGACGCCCTTCACCCAGGTCTGCCGTGCCAGCCTGGTCTCGCCCCGCGCCCAGCAGGGCGAGTGGCCCGATGGTGGCCGCAGCGGCGTCGAGGACCACGGGCTTTCGGCCCACTGCAAGTTCTGCGCAGCCCATCAGCAGGACCTCGCCCCGCTGCCGACGGGCCTCCAGGTGCGGCCCACGGCTGCCCGGGTGCTGGCCCTGGTGCCCGAACGATTTCTCTCCTCGCCTGCACAGCGCAGCGTCTGGCAGCCCGCCCTCTCCCGCGGACCGCCCCAGGGAAGCCTGCTTCTCTGATTGACACCCGCGCCGGCGCCGCGTCTTGCGGCAGCCGGCCGGCAACTCCCTCCCAGTCCCGCCCTGCCCGTGCCCCTCGGCCCAGGCCGGTCGCGACGGACTGCGTGGCCGCCCCCGCCCTGAGCCGGCCCGGGCCCCCGCGCACCGCTGTGCCACCATCATGAACAAGCCCTTCCCGCTGCAGCCCCTGCTGCAGGCCCTTGCCCTGGCCTGTCTCGCCACGAGCGTCCAGGCCCAGACGACCGACACCGCCACCCCGCCCGCCACGCCCCCCGCCGCCGACCAGGGCGACTCCCAGACCAAGCAGCTGGGCGTGGTCACCGTGCATGGCAACTCGCCCACCTCGCTGCCCACCACCATCCCGACCACCATCGAGGGCATCGACGCCGCCACCCTGGCCCGCACCGTCAACGCCACCGATGCCGAGGATGCGCTGAAGTACTTCCCCAGCCTGCTGGTGCGCAAGCGCTACATCGGCGACTACAACCACGCCGTGCTCTCCACCCGCGCCTCGGGCACAGGCAACAGCGCCCGCTCCCTGGTCTTTGCAGACGGCATCCAGCTGTCCAACCTGCTGGGCAACGGCGCCACCTTCGCCCCGCGCTGGGGCCTGGTGACGCCGGAGGAGATCGCCCGGGTCGACGTGCTCTACGGGCCCTTCTCGGCCGGCTACTCGGGCAATGCCGTCGGCGCGGTGGTCGACTACCAGACCCGCATGCCCCAGTCCTTCGAGGCCCACGGCCGCGTGGCCACCGCCGTGCAGCCCAACCGCATGTACGGCCAGGAGGAGACCTACCGCGCCACGCAGGGCAGCCTCTCGGTCGGCAGCCGCGACGGCGCACTGGCTTGGTGGCTGCACGGCAGCCGCAGCCAGAGCCATGGCCAGCCCCTGGTCTTCGCCAGCAAGCTCTCGAGCACCGGCGCGGCCCCCGGGGCTGGCCTGCCCGTGGTCACTGGCGCGGTGCTGGAGAAGAACCGCAGCAACCAGGACTGGTACCTGGTTGGCAGCGCCACCGAGTACGACACCACCCAGGACCACCTCAAGGCCAAGCTCGCCTGGGACTTCAATGCCACCCTGCGCCTGAGCTATGTGCTGGCCGACTGGAAGAACCGCAGCGAGGGCAGTTCCCGCAGCTATCTGCGCGACGAGCAGGGCCGTACGGTGGACCACCGCTACGGCGGCGACATCAGCCAGGGCGTGATCATCGACGGCAGGCGCTACACCCTGGCCGCCTCGGACTTCAGCCGCAGCCGTGACGCGCTGGAGCACCGCATGCAGGCCCTCACGCTGAAGTCCCACACCATGGGCTTCTTCGACTACAGCCTGGCCTGGAGCCAGTACGACTACCTCAGCGACCAGACCCGCAGCTACGCCCCCAGCAGCAAGGCCCAGCCCGAGGCCGGCCGCCTCACCGACCAGCAGGGCACCGGCTGGAAGACCTGGAGCGCCCGCGGTGTCTGGCGCCCGGGCGGCGCCCATGTGCTGGAGGCCGGCCTCTCGCGCGAGGAAGGCAGGCTCAGCACCCGCGTGGACAACACCACCGACTGGCGCTCGGGCGACGCGGCCAGCTTCGCCTCGCTCTTCGCCGGCAAGACGCGCAGCGATGCCCTCTACCTGCAGGACAGCTGGGAGCTGGGCCGCGACTGGCAGGCCGTGCTGGGTCTGCGCGCCGAGCACTGGCAGGCGCTGGACGGCCGCACAGAGGCCGCCTACACCGGCACCTTCGACAAGGGCGCCTGCAACCCCGCCACCCAGCGTTGCGTGCTGGGCCATGCCGAGCGCAGCCTGCAGGCCCTCTCGCCCAAGGCCGCGCTGTCTCATCAGCTGAGCGAGAACTGGATGCTCAAGGCCAGCACCGGCCGCGCCGTGCGCTTCCCCACCGTCAGCGAGCTCTACCAGGGCGGCTTCGACAGCAAGACCGGCGGCGTGATCAACAACAACCCCGACCTGCGCCCCGAGAAGGGCTGGACCACCGAGCTCAGCGCCGAATGGGGCGAGGCCTGCAGCCAGCTGCGCATCACCTGGTTCCGCGAGGACACCCGTGATGCGCTCTACTCGCTGCTGAACGTGGCGACCAACGCCAGCACCGTGCAGAACGTGGACTACGTGCGCACCAACGGCGTGGAGCTGTCCTTCAACACCGCCGGCGGCTGGACCGAGCGCCTGCTCAAGGGCCTGGGCCTCAGCGGCAGCCTCACCTACGCCGATTCGCGCATCCTCGCCAGCAGCGGCTATGTCAGCGTGCCGGGGGACGTGATCGGCAAGTGGCAGCCCCGCGTGCCGCGCTGGCGTGCCACCCTGCTGGCGAGCTGGCAGCTCAGCCCCGAGCTCAGCCTGAGCTACGGCGCGCGCTACAGCGGCCGCCAGTACAGCACCCTGGACAACAGCGACCCCAACGGCTTCGCCTACCAGGGCGCCAGCAAGTACTTCACGACGGACCTGCGCCTGCAGTGGCGCATCAACCGCCAGTGGAGCCTGGCCGGCGGCATCGACAACCTCAACAACTACCGGTACTGGAACTTCCATCCCTATCCGCAGCGCACCTTCCACGCGGAACTGAAGTTCGACCTCTGACGGCCGCAAGGCCCAGCACCAAGGCACACCATGCAATCCAAGACTTTCCTCTTCACCGCCCTGGGCCTGCTGATGGGCAGCCAGGCCCAGGCCCACGTCTCGCTCGAGCAGGGCGAAGCCATCGCCGGCAGCCCCTACAAGGCCGTGCTGCGCATTGGCCACGGCTGCAACGGCGCACCGACGACCCAGGTCACCGTGACCCTGCCCGAGGGCCTGCGCGGCGCCAAGCCCCAGCCCAAGGAAGGCTGGATCCTGGCCATCCGCAAGAAGCCCCTGGCCCAGCCCTATGACAGCCACGGCAAGACCATCCGCGAGGACGTCACCGAGATCAGCTGGACGGCCCGCGACGAGGCCCACTACCTGCAGGACGGCTGGTACGAGGAGTTCGTGCTGCGCGGCGGCCTGCCCGAGTCCGTGGGACCGGTCTGGTTCAAGGTCCACCAGCGCTGCACAGAGGGCGAATGGAACTGGGCCGATCTGCCCGCCAGCGGCTCCAGCACGGCCGGGCTCAAGGCGCCCGCCGTACGGCTGATGCTCAAGGCGGCAGGGAGCGGCGAGCACGCGCATTGAGACGCCGGGCCGCGGGAGCGAGGCTGCCGGGGTGCCGACAGGAAAGCGTGGAATAGCACCGGAACTCGCCCGCATCTAAGTGGCCTTGCCGACCCGCCTTCTTCAGGCTTTTGCAAAACGCCCGCCGCGCGAAGATGCCATGCATGACGCCTCGACACACACCACAAGCCCTGCGCCGCGGCCCTGGCCGCAAGACCTGCCCCCACGGGGCGGATCCCTGCGCCCGGGCCTGTCCGTCGGGCTGAGTCGTCCGCTCCTCACACGACCGCGCCCGGACCGCGTGCCCTCAGGGGCTCGCCTGATCTGCGCGGCTCGGCGCCCAGGCTCACCATCCCACGCTGCGGCCCCACAGGCAGGATCGCTCCTGCCATGTCTCTCGGGCAGCGTTCGTCGGCGCCTCCTGGCGGCCCCCTCACCCGGGGCCGCCTTTTTTATTGCCTTGATCTGAGGCAGCCCCGCCAAAGGTCATGGCCGGGATCACGCGCATTGGGCGCTTGCCGAGGCGCCGGATAATCGCGTCCGTTTGGAATGAGGAACGCCGCACCGCGGCGTCGAGGACAAGAATGACATTACCCAACCTGCTGGCCACCCGCAATGGCCGCCTGGGCGCCTTCTTCGCGCTGTACGTCACCGAGGGCATCCCGTTGGGCTTCGCCGCCATCGCGGTGGCGACACAACTTCGCCGCATGGGCGTGGGCCCGGCCGCCATCGGCGCCTTCGTGGCGTCGTTCTACCTGCCCTGGGCCTTCAAGTGGGCCTTCGGCCCCGTGATCGATGTGTTCCGCTCCAAGCGCTTCGGCCATCGCCGCGCCTGGATTCTCTTCACGCAGCTGATGATGGCCCTGACCATCCTCGCGCTGATGGCCGTGCCCCTGCCCACCGGCCTGGCCCTGTTCACCAGCGTGCTGCTGGTCCACAACACCTTCGGCGCCATGCAGGACGTGGCCATCGACTCCCTGGCCTGCAACACCCTGCATGAGGACGAGCGCGGGCTGGCCAACGGCCTCATGTTCGCCGGTGCCAATGTCGGCCAGGCCGTCGGCGGCAGCGGCGTGCTCTTCCTGATGGGCACCGTGGGCTTCCAGCCCAGCTTCGTGATGGTGGCCCTGTCCATCCTGCTGGTGACGGGCTTCATCGTGCTGCCCATGAAGGAAGCGCTGGCGCAGCAGCTGGAGCAGCAGGGTGGGAATGCGGGCGCGAGCGTCGAGCCGCCCCGCGCCAGCCTGAGCCAGGCCGCGAGCGAGATGAAGGCCTTCGCCGTGCAGTCCTTCCGCTCCTTCCTGGGTTCGCGCGGTGCCTTCTCGGCCATGTTCTTCGGCCTGCTGCCGGTCGGGGCCATGTGCCTGGGCCTGGCGCTGCAGTCCAACCTGGCCGTGGAGTTCGGCATGGACGACGCGGGCGTGGCCCTACTGAATCTGTGGTGCACCATCGTCGGGGCCGTCTCCATGGTGGTCGGCGGCATGCTGTCCGACAAGCTGGGGCGCCGCCGCATGCTGGGCCTGTACATCGTGCTGATGAGCGGCCCGGTGCTTTATCTGTGGTGGCAGATGCGCCTGAACGGCTACGACATGCCCCGCCCCTCGAACAGCCCGGCCGTGCCGGCCCTGATCACGGCCCTGTGGATCGCGTCCATCAGCTACAACGTCTTCAACGGCATGATGTACGGCACGCGCGCGGCCATCTTCATGGACGTGACCAACCCCAAAGTCGCCGCCACCCAGTTCACCGCCTACATGGCGCTGATGAACCTGGCCATCGCCATCGCCGCCACCTGGCAGGGCGTGGTGTCCGAAGCCTTCGGCTACCGCTGGACCCTGCTGATCGACGTGGCCACCGGCCTGATCTGCCTGCTGGTGCTGCCTATGATGAGCAAGCCCGAAGGCGACCGCATCAGCGATGACAAGACCGAGGGCCGGGCGCGCAAGTCGGCCGTGGTGCTGGGCCTGCTGTGCCTGGTCTGGGTGCCGGCCTGGCTGCACCGCGGCCAGCTGGGCCAAGGCGCGCCGCTGATGCAGACCTTCTTCACCCTGGTCTTCGTGGCCTCGGCGCTCTTCCTGCTCGCCGCCCGCGAGGTGATGGGGGCGGACATCGGCCGCCTGCGCCGCCCGGCGCTCGCGTGCGCGCTGCTGCTGCTGGCCGTGTACTTCCGCAAGGACCTGGCCCTGTTGGACGCCCAGCCCGTGCTGCAGCAGGCGGCCGAAGCCCTGATCCTGCTGGGGCCGGTGCTGGGTGGCCTGACCCTGCTGGGCCTGGCGGCGCGCTCCTGGGCCTCGTTGCACCGCGAGGACTGAGCCTGCGCGGCGCGTCTGCACAGGCAGGAAGGGGCCCGAGCGGGCCCCTTCTTCATGGCGGGGCTCAGGCCGCCAGCAAGGCCTGCAGCGCCTGCTCGCGGATGCCGTAGAAGCGCTTGATGTCCTCGATCTGGGCCAGCAGCTGGGCCCGGCGCTCGGCGCTGATGCCCTGCGGGCGGCGCACGGCCAGGATCATCTTGTTCTTGCTGGTGTGCTCCAGCGAGATGAACTCGAAGACCTGGGTGTCGTAGCCCTCGGACTCCAGCAACAGGGCCCGCAGCCCGTCGGTGATCATCTCGGCCTCCTGGCCCATGTGGATGCCGTGCTGCAGCAGGGGCTTGAGCAGGGACGGGCTCTGCATCTGCGGTCGCAGCTGCTTGTGGCAGCAGGGCGAGCACATGATGATCTGCGCCCTGGCCCGCAGGCCCAGGTGGATGGCGAAGTCGGTGGCGATGTCGCAGGCATGCAGGGCGATCATCACGTCCAGGCGCTCGGGCCGGTACTCGCGGACATCGCCTTGGTCGAAGCGCAGGCCCTCGCAGGCGTTGCGCGTGGCGACCTCGTTGCACAGGCGCACCATGTCCTCGCGCAGCTCCACGCCCAGCACCTGGGTGGTCTTGCCCAGCTCGCGCAGGTAGTCGTGCATGGCGAAGGTGAGGTAGCCCTTGCCCGAGCCGAAGTCCGCCACATGCACATCGGGCGAGCTGGCCAGCGCCGACTGCGACAGGGCCTTGCCGAAGATCTCGATGAACCTGTTGATCTGCTTCCACTTGCGGGACATGGCCGGCACCAGCTCCAGGCCCTGGCGCCCTTCGTGCGTAAGGCCCAGGTCACGCCAGACGGGGCGCTCCATCGCGAGATGGCGCTGCTTGCTGCGGTCGTGGCTGGCGGCCTCCGGGGCGGCCGCGTTGGGCGTCGAGTCGCACGTCGAGTCGGGCGCCGCGTCAGTCGCCGTCGCCGGCTTGAGCTTGCCAACCCGCAGCGTGGGCCGGCCCTTGCGGCTGTAGGCCAGCTGGAGCTCGCGGCTGTCGGTCAGCAGGTGGGCGTTCTGGAAGGGCTGGCCCAGCAGGCGGGCCAGCTCGTCCAGGCCGGCCTCCAGGCCGTGGTTCTTGGTGATGTCGCGGGTCTTGTAACGCCACAGAAAGCTCAGGGCGCGCTCGCCGCGCAGCTCGATCTCGCGCACCATCAGCCGCTCCAGGTCCGGCTCGCCGCCCTCGGGCCTGGAGAGACTCAGCCTGAAGCCCTGGCGCCCCGCCAGCACGCTGCGCAGGCTGTGCAGGAAGCGGGCGACGGCATCGTCGGCATCGGGGGCCGGGGCGGCGGGGGCAATCAGGTGGCTGAACATGGGAGGGCGGTTGGGACAGCGGAGGTCCGTTGCAATCCGGACGGATGCCGGATTGTCCCCGATGCGCCCCTGCAGCGTCGCAAGCGGGGGCCGGCCAGACCGGATCTGGGCGTTGCCTTGCCGGCTATTCATGGCTTAGGCCCTGCGCGCCGGCTGGGACACTGCGGCGACAATGCCCTCGAACGGGGCCTGTGTCGCGTCGTGATATCGCGCCGTGCACCGCGCGCACGCCCTGTCGTCTCTCCCAATCCTGCCGCCCCGGACACCTGCCACCCGCCATGCAAGCCCTGGAAACGCTGCTGTCCACCCAGTTGGCCGCCTGGCACAACAGGCATCCGCTGGCGCGCCATGTGCGGGCCCAGGACGTGCACACCATGGGCGTGGTGGCCCTGCCCTTCATGCGCAGCGGCCCGCCGCGCGAGGCCCAGGAACCGGTGCTGGGCGAGCCCGGCACCGAATCGGCGGCCCCCTCCTTCACGCAGCCCCCCAGGCCCGGCCTGCTGCAGCGCCTGCTGGCCTGGCGGCCGGGCGGCAAGGCGTCGCGGGAGCGCTGGCCGGTGTTCAGCGAGCAGTTCGTGGTCGGGGTGTCGGCCGCGCAGGCGGGTGAGTTTGCACGCCGCTACGGCTACAGCCAGCGCCCAGACGATGGCAGCTGGCCCTTGCGCAACATCCCCGTCGACGAAGCCCTGGCCGCCCAGGGACCGGTGGACGGCGGCGGCGCCTGGCCGGAGGAAATCTATGTGCTCAGCGCCGCCATCGATGCCGGCCCCGGGCGCACCCGCGTGCTGGTCGCCCAGGGCGCCGGCCTGCGGCTCTACATCCGCGGTCCACGCTGCCTGCACCCGCTGAAGGTCGGCGCCTTCGGCCTGCTGATGGCGCTGCTGCTGGGTCTGGTGCTGCTGGCCGGCATGGGATCGAAGAAGACACCGGCTCGCCCGGACACCCCGGCGCCGGCCGCCCCGGCCTCAGCCAGCAGTGCGGCGAGCAGTGTGGCGAGCAGCGCGGCGAGCAGTGCAGTTGCGGGCATGACGGCGGCCTCAGCGCCCATGGCCGCGGCCAGCGCTGCGTCCCCGGAGGCCGGCGAGGCAGGAGCGAGCAGCCCGGGCGCTGTCCGGCCCGGCGAGGGGCAGGCCCCGCGCCCCCTGCTGAGCGCCAGCCAGCTCCCGGACACCATGGCCTCGGCCCCGGACATCCGGCCGCACCTGGTCACCCGCCCCGAAGGCAGCTCGGCCGTGCCGCCCCGGGAGGCCGGCACCGCGCGCAAGTCCGAGGATGCGGCCCGCGAGCCCACCCAGGCGGCCGCCAAGGACGCGCCCAAGGAAGCCCGCACCACCGACCAGATCATCGAGCGCGCCAACAGCGCCGGCCCCTCGGTGAGGGCGCCGGCGGTCGTGCGCCCGGCGATGAAGATCGAACGCCCGCCCCTGCGGCTCAGCGAAGGCAGCAGGGACGGCAACGCCAAGGACGCCCCCAGCGCGGCCGCCGCCGCGAGCCGCGAGGCGGCCA
This sequence comes from Roseateles flavus, assembly GCF_039872765.1. Classification (NCBI taxonomy): domain Bacteria; kingdom Pseudomonadati; phylum Pseudomonadota; class Betaproteobacteria; order Burkholderiales; family Sphaerotilaceae; genus Roseateles; species Roseateles flavus. The sequence goes on along the minus strand of NZ_JBDPZC010000010.1, from coordinate 31,907 downwards.
CCGCGGCCGAGACGCTCTCGCAGCGTCCGGCTGGCAAGTCACGCGAGACGGGTGCGCGCACCAGCGGCCCCGACAACGCACCGCTGGTGGCCCTGGTGGGCCCCGTCATGGGCAGCAAGGCCGAGGCCGAGGCCTATCTGCAGAAGATGCAGCCCCTCATCCAGCCCCTGGTGGGCAGGAAGCAGCTCGAGCAGCAGGTGCTGCAGACGCCCGAAGGCTGGCGTGCCGCTGTCTGGCCCTTCGCCAGCCGCGAGGAAGCCCAGCTGATCAACGCCATGCTGGTGGCCCGAGGCCTGCGCACCCGCGCCGTGGACTTCTGAGCGCGACCGGGCCAGCCCGGCCCGCGCCGGTCAGCTGCGGTAGTCAGCGTTGATGGTGACGTAGTCGTGGCTGAGGTCGCAGGTCCAGACCGTGGCCTGGGCCAGGCCGCGGTGCAGCGTGACGCGCACCGTGATCTCGGACTGCTTCATCACCCGCTGCCCGTCTTCCTCGCGGTAGTCCGGATGGCGGCCGCCCTGGCGCACCACGTGCACGTCGTCCAGGAAGAGGTCGATGAGCGTCTGGTCCAGGTCGGCGATGCCGGCATAGCCCACCGCGGCCAGGATGCGGCCCAGATTGGGGTCGCTGGCGAAGAAGGCGGTCTTGACCAGGGGCGAGTGGGCGATGGCGTAAGCGGCCAGCTGGCACTCGGCTTCGTCGCGGCCCCCCTCGACCTTGACGGTGATGAACTTGGTCGCACCCTCGCCGTCGCGCACGATGGCCTGCGCCAGCTGCTGGGACACCGCGATGACGGCATCACGCAAGACCTGACCCTCGGGCGAGGCCAGCGACTCGATGCGCGCATGGCCGGCCTTGTGCGTGGCGATCAGCACGAAGGAATCGTTGGTGGAGGTGTCGCCGTCGATGGTGATGCGGTTGAAGGAGGCATCGGCCGCGTCGCGGACCAGGCCCTGCAGCAGCTCGGGCGCAATGTGGGCGTCGGTGGCCACATAGCCCAGCATGGTGGCCATATTGGGGCGGATCATGCCGGCGCCCTTGGAGATGCCCGTGACCGTCACGGTGCGGCCGCCGATCTGCACCTGACGCGAGGCGGCCTTGGGCAGGGTGTCCGTGGTCATGATGCCTTCGGCGGCCTCAGCCCATGCGTCCGCGCGCAGGGCCTCGACGGCCTTGGGCAGGCCCGCGACGATGCGGTCCACAGGCAGGGTCTCCATGATGACGCCGGTCGAGAAGGGCAGGATCTGCGCGGGCTGCAGACCCATCAAGCCGGCCAGAGCCTCGCAGCTCTGGCGCGCGCGCGCCAGGCCGTCCTCACCGGTGCCGGCGTTGGCATTGCCCGTGTTCACGAGGATGGCACGGATGCCCTGCCCCGCGGCCAGGTGCTCACGGCAGATCTGCACCGGCGCCGCACAGAAGCGGTTCTTGGTGAACACGCCGGCGACCGAGCTGCCTTCATCCAGCGCGATCACGCTGAGGTCCCGGCGGTTGGCCTTGCGAATGCCCGCCATGGTGATGCCCAGGCGAACGCCGGGAACAGGGTGGAGCGAGGCAGGATCGGGAGCGGTGAGATTGACGGGCATGGTGCGGCAGGCTTCAGGTGGCGCCCCATGGCGCCGTTCGCCGGCGATTGTAGGACCGCACCTCGGCGGCATGGGTGCAGCGCAGCATGGAAAAAGGAAGGGCAAAGGAAAAGGGCGGCGCCCTTGCGAGCGCCGCCCTTCTGAAGTCTGGCAGGCTGACCCGCCGCGGCGCTCAGCGGCGCTGGCGGCGCCCGGCCATGAAGCCGACGGCCCCCAGGCCTGCCAGCATCATGGCCATGCGGCTGGGTTCCGGCACCGGCGCGATCTGGGCGACGATCAGGTCCTGGTAGGTGGGATTGCTCAGGCGGCTCAGCTCGTAGAGTGCCGGCCCGTGATAGGCCTCGGCATTGTGCAGATAGCCGTTGACCAGGTTGACGAAGCTGCTGTTGTCGGCCGACGTGCCGTCGGTCAGCTCCTTGAAGTAGAAGGAGCCGGCCCCGGTCGACACGTTGAAGGCGCCACTGCTCTTCTCGTGCGTGATCTCCCAGATGGCGGTCTGGAAGGCGGCGCGTTCGACGTCCGTGTCCACGCTGGTCCAGGTGGTGGAGTACAGACCCTGCAGCGCAGAGGCCTCACGGCCGGAGAAGCTGCCGAAGGTGAAGGTCTGGTAGCCGTTGTCGTGGGTGGCGTAATCCTGCTTCAGCTCCACGCAGAAGGCGGCGAAGCTCGCCCCGGTGGAAGAGGTGTAGTTCAGGATGCCGGTGTCGTAGACGTCGGACCCGCTCGTGGTGAGGTTGATCGATGCCGGCTGGGTGCTATCGAAGAGCAGGGACACGGACTGGGCCCGCGCAGACAGGCTCAGTCCCGCGAGCGCGGTAAGCACCACGCCACAGGACACAGCAAATTTCGTGACATTCATCATCGATCCCCGACAGCAGGCTGAGACACGGCCGGATTCCGAAGAATCCAGGCCTCACTCACACAGGCAGGCGTGCCTGCTCAGGCCTGACGGCGGCGACGCGCGCCCACCAGGGCGGCGGCGGCCAGGCCGGCCAGGGCCAGGGAGCCCGGCTCGGGAACGTGCAGGAAGCCCTGGAAGTTGCCAGCGGCCTTCTTCACGGTGTCCACGCCGGAAATCGTCAGGTGCCATTCACCGGCGCTGAGGTCGACGGGGGCCAGCTTCCAGAATTCGGTGCCGGTGCTCAGGGCGGCAGCGGGCGTGAAGGCGAAGGACTGGACGCCATTGCTCAGCACGATGCTGCTGATGTGGACGTCGTCCTCGACCTTGCTGAAAGTGTGCAGCTCGCCGTGGTAGGTCTGCTTCGTCAGCACATTGAAACTGTAGTACTGGGTGAAGGCACCCTTGGCGAGGCCCAGGACGCTGAAATCGACACCCGCGGCCGTCGGGCTCAGGGGGGTGTAGACCGGATCAGCATGCACCAGGGGCGCGAAGCCGGCGAACGCAGCGGCAGCAACAAAGGTCTTGATCGACATTTCGTAAACCCAACGATTCAGTTTTTTGGCATCGCAAGGGCTGTACTCCTTGCCTTTGCGATGGCCCGACTGTAGAGGAGTTGCAACAATTCGCATCCCCCTCAAGCGTGTGGCGGCCCTTGAAAAGCCGCCAAATAACGCACGCTTTTGACGGGGGTCGACCTTATTACGACATCCGCCTCCCCTCGATCAGCTCAGCTTGCCGTGGCAAGACTTGAACTTCTTGCCGCTGCCGCAGGGGCAGGGATCGTTGCGGCCCACATGGCCGAATTGCTCGGCGATGGTGGCGGGGTCGATGTCCTGGGACACCGAGCCATCCTCGTTGGGATGGGTGTAGGTGACGTTGCTGACGTTCTCGGCCCGCTGCTCGATGGCTTCGGCGGCGGCACTGGCCTCTTCCTGCGACTGGATGCGTACGTTCATCAGTACGCGGGTGACTTCCATCTTCACCACGTCCAGCAGCGCGGAGAACAGCTCGAAGGCCTCGCGCTTGTACTCCTGCTTGGGGTTCTTCTGGGCGTAGCCGCGCAGGTGGATGCCCTGGCGCAGGTAGTCCAGCGAGGCCAGGTGCTCGCGCCAGTGCTGGTCGATGGATTGCAGCAGCACCATGCGCATGAAGGGGGTGAACTGCTCTTCGCCGACCAGGGCCAGCTTGGATTCGAACAGCGCATCGCCTGCCTTCACGACCATCTCGACGATGTCCTCGTCGGTCACGGCATCGCGCTTGGCGACCTCGGCCACCAGGGGCACATCCAGCTGCCATTCGTCCTTGAGCACGCGCTCCAGGGCGGGCAGGTCCCACTGCTCTTCCAGGCTCTCGGCGGGCACGAAGGTGCGGACCACGTCCTCCAGCGAGCTGCGGCGCAGGTTGCCGATCTGGGCCGTCAGCTGCTCGGCTTCCAGGATGTCGTTGCGCTGCTGGTAGATGACCTTGCGCTGGTCGTTCGACACGTCGTCGTACTCGAGCAGCTGCTTGCGGATGTCGAAGTTGCGGGCTTCGACCTTGCGCTGGGCACCCTCGATGGAGCGGGTCACGATGCCGGCCTCGATGGCCTCGCCCTCGGGCATCTTCAGCCGGTCCATGATGGCGCGCACGCGGTCGCCGGCGAAGATGCGCATCAGCGGATCGTCCAGCGACAGGTAGAAGCGCGAGGAGCCCGGATCGCCCTGGCGGCCGGAACGGCCGCGCAACTGGTTATCGATGCGGCGGCTCTCATGGCGCTCGGTGGCGATGATGCGCAGGCCCCCCTCGGCCTTGACCTTGGCATGCAGGTCGGCCCACTCGTCCTTGAGCTGCTGGATGCGGGCGGCCTTCTCTTCGGCAGGCACCGAGTCGTCGGCCTCCAGGAACTGGATCTGCTTCTCGACGTTGCCGCCCAGCACGATGTCAGTGCCACGGCCGGCCATGTTGGTGGCGATGGTGATCACGCCCGGGCGGCCGGCCTGGGCGACGATCTCGGCCTCCTTGGCATGCTGCTTGGCGTTGAGCACCTGGTGCGGCAGCTTGGCCTGGGTCAGCAGCTGGGAGATCAGCTCGGAGTTCTCGATGGAGGTCGTGCCCACCAGCACCGGCTGGCCACGCTCGTGGCAGTCGCGGATGTCGAGGATGACGGCGTTGAACTTCTCCTGGGCGGTCTTGTAGACCAGGTCCAGCTCGTCCTTGCGAATGGTCGGGCGGTTGGGCGGGATGACCACGGTCTCCAGGCCGTAGATCTCCTGGAACTCGTAGGCTTCCGTGTCCGCCGTGCCGGTCATGCCGGACAGCTTGCCGTACATGCGGAAGTAGTTCTGGAAGGTGATGGAGGCCATTGTCTGGTTCTCGGCCTGGATGGCCACACCTTCCTTGGCTTCCACGGCCTGGTGCAGGCCGTCGCTCCAGCGGCGGCCCGTCATCAGGCGGCCGGTGAACTCGTCGACGATCGTGACCTCGCCGTTCTGCACCACGTAATGCTGGTCGCGGTGGAACACATGGTGTGCACGCAGGGCTGCGTACAGGTGGTGCATCAGCGTGATGTTGCCAGCGTCGTAGAGGCTGGCGCCCTCGGCCAGCAGGCCGGCCTCGGCCAGCAGGCGCTCGGCGTTCTCGTGGCCGTCTTCGGTCAGGTAGATCTGGTGGGACTTCTCGTCCACGGTGAAGTCACCCGGCTCGATGACGCCCTCGCCCGTGCGCGGGTCCATCTCGCCGATCTGCTTCTTCAGCTTGGGCGCGACCTGGTTGATGGCCAGGTAGACCTCGGTCTGGTCCTCGGCCTGGCCGGAGATGATCAGGGGCGTGCGGGCCTCGTCGATCAGGATGGAGTCCACCTCGTCGACGATGGCATAGGCCAGTTGGCGCTGCACACGGTCACGCACGTCGTGGACCATGTTGTCGCGCAGGTAGTCGAAGCCGTATTCGTTGTTGGTGCCGTAGGTGATGTCGGCGGCGTAGGCGGCCTGCTTCTCTTCCCGGCTCATCTGGGGCAGGTTGATGCCCACCGTCAGGCCCAGGAAGTTGTAGAGCTTGGCCATCCACTCCGCGTCGCGGCGGGCCAGGTAGTCGTTGACCGTCACCACGTGCACGCCCTTGCCGGTCAGGGCATTGAGGTAGACGGGCAGCGTGGCCATCAGCGTCTTGCCTTCGCCGGTGCGCATTTCGGCGACCTTGCCGGCGTTGAGCACCATGCCGCCGATCAGCTGCACGTCGAAGTGGCGCATCTTCAGGGCACGCTTGCCGCCCTCGCGCACGACGGCAAAGGCCTCGGGCAGGATCTGGTCCACCGTCTCGCCCTTGGCGATGCGGTCCTTGAATGCCTGGGTCTTGGCCCGCAGCGCGTCGTCGTCCAGGGCCTCCATCTGGGGCTCCAATGCATTGATCTGCTGGACGATGCGACGGTATTGCTTCAGCAGACGCTCGTTGCGGCTACCGAAGATCTTGGTGAGAAGCGAGGGCAACATGCAGTGATTCTTGGACGGTAAGAAGGTGGCACCAGGCCCGCCAGGCTCGTGGTTTTTCTGTGCTGGGCAGGCGGGCTGGCACGGCAGGCCCGCTGCGCCTGCGCGCAAGAGACCCGGGAACATTTCCGTTCCTCCATCTCGGGGCGCAGCGGCCACTTGCAAGGCCCATCGCGACAGCCCCAGGCGCGGCGCCCGACCTGGGTCGCAGGAGGCGCGGGAGGGATCAGCCCGAAAGGCCCGCCAGGCAGCTGGACCAGGGCGGAGGACAACCGGCGGAGTTTAGCATCCGGCTCCCCTCCCCTTGCGTCCGGACGCCCGCCCCGCCCTCCGGGTCTACACTGAGCGCCATGCGCAGAACCGACGCCCCTCCCGCCCCCAAACCCGGCGGCCCTGCGGTGCCCGACCCCACGCCCATCAGCCAGGCGCTGGCCCAGCACCAGGGTCTGGCGCGCCTGGGTCTGCTGATGCAGGAGTCACAGCGGCGCATGGCCTTGGTGGCACCCGCCTTGCCCGGCGCCATGACCCGCTTCGTCAAGCCCGGCCCCATTGACGAGGACGGCTGGACCTTGCTCGCCGCCAATGCCGCCGTGGCCGCCAAGCTGCGCCAGTTGCAGCCTCGGCTGGAAGCCCGCCTGCAGGAGCAGGGGCTGCAGCCCAGCCGGGTGCGGATCAAGGTGCAGGGCTGAAGCCCCGTTCGGCCATTTCTGGCCATGTGCCAGCACCCGCCTCTGGCCAGCACTGGCCCCTTTCGGCGCCACAAATAAAAACACAGGCGCGAGGCCTGTGTCTTCATGGGGTCTGGTGCCGGCTATCGGATTCGAACTGATGACCTACCGCTTACAAGGCGGTTGCTCTACCAACTGAGCTAAGCCGGCTTTCGTGAACGCCCGGGACCGGAGTCCCTGGCAGGCGCGCATTGTAGGGGCAATTCGAAGGCTTGCTCACCTGTCGCAGCGCACCCCGCAGTCCTCACTTGATGCGCTTGAGCGTGGGGCGCGAGCCCGGACCGTCGCCCGGCCCCGGGTCCGGCCCTTCGCCCGAGGACTCCGGCGCCGCGACCTCAGGAGTGGACTCGTCCGCCCCCTGCACCGCGGGCGCCGGCGCCAGGCGCAGGCCCGCGGAGGCAGGCTTGGACGCCGGCTTCGGCACGGCACTGGGCGCGGGCTTCACCGCCGTCGCATCCGTCTCGACGGAAGGCGCGGGGAAGGCCATGCCCTGCCCGTTCTCACGGGCATAGATGGCCACGACATGGTCCACCGGCACGATGATCTCGCGCGCCACGCCGCCGAAGCGGGCCTTGAACTGGATGAACTCGTTGCCGAGGTCCAGGCCATTGGTGGCATCGAAGCCCACGTTGAGCACGATCTCGTTGTTGCTGACGTACTCCAGCGGCACCTGCACCGAACGGTCGACCTGCACCGCGATGTAGGGCGTGAAGCCGTTGTCGGTGCACCAGTCATGCAGGGCCCGGATCAGATAGGGCCTCGTGGGGGTGCCGGTGGGTGCGCCACCGTCAGGGGTCTGGTCCATGGCAGTAGCGACTTACTTGCGCATCACCTTTTCCGAGGGCGTCAGCGCCTCGATGTAGGCGGGGCGAGAGAAGATGCGCTCGGCGTACTTCAGCAGCGGCAGGGCGTTCTTGGACATGTCGATGCCGTAGTAGTCCAGGCGCCACAGCAGCGGGGCGATGGCCACGTCCAGCATGGAGAAGTCGTCACCCAGCATGTACTTGTTCTTCAGGAAGATGGGCGCCAGCTGGGTCAGGCGATCGCGGATCTGCGAACGGGCCTTCTCCAGCTGCTTGTCCGTCGGCTTGACGGCCTGGCCGCGGTTCTCCAGCACATTGACGTGGGCGAACAGCTCCTTCTCGAAGTTCAGCAGGAACAGGCGCACGCGGGCACGGGCGACGGGGTCGCCGGGCATCAGCTGGGGATGCGGGAAGCGCTCGTCGATGTACTCGTTGATGATGTGCGACTCATACAGGATGAGGTCACGCTCGACGAGGATGGGCACCTCGTTGTACGGGTTCATCAGCGCGATGTCTTCCGGCTTGGCGAACAGGTCGACGTCACGGATTTCGAAGTCCATGCCCTTTTCAAACAGCACGAAGCGGCAACGGTGCGAGTAGGGGCAAGTGGTTCCAGAATAAAGCACCATCATGGCGGCGGACTCCTGAGTTCAGGTCAACAATCGATTCCGTGTGCCCGACATGGTAGCGGCACACAAAAGGCAAACGCAGTGGGTGCCCGCAAAGGCCTCCCACTGCGCAACAGGGCCCGGCTGGCGGCCAGGGCCCGAAGGTTTACTTCACATCCTTCCAGTAGGACGCATTCAGGCGCCAGGCAAACAGCGTGAAGATGCCCAGACCCAGCAGCACCAGCACACCCAGGCGGAAACGCTGAGCCTGCGCCGGCTCGCCCATCCACTGCAGGTAGGCGACCAGGTCACCCACGGCGCTGTCATAGGCGCGTGCGTCCATGGTGCCGGGGGTCAGCTGCTCGAAGCCCTTGAAGACGTGGACCTTCTTGGTGTGGTCATGCGGGTCGGCTTCCTCGACGAACTTGGCGGCACGCTGGCCCTGCATCTCCCACAGCACATGCGGCATGGCGACGCTGGGGAAGGCCAGGTTGTTCCAACCGGTGGCCTTGGTCTCGTCGCGGTAGAAGGTCCGCATGTAGGTGTAGAGGTAGTCGGCGCCGGAGCCCTTGGCGCCGTCAGCGCGCGAGCGGGCGATCACGGTCAGGTCCGGCGGGGTGGCGCCGAACCAGTCCTTGGCCTGCTTCGGGTCCAGCGAGACCTTCATGACGTCGCCCACCTTCTCGGTGGCGAACATCAGGTTGCCCTTGATCTGCGCTTCGGTCAGGCCGATGTCCCGCAGGCGGTTGTAGCGCATGAACGCGGCCGCATGGCAGTTCAGGCAGTAGTTGACGAAGATCTTGGCGCCGTTCTGAAGGGACGCCACGTCCGTCATCTTTTCCTTGGGGAACTTGTCCCACTCCATGCCGCCGGTGTTGGCCATGGCACCCGAGGCCAGGCCCAGACCGATCAGCAGCGTAGCGATGAATTTCTTCATGAGATGCAACTCCTGGACTGATCAGTGGGGGTGGAAGGTGACGCGGTCAGGCACAGGCTTGAACACGCCTTGCTTGCTCCACCACGGCATCAGCAGGAAGAAACCGAAGTAGTACAGGGTGCCGATCTGGGCGACGAGGGTGCCGATCTCGGTCGGGGGCTGGATGCCGAGGTAGGCCAGCACCAGGAACACCACGACGAAGATGCCGTACACGTACTTGTGCCAGTCCGGGCGGTAGCGGATCGACTTGACCGGGCTGTGGTCCAGCCAGGGCAGGAAGAACAGGATCACCACGGCGCCACCCATCACGACCACGCCCCAGAACTTCGCGTCGAAGGTCTTGAGCAGGAAGATGGCGACGGCGGCGATCACCAGCGTGGCGATCTTGCCCTTGCCGGAGAACGTGCCCTTCAGCACGGCCAGCACGGCACCCAGGCCCACGATCACCGACAGCACGTTGACCATCACGTCGGTCGTGGCGCGCAGCATCGAGTAGAACGGCGTGAAATACCAGACCGGCGCAATGTGCGGCGGGGTCTTCAGCGGGTCGGCCGGGATGAAGTTGTTGTACTCCAGGAAATAGCCGCCCAGCTCAGGCGCGAAGAAGATGATGGCCGAGAACACCATCAGGAACAGGCCCACGCCGTAGATGTCGTGCACGCTGTAGTAGGGATGGAAGGGGATGCCGTCCAGCGGGCGGCCCTGCGCATCCTTCTTGGCCTTGATCTCGACGCCGTCCGGGTTGTTCGAACCCACTTCGTGCAGCGCGATGATGTGCGCCACCACCAGGCCCAGCAGGACCAGGGGCACGGCAATCACATGGAAGCTGAAGAAGCGGTTCAGGGTGGCGTCACCGACGACGTAGTCGCCGCGGATCATCAGGGCCAGGTCGTTGCCGACGAAGGGCACGGCAGCGAACAGGTTCACGATCACCTGGGCGCCCCAGTAGGACATCTGGCCCCAGGGCAGCAGATAGCCCATGAAGGCCTCGGCCATCAGGCACAGGAAGATGGCGCAGCCGAAGATCCAGACCAGCTCGCGGGGCTTGCGGTAGGAACCGTACAGCAGGCCGCGGAACATGTGCAGGTACACGACCACGAAGAAGGCGGAGGCGCCCGTCGAGTGCATGTAGCGGATCAGCCAGCCCCAGGGCACGTCGCGCATGATGTACTCGACCGAGGCGAAGGCCACGGCGGCATCCGGCTTGTAGTGCATCACCAGGAAGATGCCGGTGACGATCTGGATCACCAGCACCAGCATGGCCAGCGAGCCGAAGATGTACCACCAGTTGAAGTTCTTCGGAGCGTAGTACTCCGACATGTGCTCCCGGTACATCTTGCTGAGCGGGAAGCGGTTGTCCACCCAGGTCAGCAATTGCTCGCCCACGGACGCGCCCGCGGGAGCTTCTTTGAATTCAGCCATATCGACCTCTGTCCTCTCGCTTAGGCAGCCTTGTCTTCACCAATCAGAAGCTTGGTGTCGGACAGGTACATGTGGGGCGGCACCTCGAGGTTGTCGGGTGCGGGCTTGTTCTTGAACACGCGGCCGGCCAGGTCGAAGGTCGAGCCGTGGCAGGGGCAGAGGAAGCCGCCGTTCCAGTCATCGGGCAGCGAGGGCTGCGGACCGGCCTGGAACTTGTCGGAGGGAGAACAGCCCAGGTGCGAGCAGATGCCCACGCCAACGAAGTACTCGGGCTTGATCGAGCGGTAGCCGTTCTTGGCGTAATCAGGCGTCGGGTAGGCGGTGCGCTTGGAGTCCGGATCAGCCAGTTGCGGATCGTTCTTCTTCAGGGCTTCCAGCTGCTCGGGCGTGCGGCGGACGATCCAGACCGGCTTGCCGCGCCACTCCACCGTCAGCTTCTCGCCCGGCTTCAGGCTGCTGATATCGACTTCCACGGCTGCACCGGCAGCCTTGGCGCGCTCGGACGGCGCGAAGGTACTGACAAAGGGCACGGCGGTCGCGACGCCGACACCGGCACCGGCGCAACTCGTGGCAATGAGCCACGTGCGCTTGCCTTGATCCACTTGCTGGTCACTCATGAGGGTCCTCAAAGGAGACTTCTGATCGGGAGCAACCGCGGATTCTAGCGGACGCCCACCCCCACCCTGACTTGATGCACCTCCGGGAATACGCAAATCGTCTCGCCAAGGCATCAGTTCGGCGCTACCGCAGGCATCAGCGACGGAAATCCCCGTGTTTGGCCCGATTTGCGACGCCTGCAAACGTAGACAATAGCGCCACAACACAGCCGGGATCCTCCCGCAGGAGTAGATGAAGATGGGAATGCTGAGCGAGTTCAAGGAGTTTGCCGTCAAGGGCAATGTGGTGGATCTCGCCGTGGGCGTGATCATCGGCGGCGCCTTCGGCAAGATCGTCGACTCGATGGTCAAGGACCTGATCATGCCCCTGGTGGGCAAGGTCGTCGGCGGCCTGGATTTCTCCAACTACTTCCTTGTGCTGGGCAATGTGCCAGCGGACTTCAAGGGCCCGCAGACCTACGAGGCCCTGACCAAGGCCGGGGTGCCGCTCTTCGCCTACGGCAGCTTCCTGACCGTTCTGCTCAACTTCATCATCCTGGCCTTCATCATCTTCATGATGGTCAAGCAGATCAATCGCCTGAAGCGCAGCGAGCCTGCAGCGGCCCCCGCGGCCGAGCCGGTGACCCCCGAGGACATCGTGCTGCTGCGCGAGATCCGCGATTCGCTCAAGCGCTGAGAAAGCCTTCACGCCTGCCGGCCCGGGAATTGCGGTACCGTGCCTTCCGGCGCGTGCAGGCTGCGCTTGGTCACAACATGAGTCCTCAAATCCACGGATACTTGGCAAGCGTCGTGTGCCCTGACGTGGCGCGCGCCCGGCCCCCTCGTCCATGAACCAGCCCGAGTCACGACTCAACCCGCATCTCGAAGCCGCCTTCCAGCGCGTCCGGGCAGCCGCCGAGCAGGCGGCTGAGCGCTGCGCCGAAGGCCTGGGGCTGGCGGCGCTCTCGGCCGGCTATGCCAAGCGCCGCGACGCGCTGCTGGCCGCCCAGTACCTGTTCCGCGAGAACCTGCCGAAGTTCATCCAGGAGTTCCAGGCCAGCCTGCGCCGCCAGATGGCCGGCGAGCAGCGCGACAAGGCCGCCCCCGCCGCCAAAAAGGCCTGGGGCGAGCTCTCGCTGATGGACGACGAGCAGGTCGATGCCATGGTCGCGGCCGATCGCATCGGCATGGCCATCGGCCACCAGAGCGAGTGGGAGCTGCGGGACGTCGAATCCTTCCTGGCCGGCCTCAGCTCGTCCGAAGGCGGTCTGGACCGCAACCCCCTGCGCCCCGAGCTGATCGCGCAGGCCTTGCTGGACGGCATCCACAGCCTGACCGAGGAGCAGGACATCCGCCAGGCCTTGGTCGACGAGCTCACCCGCGCCTTCACCACGGAGATGCGCGCCTGCTACGCCGACATCGCCACCCTCTTCCGCAACCGCGGCCTGCGCCAGCAGGACCTGCGCGTGCGGGCCATGAACCCGGCCGGTGCGATGGGCGGCATGGGCGGCCCCAACAGCGTGGCCGGCGACCTCGGCGGCCCCATCGGCAACTCGCGCTTCGGTGGCCTCGGGCCGGCGGGCCAGAGCGGCTTCGGCGGCGTGGGCACCTATGGCGCGCCGGGCTATGGCGCGCCCATGCAGGGTGGTGGCTTCGGCGGCGGCATGAATGTGCCCAGCGGCTACGGCACGGGCGTTGGCGGCTATGCCCCGGGCTATGGCGGCGGCTATGCGCCGGCGGGCGTGATGGGCAGCGTCGACCCCCAGCTGATGGACCTGCTGCGGCGCCTGTCCAGCCTGCCCATGCCGGCAGGCAGCGGCATGACGGGCACCCTGACGGGCGGCATGGGCTCCGGCTTTGGCGGCAGCACGGTGCCGGGCACCCTGACCGGCGGCGCCGCAGGCAGTGCCGGCATGCCACTGGGTGCCGGGGAATGGGGCGACGACACCGTCCCGGGCGGCGCCCTGCCCCTGCCCCCCAATCTGATCCACCTGCACCGCGACGCCCTGCGCCAGGCCGCCACCGGCTCCCTGGATCACATGGTGATCGACGTGGTGGGCAGCCTCTTCGACCACATCCTCTCCGATGCCAAGGTACCGCCCCAGATGGCGCGCCTGCTGGCCCAGCTGCAGCTGCCCGTGCTGCGCGCCGCGCTGGGGGACAACACCTTCTTCTCCTCGCGCCGCCATCCGGTGCGCCGCTTCATCAACCGCCTGGCCTCCCTGGCCTGCGCCTACGACGACTTCGCCGAGTCCCCGGGCAAGGAATTCCTGGAGCATGTGCGCGCCCTGGTCCATGACGTCAGCGGCGGCGACTTCGAGCGCATCGAGATCTACGAACAGAAGCTCGACGACCTCGAGGCCTTCGTCAGCGCCCAGACCGCCGAGGTGCTGCAGGCCCACGGCGATGCCGCGGCCCTGGTCGAGCGCAAGGAAACCGATCTCCGCCTGCAGCAGCGCTATGCCAAGCAGCTGGCCCAGAACCTGGCCAAGGTGCCCATGCCGGATTTCCTGCGTGAGTTCCTCTCCCAGACCTGGAGCGGTGCGATCGTGCAGGCCTCCCGCCACGAGGGCGGCAGCGTGGACCGCGAGAAGCGCTTCCGCCAGTTCGGGCGCGACCTGGTCCTGAGCGTGCAGCCCAAGGCCCCGGGGCCGCAGCGTCAGGCCTTCCTGAGCGCCCTGCCCCGCATGATGCAGACGCTCAACGAGGGCCTGGACCTGATCGCCTGGCCCGAGGCCCTGCGCAAGCCCTTCATCGGCCAGCTGCTGCCTGTGCATGCCGAATCGCTGAAGGGCCAGGGCCTGTCCGCCCTGGACTACAACCTGCTGGTCAAGCAGCTGGAGGCGGTCTTCGGCATCGAGGCCCCCAAGGAGCAAGACCTGCCCCCGGTGCAGCCGGACGAATTCCGGGACACCGAATCCGGCGAGGTCGACATCGACCTGGCCCAGGGCCTCAATGCCAAGGAAGCGTCCAGCCTGGGCCTGGTCCAGGAGGCCTCGGTGGACTGGAAGGGCGAGGTCGACATCGACATCACCGCCCAGGAGGCCCCCCTGCAGGCCGTGGACATCAGCATCGACGGCCTGCCCTCCGCGACCGAGGAGCCCGAGCCCAGCTCCGGCGTCCTGCTGATCGACCACCTCCAGCTGGGTTTCGCCTACCAGATGAACACCGGCGAGCACTGGCGCAAGGTGCGCCTGGCCCACATCAGCGCCGGCCGCAGCTTCTTCATCTTCACCCAGGGCCACAAGCACCAGCAGACGGTCACCATGACCGCCCGCATGCTGCGCAAGCTCTGCGAGACCGGCCGACTGCGCGCCTTCGAGAACGCCTACCTGCTCGAGCGCGCCACCGCGCGTGCACGCAAGCAGCTGGCGGCGCTCAATACCCAGCAGTGAGTCGGCGGCGGGGCGACTGGCGTCGCCCCCCTGCGGCGCTCGATCAGGACCTCAGAGCCGCCTGATCCGTGCACGTGGTCCCCCCACCCCTGCCGAGGCGGAGCCCTCGCGCTCAGGCACCGCAGAGCTGCCACGCCATCCGCAACGCCGCCCGCATGCTCGCCGGATCGGCCCGGCCCTGGCCGACGATGTCGAAGGCCGTGCCATGGTCCGGGCTGGTGCGCACGAAGGGCAGGCCCAGGGTGACGTTGACGCCCTGCTCCACGCCCAAGTACTTCACGGGGATCAGGCCATGGTCGTGCGTCATCGCCACGACCACGTCGAAGGCGCCCGGGTGATGCGGGGGCGCGTGGCGGGCGCGCATGAAGATGGTGTCCGGCGGGAACGGCCCCTGGGCGTCGATGCCTTCGGCGCGGGCCGCGGCGATGGCGGGGATGATCTCCCGGATCTCTTCGTCACCGAACAGGCCGCCTTCGCCGGCATGCGGATTCAGGCCCGCCACCGCGATGCGCGGCGCCGCGAGGCCGAAGCGGCGCAGCGAGTCCTGGGTGATGCGCAGGGTCTGCAGCACGGCTTCCCGCGTGACCTGCTCGATGGCGCGGCGCAGGGACACGTGGATGGTCACCAGCACCGTGCGCAGCTCCTCGTTGGCCAGCATCATGCGCACCGCAGGCGGCTCGGCACCCGGCGCGGTGGCCAGGGCCTGCAGCATCTCCGTGTGGCCGGGAAATGGCACGCCCGCCGCATGCAGGGCCTCCTTGTGGATGGGCGCGGTGACGATGCCGGCGCCCTGCCCCGCCTGCACGGCGGCCACCGCCGCCTCGATGCAGCACGCCGCGGCTGCACCAGCCTGGGCACTGATCCGCCCCAGAGGCTCGTCCACCAGCCCCGGGGGCAGGCCCGGCGGCTGCCACACGGGCAGACAGCGCACGGGCGCGCCCGCGGCCTCCGACGGATCGTCCAGCAGGGCCACAGGGCGTTCCAGGCCGGCCAGGCGCAGGGCCCGGCGCCAGACGGCGGCGTCGCCCACCAGGCACAGGGGGCGGGCGCCAGGCGCGGTCTGTTCGGCAGCCCAGGCTGCCACGGCGACTTCGGGACCGATCCCGCAGGCATCGCCCTGGGTGATCAGCAAGGGCTTGAGATGGCTCATCGCTCGCGGCTTCATGCAGGGTTGGGGAGGTCCAGGAACTCGACGTCGAGGCCGGCTTCATCGGCCAGGCGCCGGCCCAGGGCCTGCACACCGTAGCGCTCCGTGGCATGGTGGCCGGCGGCAACGAAGGCCACGCCGGTCTCGGCCGCGTAATGGGCCTGGGGCTCGGAAATCTCGCCGGTCAGGAAGACGTCGGCCCCGCTGGCGATCGCCGCCTCGAAGTAGCCCTGCGCCCCACCGGTGCACCAGGCCACGCGGCGCAGCGGCCGCCCATCGCCCGGGATGGCCAGGACGGGGCGCGCGAGCTGCCGTTCCAGCACGCCCGTCAGGCCGGCCAGGGTCTGCTGACCTTCGGGCAGGGGGCCCGAGAAGCCCAGGTCCTGGTCACCGAAGCGGGCATCCGCCGTCCAGCCGAACTGGCGGCCCAGCTGCGCGTTGTTGCCCAGCTCGGCATGGGCGTCCAGTGGCAGGTGGTAGGCGATCAGGTTGATGTCGTGGGCCAGCAGGCGCTGCACGCGGGTCTTCATCCAGCCCGTCAAGCGCTGCTCCTGGCCGCGCCAGAAGAGGCCGTGGTGGACCAGCAGCGCATCAGCGCCGCGCTCGATGGCCGCCTCGATCAGGGCCAGGCTGGCGGTCACGCCACACAGCACGCGCCGCACCTCGGGCTTACCCTCAAGCTGCAGACCGTTGGGCCCATAATCCTTGAAACGACCCGGCTCCAGCCAGCCGTCCAGCAAGCGCAGCAGTGCCTCGCGCGGCAGGGCCTGGGGCCTGATCCGCCCGGTCGTTGCAATGTCTTCCTTCATGTCCACATCGTCCTCGTCTTCCTCCCAGCCTGCGGGAGCGCCCTCGCCCCTGCGCCGGTCCTGGCTGATTTTCTCCCAGGCCACGACCGTGGCGCTGGCCGGCTACTTCGTGGTGGCCACGCTGAAGCCGCAATGGCTGCAGGGCAGCCTGCATCCGGCCCCCAGCCTGCAGCAAGGCGCCAGCAGCGGCAAGCGCCCCGGCTATGCGGAGGCCGCCCGCCTGGCGGCGCCGGCCGTGGTGAGCATCAGCGCCAGCAAGCCCGGCCAGCCGCTCAGCGAGGAGGAGGAAGCCTGGCTGCGCTACCACGGCGGCAGCCCCGACGAGGACGAGCCCGATGGCCCGCGCGGCACCGGCTCCGGCGTCATCGTGTCGCCCGAAGGCTATGTGCTCACCAACAACCATGTGGTCGAGAACGCCACCGAGATCCTGATCCAGCTCAGCGACGGCCGCGAGACCACCGCCGAGCTGATCGGCACCGACCCCGACACCGACCTCGCCGTGCTGCGCATCCGCCTGCCCAATCTGCCGGTGATGCGCCTGGGCGAAGCCGACAGCCTGCAGGTGGGCGACGCCGTGCTGGCCATCGGCAACCCCTTCAACGTGGGCCAGACGGTGACCTCGGGCATCGTCAGCGCCCTGGGTCGCAAGCAGCTGGGCCTGTCGACCTTCGAGAACTTCATCCAGACCGATGCCGCCATCAACCCCGGCAACTCCGGCGGCGCCCTGGTGGACACGCAAGGCCAGCTGCTGGGCATCAACACCGCCATCTACTCGCGCAGCGGCGGCAGCATGGGCATCGGCTTCGCCATCCCCGTGAGCCTGGCCCGCGAGGTGATGGAGGCGCTGATCAAGCAGGGTCAGGTCTTGCGCGGCTGGGTGGGCGTGCAGACGCGCGAGATCACCCCCGAGGTGCTGGAGGCCTTCCATCTGCCGCAGCTGCGCGGCGTGATGGTCAGCGGCGTGATCCTCAAGGGGCCGGCGGAACAGGCCGGCATCAAGCCGGGCGATGTGGTGCTCAGCGTGGCCGGCAAGACCGTGCAGAGCCCCAACGAGCTGCTGACGACCGTGGCGGCCCTGACACCCGGCAGCCAGGCCAGGCTGGAAGTACAGCGCGGCGCCGAGCGCAAGGCCTTCGTGCTGAAGGTCGGCCAGCGGCCGCGGCCCAAGGCGGAAGACAACCCGAACTGAGGCGTCAGGCAGCGGGAAGGCCCGCGCTTGGCCGTTTGCCGGGGCGGGCGGTCAGCCCGCGGCGTCCTTGGCGTCGTCGGTGTCGTCGGGGGCCTTGGTGGCGCGAATGAAGGCGCCGGCGGACCAGATGCCCAGCTCGTACAGCAGGCACATGGGGATGGCCAGGGCCAGCTGGGAGACGATGTCCGGGGGCGTGATGATGGCCGCGATCACGAAGGCCAGCACGATGAAGTAGCCCCGGAACTCGCGCAGCTTCTCGACCGTCACCAGGCCCATGCGGGCCAGCACCACCACCACCACGGGCACCTCGAAGGCCGCACCGAAGGCGATGAACATGGTCATCACGAAGCCCAGGTAGGCCTCGATGTCCGGCGCCGCCATGATGCTCTTGGGCGCAAAGCCCTGGATGAACTTGAAGACCTGGCCGAAGACGAAGAAATAGCAGAAGGCCACGCCGATGAAGAAGAGCACTGTGCTGGAGACCACCAGGGGCAGGACCAGACGCTTCTCGTGCGAATAGAGCCCAGGCGCCACGAAGGCCCAGACCTGGTACAGCACCACCGGCAGCGCCACGAGGAAGCCCGCCAGCATCGTGATCTTCAGCGGCACCAGGAAGGGCGAGAGCACATTGGTGGCGATCATCGACGAGCCCTTGGGCAGATGCGCCACGAGCGGCGCCGCCAGCAGGTCGTAGAGGCCGGCAGGGCCGGGATAGAGGCACAGCAGGCCGAAGGCCACGCCGATGGCCAGCAGCGCGCGGATCAGGCGATCACGCAGCTCGATCAGGTGCGACACGAAGGGCTGCTCGGTGCCAGCCAGTTCGTCTTCGGGAGAGGAACTCATGGGAAGGGACGCCTTCTCGGCTTGTCAGGGCAGGATCAGAATCGCGAGGAAGGGCGGAACCGGGCCACGCGCGCCGCACCGGACTGCACATGGCGGCGCACTCCCTGCTGCTTCTTGTACCAGAGCGGCACCGCGCCGCGCTTGACGCGCCACTTCTTGCCCGGGTGGCGATAGCTGGGCGGCAGCGGCTCATAGCTGCTGCCCTCGCCGCCAATGCTCTGCCAGGTCTGGTCAAAGGCCTGGGTGGCGGAATTGACTTCCTGCTGGACGCTCTGTTCGACGTCGCGCGCAGCGTCCTCGAACTGGCCCTTCATCTTCTTGAGCTCTTCGAGCTCCATGGAGCGGTTGACCTCGGCCTTGACCTCGGCCACATAGCGCCGGGCCTTGCCCATGAGATGACCAGCCGTGCGCGCCACCTTGGGCAGGCGCTCCGGTCCGATCACGATCAGGGCCACGGCGCCGATCAGCGCCAGCTTGTCAAAGCCGAAATCAATCATCCGTGCTCAGCTCAGGACTTGGTCTTGGCGTCGACGTCGACCGTGTTCGGGTCCTGCGCCTTGTTGTGGCTCACCTGCTGAGCGGGGGCGTCAGCGGCGGAACCGTCCTTCATGCCGTCCTTGAAGCCCTTGACCGCCGCGCCGAGGTCCGAGCCCACATTGCGCAACTTCTTGGTGCCGAACACCATCACCACCACCACCAGCACGATCAGCCAGTGCCAAATGCTCAGTCCACCCATCGTGGTCTCCTCAAAAGCGAATGCTCGATTCTAGGCGCCTGCCATGACAGTCCCTTGCGACTGGACAGATGCCCCTGATTCATCAAAGTTTCAAGAAGGCGCCGTCAGCCCTTCAGCCACGGCCTGGGCCCGCCCATGGCATGCATGTGCAGGTGGTAGACCTCCTGCCCGCCGTCCGGCCCGGTGTTGATCACCGTGCGGAAACCGTTGCTCACGCCCAACTCCTTCATCAGCTTGGGTGCGAGCACGCTCATCTTGCCCAGCAGCGGCGCATGAGCCTCCGTCAGCTCCACCATGCTGGCGATATGCAGCTTGGGGATGATCAGCACATGGACCGGCGCCCAGGGGTGGATGTCATGGAAGGCCAGCAGCTCCTCATCCTCGTAGACCTTCTTCGAGGGGATCTGGCCGGCGATGATCTTGCAGAAGATGCAGTTGGGGTCGTGGGACATGGGTTCCTCTTTGCAGGGCTGGGCATGCGGTCCGTTACCGCATGCGGCGATATTCGTTCCAGTTCAGCAAGCCGCGCACAAGGCGGGACAGCAGCCAGAGCCAGTTCAACGCCAGCACAACCATGCCGGTTCCGCTGAAGCCCGCGAAGTGCCGGACCAGGTCGGAAGGCTCAAGGCCGCCGTAGATCAGGTTCAGGATGCTGCCTGCACCCAGGGCCAGCATGCACCAGCCCAGGAGCGTCCAGGCCATGCCCCACCAGAAGGTGTGCAGCGCCCAGCGCAGATGGCTGTGATAGATCGTGCCCCGGCTTTCCGACAGGCGCACGTAGTTCAGCATCAGCGCCACCACCACCGGCAGGCCGGTGAACAGGCTGAAGCCGTAGAGCAGATACATCGTCAGCGTCAGCTGGCGCAGGCTTTGCTCCCGCTGTGCCGTCATCTCGGGCCGGGCCGGCCGGTGCAGTGTGTGTTCCATCGCGTGTCCTCCCTGGACTGTGCTGATCCTCGACGGCGGCCTGTTCTTCAGCTCGTTCCGTCCCCTTGCGCCTGCGCTCAGCCCTTGGGCCGCGCCGCAAACTCCTCCAACCCCGACAGCCCCTCGCGCCGCGCCAGCTCGTTCAGCACGTCCGCCGGCTTCAGGCCCAGGGCGCTGAGGGCGATCATGGAGTGGAACCAGAGGTCGGCCACTTCGTAGGTGAGCTTGGCGGGGTCGCCATCCTTGGCGGCCAGCACGACCTCGGTGGCTTCCTCGCCGATCTTCTTCAGGATGCTGTCCAGGCCCTTGTGGAAGAGCTTGGCCACATAGCTCGCCGACGGGTCGCCGCCGGCCTCGGGCTTGCGGGAATCGATGGTCTCGCCCAGGCGGGCCAGGATGTCATTGCCGTTCATCGCGCTCACTTGCTGTAGATCTGGTGTGGGTCCTTGAGCACTGGCTCCACGGCGGTCCACTGCTGGCCGTCCAGGCGCTGGAAGAAGCAGCTGTGGCGGCCGGTGTGGCAGGCGATGCCGGGCTCGTGGCCGCGCTGGGTGATCTTGAGCAGGACGACGTCGTTGTCGCAGTCCAGGCGCATCTCGTGCACCTGCTGGATGTGGCCGGACTCCTCGCCCTTGTGCCACAGCTTCTGGCGCGAGCGGCTCCAGTAGACGGCCTCGCCCTTCTCCGCGGTGAGGCGCAGGGCCTCGCGGTTCATCCAGGCGAACATGAGCACATCGCCCGTGTCGCGCTCCTGGGCGATGACGGGCACCAGGCCCTGCTCGTCCCACTTGATCTGATCCAGCCAATCCATGGCGGCAGTGTACTCAGCCATGGTGGGTGGCCCCCTGAAAGCCGCGCTCGGCGGCGAACCACTGCAGCACGGGAATGGTGCCCGGCAGCACGGGCTGCACCGTCACCGGCAGGCCCTGCCAGGCCATCTGCTGGCCCTCGCGCATCTCGAACTCGCCCTGCCAGTCGTAGACCTTGCAGAAGTGCAGGCGCACGCGGGCGTGGGGGTAGTCCATCACCTCGATCTTCCAAGGGTGGGCCGCGCCGATGGTGATGCCCAGCTCCTCGTGCAGCTCGCGGCGCAGGGCCTGCTCCACGGTCTCGCCGGCCTCCAGCTTGCCGCCCGGGTATTCCCAGTAGCCGGCGTAGACCTTGCCCTCGGGGCGGGAGGTCAGCAGGAAGTCGGCCTCGCGGCCTTGCGCGTCGCGCTGCACCAGCACGCCCACCGCCACGTCCACGGGCACGCGGTCGGCGGGGTAGGCGGTCGTCGTCGATTCGTTCTTCATGGGGTCAGGCCTGGTCCAGGTCATCGGGGATGGGCGCGTCGCCCGCAGGGGCCGCTGCCGCGGCGTCGGGGCCCCCTCGCCCGGCCAGGTCACGGGCGAACTGGTAGGCCACGCGGCCGGAGCGCGAGCCGCGCTCCAGGGCCCAGACCAGCGCCGGCTGGCGTGCGGCCGCGATGGCGGCCTCGTCCAGGCCGAAGTGCCGCAGCCACTGGGCCGCGATGGCCAGGTATTCCTGCTGGCTGAAGGGATAGAAGCTGATCCACAGGCCGAAGCGCTCGGACAGGCTCACCTTCTCCTCGATGGCCTCGCCGGGGTGCAGCTCGCCGTTCTCGTCGACGCGGGCCGCGAGGTTGTCGCGCATCTGCTCGGGCAGCAGATGGCGGCGGTTGCTGGTGGCGTAGATCAGCACGTTGTCGCTCGCGGCGGCGATGGAGCCGTCCAGCATGGACTTCAGCGCCTTGTAGCCGGCCTCGCCTTCCTCGAAGCTGAGGTCGTCGCAGAAGATGATGAAACGCTCGGGGCGCTCGGCCACCAGGTCGACGAGGTCGGGCAGGTCCACGAGGTCGGCCTTGTCCACCTCGATGAGGCGCAGGCCCTGGTCCGAGAACTCGTTGAGCACCGCCTTGATCAGCGAGCTCTTGCCCGTGCCGCGCGCGCCGGTCAGCAGCACGTTGTTGGCCGGGCGGCCCTGAACGAACTGGCGGCTGTTCTGCAACAGGCGCTCCTTCTGGGCGTCGACCTCCTTCAGCGCCTCCAGCCGGATGGTGGCCACATGGCGCACCGGTTCCAGCACCGGCACGCCGCGCCGGCGGCGGTAGCGGAAGGCGCTGGAGGCGGACCAGTCGGGCGCGCCGAGCTGCGGCGGCAGCAGGGACTCCGCGCGGGCCAGCAGGCTTTCCGCGCGGTTCAGGAACTGGGCAAGGGCATCGGTGGACATGGCAGTCTTCCCGGCGGACCGGGGCATGAGAGGTAAAACGCGGCCCAAGCGGCCCAAGCGGCCCAAGCGGCCCAAGCGGCCCAAGCGGCCCAAGCGGCCCAAGCGGCCCGCGCGGGCCACTGACTCAACGCGTCAGCAGGGCCAGGGCGACGTCCAGCTGCTCGGTGGGCATGCGCTTGAAGCCTGAACGGGCATAGCGCTGCAGCCGGCCGATGATGAAGCTCACCAGCACCGAGGCCTGGGCATTGGCCTGCACCGTCGGGGTCTCGGAGCCCTCGGCCTCGGCGGCCTGACGCAGCACCTGCCGCAACGTGGCCTCGACGCGATCAAAGAACAGGTTCATGCGCTGGATCAGCCGCTCGTTCTCGTAGACGAGGGCGTCCCCCACCATCACCCGGCTCATGCCCGGGTTGCGCTCGCCGAACTGCAGCAGCACCGAGACGATGCGCTGCGCCTGCACGAGGCCGGTGGCCTCGCGCTCGGTGATCTGGTTCAGCAGGGTGTAGATGCTGGACTCGATGAATTCGATCAGACCCTCGAACATCTGGGCCTTGCTGGCGAAGTGGCGGTACAGCGCGGCCTCGCTGACTTCCAGGCGGCCGGCCAGCGCGGCGGTGGTCACGCGCTCGGCGCCGGGCTGCTCCAGCATGCTGGCCAGGGTCTGCAGGATCTGCACCCGGCGCTCGCCCGGCTTCGGGCGGGTGCGGCGCTTGGTCTCGGGCGCTGCCGCTTCGGGGGCACCGGCGGCAGGGTCTTCGGGGTCCAGATCGGGGGAGGCGGCGACGTGCATGGCGCTGTGGATTCTGGCACAGGCCCGTGGCGCCCTCGGCCATCTTCAGGCCCTCGCGGGCCTGTGTGGGTCCGTCGATTCAGTCGCGCAGCCAGCCCAGGCGGCGCGCCTCGTAGATGGCCTCGACCTTGGAGCGCACCTGCAGCTTGCGGTAGATGCGCTTGACATAGGTCATGACGGTATGCGGCGAGACCTGCAGGAACTGCGCGATCTCGTCGAAGGTGAAGCCCTTGGCCGCCAGGTGCAGCACGCGGGATTCCTGCTCGGACAGGGCGATGACGTTTTCGTCCAGCGGCGCCGCGCCCGTCTCGGGCGGCAGGCCCTGCAGATGCTGGGTGCCGGCATTCAGGCGCAGCAGCAGCCGGCGGGCGATGACGGGGCTGATGGGGCTGCCGCCGCTGCGCAGCGCGCGCAGCTGGTCGGGGAGGTCCAGGGCAAGGCTGTCCTTGAGCAGGTAGCCGGTGGCGCCGGCCTCGATGCTGGACAGCACGTGCTGCTCGTCACCGAAGACCGAGATCACCATGACCTCGCAGTCGGGATGGGCCTGGGCCGCATGGCGGATGAGCTCGATGCCGCTGCCGCCGGGGAGGTCCAGGTCCACCAGGAGCACGTCGGGGCGCAGCTGGTCGAACATGCGCCGGCCCTGCTGCAGGTCGGACGCCATGCCCAGCAGACGGATGTCACTGGCCTGGGACAGGGATTTCTCGAAGGCTTCCCGGAACCGGACCTGGTCTTCGACGATCAGAACGCTGAACAATGACATGGGCTTGTCGTTCTTCTGTACCCGGCTGTGCGGGGCAGACGCACCGCTGCTTCTGCGTGGCGGATGCTACCGTCAAAAACAGGCCGTTGGCATCGGGTGATCGGGGGGCTATGGAAAACCCCCTCCGTGCCGGCCGGGAGCGTGGACGAGTGCACGCCAGCGCAGATCGCCCAGGCCGTGGATGCGCTGGTCCACATAGGCCGGACGGCGCCGCAGCGGCAGGTGGGCCTCGGGGCCATGCACGGAGGCCTTGGTCCAGCGCTGGATCCAGACGGTGCGCAGTCCCAGCGAGCGGGCGGCCTTCTGGTGCATCAGGCTGTCCTCGACCAGTACGCAGCGCGTGGGTTCCAGCTTCAGACGCGCCAGGACATGGCGGAACATGCGCCGATCCGGCTTGGGCCGCAGCTGGCCGAACATGGCCATCTGCTCCAGCGCGATCACGCCCTCGAAGGCATGGGCCAGGCCCACCGCGTGCAGCACCCGCCAGGCATAGGCGCCGGGCCCGTTGGTCAGCAGGAACTTGCGGCCGGGCAGGCGGGCCAGTGCCGCCAGGTCATGGGCATGGCCGTGCAGGTGCGCCTCCATGCCGGGCAGCGCGTGGGTCTGCGCCAGGAAGTGCGCGGCGTTCACGCCGTGGTGGCGCACCAGGCCGGTCAGCGTGGCGCCGTAGCGGGCCCAGTAGAGGCGGCGCAGGCGGTTGGCCTCGGCCGTGTCGACGCCCAGGTGCTGCTCGATGTAGGCCGTCATGGCCACATTGAGCGCGGCGAACACCCGGTCCGAGGCGTTGTGCAGGGTGTTGTCCAGATCGAAGAGCCAGACCGGCCCCTCGCCATGCTGGCGAGCCCGGCCGGCGTGGCGCAGGGGTGGGCGCCGCATCAGGCCCGCGGCTCAGTGCGAGCGGATCATGGTGCCGTAGGCCTGGTCGGACAGGATCTCCAGCAGCATGGCGTGCGGCACGCGGCCGTCAATGATGTGCACCGCGTTGACGCCGCTCTTGGCCGCGTCGATGGCGCCGGCGATCTTGGGGATCATGCCGCCACTGATGGTGCCATCGGCCACCAGCTCGTCGATGCGGCGGGGCGTGAGCTCGGTCATCAACTGGCCTTCCTTGTCCAGCACGCCGCGGATGTTGGTGAGCATCAGCAGCTTCTCGGCCTGCAGCACGGTGGCGAGCTTGGCGGCCACGACATCAGCGTTGATGTTGTAGCTCTCGTTGTTCTCGCCAAAGCCGATGGGGCTGACGACGGGGATGAACTGGTCGTCCTGCAGGGCCTTCACCACGCTGGGGTCGATGGAGACGATGTCCCCGACCTGGCCGATGTCGTGCTCCTTGCTGGGGTCGTCCTTGTCCTGGACCTTGAGCTTCTTGGCGCGGATCATGCCGCCGTCACGACCGGTCAGGCCCACGGCCTTGCCGCCGGCGGCGTTGATCAGACCGACCACGTCCTGCTGCACCTCGCCGGCCAGCACCCACTCGACCACGTCCATGGTCTCCTTGTCGGTGACGCGCATGCCCTGGATGAAGTGGCCCTTCTTGCCCAGCTTGGTCAGCAGTTCCTCGATCTGCGGGCCGCCGCCATGCACCACCACGGGGTTCATGCCGACCAGCTTGAGCAGCACCACGTCCTCGGCGAAGTCCTGCTGCAGCACCGGGTCGGTCATGGCGTTGCCGCCGTACTTGATCACGATGGTCTTGCCGTGGAACTTGCGGATGTAGGGCAGCGCCTGGGACAGGATCTCGGCCTTCTCGCGCGGGGCGATGTGGGACACGTCGGTGTGCAGGGCGGGATCGTTCTTCATGGGGCTGCTCGGCAGAAAACGCGGGAGGGACAGACGAGCCCGCGGAACTCGCGGCGATTGTAGGACCGCCACCTTGGCGGCAGCGGACGCAGCATTCACGAAAGACGAACCGTTCGCATTGCAAAAAGGCAAGCCTGCCTGCGGCGAGAATCCGGTCCATCATGCAAGTCAGCAGCTACCTCAAGCTCTCCATCGCGGTGGCCGCCGTCACCATCGCCCTGAAGACCGGGGCCTGGTACTGGACGGACTCCGTCTCCCTGCTCTCGGACGCCCTGGAGTCCCTGGTCAACCTGGCCGGCGCCATGTTCGCGCTGGCCATGGTGACCGTGGCCCAGCGCCCGCCGGACGAGGACCACCCTTTCGGCCACCACAAGGCCGAGTACTTCTCCAGCGGCTTCGAGGGCGTGCTGATCTTCGCGGCGGCGGCCGGCATCATCTGGGCCGCCGTGCACCGGCTGCTGAGCCCGCAGCCCGTGGAACAGCTGGGGCTGGGCATGGTGCTGTCCCTGGTCAGCTCGGCGCTCAACGGCGGCCTGGCCTGGGCCATGCTCAAGAAGGCCCGCGAGCACCGCTCCATGGCCCTGGAGGCCGACGCCCGCCACCTCTTCACCGACGTCTGGACCTCCATCGGCGTGGTCGCCGGCCTGATCGGCGTGATGCTCACGGGCTGGCTGTGGCTGGACCCGGTGATCGCGGTGCTGGTGGCCCTGAACATCCTGCGCGAGGGCGCGCTGCTGGTGATGGAATCCGCCGCGGGCCTGATGGACGAGGCCCTGGACGCCGAGAGCCAGGCCGCCATTCACGCGGTGCTGGAGCGCTGCAGCCACCAGCAGGTGCGCTTCGACCACATCGCCACCCGCGTCTCGGGCGCGCGCCGCTACGTGGACATGCACATGCACATGCCCGCCGGCTGGTCCCTGGGCCAGGCGGCGGCCGAGCGCGGCGCCGTGGAGCGCGCGCTGATGGCCGCCGTGCCGGGCCTGCGGGCCAGCATCCAGCTGCTGCCCATGGACGTCGAGGCGCATTTCAACGACCCCAAGGACCAGGAGGGCATCGGCCCATGATCGCGATCCTGCAGCGCGTGCGCGAAGCGCGCGTCGAAGTGGCCGGCCGCATCACGGGCCAGATCGGTGCCGGCTTCCTGGTGCTGGTCTGCGCCGAGCCTGGCGACACCGAGGCCGTCGCCGAGAAGCTCGTCCAGAAGGTGCTCAAGCTGCGCGTCTTCAGCGACGAGGCGGGCAAGATGAACCGCAGCGTCCAGGACGTCGGCGGCGGCCTGCTGATCGTCTCGCAGTTCACCCTGGCGGCCGACACCAGCAGCGGCAACCGCCCCAGCTTCACCGGCGCCGCGCCGGCCGAGCTGGGCCGCCGGCTCTACGAGCATTGCCTGAGCTTCGCGCGCGGCCAGCACCCGCTGGTACAAAGCGGCGAGTTCGGCGCAGACATGCAGGTGCACCTGGTCAACGACGGCCCGGTCACCATTCCGCTGCGCATGACCTGACCCCCTCTCCGCCTGCTCCCGTTTCAGAAGGACCCGCCATGCTTTCCTACGCCACCCTGGGCAGCAACGACCGCCAGGCCGCCCGGCGCTTCTACGACGCCGTGCTGGCACCGCTGGGCCTCAAGTCCACCTATGCCGACGACGAGTTCTGCGGCTACGGCCCGGACGCCCCCGATGCCAAGGCCTTCCTCTGGATCTGCAAGCCCTACGACGACGCCCCCGCCACGGCGGGCAATGGCAGCATGCTGGCCCTGGCCGCCGCCACGCGCGCCCAGGTGGACGCGGTGCACGCGGCCGCCCTGGCCGCTGGCGGCCGCTGCGAGGGCAAGCCGGGCCTGCGTGACTACGCCCCGAATTTCTACGCCGCCTACTTCCGCGACCTCGACGGCAACAAGCTCGCCGTGGTCTGCACCGCGGCCGAGGCCTGAGAGGAGGCGCATCCCATGAGCACCGCTCCCCGCATCATCCCCATCACCGGCACCGAGGGCCTGCCCCCGCAACGGGACCAGCCGCGCGAGGACCGCCGCGTCGAGGGCGCGCCGCAGCGCCAGACCTGGCTGATGCACGAGGCCGGCCCCATGAGCGCGGGCGTGTGGGCCTGCGAGGTGGGGCGCTGGCGCATCGAGTTCGCGCCCGGCAAGCAGGAGTACTTCCACGTGCTGGAGGGCCGCGTCTGCCTGCATGGCACCGACGGCAGCCGCACCGAGGTGGGTCCTGGCGAAGGTGCGGTCATCCCGCCCGGGTTTCGTGGCGAGTTCGAGGTGATCGAGCCGGTGCGAAAGCAGTTCGTGCTGGTGGAGCTGCCGGGCTGAAGACCTGCGGCAGCGGGCGGCTCAGAGCCGCGCCCATCCCGCCACGCGGGCATTGAAGAAGCCGCACTGCTCGTAGGCGCGGCGGACCACGCCCTGCTGCCGCAGCCGGGCCAGGCCCGCATTGAGCTGCTCGCGCAGCCGTGGCCCCAGCGGGTGCGTGCGGGAGACCAGGAAATGCCGCGTGCCCCGCATGCGCAGCTTCAGGCCGGGCACCGGCACCAGGCGAACGCCCTCCACGGTCATGGAGAGATCCGACGTGGGCTGGAAGGGCGCCAGCAGCAGGTCGGCGCGGCCCTGCTGCACCATGCGCGGCATCAGATTCCAGCTGGCCACGTGCTGGAGCTCGGTGAAGCCCAGCTGCTCCAGCGTCAGCCAGTCCACGCGCCAGCTGCGGTTGCTGAGCACGCGCAGGCCCTGCAGATCGCGCAGGCTGCGGGCGGACAGGGCCCGTTCGTTCTCCGGCGTGGTGTAGAAGCCGACCTCGAACTCGCCTTCGCCCAGCAGGGCGTCGCTGAACAGCAGGCCGTCCGCCTGGGGGAAGTCCTCGCGCCAGTAGCTGGTCGCACTGCAGGCGGCATGGCCGGAGCGCAGCTCGGCCTGCAGGCGCTGGCTGGTGGGCATGGGCGTCAGGCCCAGGCGCAGCTCGCTGTCCTGCAGGGCCAGGGCCTGCTGCATCAGCAGCACCTCGATCACGTCACGGCGCGCATGCGGGCCGCCGAAGTCGCTGATGCCCACAGCGTCCCGGCCCGCCAGGAAGCGCTGGTAGTCCAGCAGCACGTCGTCGGGAATGAGGGCGGGCAGGCGCTTGTCGGTGGCGGGCACGCCGGCAGCGGGGGTGGCCAGGCCGCCCCGCGCGGCCAGCGCCAGCCCCAGGCCCAGGCTCAGGCCCAGCCAGTGGCGACGCGGCAGCCTCGCCGCATCGGTCACGTCGCTGGCGTGAAGAGAAGCGCTCATCGGGACGCGGCCCCTCAATCTGCGTACTGGCCGGCCGCCTTGATCACCACGCCCCACTTGGCGATCTCGTCCGTCACGAACTTCTTGTGCTCGGCCGGGTTGACGCGCCCGTCCTGCACGATCACCGCGCCCAGGGCCTCCTGGCGCTTGTGCAGATCCGGGTCCTGCAGGGCCTTCTTGAGGCCGGCATTGAGCTTGTCCAGCACGGGCTTGGGCGTGCCCTTGGGCGCATAGAGACCGTGCCAGATGGCCACGTTGAAGCCCTTGAGGCCCAGCTCGTCCAGCGTGGGCAGCTTGGCCAGGGCCGGGCTGCCGAGGCGCTTGGTGGAGGTCACGGCATAGGCCTTGATCTTGCCGCCTTCGATCTGCGAGCTGGTGTTGGTGGTCTGGTCGCACATGATGTCGACCTGACCGCCGATCAGGTCCGTCATGGCCGGGCCGGTGCCTTTGTACGGCACGGTGGTCATGTCGATCTTGATGGTGCTCTGGAACAGCAGGCCGCACAGATGGGAGGCCGAGCCCAGGCCCGCATTGGCCAGGTTGACCTTCTCCTTGTTGGCGGCGATCCACTTGGCCAGCTCGCCGTAGTTCGCGGCGGCCATGGTGGGCTTGGCCACCAGGGTCATGGGCACCTCGTTGATCAGGCCCAGGTACTCGAAGTCGTCCAGGGTCTTGTACTGCAGGTTGCGGTAGAGGGCCGGCGAGGTCGCCATGCCGATGTGGTGCAGCAGCACGGTATAGCCGTCCGGCGCGGCCTTGGCCACCTTGGTGGCGCCGAGGGTGCCGCCGGCGCCGCCGACGTTCTCGATCACCAGCGTGGCATTGAGCGTCTTGCGCAGGGACTCCGCGAGGTCGCGGGCCACCTTGTCGGTGGGGCCGCCGGCCGAGAAGGGCACGACGATGGTGATGGGCTTCTCGGGGTAGTCGGCCCGGGCAGCCAGGGGCAGCGCCATCAGGCTGGCAAGGGTGATCATGCCGAGGGCAGTCGGACGGGTTCGCATGGCTGTCTCCTTTGTTGTGGCCAGGGGCAGCGACATGCTAGTTGAGCCGCTGCTGATCCGCACATCGGAAACTACGAATGTGGGCACCTAGTGCACACAAGCGACGGCCGGATGCCCGCCGCGGGTCCCTCAGTCGAACTTGCGCCGGTCCTCGATCACCCGGCCGTCATTGGGCAGGCGGCCGGGAGGCACGAACTGCACTTCGCCGCGCAGCTTGGTGACGTCGCGCAGGGCCGAGACCAGCAGATCCGCCAGGCCTTCCGGCACGCTGGCCAGCTCCACTTCGAGGCGCATGCGATCCTGGGCCAGCTCGCCCTCCACCACCAGGCGGCCCCGGCCCAGCATGGGGAAGCGCTTGAGCACCTCGCCCACCTGACCGGCGTGCACGAACATGCCGCGCACCTTGGCGCTCTGGTCCGCTCGGCCCATCCAGCCCTTGATGCGGGCGTTCGTGCGGCCCGTGGGGCAGGTGCCGGGCATCAGGGCGGAGAGATCACCCGTGCCGAAGCGGATCAGCGGATAGTCCGGGTTCAGCGTGGTCACCACCACCTCGCCCACCTCGCCCTCGGCCACCGGATCCCCGGTGCCCGGGCGCACGATCTCGACGATCACGCCCTCGTCCAGCACCAGGCCTTCGCGGGCCGGGGTCTCGTAGGCGATCAGGCCCAGATCGGCCGTGGCATAGCACTGGTAGCCGGCAATGCCTCGCTCCAGCAACCAGTCCCTCAGAGCCGAGGGGAAGGCCTCGCCGCTGACCAGGGCCTTGCGCAGGCTCAGCGCCTGGCCAGACTCCGCGGCCTTCTCGACGAGGATCTTGAGGAAGCTGGGCGTGCCGATGTAGCCGGTGGGCCGCAGCTCGGCCATGGCCTGCAGCTGCAGCTCGGTGTTGCCCACGCCGCCCGGGAAGACCGTGCAGCCCAGCGCATGCGCGCCGCCTTCCATCATGGAGCCGGCCGGGGTCAGGTGGTAGCTGAAGCAGTTGTGCAGCAGCTCCCCGCCGCGCAGGCCGGCGGCATGCAGGGCGCGAGCCATGCGCCAGTAGTCGGGCCTCGCGCCTTCAGGCTCATAGATCGTGCCGGGCGACTGGAACACCCGCCGCGCCGCGCCCCAGCCGATGGCCGAGAAGCCCCCGAAGGCATCGCCGCCCCCGGCGCGCACCGCCTGCTGGCGCGCCAGCAGCTCGGACTTGCGCGTGACCGGCAGCCGGGCCAGGGCTGCACGGGAATCGATGCGGGCGGCGTCAACGCCGGCCAGCAGTTCCGCAAAGGCCCTTGTGTTCGCCTGCGCCTGCGCCACCTGCCGCGGCAGCGCCGCCATCAGCGCGGCCTCGCGCAGCTGCGGGTCGCGGGCCTCCAGGGCATCGTAGAACTCACTCATCGGCATCACTCCAGCCAGAGAGGTTTTTCTTCACCAGGGCCAGGAAGTCGCGCTGCTGCGCGCTGTCCTTGACCGTCTTCTCAGTCCATTCGGGCGTGCGCGCCGGCCGCTTCACGATCGCCACCTTCAGCGTCGAGCCGTCCACCGCTGCCCGGGCGATCGCCGAGCCGCGCCGCTCGAAGCACCCGTCCCGTTCCGTCAGGCCCAGCTCGCGCAGGTCCCGCCGCAGTTTCAGAAGCGCCTCCTCCGGCTTGAAGGCCGGCAGCGCGAATCCCCAGCTCTCATCACTCATGGCCAGTCACCTCGCTCCATGCAAAGAGCGCTCGGCGCAGCCGGCGCTCGCCCCGCGCGAACACCGCCGATCCGGCTCCGCCGGGCGGCCGGTGTTGCCCCCTTGAGGGGGCCGGCGAAGCCGGTAGGGGGGCCATCACGCCAGTCTCATCACTCATGGCCAGTCACCTCGCTCCACGCAAAGAGCGCTCGGCGCAGCCGGCGCTCGCCCCGCGCGAACACCGCCGATCCGGCTCCGCCGGGCGGCCGGTGTTGCCCCCTTGAGGGGGCCGGCGAAGCCGGTAGGGGGTGGTCCATCACG